>JAJCXO010000088.1 GCA_029263395.1 Acidobacteriota bacterium | reverse complement strand
TCGAGCTGCTGACCGAGGCCCACAATCTAGTCGGCCAAGGACCGAGCGTCATCAAACGGTTCATGCGCCGTATTCCGATGGACCCGATGACCGGCAAGAACGAATGGGAGCTTAGAAGCTATCAAGACGACGCGGACTCCTTCTCGTGGGGCGGCGAGAACGTTTACGACGTGCGTTCCCAAAGTGTCGGCACCGGCTTGAATGGCATTCCGTACGCCGAGTGGTAACTGCCCGGGTCCGAGCATGGTGACGCGTCCGCAACCTAAATGGGTGAACACAGTGAAGACTACAACTCTCGAATCATTCAGTCGCACCTGTCGGCGTCGACGGATCGACCGCCGACGTGGACAGCAGGGCTTTTCCTTGCTGGAGTTGATCATCGTCGTCACGGTGATCGGTATCCTGGCGACGATCGCGCTGCCGAACCTGCTGCAGACGCCTCGCCGAGCCAACGAAGCGGTCCTGAAGACCAATCTGCGGACGTTGCGCGAGGTTATCGATCAACACAATGGCGACAAAGGTTACTTCCCGCCCAGTCTCGATGTATTGGTCGAAGAGGGTTATTTGCGCGACGTGCCGTTTGATCCGCTGTACGGTGATTTCGAATGGGGTGTCGAGTACGAGGACGTCGCCGAGGAGTTCGAGCCAGCGGAGACCGATCTGCCTGAGGGCGGTGAGCCGGGAATCATCGACGTATTCTCGCTCTCGGAACATGAATCCCTCGACGGCGTGCCTTACAGTGAGTGGTAAGTCTGGGGCGTTCGATGTCTAGACGCTCGACGTTCACCACGCCTGAGCTTTGGCACCTCTGGCGGCGCCGAAGTGGCCATTCATCGGCAGTCAGAAGGCGGTCTGCGGGCTACAACTTAGTGGTGTTGGCGGTGGCGATCACGGTGCTCAACATCTTGGTTGCCAAGGCGCTGCCGTTGTGGAGCTACGTTGTCCAGAAAGAGAAAGAAGAAGAGCTGATCTTTCGCGGTTTGCAGTACGCGGAAGCGATTCGCATCTTCCAGGTCCGCCATGGACGCTTGCCGACGAAGCTCGAAGAGTTGATCAAGGTCGAGCCGCGCAGTATCCGTCAGTTGTACAAAAATCCGATGTCGGATGATGGTGACTGGGGGCTGATCTTTCAGAATTCACCAGATCAAAACCAAGGTCGAAATCTGAACGGAAACGCCCAACGAGGCAATCGTGGTCGCCGGGGCCGCGACCGCGAGGAAGACAATCGAAATTCAGCTTTGGGGCTGCCGCAGAGCGGAGAAACGGTCCGCGTCGGACCGATTCTCGGTGTCCGCAGCCAAGAAGGCGGTGAAGCGATCAAGGTCTTCGCGCCGTTGGGGGGCAGCGGTGGTGGTGGCAGCGACTACTCCCAGTGGAAATTCACCGTCGACTTGGTTCAAGGACTTGGCCAGCGTGGTGTCGGTGCGGCAGACGGCGGTGTTCAGGTTCCGACCATCAACTCTGAAACCATCGGCAAACCTTGGCCACCAGGCATCTCACTGCCGCGTTTTCAGGGTCAGGCTCGAAATCGTCGCAATGGTGGACAGCAAAACAACGCCAACCAACGAGGCATCGGTGGCGCAGGCGGCGATCAGGGCAACCGTGGTAACCAGGGCACCAGCCTAGGCAATCGCGGCAACCAAAACAACCGTTCGAACTAGGGCTGCAATTGAAAGTAGGCGTTCGACGTTTAGGGCATGCTGAAGGTCTGCCGTTGCCCGAGGTCGCTACTACCGGCAGCGCGGGAGCCGATTTGAGAGCTGCGGTTGCCGATCCAATAACCCTGGGGCCGGGTGACCGTGCTCTGGTGCCAACCGGCCTCCAGCTCGAGATTCCAGAGGGCTGGGAAGGCCAGGTTCGACCACGGAGCGGCCTGGCACTACGCCACGGAGTCACCGTACTCAACAGCCCGGGCACTATTGACAGTGACTATCGTGGCGAAATCGGAGTGATTTTGGTCAACCACGGCCGCGAGCCTTTTGTCATCCGCCGTGGGGAGCGCATTGCACAGTTAGTGTTTGCGCGGGTCGAGCGCGTCGAGTGGCTGGAGGTCGCAAATCTCAGCCACAGCGCTCGCGGCGAGGGCGGCTTCGGTTCGTCCGGCTAGGCTGCTGGATCACGTGGTTTGGCGAAGGACAACATGAACTCGCGCATGATCTCTTTGAGCTCGACGGTATAAGCTGCCAGATCGCGCAGTTTGGCATCCACCTGATCGGCAGTCGGCGAGATGACGGATGCCGAAGACCGTGGTCGAATTTTGTAGGTCAGGCGTTCGTCGAGTGCCTCGAGATGCTGGAAGGCTTGTTTTAACCGTTTGGGATCCATCGGACGCCCCTATTCTCCCGACACCGGCCGACGGTGGACCAGGGTTGCAGCTGCTTGATCCAGCGGACGTACCACCATCTCGTCGATGTTGACGTGGGGCGGTCGAGTGGTCGCCCACACAACGCAGTCGGCGATATCGTCGGCCGTCAAAGGCGTCATGCCGTCGTAAACTTTGGTGGCACGCTCGGCATCGCCATCGAACCGAACTTTCGAAAATTCGGTCTCCACCAAGCCCGGTGCCACCTCGGTGACGCGCACGGGTTGGCCCAAGAGCTCGAGGCGCAGGGTACGAGTGAGTGCTCTCAAGGCATGTTTGGCCGCAGTGTAGCCAGCGCCTCCGGGGTAAGTCTCGAACCCGGCAATTGATCCGATGTTGATGATGTGCCCAGCACCTGAAGCGATCAAGGTTGGCAACAGAGCGCGTGTCATCCGTAACGTGCCGAGGACGTTGGATTGAAACATCCATTCCCACTGCTCATCCCGCGCCTCTTCCACCCGATCCATTCCGAGGGCGCCGCCAGCGTTGTTGACCAGTAGAGACAAGCCCTGCGGCGCCCGCTCTTCAACCGTGGCAGCAAAAGCGCTAACCGATTCGGGCTCCGTCACATCAAGCTGGAGGGCGGTAGCGCCGACGGAATCGGTCACGTCCCGCAGCCGGTCGAGTCGACGAGCGCCGGTGATGACCTCGTAGCCAGCACTGCTCAGTTGCCGAACCGATGCGGCGCCGATTCCGGAGCTGCCGCCGGTGACCACGGCGACCCTGGATCTTTTCTCAGTCATAGTGTTTCAATTCGTGGAGGTTTCGTCGTTGTTCGGTGTCCAGGATGGCAGTTGTGCAGGATCGATCCCCACCGACTCCATTGCCAGCTGCCACACTTCTTCCGGATCGTCATTGAATAGCAGATCGTTGCGCACCGGTGCTGTCATCCAATCGTTGCGCAAGATCTCCTTGATCAACTGCCCGGTATCCCAGCCGGCGTAGCCCAGCAGCAAGCGAAACGCCGGTGGGGGTTCTTCCGCCAGTGTTTCGAGGTCGCCGAGATGTTGAGTCAGCGCAACACCGGGGCAGACTTCGATGCGAGTTTCGGCGGTGGCTTCGTCCTCGTCGTCATTGCGGAACAACAAGGTGCCGAGCTGCGGTTGCACAGGGCCGCCGAAGAACGCCAAGGAACTCTCCTCCCCGAGCCAAGGGATTTCGAGATCTTCTAGAATCTCACCAACTTTGACCCCAGTGGGACGATTGACGATGAATCCCTGGCTGCCTTCGTCTTGATGCTGGAGCAGCAGAACAACACTCTTGTAAAAGAAAGGGTCCATGACCTGGGGCATTGCCAGCAAGAGGACAGGAGCCTTGAGATCCGCCATGCTCATCGGACCATCTTAGTACATTCCCTAGTGCTCCTGAGACGATCAGGGAAGGCCGTGAAGAGATGTAGGTCATGCGATACACTTGCTCTGTTCCGCTTTCGGTGGAGCCCTAAACATCAACTCAATCCGCTGAGCGCCGCACTCCGCTCACCCGGCTAAATTTCGTTTTAGCATTGCGATTCAAACAAGGAGAATCTCCATGAAGGATAGCTTCTCGGCGCTCAAGACACTGCGAGCCGGTGATCGGGAATTCCGCATCGCGAGCCTGAATGCCCTCGAACAACAAGGGCATTCGATCAGCCGTTTACCGTTTGCAACCCGTATTCTGCTCGAGAACCTCTTGCGAAGAGAGAACGATAGCGACGTGACGGCGGCGGATATCGAGGCCGTTGTCGACTGGGACCCCAAAGCCAAGCCGAGTGTCGAGATCGCCTTCATGCCGGCGCGGGTGCTGCTGCAAGACTTCACCGGCGTCCCGGCCGTGGTCGACCTCGCGGCGATGCGTGACGCCATGGTGGCGATGGGTGGCGATGCCTCTAAGATCAATCCGCTGCAGCCCGCAGAGTTGGTGATTGATCACTCGGTGCAAGTGGATGAGTACGGTTCGAGCGCGGCCCTGCTAATCAATGCCGAGCGAGAGTTCGAGCGCAACTACGAGCGGTATGCGTTCCTGCGTTGGGGCCAAGGAGCGTTCGAAAACTTCAAAGTAGTGCCACCCGCCACAGGCATCGTCCATCAGGTCAACCTCGAATACCTGGCAAGGGTGGTGATGACGGGTGAAGGCGATCATCCGTTCGCTTACCCGGACACTCTGGTTGGTACCGATTCCCACACCACCATGATCAATGGCATTGGTGTGTTGGGCTGGGGCGTCGGTGGCATCGAAGCCGAAGCCGCCATGCTCGGCCAGCCAATATCGATGCTTATTCCGCAGGTGGTCGGCTTCCGATTGGAAGGAGCTCTACCAGAAGGTGCCACCGCCACTGACCTGGTGTTGCGGGTCACCGAGATGTTGCGTGCTCACGGTGTAGTCGGCAAGTTCGTCGAATATTACGGCCCAGGTCTCAGCAGACTACCGTTGGCAGATCGTGCCACTCTCGCCAATATGGCGCCCGAGTATGGTGCAACCTGCGGTATATTCCCGGTGGATCAGGTGAGTCTCGACTACCTCGAGTTCACCGGTCGGTCTCCAGAGGCTGTGGCTCTGGTAGAGGCCTACACCAAAGAGCAAGGGCTTTTCCACACTGCCGACAGCCCAGAAGCCGAGTACAGTGACAGCCTCTCGCTGGATCTTTCCACCGTCGAGCCATCCCTGGCAGGCCCCAAACGGCCGCAGGACCGCATCTTGCTGCGGGACGCCCACACCGCTTTCCGCAATCAACTCGAAGACCTGAAGGGCGTGAAGTCTGCCCCGTCGCCGCTCAAGGTGCTGAGTTCGTCGGATGGAGTGGCCGCCGACGGTAGCGCTACCGCTGTAGCAGCCTCAGCGGTAGCGACCACTCTTGGCGAGGAGAACTTTGAGCTCGATCACGGTGCGGTGGTGATCGCCGCTATCACTAGCTGCACCAACACCTCCAATCCCTCGGTGATGGTGGCGGCTGGCCTGGTGGCCAAAAAGGCCAACGAACGCGGACTGCGCTCCAAACCATGGGTCAAGACCAGTTTGGCACCCGGGTCCAAGGTCGTCACCCGATATCTCGACGAAGCTGGGCTCACACCCCATCTCGAGGCTCTTGGATTCCATCTCGTGGGCTACGGTTGCACCACCTGCATCGGTAACAGTGGCCCGCTGCCGGCACCGATCTCCGAAGCGATCAACGCTGGCGATCTGGTGGCCACATCGGTGCTGTCGGGCAACCGCAACTTCGAAGGCCGAATCAGCTCCGATGTCCGGGCCAACTACTTGGCGTCGCCGCCGTTGGTGGTGGCCTATGCACTCGCCGGCCGCATCGACATCGACATCTACAACGAGCCGTTGGGATTCGACGCCGCCGCCGAGCCGGTATTCCTGAAAGATCTTTGGCCGACTCAGCAGGAAGTCCAATCGACCGTAAGTGAAGCACTACATGCGGAGATGTTCCAGAGCGAGTACGCCGATGTCTTCACTGGTGACGATCAATGGCGGGCTCTGCCAACTCCGGAAGGCAACACCTTCGCTTGGTCCGATGACTCCACCTACGTGCGATTACCGCCCTACTTCGTCGAAATGTCGCGTCAACCGGAAGCACCGGAAGACCTGCGTGGCGCTCGGGTGCTCGCCCTGCTCGGCGATACGGTGACCACCGATCATATTTCCCCAGCGGGCGCCATTAAACGCGATAGCCCTGCAGGCAAGTACCTTGTCGAGCACGGTGTGGCACCTAAGGACTTCAACTCCTACGGCTCACGGCGCGGTAACCATGAAGTGATGATGCGTGGCACCTTCGCCAACGTGCGACTGCGCAACAAACTGGTGCCGGAAATCGAAGGTGGTTTCACGCTGCACATGCCGAGCGGCGAGCCGATGTCGATCTTTGACGCGGCGATGAAGTATAAAGCCGAAGACGTGCCCTTGATCGTGCTGGCGGGCACGGAATACGGCACAGGCTCGTCCCGCGATTGGGCCGCTAAGGGCTCTTTGCTGCTCGGCGTGCGTGCGGTGATCACGCAAAGCTACGAGCGGATCCATCGCAGCAACCTGGTCGGGATGGGTGTTCTACCGCTCGAGATGATGCCCGGGGCATCTGCCGAAAGCCTAGGTCTCGATGGTCACGAGACTTACGACGTTCCGGGGCTCTCTGACCTGATCACCAAGGCCGCTGCCGGTGAACCAGGTCGCGAGCTAACCGTCACCGCACGGCGCGACGACGGCAGCCAACTCGATTTCCAAGTCAAGGTCCGGCTCGATACGCCGCAGGAAGTGCAGTACTACCTGCACGGAGGCATCCTGCAGTACGTGCTTCGGCAGCTTCTCTGAAGTTGAAGGCCCTCTTTTGGGGGCCTCAGAATTGAGGCTGCGGATTGGCCCGAAGAAATTCCACCCAAGAAAGTCAAATAAAGGCGTCCAAAACAAAAAGCCCCGTACCGAGGAGGGACAACGGTACGGGGGAGGAGACCTTGAGGACTTTTAACTTCTTGGACAAGGAGACCTTCCCGATACAGTCGCCTTGCTCGTTATTTAATAACGTCGGCGAGCAAAATTCGGATGCATCCAAGTGTCGAATTATTTGTCGAGGTTGAACCGCGCCTCAGTTCACGGTGTAGAGTTCGCTGAGGGTGAAGGGCGCGATTTCGGCGTCGAAGGCCTCTCCGCCTCGAACCTGCATTTGGTAGCTGCCGTGCATCGTCCCCATTGGGGTCTTCAAGGGGCAACCCGAGGTGTAGCGAAAGCTCTCGTTGGGCGCCAGGATCGGCTGCTCACCAACCACCCCCGGTCCTTTCACCTCCTCGACATGGTTGGCCTCGTCGGTGATGACCCAGTGTCGGGATATCAGCTGCACGGTCTCCAGACTCTCGTTGCGAATCGTGACGGTGTAAAGGAAGAACCACAAGCTCTCTTGCGGTTGTGAACGGGTTGGGTCGTACTGGGGCTCTACAAGGATTCGGACCCCTCGCGTCACGGCTTCCGACGAGAACATGGCGAGACTCCTTTTCAAGTGTTCAATTCAGGCTATCGGGTACTATGGCCCAGGCAAACCACTGATAGCCAATAGTGCATTCACAGACCATTGTGCACTATCAGGCCGTCATCCACTACCGTGGTCAGACGCGATCAAAGACCGCCGATGCATTGGATCGTCATCCTATCGTTCGTACTCCGGGCCGCGGCCACGGTCTGGTCTCTAGTGCTGCTCTATCGCTGGCGAGACGCCCGCGCTTGGATCCTGACGATCTTGCTGATGACATTGACGACCCATCCTGCGTTGGTCTTGGCGGCGTATCGCGGATCGAAGGGTTTGACAGCGATTGCACCAGAGCCTGTTGCGTTGATGGTCAGCCTGTTGATCTTTCCGGCCATCTACCTCCTCGAGCGGAATCGTTCCGATACCGAGGCATTGTTCCAAAAGGCGTTCCGCGCAAGCCCGGACGCGGTCACTGTGACCAGCTTGAAAGAAGGGCGCTTCCTCGAGATCAATGAGAGCTTTCGGCGCATCACCGGCTACAGCCGCGCCGAGACAATAGGTAATACGTCGGCTGATCTCAAGCTGTGGGTGAATTCAGAAGACCGTAACCGGCTGCGCAAGGCCATCGACACCGAAGGCACGGTCACCAATCAAGAGCTGACTTTCCGGCGACGCTCCGGCGAGCACATGGTGTGTCTGGTGTCTGCAGACGTGATCGATTTTGCCGGTAAACCGCGGCTGTTGATGACGGTGCGCGACATCACCGAATATCGCCGTGCCGAGGAAGCATTGCGGGTCTCTGAAGCCAATTTCGCTGCCGCCACCCGTGCCAGTCCCGATGCGATGGTCATTTCCACCCTGCCTGAAGGTCGAATCCTCTTGGCCAATCAAGGTTTTCATCGGGTCACTGGCTATCGCCCCGAAGAAGCGATTGGGCGTCTCAGTAGCGAGCTGAACCTCTGGATCGACATCGGAGAGCGAGACGCTCTGATTCGGAAATTGAAAGACGGGCATGAGATCCATGAGCGGGAGGCGCCCTTTCGCACTAAGGCTGGAGAGATCCGGTCCGGAAGCATGAGCGCTACTCTGGTCAAAATAGAAGGGCGGCCGGGCCTGCTAGCCATCGTACGGGACGTCACCGAACGCAAGCGGGTCGAGGAAGAGCGAGCAGAGATGTTTCGCGAGCTCGAAGCCAAGAATGCCGAACTCGAACGTTACGCATACACACTGTCGCACGATCTCAAGAGTCCCCTCGTCACCATCCGGGGCTTCCTCGGGCTACTCGAACGCGATCTGGCCGCCGGTGATGCTGAACGCGTCGCACGCGATCTCGCCCGAGTGGACTCCGCGGCTGCTACCATGAGCCGGCTGGTCGACGAGCTCTTGGAGCTCTCTCGCATTGGGCGGGTGGTTCACACCTACGAAAGCGTCTCCTGTTTCGAACTCGTCGAGAATGCCGTGGAGCTGGTTGCTGGGCAGATTCGTGATTGCAGAGTCCACGTCGAGGTTTCTCCCGACCTTCCGAATCTCTTCGGCGACCGCGTCCGTCTGCTCGAAGTCTTCCAGAACTTGATCGACAATGCTGTCAAATTCATGGGTGACCAGGACCAGCCGCACATCGAGGTTGGGCTCGAAACCCGGGGCGACGACAACGTCATCTTCGTAAAAGACAATGGCATCGGCATCGACCCGCGATACCAAGAGCGGGTTTTTGGTCTCTTCGACCGTCTCGATACCAGAATCGACGGTACCGGTGTCGGCTTGGCGTTGGTCAAGCGCATCGTCGAGGTCCACGGTGGTCGGGTCTGGGTGGAGTCCGAAGGCAAAGGCTGCGGCAGCACCTTCTGCCTCGTGCTACCGCCGGAGCCGACCGGACCGACGTCGGTCAACGATGCTCAAGACCTACAAAGCGAGTCCTTGCCAACGTAAAGTGGCGCTGCTTTATTGAAGACCAATGCGAGCAGGACGCCTGCATCACTATCCGGCTCGGATCAATCAGTGAGTCGCCAGGAAACGACTTCACCTGCTCGCATCGGGATCACCTCGCCTGAGCCGAACGGGTAGCTCGCTGGCACTTGCCACTCGGAGCGCTCAAGAGTGACCCGGGTGTTGTTGGGATCCAGTCCGTAGAACGCCGGGCCGAAACGGCTAGCGAATCCTTCTAATTTGTCGAGTGCACCGGCTTGGTCGAAAGCTTCGGCGTAAAGTTCGATCGCCGCGTGAGCGGTGAAGCAGCCGGCACAGCCACAGGCACTCTCCTTGGCGTCACGTGGATGTGGCGCGCTATCAGTGCCCAGGAAAAATTTGGGGTTGCCTGAGGTGGCTGCCTCGACCAAAGCTCGTCGGTGGCGTTCGCGCTTCAAGACCGGTAGACAATAAGCGTGAGGACGAAGTCCACCTTCGAAGATCGCGTTACGGTTGAGCAGCAGGTGATGGGCCGTGATGGTCGCCGCCACCCGTTTCGAAGTGGAGCCTACGAACTCGACCGCTGTTGCAGTCGTAATGTGCTCGAGTACGACCTTGAGGGTTGGTAGGCGGCGCAGGAGAGGCACCAGAGTTCCTTCGATAAAACGTTCCTCGCGATCGAAGATATCGGATGCCGGATCAGTGTCTTCGCCGTGAATAAGAAGTGGCAGGCCATGCTCAGCCATCGCCTCGAGCACGCCGTACACGGGTTCGAGGCTGTGAACGCCGGCCTCGGAGTTGGTGGTGGCACCGGCCGGGTACAGTTTTACAGCCACCACTCTCGGGTCGACCGCCGCCCGCTCGACCTCAGCAGCCGATGTCTGCTCGGTGAGGTACAGGGTCATCAGTGGCTCGAACTGTACACCCTCTGGAACCGCGGCCAGTACCCGTTCGCGGTAGAGCAGAGCTTGGTCGACTGTGGTGATCGGCGGCTTCAAGTTGGGCATTAGGATCGCTCGACCGAACCTTCGGGCCGAGAACGGGACGACGGAAGGCAAAGCCTCGCCGTCACGCACGTGCAGATGCCAGTCGTCGGGGCGAAGAATCGTCAGTCGTTCCATGGCGAAAGAGAGTATCAGTCCGTTGGGCGTCGTGGTTTCGGGGCACTCGTAGCGTATCGAGCAGTATGTCGACCTCTACTTCGCTGCTAGCCACAGCCGACACGCGCCGACGGGCCGTGCTGACGCTCTGCCTCGATCGAAGCATTAAAGACTGGATCGCTGCACTGGCGGCGGGCGCCACCCGGGCGCGGCTCCCCCCTCAAACACCAGGGGATCACGCCAAAAGTCCTTCGACCATGGCTCAAGCAACCTGGTGCGAGCCCAAATGTCGGCCGACAAACGCGTCAACACCCCGGTGCAAGCGCAAATGTCGACCGACAAACACGCCAACACCGCGTGCAAACGCAAATGTTGGCCGACAAACGCGTCAACACCGAGGTTTGGAGCTGTGGTTGCCGATTTCGAGGTGTCGTCACCGGGGTGCTAACGCAATGGTTGGCCGACAAACGCGCGTCCGCACCGGGGATTGGAGCCGTGGTAGCCGGTTCCGGGGTGTCGGCACGGGGGGATCGGCCCGTGATCACGTCGCTCGAGGTGATAGGCCGTTGAACTCACGACAACGGCGGGACGCTGCTTGCTTCTACTTTGATCGGTGAAGGGAAACGGGACGAGGACGATGTCTCCAAAGCTATAGATCGTCGTAGACGGCACTGGGAATGGCACTCACAAAACTCATCCTGCTGCGCCGATTGCGAGGCCGGTATCCATAGTGGCCCGAAACGAAACGTCGAAGACCTCTCGCTTGCGTAGTAGTCTCCTTGAGAGCGGTGCGGTGATGGGCCTACCAAACGACTTCAAAGCCAGATTCCTCGATCGACCCATCGCGCGTCAGCAAAGGAAGTTCGAGACTTCTTGATGCGGCGCAGATCAAGGCATCGAAAGGATCGTCATTTGGGCGAATCTCATCGGCCAGGTAGATCTGTTCAGGAGTCAGATCTACGGGCAGATATGCGGGATTACTGAAGAGTTCCTCGAAGAAGCGCTGGGGTGATCTGCCCAACCGAATTCTGTTCACTCGGGCGAGCAAGGATACCTCCCAAATTACTGCCGCAGGGACATACAGCGGAGCCTCCTGATTCTCACAGGCCTCGAAGTGCTCGGCCGCTTGTGGACTCAGCTTTCGGCCGCCAGCTGAAAAAAGGAGGATCGGGTGGGTGTCAGTGACCAGAGCGGAATATCGGCTCACAACTCTGCTCAATCCGAGCTGGCTAGCAAGCTCGCCGTTCGATCTACCGATCGGTCGAACAAACTGCGAACTTCATTCGCTGCCGTTGTGAGATCTGAATCTGACTCGGGTAGTTCAATCGTACCCCGAACGCTTTGGATCTCTTGGGCGTTGCTGGCTCGGAGCTGATCGAGGATCTCGTTGAGAGTTCGACTGAGGTCACGCTTGCCGGAAGCATTGGCTTGCGCCTGAAGCCAGTGCAGATTGACAGACTTGAGATCGATGGAGAGCGTACTCATAGTACGCCTAGCCTAGCATGCGAAGCTCTCTGGGCCAGCCGCGACGGGGGGCTGGCACTCTCCGATCAGGGAGCCGCGCAGGCTAAGATCCAGTTGTGGCACCCGAAATGGCACTCGCCACCATCATGGGCGGCCCAAACTATTGACTAAGAAAGACTTATCTCTGGGGTGAGAAACTGAACTGGGAGACAGGGATTCCGTAGCAGCGATCCTACCGAAGAAGGATCATGGCGCGGAATCAGAGGCTAATCTTCTGATTCTGTGTGGCCTACACGAGCGGAGGTGACTCCGCGCATCTTCTAGATTGGCGTTTGTTGGTGCCTGTTAGCGCTTGCTGGCGTGACAGGTGTCATTCAAGTTGTCACTCACCCCCCGAAGTGGTGCCAGGTAACTGTATAGCGGGCCTGCCTGACTCGGCCAAAGACCGTCGTGCACGTTAGCGGCCGAGTCGGTGTTCCCGACTGGTGTAGGAAGAGGTCTGTTTTCAGATCGGCGTTCGTGGGGATTCTGGGCAGGATTCGGGTTGTCTTAGCGTGGCTGGCGCCGGTCTGGGTCATCCGCCGGGTACATCAAGCCGGGCTCGATTAGGCGAAGTCAGGTAACTCTCTGTTCAGAATCATTAGCTTTGCCCGGCACCTATTGTCGGGTGCGACCCGAAGCACGGTCGCATGGTGGTCCAACGACCGATAAGCTTTGCGCGTCACCTACTAGCGGCTGTGGGCGAGGTCTTCCTTGTACCAGCGACGATATTGGTCGATGTAGGGAGAATCCGGATCGAACCACTCGATGGCTTCGCTCATGGCGCCCATGGCGCTCAGGTTTGGGGCATTGAAGAAAAGGAGCAGGCCGTCCCGCGAGCGACTGTAGAAATAGCCGAGTGCGACCTCTGACCAGTCGCTTCCACCGTGCCCGATGACCTGATGGTCACCGTAGTCAATCACCTCCCAGCCCAAGCCGTAGCCCTGGGCCCGGGGGCAAGCCTCCGCAGGGACTCGAGAGCAGTCAACCACAGCATCCTCTCCTTGATCGACCAGGACCCTGTTGCGCTGGGCGAGCAGCTCCGGACTCAGTCCCTCGCCCTTCAGGGCGGAGATCAGGAACCTGGCATAGTCCTCGATCGTAACTCTCAAATCGTCCGCTGCCGAGTATTCCCCTTCGGCACGGCACCAGCCGCTCGGCCTGCAGTAGTGCCCGTGGAAGGTGCCATCGCTATCCACCGGGCGAGCCATCCGCCCGAACATCGACGGCTGGACGGCGAATGTCACTCCATTCATGCCCACTGGCCTGAACACCTGCTCTGCCATCAATGACGGAAAGTCACGATTCAGTTTTTTTTCGGCCCAGCGCATAGCGTAGTCGAAGCCTTCACCGGAATAGCCGTAGACCTTGCCGGGGTCCTCCAAGAAGCGCAGCATGCCGTCATCCAAGAAGAAACGCCAGTTGGGAAACCCGGTCGAGTGATCGAGGGCCATCCTTGGCGTCAGTCTCAGATGCCGCGGATCGTCGGCCACGTCAGCATCGACCCAGTGGGTTGCCATCGGCTCGTCGAGGGACAGAGTTCCCGTCGAGGCCAAACGCATCAACGTCTCCGCCGCGACAGGCTTCGTCATAGAGGCGACGTCAAACAGCGTCTCACTGGAGGCTGGTACCCCCGGCGACTGCTCGCCGTAGTAGCCGGTCCACGTAATCTCACCAGCCTGGATGACGGCCGCCCCGGCAGTCACGACTCCGTGACGGTCCAGAAGCTCCGAGAATCGCCGCCCGAGCTCGCTGGCACGCTCGGCGGTCACGGTTCCGATGTCGGCGGGCGGCTGAGATTGCGAAGTAGGCGGCGCGGCACAGCCGCAAAACACCAGGGCGCTAAAGCAAAAGAGGGTCCAAACCTTGGAGATCATCGGGGAGGCTCCTTGGGTCATGCTGCGGGATCGCGAGACGGGGTCAGGCACACGATGGTTTAGACGCCGGAGGCCCGCCGAGGGTTTACGCACCGCGGGGATGCATTCCAAGGGGCTCTTGCTGCGAAACGAGCTCTGCGCAGGTGCTGGATGAAAGTTACGAAACGGCTCGAAGACATCACTCGAGTCGACTCACTCGGCCCTCGTAGCTCGCCCCTTGCCGACACCAGGGCACATGTAGTTGCCAGGCACCGGTGGCGACGTCGGCCGATCGATTCGACCCGGCAGAAGCTCGAATTCTCGCCATACCGAGGTTTCAGCGCCTCTGCCTGGGTAGATCACCGGAGTGACCCCGCCCTGAAATGAAAAACGGGCGACTCAAGTCGCCCGTGTTCACTATCGATATATTGGCTGGGAGACAGGGACTCCCAACCTGACAGGGTTGCTCTCAGAGCTAACTTCATTTGATACCAACACTTGCGTCGCTTCAGTAGTACCCGATTCAAGCTGCGCGACATTTGTGCGCGACATTGCTGTCACCGGGGTAGAGTCCGGTACCAAGGGCGTCAGATTATCAACGGCATCACGCAGGTGATCGATTTGGACCTGAGCGTAGATCTGGGTGGTCGACAAATCTGCATGCCCCATGAGGTCTGCGATGTTTGCGAGTGGTACGCCTGCCATGCGGAGGTGCGCTCCAAACGAGTGACGCAATGCGTGTACGGTCGCAGCAGCAGGCTTGATCCCAGCTTTCCGACAGATCTTCTTCACCTTCTCCAACAGATGCGTCTCGCGATTGCCGACGGTGTTTGAGATGACGAAGCGATCACTCCGTCTATCCGCATAGTGAGCTACCAACACCTGTTGAAGAGCTGGTGAGATCGGGATGAGTCGCTCATTGGTCTTGGGCTGCCAATCTTCCTTTTCGCTGATGAAGATGAGGCCGAGATCAAGACGGACATCGCTCCACTCAAGATGCTCGATTTCGCCTTTGCGCATGCCGGTCAACAAGAGAATCGAGAAGACACGCTGCTCATACTCGTTGGCTGCCTTGAAGAAGGCGTCAAGCTCAGGAGCTGTCATGAACTTGGGATAGTTCTTCTTGGGGAGGCGGAAGAGTTCGACGGTTTCGGCTGGGTTCAGGAATAAGAGGTTGTGCTTGATGCACCAGCGGAAGAAGCCGCCGAGGGTTTGTAGCTCATAGTTGATGGTGCGCTTGGTGACTTTGGCTGAGAGCTTCTTTCGGCCCAACCAACCATACTTGGCGTTTGCTTGGGGCGAGCCGGTCTTGGGTGTCTCTTCAAGCTCGCGTCGAAGTGCGCCTTCTCGCTCCAGCTCATCGACGTCTTCAGTGATCGATCCTTCAAAGCGCTCCCGCTTGTATTCCTCGAGGTGGAGAGGCTTGACGTCACGAAGGAGGTCTAGGCCGGGATGGAACTGCGGTATGAAGCAGTCGGCGAATGTCTGGAGCACGCGGCCATAGCGCCGTTGTGTGCTCTTCGAGCGGTTGAGAGAGAGGAACGACTCATACCGGGAGACTGCCTCGGTGATCGTCAGAGCTTCAGGCGCGCTGCCGTGAAGAGCCAGCTGTCGCTTGTACAGCCGCAGGGTGGCTTCGGCCTCTTCTTTGGTCTCGCCTGCAACGAAGCGATCTCGGTTGGGTGGCGAGCCGTGGGTTAAGACCCAAGCGACTCGACCGTCTCGATACGTCCGTTTGTGGATCGTCGCCATCTACTTTCTCCTTCCGCGTACTGCACGCTTGAAGCGGTCAAGATTGTTCACGGCCCAGAGATCAAGCCATTCTTCGATCTCGTGCTTGCGGAACCGAAGACGGCCGCCAAGCTTCACGTGCGGGATGGGATTCTTCGACCGAGCACTCGTCATCTTATACACCGAGCTTGTGGGGATACCTAAGTACATCGCTACGTCGTCAAGCTGCCACAGTCTGCTCATCGTGTGTCTCCTTTCGCTGAAACACACTGTACGAGTGAAAAATCACTCTTGTCAACATAAATATCTGAAAACACAGTGGTTACGTCAATGATTAATACTACATACCAATCTACATACTTGGTATGTACAAGAGAGGAACGCCCGTGCTGTTCGTATCCGTTAGACAGCACAGGCTTTACGAGGATTCCCCCCACGCCGGGCTAGCGCCCGACTCCGGCCGTTCTCCTCGCCAGCTCAATAAAATACGCAAGGTTGGCGTCGGAAAACGACCGGAGTCGGCCCCTCGATGCTGTGGCAATTGAGTGGCTGTGGTGGCCGACGTGTAGCGAGAAGTTCAGAGCGGGGTGGTCTAACAACCTTCTGACAGCATTGGCGACCCGACGTGGGGGGAAGAAAGAAGGAAGGACAGCACAGCAACGCCAGTGCCTCCCGCCCATTAAAAAGGAGTACTCGGAAAGCCAGAGGCCCTTTCGCCTCACCTCTTTCCAGTATAGCGAGCACCTCACTCCGTCAAGATCGAAGACTCACTTGACCTCGCGAGGACTCCGCTCGCTGTGCTCTTTCTCGAGGTGAGTCTCAGGTCGAAGCTCCCTCTTAGTAGGTACCTAATCAAAACGAGTATGTTGTGGGACAGCGATACGAAACCCGATCTAACGTACGATGACAGGATGACGCTCCGAGAGGCACACCAGCGACCACTCGCTGACCTCTTCGGTGAAGAGCATACGGAGCATTCGTACGCCAGCATTGCACGTCAGTCTTGTTGGTCGAAGCCGCTGCCATCGGATGAGCACCTTCTTCACCAAAGAGGGCAAGGTGGTTCACTGGCTGCTGTAGAGCGGTGACGAGGGAGCTTCTCGCATGGGATGCCCGAAGACGGAGCATCCCATGCTCCCTTGGCTTTCCGAGTACGCTTCATCCCGCCCAAATAGCCCCGTCGGTGCTGTGCAGTCCTGCAAGAAAGAGGGGGGCTCGGCGAAGCGCCGAGCCCCCTCTTGAGATTCTCGGAAGAAGACCCCAGAGCGATCCCTGTGGCGATTCGTGCAGCGCCCGTTGTTCTTCAGAAGACCCCATACCCCAACTCCCATCCGGCTGTTGCCACCTTCCCCAAGAGGGAAGACGAGTGTCGCGGTTGGTGGTGTTTCAGACGATGTCTTGTAGCTGGTGTTGCGCGAGCACCATTAGGAGAGCCAGACAGACGCGATAGAATCTCTGGCCATGACACGACGACAGCAGGCCGTTCGATGGAGTATCTGTGTCGTCCTTGTCTTCTTCACACAGCCCCTCGCTGCCCAAGTCGGCACCACCACCGCAAGCCTCAACGTCAGGAAAGGCCCCGGCACCAGCTACGGGAAAGTTAGAACGCTCCCCAAGAACAGCACCGTCACCATATACAAGGAGCGACACGGCTGGTGCCTCATCACGCCAGAGAGCTCGCGGCCTGAATGGGTCGCGAAGCGATACCTCACCATTCGTCCGACTGTACACGTCGCACCGCCTGTTGAACGCTCTGCCTCCGACTGGAAGATTCCGTGGGTAGGAGAACTCAAGCGTTCAAAGCCCAACACCGCGTATTTGGGCTGCCCCGTGATAGTCGTTGGAACGGTTGACGACACGTACATCGTCCGGCCGTATCCCTATGCTTTCGGGTATGAAGACCTCCCATCGAGTTTTGCCGTGGGGCGTGCCAATGTCCGCCCACTCTTCAAATACGGCAAACGTCTCAGAATTCCACCTGCCCCCAAGCATCGTGGTGACATCCGGCTTGTGCGCTTTGGCAAGCCGCAAGAGGTCACACTTGACGGCAATCCGGCACGCGTTCAGCCTCGAGCCGGATACTTCCTCGTTGATGAACGTACCGCATCCTTCCAGCCCAACACCTATGACGTCATCTGGCACGATGGCCGTCTTCGAAGCATCACCCCACCGTTTTCAGGCTATCCGTATCACTCCTCAGTTGCCTGGGACTTCGACAACACAACGATTGCGTTCCAGAGCGGCTTCTACAGCCAAACCTTCTTTTCTCGGTATTACAGGTTTTGGGCCGCACAGCTCCTCTCAGTCGGAGGGTGGTTCTTCTTCACGCTTGTCTTGACCATCTTCTTCATGACGGCGCTCTACGGATTCCACAGCTGGCGCGATAGTCCAGTTAACGACGTAGGGAGCATCGGGTGCTCTACAGCATTCGTCATCGGTTGCCTCTTGCTGCCAAGCGGCTGCGCTGGTGAGAACATCAATTACTACAAAACCGTCTCGCCATACCTCGAAGCAAAGACCCTCCCATCAGGCCAGCTTGAGCCAATCTTCGTTGACGTCACAGGCGCGCGAGGGAACTTCTTCGACGCGCTCGGCGTCCTCTTGCACTACCTCTTCATTCCGCTGGTCTCGGTCGCGGTGGTGCTCGCCCTGCCGTTTTTTGTGGCGCAGACCGTTGCCTTCTTCCACTACGCCTTTGTCCCTCATCCAGCAGAGGAAGAGGTCGATGCTGCCCTTCGTGAGAACCGACGCGTTGATCCTGAGAAGGTCACCGCCTCCATGTACAACCCATTCACTGATGGCGTCCCACCAGCCTGGAAGTCGCGCAACTGGAGCAAGCGTCTCAAAGACCTCCAGGCACGCATCCGTGCGGAGAGCGACGTCATGCGTGAAACCATTGACCGTGAGCGACGGAGACCCAAATGAAGCGAGACAAGCCCTTAGAGCCTGAAGTCATTGCAAAACGCGAGGATCAGACACCAGCTCCCTTCGTGAAGCGTCGCTTCCCGTGGACAAGCGCGTTTGAGCGTCGCTCCCACAAAGCACAGACCAAGGCCGTGCAAGCAGAGAGCGAGCTTGGCCGGGCAATCCTTGAACACCAGCGCGTCGGCGGCAAGCTCGCTGACCTTGAGACGATCCTCACCACTGACGCTGCTGAGCGTCATGCTGACCTCAAGCGAGCGGAGGATGAGATCGACATTGCAGAGCTTGAAGGCAACGTGCGCAAGCAAGAGCTGCTCCTTCGACAGCAGCAACTCGACTACGAGTTCGCACGGCGCAAAGAGGCCCAAGAAGCAAAAGAAGAAGCAGAAGAGCCCAAAGATCCTGTTGCGGAAGCCGTCGAACGCCTGAAGACTGGCACGAAGTCATTTGAAGACCTCAAGAAGATGAAGCTCGAGCTCGACGAGCTCGTGAAGGCAGGTTTGCTTGACGAGGAGTCTGCCGAGACCTTCTACGAGAACATCAAAGACGATCTCCTCAACAATCTGTACCGCTCGTGATGCCTGGCATTCTCCTTGGCACTGACCCCTTTGGACGAGACATCACGTTTCCCGAGTCGTCTCGCAAGTTTCATTTGCACTTGCTTGGAGCCCCGGGTCGAGGGAAAAGCAAGTTCCTTGAGCACCTGATTCGACACGACATCACGAACAAGCATGGCCTCTGTTTGATCGACCCACATGGTGGCCTCTACAACGACGTCATTGCGTGGTGTGTCTGGAATGGGATGCTGTCCCGCCGAAAGATCATCCTCATTGAGCCCTCAGACGAGAAATGGACGTGTGGCTTCAATCCGCTCGACTTCTCAGGCTTCACGCCTGCAGAACAAGCAGACGCTGTCGAGGGCATGGTTCGGGCGTGCGCTCAAGTCTGGGGTGGTGAGGACCTCTCGAAGACTCCGCGCCTGGCTCGCATTCTCCCGTCCGTCTTCCACGCGCTCGCTGCAAACAAGCTCACACTCCTTGAGGCACTTGACCTCTGTGACGCGTACAACACCGACGGCCTCCGGAAGTTCTTGACGAGTGACCTTGACGACCGCGTCTTTCGCGAAGAGTGGGAGCAGTTCAACAGATGGGAGCCGTCCCAGTTCACCGATCTCTTTGAGAGCACACGCAACCGACTCGCGGCATTCCTGCGAAGCCCCGTCGTCCGCAGCATGCTCGGGCTCGGGAACCCCTCACTTGACCTTTCTCGTGCAATGGAAGAGGGCGCGATTGTGCTGGTGAACCTCGGTGGCAAGCTCTCGCACGAGAACAGGCGGCTCGTTGGGGCACTGTTGGTCAACGCCCTTTTTATGAAAGCCCTCCGCCGCCCTCCCGAGCGGTGCCGCCCCTTCTATCTCTATTTAGACGAGTGCTACTACTTCTTCAATGATGATATTTCGCGCATCCTCACTGAAGGGCGCAAATTCGGTCTTCACGCCGTCTTGGCCCATCAAAACTTGGGCCAATTACGACAAGCCGGAGACGCCGTCTACACTGCCGTCATGCAGATCGAGAACAAGGTGGTCTTCGGTGGCGTCAGACCTCCCGCTGATGCTGCAGAAGTAGCAGAGACCCTCTTCACCGGGGAACTCGACTTTGAAGAGCCCAAGGCCGTACTCAACAAGCCAACCGTTGTCGGCTACGTCCGAGAGTGGCTTGAAAGCCAATCAGAAGGGCGCGGTGCCGGCGTGAGCACAGGTGCCTCAAGCGCGCTTGTAGCGAGTACCATGTCACCTGAAGAAGGAGGCATCGTGATGGTGGGTGATGGGATGAGTAGTGCAGATTTCTCTGGCGAGAGCGCGTTTAGCTCTTCAAGCTCCGGCCGACATGAGGCTCTGATCCCACAGTTCGAGTATCTCCCGACAAGCGTCTACTCACTCCAAGAGCAGATCCACCGGGCAATGGCGACCATGGTCAACCAACCAACGCAGCACGCAGTCGTCAAACTCTATGGGAACCAGACCGTGACCGTCAGAACCCCTGACATCCCCGAGAGCATTGCGAGTTCGAGTCGTGTCGTCTCGTTCAAGAAGCGGGCGTTCGAGCGTGCCGAATGTGTCATACCAGCCCGAGAGGCGGAGGAACGCATCAACGCTCGCCACGAGAAGCTCCGAAAATGCGCATCTCGTGATCGCCGCGAACCCAAGAGCTACTTCGAGTCCTGATGGCCCACGCAGAGCGAAAACCGCGATTCCGACGCACTAAGACCCGTCCGTTTCGGCTCATGGAACGCGATCTGCGGATCGTCAAGGCAGTTTATGACCACCGACTTCTTGACTCGTCGCACCTCATCAAGCTCTTGGGAGATGGCAGTCCCCAGCAAATCAAGCGTCGCCTTCAGCTTCTGTTCCACAATCGCTATCTCGATCGACCTCGAGCACAGCTCACCACGTACTTCGGACAACCAGGCTCGACAAAAATGGTCTACGCCCTGGGCAACAAAGGGGCGGATCTCCTCGCGTCTGAATTCGGCATCTCGCGCCACTCTATCGACTGGACTGCCAAGAATCGCTCCGTCCGCCCCCTCTACTTCCAGCACACACTGCTTGTCTCAGGGATCATGGTGGCTTTCGAGGCTTCGTGCCGAGACCATGGCAACGTCGAACTTGTCTCGTGGCCCGAGATCCTTGAGCGCAAGTGCCCTGAATCAACGCGCGATCGCAAGCGACCCCAGACGTGGTACATCCACCACCCTTCGGCAGGTCGGATGGGCATCACACCCGACAAGATCTTTGGACTCCGCTTCCTCGATCGGCCCGAGGGACAAGATGTTGTCTACTTCTTCCTTGAAGCTGACCGAGGCAGCATGCCCGTTGTCCGCCGGAACCTCAAAGCAACCTCAATTGCCCGGAAGCTCTTCATCTACCACACCACCTACGACACAAAGATCCACACCAAGCAGTTCGGGTTCAAGCACTTTCGGGTGCTCACGGTGACGGAGAGCCCGAGCCGAAAGCGGGTTGATACTATGGTCGAAGCTACCCAAGAGCTTGATGGCTATCAGGGGATGTTCCTGTTCGCGAATACCCAGACGGTGCTTGAGGGAGATGTGTTGGCGTGTGAGTGGGTTTCGGGGAGAGGTGAGGTGGTGCGGTTGGAGAGGTGAGAAACATACCCAAGCAGCGGAATGATGATCTACCGAAAAGAAGAGCTTTAATGGACCCTGCGATTGACGTAGATCGCTAAACTATGGTAAAAACAGCTAATGAAGAATATTAAAAAAGCAAAAACGCTTGCTCCCAAGCTAGAGCTTGTTCAGCTGAAGCTAGTCGAGCCTCGAAGCCCCGGGCGCTCTAAATAGGCGAAAAGCCCGAGCCAGGCCATGATCGCGCGCCCGAAAGGTTAGTTGGATGGGCGAGACGACTGATAGCGGAACGCTGTTGGAACAGCAAACGCTTGATCATCGAGAGCGGACGCTCTTTCTGATCCTCAACACCCAATGTGATATCGCGTGCGACTACTGCTTCTATTCGACTGGCTACCAAAATCGCTCAAGCGCAGTGTTCTCTATTTGCGAGCCGCAATACTTCTACGAACGGCTGCTTCACCTGGGATTCAAGAACATCATATTGACGGGCGGAGATCCTTTAAGCCGACGACACAAGGCCTCCACTCTTGACCTCACAGAAAAGCTTGTAGCTTTCGGGTTCTGTGTGGTCATAAACACATCAGGGGCATACCTTACGTCGCAGGACTGTTCTTGTCTTGCCGAGATCAAGCCCTTTCGTATCGACTTCTCACTGGACTCGCACGATCCCGCCGTGCACGACGCGCTTCGTGGGCGCTTTTCAGATACAGTGGATGCAATAAGAACTCTCGTCAGTCTGCGCTACACTTCACTAAGTGTTACAACTGTTGTCACCGAGAAGAACCACCAAACTCTCAGGGAAACATTGGCGTTTATCCGCCATCTGGGAATAACAGATGTGCGCTTTCAGCCAGCGTTCATTCCTACAGGCAGTAGCAGCGTGTCCGCCCGACAGCCAATGACACAAGGGCTGTCGACCTTTCTGCGAGAGCACGCGAGCCAAACTGACGATCCTCTTACCACCGAAAGATACTATTCCTTTTGGAGAAGACAGTACGGAGGTTCTCCCTCTGTGTCTTCCGGACCAAAACCGCGGTGTCTGATGGGCAAGAGCATCTTTGTTGCAGATGCATCATGCGATTTGACGCCGTGCTTTCATCGCTCCGACTTGCCGCTCGGAAATCTCCTCACAGAATCCTTACCAGTTCTCGCTGAGAATCTCAGGAAAAATGAAGTAGGAGCTCAAACACTCCCCGATTGCGCCGGTCCCCACTGTGTCTCACTCTTTTCGCATCGACTCAACTGGACCTCTGGTTAGTGAGGCTGGCTGTCGCAAAATACTCCGTATACGGCTCCAAGCAGGCGCCTTTGATTTGGTGTGCCGACACTCTACGACTATTCCGAGCACATCCATCTCACGTAGACTTACTCGCAGAACTAGCAGATCGAGTCTTCACAGAAAAGGATCTTAAGAGATTCTCCCGGCGAACTGTCGGCAATAACTTCGATGGGGATGTCCACCGAGATCTCATCGCTTGGGGCCTCATCATGCCTGCCGCACCTTTGGAATTGGCGCGTGATCAAAGTGAGCGTGCAGAGATTGTCGGTTTTCGGATCGTCGTAACCGAACAATGCAACCTCTCGTGCCCAGCCTGCTTCTCAACTACAGCGCTGCGACTGGCAAAGAAACCCTTGCGAACAATGAGCCTTGAGACAGTGGAGAAGCTCGCACGCGAGATAGTCCAGTACGGAAGGCATAGAACAGTCGCAATGCAGTTCTTCGGTGGAGAACCTCTCTTGTATCTAGATCGCATCGATCGAGCAATTGCTATCTGGAATGAGGCAGCTGAAAGACAGGAAATGTGCCCTCCATCTCTAAGTGTGACCACCAATGGCTACGCAATAAACGCTCGTATAATTAGCTTCCTGAAAAAGTATTCTATCGAGGTAGGAGTATCGATCGAGGTAGATGAAAACGCTCACAACTTCAATCGCCGATCGCTGACAGGATTAAGCACGTACTCAGAAGTTTCTGCTGGTTATCGGGCACTATCTGCCGCTGGTTTGCAACCACATATCCTGCTTACACCATACCCTGGCCAGGAAGAAGGATTTGTCCGGAAATTCGAGTTGTTCCTAGACCGATTTCAGCCGACGTCCTTGACTATTAATACACCATTCGAAATGGATACTCTTGCCTGGCTCTCGGGGTCAGGGCACCTCGCGCTATTGCTTAAGTGCCACCGCCTTGCGCAGGAACTTCAGATTTCAGTCGATTCTGCGCTCACACCTTGCCTGGCCGCAATCGGGCATCGCCGCAGACGCCTTTCGCCTCATGCAACGCTTGGTGGCGATATCATGGTCAGTGTGGACCCCGAAGGCCACTTTTCTTTTTCAACGCACAAATGGGACAGCATGTTTAGGCTCTCTACGCCGTTAACTCTCGAAACGCAATGGGCTGCAGAGTGTTTGAGTTGCGAGGCGAGATATCTTTGCGGCGGACCAAACAAAGAATTCCAAGCCCTTTCCGGCAAGACTCTAGATCAGGCAAAATGTGATTTTCATCAAGGCTTCCTCCCACTCTTAGTCGAGAATCTTGGCCTCTTCGAAGAATTACCAAGTAGTAGCGATGATATTGAAGCTTACTAGGTGTTGGGCGCCCTTCGAGCCTTTTCTTCCAGGAGACCAAGGCACAAAGAGACTTGAGAAGTCCGCGTATATTACTAAAACCTCACCTGGCTGTTATGCACTTCTGCCTCTAGGACGCCTCCTCTATTCCAAAGTTTCGAGTATTCTTCACGCCGAGGCAGAGCGCAGGGGCTACTTGAGAATCCACGCATCGTGTCTCCAGCGTTATGCGCTTTGGGAGCGGTCTGGACGTGCCCGGTCACTTGGTAAGAGCTTGGCTCAATTGGACCTAGCACGTGGAACGTTTGTCTTGAACGCAAGCCAGGAAGAGCAGTTAGCCGAGATCTTCCACCGGCAAGCGCGAACGCCCGCAAAACCCATGCGCCTTTATCAGCTCTCCGAGCGAGTCCGAAATGAGGTACGACCGGCACATGGCCTAATTCGCAGTGTCTCCTTCCATCTTGCAGATTTCTATGTCCTGGCAGGGCAGCTTGACGGAGCTAGCGAAGAAGCCGAGAACCTCAAGAGTCTTCTTAGAGGAACTCTCAGCTCTTTCGGAGTACCGGTAATGCAAGCACGTCACACAACTGCAGAAGCGATCTCTTTCTATGTCGCAAGTCCTGACACAACGAAGCAGTGCATGGTGAATGAATGTTCGGAGTGTAGCCTGGCGTTTCGCGGCCTTTCCAGTAAATCATGTCCGGATTGCGCAGGGCCGACTTCTCACATTAGGGCAGTAGAGTTGGCTGATTTTGTTGTTCATGAAAAGATGGCTTCGGAACTAAAGCCGTCACCGCTGCTCATCTCCGCTGGGATTGGAGTCTCTAGATTACTGGCAGTTCTTGCAGCGGTTTGGAGCGACGAGCGTGGTTTTCTATGGCCTCGTATTTTGGCGCCCTATGATCTTCACTTGGCGGCTTGCACCGATCGAAGAGAGGAAGCGGAGGCATTCGCAAGCAAGGTATCCGACATGGGAAAGGTTGTAGTACTCGACGACAGAGACGTTTCCTTCTCTAGAAAGCTAATCGATTCTTCCCTCCTTGGAGGGTGGGCTACCATCGTCATGGGCAAGAGATATCCTGACGCGTGTGAATTGAAGGTAGATAGAGAAGACAAGTGGCATCAGATTACTGCTGAAGCAGCTCTCGTGAAGCTCTCCAGTGACTAGTAGGCAAGAGAAAAGTTTGCGATCGCTTGCGCTGGCCTTCCGCACCAAATACATACCCCTAATTCAGGCTGTTGTAGAGGTTCAAACGGCAGATTCCGGCTCGTGGCCTTGGTCTCTGATTTGATGTCAGCTTCACATGTCGATGTGCCACACCACGGAACCTGCAAGAAGCCAGCTCGACTTTCGATTTGCTCCCTAAACTCGTCCTTTGTGGTAGGGAAATGATGGCGAGTCGCAAGCGATGCCGCCGCTTGAGCAAACATCTCTTCTTGGATCCTATTTAGAATCTTTGGTATCTCTTTGCCCAGGAGTGAGGTTGATATCTGCATTTTCTTATTACCTTCAATCGGTACACGAAGTGCGACGGAGACAGTATCGCCCTCTAGTTCTTTTTGCCCGAGTTCAAGACGCACTGGAACTCCTTGTCGTTCCCAGTGATAAAATTTTGCGCCCGGGCTCATCTCTGTTGAATCGTCGATCTCCACTCGGACCCCTAAATGGTCTAGAGATTCAGCGATCTGTTTAGCTTTGGCAGTCAGTTCTGAGGTGTCTTTGCCTTTCTTGAAGATCGGAAGAACTACAGCTTGGATAGGCGCCACCCTTGGAGGAAGCCTAAGACCAGAGTCATCTCCATGGACCATTATGAGTGCGCCGATTAGGCGGGTGCTGACACCCCAGCTTGTCTGGTGCACATGCCGCTTTGGTCCTTCCTCAGATGAATATTTGACGCGAAAGGGCTTGGCGAAGTTTGTACCAAGATAGTGAACAGTTCCCATCTGCAACGCCTTGCCGTCCTGCATAAGGCCCTCTATACTTTCTGAGTAAACGGCACCAGCAAACTTCTCAGAATCAGATTTCCTGCCTGTGACAACAGGAATCGCGAGAACTTCTTCTGAAAATCTTTTGTATAGGCTAGTGATTTCGCTAACCTGTTCCTTAGCCTCACGCGCAGTAGCATGTGCCGTGTGGCCTTCCTGCCACAGAAACTCAGTGGTCCTCAAAAAGAGCCGTGGCCGGAGCTCCCAGCGAACAACGTTTGCCCACTGGTTGAGACGCATCGGAAGATCACGGTGGGATTGTATCCACCGACTCATTGCATCATAAATGATCGTTTCCGATGTTGGCCTCACTACCAGTGGCTCACTCAGGGTCTTGCCGCCGCCGATTGTCACTACGGCGAGCTCGGGACTGAATCCTTCTACATGTTCCTTCTCCCGCCTCAGATATTCTTCGGGAATGAACATAGGAAAGTAGACGTTCTTTGCGCCGTGCGCTTTGATTTGCACGTCGAGTTGGTCCCTCAGCAGCTCCCAGATTGAATAGCCATTAGGTAGCATGATCATGCACCCTTTTACCGGCGAATGCTCTGCCAATTTTGCGTGATGTATTACTTCCTGGTACCAGGCTGGAAAATCTTCTGACTGTTTTGTTAGTTTCATTTTATTACCTTAGTTACTGCAATGGCGTATCCCGCAGATCTCAATTAGATGCTGACTATGGCGGAATGCGCACCATCAAAATCTTCGTGACTCAGGGCTTCCAGAGTCGACCTGCTAGCAGCGCCAGCTTAGCCGGACAGCCACGTGCCCCTTGGCCTGCCTTCGCGGCCCACAGCGTTTGGTTCGTCACAGGCCATATCGCGGCATAGACCCCCGGGAAGCAAAAAGTGACTCTCGCCAAAGAGAGGATTCCTGCTGATTCTCCATACACTAAGTATGCCGCATCGGCCCGGATTTGGTCAAGTAGAACAACCCGGCTACCGCCTTCATAGCAAACTCTTGGCTCAGCTCTGAACAAGCCGCTCTTCTCCGGGCCTTACGGTTCGAAATATCAGGAGCGTCTCACAGGTAGTGACGCTACGTTTCAGATTGACCTACATCGAATCTGCACGATAGATGACGAAGGGCGCGACCTCAAGCCGCAACAGGCACCAAGTTACTGTTTTATTTTGCCTCTTGGCCTTCGAAACTTGAAAGGGTTTACCTTCCGTCTAAGCGACGCGTTCGTCTTTTAGAAGCACTTCAATTTAGATCGTACGTTTCTCTGAGCTCAAACCTTCCCAGATGACTGAAGGGCGCTGGAGTTCGCGCACGAGCACGGCAACACAGAATTCTACCTGTCACCGGGCGGATGGAGCGTCACGACCTTGGTGTTCAGGACGTTTTTGTGTCCTGGCTGGCTGCCTAAATCGTCAACTGGCCCGCTCTTCGGCTGGAGAATCGCTCAATTTGGGCCCAAGTCTACTTAGCATGCTTGGATTCGTGCTTCCCTGTGTTTTTAGGGTTTCCTCATTGTCATTCCGGGTGCGGACAGTATTCCCTTTACGGAGCAAGCCCGTCCATTGGCTGTTTCGCTCTTGGCCCTGTATCTTTGCATTCAACCTTTGTGCCCGACTGGTGTCTACTTCGATGGGCTTTCGGGAGTTTCTCGAGTATTGAGCACCTATACATACTCGTCAACCTTTTCTAACTTGTTGCGATCGACTCGCTATATTATGAGATTAAGTGGCTGTCGCCTTCACTCCGCTCCTTGCCGGCGGTTTGGTAGCAATTCTCACTACGCCAGTGTTGCATCGGCTGAGGCGCGATCAAAAGCGTCTATTCACCACAAAGTCTACAGACCGCACTTTGTCACGAAAAATTCCATCTACCGTGTCACCGTTCGACAGGCCCACCTGTATCTCAAAACGAACAAGATGCCCCTTCTTTTCGTCGGGGGTACTTTCAATGTACTCAACGGCTTCCTCTGGCGTGCTAAAGGTCTCCGCTCCATCACCAAATAGGGAAAGAACGGTTACTCGTTTGATTGGTGGGAACGGGTTGTCCATATATAGGTAGATTCAGTGTACACCAGAGTTGGCACTATGTTCTGTTGATAGCTCTAGGGCTCTATTTTCGATGGACTAGCCATTGTCCGTCCACTAAACGCCCTCGACACCTCCCCGTCAATCATCAGTCTCAAATACACGTTGAAGTTCGGCAACCCAACCAGATCCATCGCTTCAAACCTCGGCGCAAGCTCTCTCGCGATCAAGGGTGCATCCGCTGCCCCCACCCTGAAGCTAACAAGCGTCCCGACGTTTCCCAAGACAGCATCCCTGATCTCAGGCTCAAGCTGCGAACAATACTGATGGGCCAGCACAAGGTTGATTCGGTACTTCCTCAATTCCGAAAGCATCGTCGCCAAGGCAAGCGTTGAGAACGTATGAAACTCGTCTAGGTACACGTAGAAGTCACGGCGGTCTTCCTCTGGCGTATCCGTCCTCTGGAGCCCGTTGAACGCCAGAGATGAGAGCAAGAGTGACCCCAAGAGCGACGCCGGCCCTTCACCAATACGACCCTTCGAGAGATTCACCAGCAAGATCTTTCCCGAGTCCATAACGTCTCGAAGATCAAAACTGTTCTCTTGACCACTCAGAATCCGTCGCGTCAACGGATCCGTCAAGAATGAACCTGCCTTGTTCTGAAGTGGTGCCACGACAACAGCTCTGAACTTCAGCGAGTACCCCTCATACTCCTTCTGCCAGAAGCGGCGGACTTCAGGGTTCGAGAGCTTCGGGACAATCGCTCTCCTGAACCGGCTGTCAGTCAAGAGCCTAGGGATATCACCAAGACTCGCTCCATTGACCTCGAGGAGCGTGAAGATAACGTTCCGCAACAGGTGCTCCAATCTTGGCCCCCAGTCGTCAGGCCAAAGCTTCTTGAAGACGTCAACCATGAAGGCGGCAGCAAGTGCGCGTTTCTTTGAAGGAACACCAGCCAGCGGATTGAAGTGCCAGACTCGACCGGTGTCGGGAACGTCGAGGTATATGAGGTCTTTTTGTCGGTGTTCGGGGACGAGCCCCAGGACGTCACGAACCAAATCACCATGTGGATCAAACAATGCCAGCCCCTCACCACGCTCAATGTCCTGGGCGATCATGGTCTTGAGCATCGTTGACTTGCCGACACCAGTCTTTCCAATGCAGTACATATGATGCCTTCGGTCACGTCGCTTGATACCAAAAGGCACCCGGTTGTTACGGTGGTTGGTTTCGGCGAAGTATGTGATGGGGTTCTTGGTCATAGGGCAAGAAAATGCTCCCCCCGGCAGGAGGAGCAGAGTGGTTAGGAGATGAGGTTCTCCTCATCAGCGAGCCACAGGTCGACACACGTTGGCGAGCGGTCTGGTGCCATCGCGTCGACAGCGCTTGCAGCAAGCAAGCTACCAACCGCGTACAGACTCGGAGGATCAAGCCGAGCAAGCTCGGCGAAGTGAAGCATCTCGTCGCCGCCAAAGAACGCGAACGTGGCAAGGAGCATGACTCGCTCACCTGGCGAGAGTGTCGCCCCACCAGACGCTCGAAGCTTTTGCCCGAGAATACTCGGGCCAGCGTCATTCCAGAGATCAGGCCTTCTGCAGACCCTCATGAATAGACAACAGACAGCATATCGCCCTCGATCGTTTGCGAACACCACCTCAGTACTCCTCGGGTAGAAGGACGGTTGTCGAAGATCGATCCCACTCTGTGATGACCCAGAACTTGACACCAGTGACCGAGTGATAGGCCGAGAGCAAACGATCACCATGCTCGAGTGCCAGCTCATTGGCCTGGCGGTCATCTTCTGAAAGATCACCCCAAGTACCTTTGGCGTGTCGAGCAAGGGCTCTGAGAACTTCTTCCATAGACAGCTCAGCAAGAGCACCTTGAGTCGCTGTTGTCCGGCCCAGAGAGAAGCGTGGTGTTCCCATTGGCTAGATCCTCCCCGCAAGTACTAGGGCGCTGGTGACGGTTCTGTTCCGGCACTCTTCACACCACGAAGCTCTCGTGTCTGGCTCGACTTCGGTTGCGAAGTCACATCCTTCGTTCATACAGATTCCTGGGACGAGACTGTCGCTCTGGTATGTCTTGAGCATCAGCTCAACGGACATTCCCCAGATACGTGCAAGCTGGTCAAGCTTGTCGTCCTTCATGAAAACGCTCCTCTCCTGTGCGGCCCTGGCCGGACCGCAGGTTGTTCAAAGAACTAACTCCTCACAATCTCAAAAGCACGGTGAGTGCGAACGAGATTGCGTCGAAGATGTTCATGCGGGGGTCTTCAGAAGTACCGAGTGTTCGTTTCCGTGGAAAAACATCCTTGATCTCAGAAAATCGCTCTGCAATACATGCTGCCGCTTGATGCTTTGTCGTCACACCAAGCGTGGTGTTGACCTGTTGCCGCGAGAACTTGACGGTCGCGATCTCTCGGTCAGCCGCTACAGAAAGCGCCGCTTGGATTCGAATG
>JAJCXO010000087.1 GCA_029263395.1 Acidobacteriota bacterium | reverse complement strand
ATACCGTCGGAGCCGAGGCGCCATCCCAAACCAAAATGCGGCCCGCCTGTTCTACGATGAACAAACGCCCGCTGCCGTCACCGGCGTGACGCAGGGCTAGGGGCCGAGAGAGACCCGTGACGACCTGGGTCAAGTCGAGATCTGGAGGTTGGGCTGCCAGAGGAGCGGTGATAGCAACAGCCAAGATCACCATTAGCACAACCAGAGAAGGGGCGGCTGTTTTCGGAGAGCGCATGATTCAATATCCTCATTCGTTGCGACCGGGCATGGGTCGCGAGTGGGCCCAGAGCGTTGGTGTAGGTGCATCGCGCCGCGACTGCGGCCTGGATCGCGAGCCGGGGATGATTGGCTGCGCTAGAGTACAATAGTTTTTGATGTTTTCAGGTCGTGACATATCCTTCGTTGTAATGCTTTTGCCCTTGGTGATGGCGACGTTACCGGTCGACGGCGGCCAGGCATACGATCCTGATCGGATCGGGTGGTCAAGACTGGAGTTCGAAGCCTCTAAGTTTTTTATTACCGCTCGCTCTGAGGTTGATCTTTCGAGCCATCCCAATCAGGTTGTCAAGGCTGAGCTCATCGCCCCGGATGGAGCGCGGCCACTACAGGCAGCGGATGCTGAGAGCTACCTGATCGCTATCAGGACTCGTTTGCTGAGTCAGGAGTCGCAGGTCCGATTCTGGTTCGAGCCGGGTGATATTCAGGCTCTGCAACGCAGCGAGCTGTCGCTGTCGAAGAAACGGCAGCGGCATCGGACCTATCGTTATGCCGCAGATGGCGTGTATGCCCAAACCTTGCGACCTGAAGCTGGTGAGGGGGAGAGATCTCATTCAGCCTGGTCCGACATCGAAACCGAATACATTCCCTTCCCAGAAGACCTGGACGGCGGTGTTGTTGTCACCGAGGCGGCGTCCCTACTCTATGCACTGCCGGCGGCGGGCCTCGATCGGCCCGGTGATTCGGTGCTGATTTATGTGTACTCGCACGGTCATGTCAGCCCGGTCGACATCACGGTCGAAGCGAAGGAGCAGATCGACGTCGACTACGTGGAAGTTTCTTCCCAAGGTGAGCGTCATGTTCAGGATCAAGCCGAAGCACTGCGCATCGCGTTGCGACCACGGGCCGCCCGAGGCCCCGAAAGAACCGACTTCAAGCTGCTCGGACTCGAAGGCGATATCGATTTTTATCTCGATCCAGAGACCCGAGCCCCGCTGCTGATGACCGGAAGGATCAAGATCGCTGGTTCGGTTCGGCTGCATTTACGGCGAGTGGACCTTCGTTGAGCCAAACAACGCCTAGCAGCATCGACAACGAGGGCAAGGGTGTGTCCAGGCGTCCGCGCCGCCGCCTACGCCTTGTTGTGTTCGCCTTGTTGGGCGTCTGGGCGCTGTATGTATTGGCGGTCAACGTTTTCCTCAACACGTCGTTGGCTTCGAAGGCAATCAATCGTAGGCCCGCTAAATTTACGTTGGGTTGGGACAGCGGTTGGTCGATCATCCCAGGCCGGATTCACCTTTCGACGTTGACTTTTAATCTCCATGGTCGGCGACAAGACTTCCGGGTCACCGCAGATCGAGCTTTCGCCAACATTGCGGTCCTCAAGCTGCCATGGCGGCGTTTTGCCACCCAACGGCTCGATATCGAGGGGCTGTTGGTGGCGATCTCGCGCGATCCAGATCCGCCAGCTGGACCGCGACCTGCACGTTCACAACGACCCCCCGGTTGGCGCATCGAGTTGCGCAACGTCGACGTTGAGAGGATTGAAGGCTTTTCCTTCCTGGATGTCGACGCAGCCGGTGGGGAAGGCCATTTGAAGGCTGATTTTTTGTCCCAGGTCCGAGGTGATCTGGCTATGGAGCGGGTTGATCTCAACTGGAACAACGTCGTGCTTCGCAAAGGGGATGCCGTAGTCGCTCAACCGCTTGCGATTCGATTCGCGGGTGGCATTTCGCCCCTAGATCCCAAAAAGGAAAAAGGACTCGCGGTGCTCGATTTCCTGAGTGGTCGGCTCGAAGTCTCTGGAGATGTCGAGCGGTTGTCGATCCTGCGGCGCTTTATCGAGCGTGCGAAATGGATTCAAACACTCGATGGTAAGGGGAACCTCGAGGCCAAACTCCATCTCGAAGATGGCCGCATCGTAGCGGGTAGCGAGCTGAAAGCCACCGCCGACAATCTGAGGTTGGATTTTCTGGGTTATGCAGCCGAAGGCACGGGCCGAGTGCTCGGAACCGTGACCGACGGGCCAGAGGCCCCCAAAACTGTGGACAAGATTGCCACCGATCCTGGAAAGCCGGCGGTCTCGGACAACCCAGATCCTAGTGCCCCTGCGATCGCGGTGGCACCCGGCTCAGAGTCTAGAGAAGAGCAGTTGCCGGGGCGCCTGGCACGTATGGAAGTGGTCTTCGACGACTTCTCGGTGCGGCGCAAACCGGCAATGGATCCCTACGTGCATGGGCAAGGGCTCCGGCTGGTGGCGACCAGCAACGATCCCTTCCTGCGCGATGGCATGAACGACCTGGACATTGTTCTCGATATGCCGCAGGCCAAGGTGCCCGACATGGCGGTTTACGGCGCGTATCTGCCAGAACATCTGGGCCTGAAAGTCGATTCTGGCACGGGCCTGATCCGTCTACACCTCGAAGGTTCCGCGGTGACAAAACGAGCTTCAGGTGAGTTAGAACTGTTGGCCGATGATGTCAAAGGGCATTTCCAGGATCTCGAATTCGAAGGGGCGCTCGAAACCCACACCAAGATTTCGGGGGGGGATCTCGATAATTTCCACCTTGAAATTATCGGTACCCGGATGGCGGTGAAGGATGTGATCCTGCGGGATGGCCGGAACACCGAAGAGCAGGGATGGTGGATGACCCTCGATGTGTCCGATGGAACCCTCGAGATTGGCGAGGCGCCGCGCCTGGCAGCTGAGTTTGATGTGCTGATGAAAGACACTCGAGCGGTGATGGCGTTGTTCGGCGAGGTCAAGCCTTGGGCCGATCGTTTCGAGAGACTCTTGACGATCAAGGATATTCAAGCGCACGCTTCGATCGCCATGGCACCTCAGCAGATGACGTTACGTGACCTCGGTATCACGGGGCGGAAACTACAAGGCCGAGCCGAGCTCGAGCTTGCAAAAGATCAGCGGCGTGGCATTCTCTACGTGCGTTTCCACGGCATCCCAGTTGGACTCGAGATCCTCGGCAAGAAGCGTGACTGGAAGTTGATCAAACCCAAGGCTTGGTTTGAGCGCCGAGTGGCGGCGGATTGGTCAGCAACAGACGGTCAAACTTTGGAGGCCAGTCAAACCACTGCGGGTAAGCCGGCACCTGCAGTTGAGCAGGCAGCGGATGACGGGGTGGATGAAGCCCCCTGAGTGGTGCTGGCGATTCGACGGTACTCAGACCGGAGTGATTGCCGGCATCGTTGACGACTCGGACGGCACACAGTTACAAGGCGTCCAGGTGGAGCTCGTTGGACCGCAGATCCAGCATCGCGCTTGGACCGACGTTCACGGTCGGTTTCGGTTTCTGAGCTGATCGAGTCGCTCCGTCCAGCGCTTGTCCTCTGGCGATGTCGATAATACGATGAGCGTGATGGTAGTCTGGTTGCGCACGTCGCGGATCGAGTGGAACTATGGCACTTGGCGGAGGACCTCATGGAGATCACATTGACTCCCGACCTCGAAGAGCTCATCGTCGAGCAAGTGGAGAACGGGCGGTATCGCAGTCCTGGTGAGGTGGTACGCGATGCCCTTCAGCTCCTCAAACAACGTTTGGCGAGTCGGGAACAAGAGCTCCAGTCTCTGGGCACCAAAACTCGAGTTGGCCTGCAGGCGCTGACAAATGGTGACTTATCCGAGTATGACTCGGGCGACTTGGAGCAGCTGGCGGAGGAAGTAAAAGCCCAGGGCCGGAAACGGCTTGCCAGCTAGACGCGAATTCAGAATAGAGCATGAAGGTTCGCGTTTCGGGTCCGGCAAGGCGAGATCTTGACGAAATTTGGCTGTTTATTGCCCGGGACAGCCTCGAAATTGCGGATCAGTTTGTCGATGCGTTGACCGAGAAGTTCACGAAGCTGGCAGCTTCGCCTCGCATTGGGCGCGTTCGCGATGACCTTTCTCCAGGTCTCTTCTGCTTTCCGATCAAGAGCTACCTGATTTTCTATCAGTTCACGGAGAGCCGGCTCGACATCGTCCGTGTGCTTCATGCCGCTCGCGACACCAAGGTTGTGTTCGAAGACTCGTAATGCGCCGCCCCGGGTCTTGATGTGCCTACTTTAGGCAAATTTATTTTCGGGAGATTTTGATGCCCCCAACTCTTCGAGAGATTCGCGAACGCCGGAAGCAGCGACGGTTTGTAGCTCGAGAGGAAGAACTCAACCTCTTCCGCGAGAACTTGAGCCTCGAGCTCGATGACGAGCATCGGCGTTTCGTCTTGAACGTGTTTGGTCAAGGGGGGGTTGGCAAGACAAAACTTTTGGAGGCTTATCGTCGACTCGCTCACGAAGCGGGTTGGCTGACGGCGTGTATCGACCAGGTGAAGGAAGGGCTTCCAGAAGTCATGCATCGTCTTGCGACCGAACTCGGGGCAGACATGCGTTCGTTCAAGAACTTCAACGAACGATACGAGCGCTTCTTGCGCAACCGCGAAGCGCTCGAGGCCGATCCGGAGTATGTGGAGGGCTTCGCCGGCCTTGCCGGGAGTGTCATCAGTCGAGCGGGGGTTTTGTTGGCACGCCGAACCCCGGTGGCTGGCGGGCTCCTGGATGAGGTCGATGTCGACACCGTGGGGGACAAGGGGCGGGAGCTGGGAGCGCTTCTGGCGCGCAAGTTCAAGAGCGAGAAGAAAGACGTTCAGCTCATGCGTGATCCGATCACGGTTCTGACTCCGCTTTTCCTGGAAGGCTTGGCAGCTGTAGCCAATGCAGACTCGGTTGCCCTCTTTTTCGACGAATACGAGCTCACGTCAAGACATCTTGATGAATGGCTGCGCGACCTCTTGGATGGGCGGCATGGCGATGTGCCAGGTAACTCACTTCTTGTCATCGCAGGGCGCAACGAGCTCGATCGTAACGCCTGGGCACCATTTGGAGATTTGACTGCCAGGCTTTCGCTCGAGCCCTTCGCGGAGGAGGAAGCCAAGAACTACTTGGCAGGTCACGGGATCCATTCTCAGGAAGTTGTCGATCTGATTCTCAAACTCTCTGGGCGCTTGCCGCTTCTCTTGGCTACCCTGGCTGCTGGAGAACCGACTGATGTCGCGGCGGTCGGCGAAGCTAGCGACACTGCGGTGGACAGGTTCCTTTCGTGGGTCGAGGAGTCGGAACGCAAAGAGCTAGCCATTGATGCCGCTGCCCCTCGCCTGATCAACCGGGACATCATTACCGAGCTAGTCAACTTTAGCGGCAGTGCAGGCGATGCAGAGGCTCTATTTGATTGGCTCATCAAGATGCCCTTTATTGTCCAACGCTCCAACGGTTGGACCTACCACGATGTCGTCAGGCAACAAATGCTCCGGCATGCTCGCCGGCGCTCGCCGGATCGGTGCCGGAAGTTACAAGAGTGGCTGGGAGACGCTTTCGCCCGCCGTCGTGACGAGCTGGGCCTCGGGAACGAAGAGAAAGAAAGACAGAGTGCGGACAGGGAGTTGCTCCATTTCGAACATGCCTACCATCGCCTTTGTGTAGCCCACACGCAGCAGTTTCCCAAGGCCGTGAGCGGTCTCCTCAAGGCCTTGCTGAAGCGAAAGCGATCGGCTGTTCGTCGATGGAGTGCCGTCGTATGTGATGCTGGCAGAGATTCAGAAACAGGCTTTCTCGAGACCTGGGGAAAGGATCTCAGTGAACTGACGTCCGATGCCCTGACGCGTGAGAGAAGGGTGGAGATCCTCGGTCGGATTGTCGACCAAGTAGAAATCCCGGTAGAAGATCTGTCGATAGCTCTAGAGGTTCGTGTGCTCACCTATTGGCAGATGCAGCTCTACCAAGAAGCTCTCAGAGACTCCGATCGGATCCTTGCCCAATTGTCTTGTCTACCGGCAGAAGCCACTCCAGACGAAGTCGTCTCCAGGACACTTCTCTTCAAGGGCTTGATCCTAGGGGCGTTGGAGCGTAGCGACGAGGCGATCGCGGTCTACGACCTGATCGACGAGCGCTATGGCAGCCGTGACGAAGCCGCGATCGCAGAGCAGGTCGCAGGGGCACTCTTCAACAAGGGTGTGACCCTAGGAGAGTTGGAGCGTAGCGACGAGGCGATCGCGGTCTACGACCTGATCGATCATCGTTATGGCAGCAGTGACGAAGTCGAGATCGCAGAACAGGTCGCTGGGGCACTCTTCAACAAGGGCTTTCGCCTAGGGGCGTTGGGGCGCAGCGACGAGGAGATCGCGGTCTACGACCTGATCGACCAGCGCTATGGCAAGCGCGACGCAGTCGCGATCGCAGAGCAGGTCGCCCAGGCACTCTTCAACAAGGGCTTTCGCCTAGGGGAGTTGGGGCGCAGCGACGAGGAGATCGCAGTCTACGACCTGATCGACCAGCGTTATGGCAGTCGCGACGCAGTCGCGATTGCAGAGCAGGTCGCCAGGGCACTTTTCAACAAGGGCTTTCGTCTAGGGGAGTTGGGGCGCAGCGACGAGGAGATAGCAGTCTACGACCTGATCGACCAGCGCTATGGAAGTCAAGTCGAAGTGCCGATCGCAAGACAGGTCGCCCAGGCGCTCGTCGATAAGGGCCTTCGCCTAGAGGAGTTGGAGCGCAGCGACGAGGCGATCGCGGTCTACGATCTTATCGACCAGCGTTATGCCAGCCGTGACGAAGTCGAGATCGCGAAACAGGTCACCCAGGCGCTCATCAACAAGGGCTTTGCCCTAGGGGCGTTGGAGCGCCGCGACGAGGAGATAGCAGTCTACGACCTGATCGACCAGCGCTATGGCAGTCGCGACGCAGTCTCGATCGCAGAACAGGTCGCCCAGGCGCTTTTCAACAAGGGTTTCACCCTAGAGGAGTTGGGGCGCAGCGACGAGGCGATCGCAGTCTACGCCCTGATCGACCAGCGCTATGGCAGCCGGGATGAAGCCCCGATCGTTGAAGCTGTGGCAGAGACTTTCACGAACGCGAGTCTACTTCACATGGGAAGAGGATCTCGAGCCGAGCCTGGTTCGGCGGAACAGGAGAGGCACTGGACTCGAGCTAACGAGAACCTTGTGAGATATGCCGAGCGAACCGGACGAGATCTTGAGCGAATCTACAATTTTGCCTGTCTCCAGGCGCTGCGCGGTAGGGCAACGGAGGCGCTCGCCAGCTTGGAGGCATGCCTGGAGGACGAAGAGATTAGTATCGAATACGTCCTCAAAGATTCCGATTGGTCACAGGTGAAGTCGCGACCGGAGTTCATCGCACTCGTGGAGCGTTTTTCGAAGAAGCAAGCCTTCTGAGCGGCTCGGGCGATGTCAGTCGCGAACTTTCTTCGCGACGATCTCGAAATAGTGCCAGTGTTTTGCCTTGCCGCCCCCCATGCGTTCTTCCTCGACTTCTTCGAAGACTTCGATTTCGAAGTGATCGCGGAGTAGGGCTTCGGCTTGTTCTCGGGTGTGATGGGTACGACCCTCGATACTTGCCCAGTCGTCCCGATCGCCGAATAACTGGCAGGCGAATCGACCGCCGATCGCCAACGAGTCGACAAGCTGAGGCCAGGCGGCGGCAAACTGTGTCGGTTCGGCGAAGGGCAGCGCAAAGCCGGCGAAGACCAGGTCGACGTCTTGCCCCCAAGTTGCCTGGTGGAACATCGCAACTTCGGTCTCGAGATGACTCGCCAACTGGTCACTTTGCGGGAAGCCGCCAACTCTGACCTTCAGCCGTTCGATGCCTTCCGCTTCGGCATCAAAGGCGTGGACTTTGATGCCTTGGCTGAGCATGTGCAAGGTGTCGATCCCTTGGCCGCAGCCAGCATCCACCGCCCGTTGCACCGAACGGCCCTCGTCCGTGAAGCGTTGCAAGGCAGCGATCAGAATGGGCCGAGGCGGACGTTGGGCGGTTCGTTCGTAATAGGACTTCCAGCGGGTCGGCGCAATCTCTTCACTCTGGACGCTGGGTGCCGGCAGAAGCTTTGCGATCACCAACATTGCCAGTAAGGCAAAGCCGATCGTACGGGGCTGGAAGTTCATCTTCGATTCCTTTCGAGCGCACTCATCTCGGCATGGTGTTGCCGAACCCACTCATGGAAGATTACGCAAATTGTCTGGAAAACCCGCCATGGATCGCCGAGCGCGTAGGCCGTTCGTGCCTACTCTGGGTCACTGTCACTACACCGAACCACTGTCGCGGCGGACGATCCGACCATCTTCGGCGACGGTGCCGGGTAGATCGAGTCCGGAGGCGAGTACCATCACCTGATCAAAGATCGCAGCACGCTCCTGGCGTAATCGCTCAATCGCCTTCTCAGAGCGAGCCCGCGTCAAACGCACCCGGATTGCCCGTGCGGTGGAGCGCACCAAACGCAGATAAATCAAGGCGACGGTGCCGCTGATAGCGCTGAGGAAGAAAGCGAGGACGCCGGATAGCAGGGGAGCGTCGGGAATGGTGGGGTAGGTGTCGTGAAGCAGGCTCTGCCCCCAACCGACGAGCAGCGCAACTATCAACCAGGTGAGTGGGAAAGCGATGGTACCCACCAACATCTTGAACGAGGCCTCATCCTTATGGGCTTTGGAGTTGAGCTTGGCAAGCCCTAAGATCGCCAGCGCGGTTGGGGTGTTCACCAGGTAGCCGATGATCACCAGCGAGGGCAGCAGCAGATACACCAGGATCGCCTGCAGCAGCAGCTCGGCTGGCCGACGCAACGACCGCAGATGGAGGCTACGATCGAGCTCGTGTTCCTCCAGATGGAGGGCTGTCAACTCTTCGTCGTGTCGTTGCAACTGGTCCATCAGTTGCTGGGTTTGTTCGGGATGGGTCTGGCTGCGAGCTTGGTAGCCTTTCCAGAAGCGGGCAAAGCCGAGGACCCGCTCTTCGATATCGGGTCGACCGAGGGCCGACCCCGCCCGTGCCGCCCGTTCGGCCCGCACCAATTTGCGCGCCCGGTGCATCATGTGATGGAGATCCCAGCTGACGGTGCCGTAGACCACTTCCCGCAGCACCCGGTCGAGTTCCACGGTGAGGCCAGCATATTGCCGTCGCCGTTCCTCTTTGGTCGCGTCGTCCTTGGGTGGCGTGGCCAGCTCTGGCGGCAGCGTAACCGGGGGATGAAACGTCACCAGGGCATTGGATCCGAACACGCCCTTGTCATCGTAGTGCAGACCCACCGGCAGAATCACCGGCGGGGGCGCGCCCTCCTTGGTCAGTTCATGCGCACGATAGAACAGGCTTGCAGCACCGGCCTTGAGCTCCTGCACATCGGGCTCGTCGTGACTCTGGCCTTCCGGGAACAGGGCCGCAAACGAACCGTCGGCCACAGCTTGGGCCAAGGCATCCAGACTCAGGCGATTGGCAATCCGTCGGGCATCCTCGCTGCCAATTCCATCACTTCCTTTGGCGTCCATCTTGCGAAAGATCGGTACCGTGCCGACCGAGCGCATCAAGCTGCCGAGCAGCGGAATTTTGAACAGCCCGTGCCGCGCACCAAACACGATCCGGCCCGGGAAGTGGGTCATCATCAACCCCGGGTCGACCAACGCGTTGGGATGCCACGCCACCATCAAGCCACCGCCTCGAGTGGGAATGTGGTGCGTCCCCGTGACCCTCACCTGACGGAAGAAAATCCCCACAATGCATCGGAAGACAAACTTCAGGACTCGGTAGGCTCGGGGGATAGGGTTCATGGTTAGTCTCTATTATGGCGACCTGACCGATGCTTGCCAATCAAGGAATGTCCTGGGCTGGGGGTGACCATCGTTTGTGGCGGCATGGCTCATTCAGTGTCGACTCAACAGTGCTTGTTTGGCCGTTGCTCGAGAAAACGGTGCCTTCGCAGGGCTCGTTCGAGCTTTGCTCAGTTCGCACGGGGCGTTCGCATGGCTTGTGGCGACGTTGCTCATCGGAGCGTGGGCTGTCCGAGGGGTGCAGAGCCGTTGCTCATTTTGAGCGAGAGGCACACAGACAGTGCGGAGTGTCTTCGCCGAGCGAGCGAGAGGCGCGCAGTCGGTGCGGAGTGTTGTTGCCGTGTTAGCGAGAGGCGCGCAGGCAGTGCGGAGTGCTGTTGCCGTGTTAGCGAGAGGCGCGCAGGCAGTGCGGAGTGTTGTTGCCGAGTGAGCGAGAGGCGCGCAGTCAGTGTGGAGTGTTGTTGCCGAGTGAGCGAGAGGCGCGCAGGCAGTGTGGAGTGTTGTTGCCGAGTGAGCGAGAGGCGCGCAGTCAGCGTGGAGTGTTATTGCCGAGTGAGCGAGAGGCGCGCAGTCAGTGTGGAGT
>JAJCXO010000086.1 GCA_029263395.1 Acidobacteriota bacterium | reverse complement strand
GCCGACCGAGTGGAAGCGCACGGTGATCGCGCCTTCGGGTATCAGGTTCGGGTTCTCCGAGCCGTGGATCGCCAGCTCCTTGACGTGCGGGTACGACTCCTCGATCGTCTGCTGGTACATCTCCTGCTTCGGCGTCACCGGCTCGCCGCGCAAGAAGTCGATCGACAGGTAGAACATGCGCTTCTTGGCGCCGTCTTCGAGCATGTTCTCGACCGCGCCGATGAGGCCCTCGGGCTGCAAGTCGCGGCTGCCCATGCCGAACGAGCCCGAATATAGGGCCGGCGCCTCGTCGACGGCGCGGTAGGTCGACAGGTGCGGGTAGATCGACGCGCCCGGATCGCGGCCATTCTCGAGACATTTGCTCACCGTGGCGCGGATCTCGCGCATCAGCGGCAGGTCGGCGGCCAGCGGCTGGTCGAGGCGCTCGAGCACCGCCACGCCCTTTTTACCGCGCAACACTCGGCTCACCAGGTCGGCGGGGAACGGGCGGAACATCACCAGGTTGACGACGCCGATCTTGAGGCCGCGGGTGTCGCGAAGGTAGTCTGCCACCACCTCGGCCGACGGGATCAGGCTGCCCTGGCCGAGGATCAGGTAGTCAGCGTCGTCGGCGCGGTAGGTCATGACCCGTGCGTATTTGCGGCCAGTGAGCCGGTACAGCTCGTCGAACGCACGGTCGGCAAGTTCTGGTAGGTGGTCGAAGAAGAACGGCCGCTGGGCGGCCACGCTCTGCATGTAGGCGTCCTGGTTCTGCACCAGGCCGGCCATTACCGGGTTGTCGACGTCCCAAAGCAGCGGGATGCGCCGCCGCCGATCGCCGTAGATGATGCCCTGTGCTGGCGTCGGCGTGTCGATGATGTCGTCGGGACGGCCGAGATATTCCTCGATCATGGCCCGCTCGGGCACGCGCATCGACTCGATCAGGTGGGTGGTCAAGAAGCCGTCCTGGGCGATGGCGCCCGGAGTCAGCGCCAGCTCGGCGAGACGGTGGGCGACCAGGTTGAGGTCGGCGGCGGCCTGGGCATTTTTGGCGAAGAGTTGGAAAAAGCCCGTGTCGTCGATGCAGTGGTAGTCGTCGTGGCCGGCGTGCACGTTGAGCGTCGCCTTGGTCATGGCGCGAGCGCCGATGTTGAGCACGTAGGTCAGCCGCTTGCCGACGGCGGCATAAAGCGACTCGTGCATGTAGGCAATGCCCTGACCCGACGAGAAGTTAGCCGAGCGCAGGCCGGTCATCGACAGGCCGGCGGTCACCGCGGCGGCAGCATGCTCGCCCTCGGGCTCGATGAAGATCAACGGCCGGTCGGAAATGTTGAGGTGGCCGTGCGCCGCCGCCTCAGCCCAATACTCGCCCATCTGCGTCGACGGTGTGATCGGATAGGCTCCGGCCGCGTCGCTCGCCTCGCGCTCGCACTCGATGACCGCGGTATTACCGTCCATTGCGGCTCGGATACCGGGGTATTTGAAGCTCGCGGGCTTGTCTTTCAGCTTTTCCAGCGTCTCTCGGGCGGCCGTCAGGATGGACATCTCGATCCCCCTCTCTGGATCTTGCGTTGCTGCGGCGTGTCAGGTCGGCGCTCCAGGGCGGGTGCCCTGGCGGATGATCTTCTTCGCCGCCTGCCCCTTGATCGAGCCGCGCTCGGCGTCGAGCCAGACGATTGCGCCGGTCGGGCAGCGCTGGACCGGATGGCGCGAGTCGTGCGCCCGCGAATAGTCGATGACCGGCAGGTTGTTTTCCATGCGGATCAGATCAGGTGCGTCCATGGCGCAGCGACCGCAGGCCGTGCACGCCACTTCGCAGTCTTCGAGCACACCATCGCCGGCCTCGAGCGACTTACACGCCACCCACAGGCGCCGGTTCGCCAACTGCAGCGAGAACAGATCCTTGGGGCAGGCGTCGACGCAGTCGCCGCAGGCCGTGCACTTCTCCTCGTCGACCACCGGCAAGTCGTGACGATTCATGCGGATGGCGTCGAAATCGCACGCCTCGTAGCAGTCGGCGAAGCCGAGGCAGCCCCAGAAGCAGCCCTTGCCGCCGCCGGCGACCAGCGCCGCCGCGGCGCAGCTCTCGAGTCCGTCGTAGCGCGCGTGGTCGCGGGTCACGTTCGAGCCGCCGGCGCAGGCCAGGCGCGCGACGCGCTGGTCGAACGCGCCGACATCAACCCCGAGGTAGGAGGCGATGCGCGCCCTCCCGTCCTCGGAGCTGACCGAGCACTTTCCCGGCTGCGTGTCGCCGAGCACCAGGGCCTCGGCGAACGGCCGGCAGCCAGGGAACCCGCAAGCGCCGCAGTTGGTGTGCGGCAACATGTCTTCGACCGCGTCGATACGCGGATCCTCGGCGACGTGGAGCTTGCGGTTCGCCAGCACCAGCATCGACGCCAGCACAAGGGTGAGCCCGCCGAGCGTCCCGACCGCGGTCAAAGCGGTCATGAGCAGCACCCCCGCATCGCGTCGCGGCGCGCTCGCCGACGGTGCTCGAAGCGACTGCTGGAACGAGGTCCGGGCATATGAAGAGAAGACCACAACGTCCCCGAGGTCGCACTACCCTCGGGGGCAGAACCGTCAACCGACCGCACCTACTCTTCTGGGTGGTGCCTGGATGCCGTGCCCGGGCCCTGGACGGGAGACGGCGACCAGCGCTCGTGTCGCAGAGCTGGGCCGATTTCATGGTCTCGCAGGATTCGCTTCACGGTATTGCGAACGTCTCGGTCGAGGAGGTACCCGGTGACCGTGTGGTCGCCGGGGCCAGTGACTTCGGGGCGCCAAGCCCGCACGAAGACCCGTCGCCCTTCGATTTCAACAGCGACTCTCTGTGGCATCTCCTCTAGGAAGTGGCCGACCCGCTAGTCGGCTGTCTCCTCGGATTGGTTTCCACAAGCGTCTAGATGCTGGCGAAAGTAGCCCTTGCGGTAGAGCAGCGAGACGGCGACTATCGGCACGTTCAGATCCGTCATCGAACGAATCGCGTCTCCGGCGAGCACGCCAAGTCCTCCGCTATACGTCGGTATCTCATCCTGTCGAGCGATCGCCATCGTAAAATATGCGACAGTGGGTTCCTGCATGGCCGTGGTTGATCCCCAAAGTGTGTTTGTTAGCGCCGAAGCGCCGATTCCTGGTTGAAGAATTGGCCGACCGCTTCGCCGGGTACACTTTCGCCAAGGGATGAGCAACCTGCAGTCCTTGACAGGGCTGAACCACTGTGTATACCACTGGCCGAGGATATGTCATGAAGCCCAACTCGAATAGATCCAAGTCCACGATCCCAAGTACCCTGACCTCAGCAGCTAGGTCGTGTGGGCCGGGAAGGGATCCTTCCCCGACGTAGGGGAATTCCAACCTGGCGGGGTGGTGATATCTGCTGGAAGTTCTGCGAAGCTGCGCCATGGGGATCAGCTCAGGGAGGAATAATGATGTTACGGACGACCCCGCCTGCGCCCGATAGTCCTAGCGCGGTCGATTGCCTATCCGCGGAACCCCGTCTTGACCATCGGGACCCTGAGCAACTCCTATCTTTGCTCTACGACGAGCTCCGACGCCTGGCCCGCTCCCGAATGTCGATGCTCGCTCCTGGCCAAACCCTGGATCCCACCGAAGTGGTCCACGAGTCTTACCTTCGCATCACCCGAAGTCAGGGCACGAGCTTCGAGGGGCGGCGTCATTTCTTCTTCGCCGCCAGCCGGGCCATACACGACATCATGGTCGAGCGGGCCAGGTGTAAATCCAGCCTCAAGCGCGGGGGAGACTTTTGGCGCGTAGACCTCGGAGATTGGATCGGCACGACCCCGGCCACCACGGAGGACCTGGTGGATCTCGGCCGAGCCATGGATGCCCTCCGGACTCGCCAACCGGATCATGCTCGGATCGTGGATCTGCGTTACTTCGGCGGCCTGACTTTATCGGAGATCGCCGATGTGACGGGGTTTTCCCTGGCCACGGTCAAACGGCGCTGGTCCTACGCCCGCGCTTGGCTACGACGCGAGCTCCGCTCGACTGCCATGCCGGTGGAATAGTTACTGACGGCTTTGTCCGGCCGTCGAATGGACTTCCTCGAAAAACTAGAGAGACTCTGCGATTTGGCGGCGGATATACCCCGGAAGCGCTGGTCAGATCTACTGGACCTGGTCTGCGAAGACGATTCCGAACTGAGGCACGAAGCCCTTTCCTTGTTCGATAATCTTGCCGCTGATTCTGGCTTCCTCGAGCGGCCCCTGATATCTCTCGAGCTGCCCGAGCTAGCACGATTCCTGACGCAGGTCCCCAAGCCACCCGAGACGGTTCCAGAGCGGAGAATCGGAAACTATCGAATCGATGGCATTCTCGGCCGCGGAGGCATGGCTATAATCTACGACGCTCGACAGCGGAGCCCTGATCGCCAGGTCGCGTTGAAGCTGCTCTATCCCGGCCCGATCACCCCCCACCTAGCCCGCCGGTTCCAGCGCGAAATCGAACTCATGGGCCGGCTTCAGCATCCCGGAATCGTTCAAGTCTTCGAAGCCGGCATTCAAGATGTTCCCGCCCCGGAAGGTGGTATGCAGCGTCTTCCCTTTATCGCCATGGAGCGGGTGGACGGACCTCGTCTCGACGACTATCTCGAACAGACCGAGCTTTCCATCCGGCAACGCCTGGAGCTCTTCGTGCAGGTCTGCGAAGCCGTCGACCACGCTCACAGTCGCGGCGTGCTGCATCGGGATCTGAAGCCGTCCAATATCGTAATCGACGAGCACGGCCATCCGAAGCTCATCGATTTTGGCATTGCCCGGCCACTGTTTCCCTCCTCTTCGTCGACACCCTTGACCACCACAGGCCAAATCCTTGGAAGCCTGCCGTATCTGAGCCCGGAACAGCTCCAAGGAGGCCCCAACCGCGTTGACCAGCGGTCTGATATCTACAGTCTCGGCATCATCCTCTTCGAAATGCTCACTGGCCGTCCGCCCTTCGATATCGATCACCTGAGCCTCGCCGAAGCCGCGACTGTGCTCGCGACTACGACTTTGCCTTCACTAGATTTGGAGGACACGCTTCTCTCCGAGCCTCTTGGAAGGCTGGTCGCAAGAGCGCTGGCCCCGGTCCGGGCCCAGCGCTATCGAAGGGTCAGTGAGCTTCGTCGAACCCTTCAGCGTGCCCTTCGACAGATATCGGAAATCTGATCGAAATTCTCTGAGCCGTTTCAGAGCCGGTCAACGGCTTGATTTGTCGAAAGGCGAGTTTGCCCTATTAGGCACGATCCTGGGTGAAATTCGAGTACGCAGACGAGAACATCGGCAAAAAGAAAAGGAGTCTACGATGACGAAGAGTTTGAAACCACGCCAAACCCTAACGAACCTGGAAAAGGCTGCGGGAATAGGTAAGGATTCAATTGGAAGAGCCATCGATGTCTACACGGGCACCTACTGTGACCCCGAGTCACTTTCGAGTGGCCGGGTGCTTTGCGTAGAATTGAAGCACCTCGACCCCAACACAGAATTCTCGATCACGGAAACCTCCCGCTTCTCGGGGGAGACTCACACCTCACTACGTCAAGAGGTTGCCGTGGCCTGTTCGCTGGCTGGTTCCTATGGATTCTTCTCCGGGGGTTTGACCGCCTCTCACTCGATGGCTTCGGAGACCTCTTCCCATAGATCTTTCATTCGTTTCGAGTACCGGCATGAAGGTTATCTTCAACAATTGAATGCCAACGTCAAAGTGGCATTCAGCAAGAATTTCTGCGACCAACTCCTAAAAACTGATCCAGAGTGGGATGTGTTCTGCAAAAATTTCGGAACACATTGCCTCGTGCAGGTCGTCGTCGGTGCCGCAGCTTATCTCGATTACAGCTATCAGCTCGTAGCCTCGACTCAGAAGAGCGAAGTGGAAGCCAGTATCAAGGCCAGCTATGGATCGATAATCGGCATGAAAGCCGAGATGACAACGAAACAAACCCGGACCCTATCCGATGCCAAGAGCGAGAGAAAAACTAGCTTGATCGGAGGCGACACGACCATCCAGATCCGTAATTCCAAGGACTTTGATCGATGGTTTAAATCAATCGAAAGCAAACTGGCGATCGTCTCCTTCCCGCAAGATTCCCTGGTTGCTCTTGGCGACCTACTCGATAGATACCCATGCATCTCGGTGCCCGAAGGCTATGACTCGGAAAGATTAAAGGAGCAGCTTCAGTACTATCAGAAGTGGATCGACGACACCTATAGAACAGGATTTGAATATCAAGTACTACCTCTTTATCGAGCCTACAATCCAAAAGCCAAGTGCCACTTCTATACAACTAAGGAGATTGATGTACAGAACGCACAGGCAAAGGGATATTCAATAGAAGGTATAGAATGCCCGGTCTTCGGTTGCAGCGGCAATGGGAGGGAGAGGATACATCGTCTTTACAACAAGAAGACAGGGAAACACCATTATGTCGTTGACACTGAGATGGCCGACGAGACGCGCAAAGGCTACAAGGCGACCGTCGAAGAAGATATATTCGTCCTTTCGAGACGGCGAGTTGGTCATCTCCGCGGCAGGGCTCTTCGCAGGTACCACAGCTCAAAAACCGATGATCACTTTTTGACGGTTGAACAAATTCAGCCTGGTGACGAGACGGATAGAGTGCTCGTGAAGCAAGGCTGGCGACTCGATATGATTCTCGGATATGCACCCATGGATATCCTTGCGGGCACTTCAAACGACTCCTAATTTGAGTCGTATACGCCCGACGAAGACCATTTCCCGCTTGTTCAGGGTAGTCTGGGCGACGGATATTGGCCGAGCTGATCGACTAAGTCGATCCGTGCTCGCTCAGCCGGAGGCCGCGGCCGCCGCGGCGCAGCTCTCCAGTCCGTCGTAGCGCGCGTGTCGCGGGGCACGTTCCCCTACCCTGCCGGGACGTCGGCCTCTGCGTTCAGCCCCTGTGCGCTCAGGTCACTATGGGATGCAGCCAGGGCTCGCAAATCAGCACCGCCGGGGGCCTGGAAGACCCGCAGGTCGAACAAAGGGATGACGGCCAGGATGTGGTCAAAGATGTCGGCCTGAATCGCCTCGAAGCGGGACCATACTTGGTCCTTGCTAAAGACATAAACTTCGATCGGTAGACCTCGGTCGGTCGGCTGTAGCTGGCGAACCAGGAAGGTCATGTCGTCATGGATCTTGGGGTGGTTGCGCAGATAGGCCTCGAGATAAGCACGAAAAGTCCCGACGTTGGTCAGGTGACGGCCGTTGATCAAGAGCGAGATGTCAGCATCCTGACGCTGGTTGTGTCGGCTGACCTCCTCGAGCTTCCTTTCAAGGTATCCGGCGATGAACTGGATGCGTCTGAAACGCGTCAGCATCTCTCGGTCGCAGAACATGATGCTCGCCATGTCGATATTCACCGAGCGCTTGATCCGCCGGCCGCCGGACTCCGACATACCTCGCCAATTCTTGAACGACTCGGCCACCAGAGCGTAGGTCGGGATCGTGGTGATCGTCTTGTCCCAGTTCTGGACCTTGACGGTGGTGAGGTTAACTTCGATCACGTCGCCGTCGGCGTTTTGGCCGGGCATCTCGATCCAGTCACCCCGCCGCACCATGTCGTTGGCAGACAGCTGGACACCGGCCACGAGACCGAGGATCGCGTCCTTGAAGATCAACAGCAGAATCGCTGTAAAGGCGCCCATACCGCTGAGGAATACCAACGGTGATTCACCGACCAGGATGGCTAAAACAGCGATCCCGCCGAGGGTGTAAACGATGACCTTGACTACCTGGACCAGTGGCTTGATCGCGATACGTTTGGCAACCTCGTATCTACGGTAGATGGCGAGCAACCCGTTGAGCGAGGCATCCAGGACGGTCATCCCGACGAGGGCGAGGTAGACGAAGGTGGCCGTGGTCACCATCGATCCGGCCTGTGGGTAGTCCCGCAACGCCAGTGGCGCGGCGGTATGGATGACGATCGCCGGAACCAGATGGGAAAGACGGGAAAAGACGTTGGCTTCGACCAGGGCATCGTCCCAGGCCGTCTCGGTGCGGTGGGCGGCCGCACGCACCAGCCGCAGGAGCACCGTCTTGGTGAGATAATAGGCTGTTGCGCTGACCGCCACTAGCAACAAAGCGGCGAGGAGCGCCGCGACGAGGGCTGCGGCGGCGCTATCGATCCCGCCAGCTACCAGCCATTTCTTCAGCTCTGCCATGATTCACCTCGAGAGTCTCCTGGCGAACGGCTCGAGCACCGCCAGGGCCGTTATTCCGCTGCGTTGCGTTGTCCTCTCGCGTGAAGCTTTGTTCTCATTCCGCAGCTGCCGAACGGGGCTGCACCGGAGGGGTCGCCCACCTAGGAGTCCGCAGTGTACTCGGATCCAAAGTTTCGTGCAGTGGGTTAGGAGGTTGCCGAGTCGAATTGAGACACTCCTGACTCTGGCGCACCTGGGTACCTCTAGATATTGGAGCGAGCGGAGACGTTGCCAAACCTAAGCGCCGATCTTGAAGCCCACCAGCCTCCAAATACCGTGTGGTACGCTGTTTCGACAGGCTCTTAGCGCCGCCATCGCGGCGGTGCCGGATCGGAACAGCAGAGCACGCAGCCCCAAGGGAAAGACCATGGTTCCGCGGCATCCACCCAGAACCCACGTATACCTCACCCTGCTGGCGCTGCTGGCAACTATTCAAGCACCACTTGTACAGGCCCATCCAGCCGACGCCCGCTACCATGCTGAACTCGACTGGCGAGCCGAGCACATCCAGCGCACGTTGGCCGTCGCCTGGACGCTCGGCATGCGTGGGCGAGGCCAGGGCACGGTCCGAGACATTGATGGGCGACGCTGCCTAGAGGGTCCGCTACTTGCATTCGATGTCGAAGATGCCTTCGCCTTCGACATCGACGGCCCGGTGACGGTAGAGGTCGAGGTGCTCGCTCCGCAAGACGCCGAGATTTTGCTGGCTTATGACCGCAGCGGCGCCGGTGACTCAAAGCTCACGGCCAAGACCCAGCAAGCTTTAGACTCCGGATCCATTGCCCTCACCTTCGAGCTTGCGCACGCGCGCTTCGCAGGGCGTGGCGCCTTTGGCAGCGATCTTGCTATCGGCACCGCGGACGGCCAGAACGTGATCACCCTGTGCCGGCTCGCCCTCCGGCGCGATCCGACGCCGGTACCGGCGGCTACAGCCGATTTCGAACTCCAACTGCGCGACGCCGCCAACGGCCAGCTCTGCGCTGCCCGGGTAGGCCTGTTCGACGCCAACGGCCGGACTCCGCTGCCAGGACCGGAGGCGTTGCTCGTCGAAACCTTCTCTGATCAGAGACGGCTGGTGTTCGTGCGCCCGGGCAACGCCACCTGGCCGGCGCCGCGGCCCCACGCGTTCTATGTTGACGGCACCTACCGCATGCGGCTGCCTCCGGGCCGGTACCATTTGGTGGTCAGCAAAGGGCCAGAATACCGCGTGGAACAGGTGGATGTGCTGCTCGAGGCCAACTCCCGACGGCAGCTGAGCCTTGCCCTGAAGCGCTGGCGCGACCTGCCCGCCGACGGTTGGTACTCCGGCGACGTGCATCTCCACATCGATCGCCGCAGCTCCCCGAACTCGGCAATCCTGGCTCAGATGGCAGCAGAAGATGTCCATGTGGCGAGCCTGCTCGAGATGGGCAATCTGCACACCACACATTTCCGGCAAACCGCTTGGGGCGAGGCCAGCGAGGCCCGGCGCGACAACTACTTGCTGGTGCCCGGCCAGGAAGATCCCAGGCTCAGCCACCGCGGCCATGCTCTCGCCCTCCACCTGCAGCGGCCGGTGCGTGATCCTCAACGCTACTTTCTCTACCACGAGGTTTTCGAGCAGGTACGGCGCCAGGGCGGGGTCACCGGTTATGCTCATCTAGCTGGCGAATGGTTCGGGGCCGAGCGTGGGCTGGCGATCGACGTGCCGTTTTCGCTGGTAGACGTCCTCGAGATCCTGCAGTTTGGACGGTGCAACACCGAGGCCTGGTACCGCTTCCTCAACCTCGGATTCGAGCTGGCGCCGGCAGCGGGCTCAGATTTTCCTTACCTCGATCTGCCCGGCGCAGTGCGCACCTATGTGTGGGTCGATGGCGAGCTGACATCTGGCGCCTGGTTCGACGGCCTCGCCGCCGGACGCTCCTTCGTGACTGATGGCCCGATGTTACGGTTCGAGGTCAATGGCTTCGGGCCGGGGACTCGCCTCGAGCTGGCAACTGGCGATCCGCTGATCATCCGAGCAGTGGCCGAGATCAACCCCGACCTCGGCCAGATCGAGGGGATCGAGCTGATCGTTCACGGCGACCAGGCTCGAGAGGTCCGGGCGGAGGACGGCGCCGAGACCCTCCGCCTCGAACATAGGCTCCAAGCCGAGGAAGGTCTGTGGTTGGCGGTGCGGGCCAACGGTCGGAGCCGAAGCGGCGGCACGTTGGTCGCCCACAGCGCGCCGGTTTATGTGCGGCTTGCAGGCGGCCGCTTCTGGAAAACCGCAACAGTGGGGGCCAGCATCGAGCACCTTCACGGGCTGCTGGCGGAACTGACCGAAACCCCACTCGATACCGACGCTGAAATCGAGTGGTGGGAGACCGCCGCCAAGCTCGCGGAGCGTTGGCCACGCCAGCGGCCCCTTCTCCAGCAGCGCGCCGCCGCCGCCGCCGCACGGTACGATGCTCTGCTGTCCGAGCTCCGCGCCAGCAAGGAAGATAACCCCTAGCTTGACGCCTTTCCGAAACGGCTGATACGCTGCGACCATACAAATGGTCGAGGTGAATAGCGCGTTTGAGCAGAGCGAACTCACCATCGAACCTCGATCGAACACCGCAACGACCCGAACCCTCTGACTTCAGGGGAGTCAGGATGACAAGGCGCGGAGATCTTCAGAAACGGCATCCGAAGGAGATCACCGAGGCGCTGCGTGCGGCTACCGCCAAGCCTTTGTCCTCGGCTCAAGAACGTTTGTGGTTTCTCGATCAGCTGGGGGCCGGCGGCGCCTACAACACCGCCCTTGCGATTGACCTCGAAGGTGATCTCTTTCAGCCCGCGCTGCAAACCGCTCTGGACGAGATCGTTCGCCGTCATCAGGTACTCCGCTCCGCCTACCCCGACTACGAGGGACAGCCGGGGCTGCGGATCATGGCCGCACTTAGCAGGTCGCTGCCGGGGATCGATCTACGGTCCCTGACCGTCGTCCACCGCCACCGTGAGGCCCGTCGCCTGGCCGCAGACGCTCTGCAGCAACCTTTTGACCTCACCCTGGGACCGTTGGTGCGCGGCCTGCTCTTGAGGCTTGCCAAGCGTCGCCACCAGTTAGTACTGGTCGCTCACGAGATTGTTTGTGGTCCCGGTTCCTGGCATGTTCTGATGACGGAGCTAGTAGCTCTCTACGGTGCTTTTTTCCAGAACAGGCGGTCGCCGCTGGCAGCGCTACCGCTGCAGTTCTCGGAATACGCGCGGCGCCAGCGGCATCGTCAGCGTTCGCCCCGCGCACAGACCGCACGCCAGATCGCTTGGTGGCGCCACCAGCTCGCGGAACTAGAACCGGTGGAGCTGCCGACAGATCATCCGCCGCCGCAGCAACCAACGTTCCGCGGCACGACCCACGAGCGCCGTCTGCCACAGGCGCTAAGCGAGGCCATCGAACATCTCGCCCGACGCCACGACACCACTGCCCATAACGTGTTTCTAGCCACGTTCCAGGCTTTGCTAAGGCGCTATGGCGGGCAAAACAAAGTCGCGATCGGCTCACCCCTTGACTGCCGCGACCACACCACCGCTGCACTGATCGGATTCTTCGCCGACACCCGGGTGCTCGCCACGGAGCTCAGCGACGACCTTTCGTTCCACGATCTATTACAACGCACCGGACGCACGGTCCAGGCCGCCGAACATAACGCCGGTGTGCCGTTCGACCAACTGGTAGCAGAGTTGCAACCTGAGCGTGGCGGCGGTCGCAACCCGCTGTTTCAGGTGATGTTCGTGGTCGAAAACCGATTACTGGCGAGTCGGCAGATGGCAGGACTGAGGCTGCGCCCCGAACGAGTGCAAGCACGCACCGCGGAACTCGATCTCACCCTATTTCTAGGCCGATCCGAGGACGGCCATTGGATCGCCAGCCTCGAAGGCAGCCGCGATCTATTCGCGACCACCACCGTGGCCCGTATGCTCGGGCATTTCCAGATCCTGCTCGCCGGCTCCGTGGCAAACGAGCGTCAGCGGCTTGCAGAGCTGCCCCTGCTGGCGCCAAGCGAGCGTCTCCAGGTGCTTCACGAATGGAGATCTACCGTCAGCGGCCCGCAGCAGACCGGGGTTTGTTTCCACCAACTGTTGGCTGCCCAGGTGGGACCAAGCAGCGACACGGTGGCTGTAGTTGATGGCACGGCGCGGCTCACCTACGGCGAGCTGGCTCATCGGGCGCGGTGGCTGGCTGGCCGGTTAGGTCAGCTCGGTGTTGGACCCGAGGTGGTGGTCGGCGTGGCGCTCGACAGAAGCCTCGACATGGTGGTGGCAGTGGCCGGTGTGCTGCGTTCCGGCGGCGCCCTGGTAGCCCTCGATCCAACTTATCCCGCCGAGCAGCTCGCCCACCTGATCGCCGACAGCCGACCTGCCTTGATCCTCACTCGGCGACCACTGCGTGGCGCCCTGCCGTCATTGACAGTACCGGTATTGGAGATCAGACACGCCAGCCGCCCAGGCCTCGGCCGACCACCGACCCTATCCACCGTGTTCAACGTCGATCAGCTCTTCGCCATCCTTTATACCTCCGGCTCGACTGGGCGCCCCAAGGGTGTGCTGGCCAGTCATCGCGCCCATGTCAGCCGCCTGATGTGGGCCCAGCGCATCCGCGATTTGCGACCCAGTGACCGTTTCTTGCTCCAGTCGCCGATCAGTTTCCCATCGCTGGTGGGTGAAATCTTCCAACCCTTAGCATGTGGTGCCCAACTGGTGCTGGCTCGCCCCGGCGGCCGCAGCGACAGCAGCTATCTGGCACAGCTGGCGCAGCGCGAGAAAATCACCGTGATGGGATTCCTGCCGTCGCTGCTGCGGTTCTTTCTGGAGGATCACCAGCGCGAGGTCTTCTCAAGCCTGCGATACGTGTTCTGCGCTGGTGAGCATTTGCCGCCCACAGTGCAGGATGCCTTTCTCACTGCACTCAGCGCCAGTCTGCACAAGCACTACGGCACCACCGAAGCGCCTGGCGCCGCCTTCGGCGCTTGTCAGCGCGGGGAGCGCAGGCCTTTCACCTTGGGGCGCGCAACCGATCTCACTCTGCGGATCGTTGACCGACACCTGCGGCCGCAGCCGATCGGCGTAGCTGGCGAACTCCTTGTGGGCGGTGTCAGCCTAGCCCGTGGCTATCGAGGGCAGGCCGGAATGACCGCTGAGCGGCTGGTTCCCGATCCATTCAGCCGATGTCCGGGATCACGCCTTTACCGCACCGGCGACCTCGCCCGCTGGCTCGACGACGGCACGCTGGCGTTTCTCGGCCGCATCGACCATCAGGAAAACATCCGCGGTCATCGAGTGGAGCCGGGGGAAATCGAAAGTGCCCTCGGCCAGCACTTCAGAGTCCGCGAGGCCGTGGTGGTGGCGCGCGGCAAGGGCCCGGGCGGACGCCGCCTGATCGCCTACCTGGTACCGCGAGGAGCGGCGCCTAGTACCGACGAGCTGCGCCGCTTTCTGGAGCGTAAGCTGCCTCCCCACAAACTCCCGGCCGCGTTCGTAACCCTCGACGCCCTGCCTCGCACCGCTGCCGGCAAACTCGACCGCCGAAGCCTGCCGGAGCCGATCGAATCACGGTTTGACGCACTCGGCGCGGAACGCCCGGCCAGTCCCACCGAAACGGCGCTGGCGGAGATCTGGGCGGCGGTTTTCGAACGCCGAAGCGTCAGCGTGGACGATAGCTTCTTCGACCTCGGTGGACATTCGCTGACCGCCATTCAAGTCCTGTCCCGGGTGCGTCAGACCCTCGGGGTAGAGCTAACGGTCCAGAGTCTTTTCGAAGCTCCGTCTGTGGCCGAGCTGGCGCGTCGGGTCGATACAGCGCTTCGAGCCCGCGGCGAAGGCACCTCTCAGGCCAGGAAACGGCCGCCCATCGAGCCCGCTCCGCGGGACTGCGAGTTGCCCCTCTCCTTTGCCCAACGCCGGCTATGGTTCATGGACCAGCTCGAGCCAGGCAACTCTGCCTACAACCTGGCGACGGCCTATGAGCTCGACGGCAAACTCGATCCGGCAGCGCTCGCCGATTCCCTGCGTGAGATCACCCGCCGACACAAGGTCTTACGTAGCCGCTTCCCGAGCCACGACGGTCTGCCCCGACTGGTGATCACACCGGTGCCGGCTCAGCCCCTGGCGCAGGTTGACCTCGATCACCTCGCTGCCAACCGCAGAGAGGCCGAAAGCCGGCGTTTGGCACGCCAGACGGCGACCCGGCCATTCAACTTAGCCACAGGGCCGTTGCTACGCATCACCCTAGTGCGAACCGCCCAGCAACGCCACATCTTGATCTTCAGCTTGCACCACATCGTGTCCGATGCCTGGACCCTGGCACTGCTCGAACGTGAGCTCGGTGTGCTCTATCGCTGTCTGCTCAGTGGCCAGCCGTCACCGTTGGCCGATCTGGCGGTCCAATACGTCGACGTCTCGGCCTGGCAGCAAAACTGGCTGCGCGGCGAGATCCTGGCCACTCATCTCGACTACTGGCAACAGCACCTCGCCGGCCTGCCCAGGTTGATGATCCCGACCGACCGGGCACGGCCAGCAATCGAGTCCTATCGCGGTGCCCTCGCAACCCTAGAGCTGCCGACGGCTCTGATCGACGCCCTGCGCCGCCTCGGTAAAGCTTGCCACACCACGTTGTTCATGAATCTGATAGCTGGCTTCTTGGCGCTGCTTCAGCGTACCACTGGGCAGCTCGATCTGGTGATCGGGACGCCGGTCGTGCAGCGTGATCGCGAAGAGCTCGAGGCAGTTATGGGTCTATTGGTCAACGACCTTGTGCTGCGCGCCGATCTTGCTGGCGACCCATCGGCACACGAGTTCCTCGCGCGGGTACGCGACCTCGCTCTAGCTGCCTACGCCCACCAGGATCTACCCTTCGAGAAGCTGGTCGAAGAGCTCGATCCGGAGCGTGAGCTTGGGCGCCACCCACTGTTCCAGGTGTCACTGATTCTGCACAACGCGCCAAGCGCCGGGTTGCGGCTACCAAGGCTCGAGACGCGCCCTTTCAACCTCGACGTGCCTCGCGCCCACCTCGATCTCGAGTTCAATCTATGGGAGCGCGGCGATGGCGTGATGGTGCGGGCTCTCTATCGCTCGGAGCTGTTCGACGCCACCACTGTCAACCGGCTGCTGCGCCACTTCCGGCACCTCTTGGCTAGTCTCGCAACAACCCCGGACCTCCGACTGTCGCAGCTCCCGCTATTCAGCCGCAGCGAGAGCCACCAACTGCTCATCGAATGGAACGACACTGCCACGGCTCGACCCGCGGACCGGCTTTTGACAGAACTCTTCGCCGCCCAGGCGGAGCGGGCGCCGGACACCGTGGCGGTGGTGCGCGGCCGGCAGATGCTGACCTACGGTGAGCTCAAAAGCCGTAGCCAGCGATTGGCACGCCGCCTGTGCCGACTGGGTATTGGTCCAGAAACCGTGGTTGCACTGGCCACCCGTCGTAGCCCGGAGATGATGATCGGCCTGCTCGGAATCCTACAAACCGGTGGCGCCTATCTCCCTCTCGATCCAGAGCATCCCGACGATCGCCTAGCGTACATTCTCGACGACTGTGGTGCCAGCCTGGTGCTGACTCAAGGTCAACGCGCGTCAGCAGCCGTCGGGCGGCTCACCTCCGACCGTCTGCGGCATTTTGATCTCCAGGCAATGATCGCCGGCTCCGACGATGTGTCGGCGGCTCCGGTAGGCACAGGCCCAGCGCCGGCGCCGAACGCCCTCGCCTACGTCATATATACCTCGGGCTCGACCGGACGTCCCAAGGGAGTCGAGATCAGCCAACATTCGCTGGTTAATTTTGTGCTCGGAATGGCGTTGGGGAACGACCTGGGCGCCGACGATTCGATGCTGGCCGTCACCACGATCGGCTTCGACATCGCGATCCTGGAGCTGTTCTACCCGCTCCTACATGGCGCCAGGGTCGAACTCACCGACCGTGCCACCGCGACCGAAGGGCACCGTCTCACCGGGCTGCTGGCGCGGTCTCGGGCCACCATGATGCAGGCCACTCCGGCAGGCTGGCGGATGCTGCTGGCGGCGGGCTGGCGCGGTGACGGACGACTGCGGGTGCTGTGTGGCGGCGAGGCGATGCCTGGGGATCTGGCGGTGCAGTTGCTGGCCTGCGGCGGCGAGTTGTGGAATTTCTACGGTCCAACCGAAACCACCGTCTACTCGGCGCGCCAACGGATCGACGCCGAGCCCCTAGAAAACGAAGCTCAATCCACGTCTGTGCCGTTTGGCCGACCGATCGAGAATACCCGGCTGGCGGCGCTCGATCGCCACCTGCGGCCGGTACCTTTGGGGGTCTCCGGCGAGCTGTATATTGGCGGCCAGGGCCTGTCTCGCGGATACCGCCGCCAGCCCGGGCTGACCGCCGAGCGTTTCGTACCCGATCCCCTGGTCACCGGTACGGTAGAGACGATTCCCTGCCACCCGGGAGCCCGCCTCTACCGCACCGGTGACCAGGTACGGCGATTGGCTGGCGGCGAGCTGCGATTTGTGGGCCGCTTCGATCACCAGGTCAAGCTGCGCGGTTTCCGGATCGAGCCGGGAGAAATCGAAGCAGTGTTGGTCGAGCATCCGGCGGTGAGTCAGGCGGTGGTGCTATACGACAGCGCCGTGCCGGCGGCCGAAGACGGTCGGCTGGTCGCCTGGGTTACGTTTCAGAACCGGTCGGCCACGCTGTCTCACAATGCCCTCGAACGTTTCTTGCGCAGTCGCCTGCCAGCCTACATGGTGCCCGCCACCTTCGTGCCGGTGGCTCGAATGCCGCTGTCGCCGAGCGGCAAGGTCGACCGCCGGGCGCTAGCCGCTACCACCCCGACGGCAGGAGTGAGTGAACGTCAAAGGGTTGCGCCGCGCACGCCCACCGAGGAGATCCTGGTAGGGATCTGGAGCGAGGTGCTGGCCACCGGGAAGGCAAAAACGGGCGGAATAGGCGTCGACGACAATTTCTTTCGCCTGGGCGGTCACTCGCTTCTCGCCACTCAGGTTGTGTCCCGGGTGCGGCGTGTACTGAGAGTGGAGATGTTGGTGCGCACTTTGTTCGAACGACCAACGATCGCTGCCCTCGCCTCCGCGCTCGATCAGCAGATACGCGCTGCAGCGACTGCCAGTGGCCCGCCGCCGCCACGGTTCGAACGGGTCACCCGCCGCGGCGAGCTCAAGCTGTCTTTTGCCCAGCAGCGGCTGTGGTTCCTGCATCAGGTCGAACCTGACGTCGCGGCCTACAACATGCCCCTCAGCCTGCGCCTCCAAGGTTCTCTCGAGGTTGCCGCGCTGGTCACCGCTATCATCACGCTCGCCGCCCGCCAAGAGTCGCTGCGCACCGTTTTCGTGCAACGTGACGGCCGCCCTCGGCAGGTGATCCTAGCGACCACACCAAGTCTGCCGGTAGTGGACCTCACCGGCTTGGCCACCACGGCGCAACAGTACCAAACCGACCGGTTGATCACGAGCGAGGCGGCGCGGCCCTTCGATCTCGGGCGATGCACCTTCCGGGCGCTCTTGGTGCGCCACAGTAGCGAGCGCCACCAACTGCTACTCAACCTGCATCACATCATCACGGACGCCTGGTCTCAGGAGATCCTGCTGCGGGAACTCGCCGCCTGCTACCGCGCCGCCGTGCGCCGGAAACCTGCCGCCTTCGCACCGCTGCCGATCCAATACGCCGACTTCGCCATCTGGCAGCGGCGCTGGCTGCGTGGCGAGACCCTCGAAACCCAACTAGCTTATTGGCGGCGCCAACTCGCCGACCTCGCGCCCCTCGAGCTCGCTACCGACCGCCCCCGTCCGACGGCCCAGACCTACCGCGGTGCGGTCCAGGAAGTAGCTCTGCCTGCAGCAGCGACCGCCAACCTTCGCCGCCTTAGCCTGGCGTCCGGCACCTCACTCTTCATGACCCTGTTGGCCGCTTTTGTGACCCTCCTCCATCGCCTCAGCGGGCAACGCGACGTGGTGCTCGGCTCGCCGATCGCCGGCCGCAACCATCAGCAATTGGAAGGACTGATCGGTTTTTTCGTCAACATGCTGGTGCTGCGCAGCCAGCCCCGCGGCGAAGACTCCTTCCGCCGGCTCTTGGAGCATGTTCGGGAACTTGCTCTGGGGGCCTATGCTCATCAGGACCTACCGTTCGAGAAGCTTGTCGAAGCCTGGGAACCGGAGCGTGATGCCAGCCGTCACCCTCTATTTCAGGTGGCCTTCGCACTGCACAATCCGCCGCGACGGCGCCTAGATCTGCCCAATCTTGTGGGAGACCGCGAGACCCTCGGTCAGAGTGTGGTCCGCTTCGACCTCGAGGCCTATCTGTGGACAATGGATGACAGCATCGGCGGCGCGATCTACTACAACGTTGATTTGTTTGACGCCACAACGCTGCGGCGTCTGGCCGGTCATTTCGAGCGCTTGCTCACCGAGGTTGGCGCTGATCCCGATCGACGCCTCGAGGAGCTCGATCTGTTGGCCACTAGCGAACGCCACCAGCTATTGGTGGAATGGAACGACACCGCGGTCGCCTGGCCACGATCAGCGCTCCTCCACCCGCTGGTGACGGATCAGGCGTCACGCTCCCCGGATGCGGTGGCAGTGGTCTGGGAAACTGGCGTTCTGAGCTATCGTGCTCTCACAGTTCGCGCTCGCATGCTCGCCGCGAGCCTGAATAGGGCCGGGGTCGGCCGCGAGACTCTGGTGGGAGTATTCCTAGAGCGCTCACCGGAGCTGATCGTTGGCCTGCTGGCCATCCTCGAAGCCGGCGCCGCGTACCTGCCGCTCGATCGCGCGCTGCCGAACACCCGTTTGACCTTCCTGCTCGCCGATGCCGGCGTCACACACCTGCTCACCCGACAAGCGCTGGTCGCCGAACTGCCAGCCCACGATGGCCGAGTGGTCCTGGTCGATGACGGTGGCGTACAGGCCCAGTCGGATGCTGGTCCGCCACCGGGCGCCATACGGCCGCGAGATGTTGCCGTGGCCGAGGAACAGACCGCTTACGTGCTTTACACTTCCGGCTCCACCGGCCACCCCAAAGGGGTGCTGGTACCACACGCGGCGATCACCCATCACATGCGCTGGATGCAGGACGTTTTGCCGGTGAGCGTCGACGACCGAGTACTGCACAAGGCGGCACTGTCTTTCGATGTTTCGGTGTGGGAGATCTGGGCGCCGCTGCTGGCTGGCGCCGGACTGGTGCTGGCCCCAGCCACTGCTAGGCGCGATGGTGCGGCCTTGCTTGCGACCATCGCTCGACAACGCGTCAGCGTGATGCAACTCGTCCCTTCGGTGCTACGGGCACTCGTCGAGCTGCCTGGCTTCGCCACCGCACTCGGCACAGTGAGGCGGCTCTACGCCAGCGGTGAGCCGCTGGCGCAAGAGCTGCGCGACGGCTTCTTCGCCAGCGGTGCCCGGGCGGAGATGGTCAACGCCTACGGCCCTACCGAAGCCGCGGTCACCGCCTCCTGGACGCGCTGGCAAGCCGGCGAGCGGCACGGCGCAGTGTCGATCGGACGGCCGCTCCACAACACCCGGTTGTTGCTCCTCGACCCGCACTGTCGGCCAGTTCCGATCGGGATACCAGCGGAGCTGGCGATCGCTGGCGACGGACTGGCGCGAGGCTACCTGCAACGACCACGGCGCACTGCCACCGCCTTCGTGCCGGATCCCGGCGGACGGCCGGGAAGCCGCCTGTACCGCACCGGCGATCTGGTGTCCGCCACTATCGATGGCCGTCTGCGATTCCTCGGCCGGATCGACCACCAGGTCAAGATCCGCGGTTTCCGAATCGAGCCCGGAGAGATCGAAGCGGCGCTTCGGCGGCGACCCGAGGTGCGGGACGCAGTGGTGGTTGCCCGTCACGACAACATGGAGACCGGTGAGGCCCGCCTGGCAGGTTATGTGGTGGAAGAATCACGGCGCCTCCCCGCGTCGCGCTGGCAAGCCGAGCAAGTGAACGACTGGCAGCAGGTTTATGAAGCCCTCTACGATCAAGACTCGCCAGGCGACGACCCAACGTTCTTTACCGCTGGCTGGGACAGCAGCTATACCGACGAGCCGATCCCAGCGTCCGAGATGCGCGAATGGGTGGACGGCACGGTAGACCGTATTCTCGCCCTCGAGCCACGCTGCCTGCTCGAGATCGGCTGCGGCACCGGCCTGCTGCTGCTGCGGGTCGCGCCACACTGCCAGGCCTACACCGGGACCGATTTCTCCCACCAGGCCCTCGAGCGGGTGCGGGCGCAATTCGATCCACCGGGCCGCGAGCTGTCTCATGTCGAGTTGCTCGAGTGCCGCGCTGAAGATTTCAGCCGCATCCCCAGCGGCGCCTTCGATACCGTGCTGCTGAATTCGGTGGTGCAGTATTTTCCCAGTATCGATTACCTCGATCGGGTACTCGCGGACGCCATCACCGCCACCGCGCCTGGCGGCCGGGTGATGATCGGAGACGTGCGCAGCCTGCCGCTGCTCGACGCCTTCTGCGCTGGTGTGGAGTTGGCCCGTGCCGACGGCGCAACGCCGCTTGCAGAGCTGCGCCAGCGAGCCAAACGACGACGCCTGCACGAAGAGGAGCTGGTGATCGACCCGGCCTACTTCCACCAACTACGGCGTCTACCTCGAGTGCACGGGGTGCGGATAGAACCCAAAGCCGGAGCGTTTCACAACGAGCTCAATCGTTTCCGTTATGACGTGGTGCTGCACCTCGACCGGGCAAACCCTGACCTCCCGAGCACCGCCCTGCAAAGCTGGTCCGCCGGCCGCTGGACGACCGAGGCAATACGGCACGACCTCACCCGCAGGCAGCCGTCGACCCTGGCCTTGACGGCGCTGCCCAACGCTCGCCTGAGCAGCGAATTGCGGCTACTCGAGCTGCTGGCCGAGCCGCGAGGACTCACGACCGTCGCCGAGCTGCGCGCCGCGTTGCGGGAGAACCCTGGCCAGGGGGTTGATCCGCGAGAGCTGATCGACCTCGGCCACGAGCTGTCCTACGAAGTCGAGCTAAGCTGGCGGCGAAGTGCCGCCGACGGAGCGTTCGACGTGACCTTCCGCCAGGCAGGGGTGGTGTCGGACGACGTGGTCACTGAAGACGAGGCGAGTGCCAAAGGCGACGCCTGGGTTGTGGACGCCGATACCCAAGATCCACCCCAGCCGAAGGGTTACGTCGCCAACGATCCTCTCCGCGGTCGAGCAGCGCGCCGCCTGGTGCCGATACTGCGGGCCGCCCTCACCGAAGAGCTGCCTGAGTACATGGTGCCGGCCACCCTGATGGTGCTAGAGGACTTGCCGCGACTACCCAGCGGCAAGATTGATCGGCACGCCTTGCCACGACCCGACGCCGGTCGCGATACCGGCACCCGGTCGCTCGAGGGACGGCGGTTCCGAGACCCAAACACTGCCACTGAGAAAACCCTCGTCGAGATCTGGACCGAGCTTCTGGGGATCGATCGGATCGGAGTCGACGACAATTTCTTCGAGCTCGGCGGCGATTCGATTCTCAGCATTCAGGTGGTGGCGCGGGCCGCGCGCCGCGGTTTGCGTCTCGCGCCGCGAGATCTTTTCAGGCACCAGACGGTGGCCGAGTTGGCCGAACTGGCGACGGCCGCTAGTTCCCCGCTGCCGCCACAAACCGAGCAAGGTCGTATCCAGGGGTCGGTGCCGCTGGTGCCAATCCAGCATTGGTTCTTCGCGCTCGACCTGCCCGAGCCTTGGCATTTCAACCAGGCGACGTGCTTCGAGCTCGACCCTTCGTTGGCGCCCACAGTGTTGTGCACAGCCGCCGCCCGACTGCTCGACCACCACGACGGACTGCGTCTTCGGTTCGTGAAAGCGGACGATGGCTGGCGTCAAGCCTATGCTCCGGGCCACCAGCCGCTGCCGTTCACCTGGATCGATCTAACACAGCTTGCCGAGCACCAGCTCGCCCCGGCCATGACATGCGCCGCCGCCACCCTCCAGGCCAGTCTCGACCTTGCTGCCGGTCCCCTGTTGCGCCTGGCATATTGCACGACCCGCGTCGACCGGCCTGCCCGACTCCTGGCGGTGATCCACCATCTGGTGGTAGACGGCGTCTCTTGGCGGGTATTGATCGAAGACCTGGAGATTCTATGCCACCAGCTCGCCGCAGGCGAGACGCCGGACCTGGGCCCCAAAACCACCTCGTTCAAAGCTTGGGCGCAGCGGCTGGCAGCCTATGCTGGGTCCGCGGAAGCGCGTCGTGAGGCGGCTTGGTGGCAACATGCGCGATGGCAACGTCGCGGCGACAGGCCGGCCCGGCTGCCCTTTGACAAGTCGGAGGGCAGCAACACCCAGGCTACCGCCGCCCGCGTCCAGGTCAGCCTCGGTTCGGCGGCCACCCACCGGCTGCTGCGGGAAGTGCCGGCAGCCTACCGTACCCGCATCAACGACGTCTTGCTCACCGCACTGGTCCGGTCCTTCGCCCCGTGGCTCGGCGAGCGCCGCCTGCTGGTTGGCCTCGAAGGCCACGGCCGCGAGGAGATTGGACCCGGGGTCGATCTGTCGCGTACCGTGGGCTGGTTCACGACTCTCTTTCCTATCTGTCTCGATCTGCGTCGAGAGCGGCAACCTGTTGCGGGCGACGGTGACATAGCCTTCGGCGAAGACCTCAAGACGGTCAAGGAGCAGCTACGCGCGGTGCCGCGCCAAGGACTAAGCTTCGGTGTGCAGCGATATATGTCGCTCGATCGCAAGGCTGCCGCAGCGCTGGCCGCGCTGCCGGAGCCTGAGGTGAGTTTCAACTATCTCGGCCAGCTCGACGCCGCACCGCTCGCAGCCCAGCAGCTACGGCGAGTGGCGGCGGCTATGGGGGCGGACCAAGGTCGCGGTGGTCGACGCCCGCACTTGATCGACATCAACAGTGGGGTCAGTGACGGTCGTCTCTGGCTGACCTGGACCTACAGCCGCAACCGCCATCTGCGAACCACCATCGAGGGGCTGGCGGGCGCCTTTCTCGAGCAGCTCGAAGCGCTGATCATCCACTGCTGCTCGCCGCCGGCCGGCGGCTCTACGCCATCAGATTTCCCCCTCGCCGAACTCGATCAACAACAGCTCGACCGTCTGATCGGCACCGCCCAAGGCATCGAAGACATCTACCCGCTCACGCCGCTGCAGCAAGGCCTGCTATTCCACGCCCTCTACACCCCGGGCTCGACGGTCTATTTTGCTCAGTCCAGTTGGACCCTGCGCGGCGCCCTCGATATCGAGGCCTGGTGGGGTGCCTGGCACCAGGTCGTGGAGCGTCACCCGGCATTGCGAACCGCCTTTGCCTGGGAGGGTCTGGAGCGGCCGCTACAGATCGTCCACCGCCACGCCGAGCCGACTTGCGAAGAACACGATTGGCGCGACCTGAGGGCCACCGAGCAGCGCGACCGGCTGGCCGCGCTGCTGGTGGCTGAGCGCCAACGCGGCTTCAACCTCGCCCTTGCACCTCTGCTACGCCTCATCCTGATACGCCTCGGCCCAGACTCCTACCATTTCGTATGGAACACTCACCACACTGTAGTCGATGGCTGGTCCACCCCGCTGATCCTCAGTGAGTGCTTCGCCTTCTACAATGCCCTGCGTCGCGGTCACCAGACAACACTGCCGCGACCACGGCCCTACCGCGACTACATCGCTTGGCTGGCCGAGCACGACCCGCGGCGTACCGAGGCTTTCTGGCGTCGCCGGCTGGCGGGCTTCCGACGGCCTACACCCCTGCCGCTGGCCGGGCCGGCCGTAGGAGGAAGGTTCGCAGCGGCGGCTCGACGCCATGCCCGACTGCAGCTCGACGAGTTGGTGTCCGACCAGCTGGCGAGCTTTGCACGCCGCCATCGATTGACCCTCAACACCGTGACGCAGGGAGCCTGGGCGCTCCTCCTCGCCCGTTCCGGTGACGAGCGCGAGGTGCTCTTTGGTGCCACCGTCTCCGGCCGACCAGCGACCCTGGACGGCACCGAGTCGATTGTCGGGATGTTCATCAACACGTTGCCGGTGCGTCTGCGCCTGCCTGGCGACGAGCCAGCGGCGGACTGGTTGCGGACAGTGCAGGAGCAAGGGGCTCAGCTGCGCGACTACGAGCACAGCCCACTATCGAGCATCCAGGGCTGGAGCGATCTGCCGCGAGATCGGCCGTTGTTCGAGAGCCTACTGGTGTTTGAGAATTACCCACTGCAACGCAGTGGCGCACCGCTCGACGGGCTCGAGATCAGCAAATCTGAAACCCACCACGAAACCAGCTTCCCGCTCAGCCTGATGGTGGCGCCAGGGCGCCGGCTGACCCTCGCGGCCAAGTGTGATGCTGAACGTTTCGATACCACCGCACCGGCGCGGCTGCTGCGCCAGTTCGCAACTCTTTTGCGTGGCTTGGCGGCCGACGTTGGCGGCCGGCCCCAAGAGCTGCCGATCCTCGACCGGGCCGAGCGCCACCAAACCCTGGTCGAGTGGAACGACTATGGCGCCAACTTTCAGCCGCCGGCCACCCTGTTCGAGCTGGTTGCCAGGCAGATAGCGCGCACCCCGGAGGCAGTGGCGGTAACCTGCGGCGACGCCCACCTCAGCTTCGGCGACTTAGAGCGTCGAGCTACCGCCCTCAGCCGCCGACTACAACGCCACGCAGCGGGCCCAGAGAGTCTAGTCGCCGTCTGCTTGGAGCGCTCCCTCGAGTTGATTGTGGCACTCCTGGCCATCCTGCGGACCGGCGCAGCGTACCTGCCGCTCGAACCATCCTACCCACGGCACCGCCTTGCGTTCATGTTAAGGGACTCGGCCGTCTCTCTGCTGCTCACTCACGGCGACCTGGCGCAACGACTCGGCCTCGTGACCTCCGGTATGCGGGTGCTACAGGTCGAGCCGCCGCTGCCAGCGACAGCCGAGCCCGGGCCATCACCCTACGGCGACCCGAGGACCGCCGCCTACATCTACTACACATCGGGCTCTACCGGCCAGCCAAAGGGTGCCGTCAACACTCACAGGGCGATCATCAATCGCCTGCTGTGGATGCAGGATACCTTGAAGCTGACACCCGAAGACCGCGTGCTTCAGAAAACCCCAATCGGCTTCGATGTGTCGGTTTGGGAGATCTTCTGGCCGCTTTCCGCCGGCGCCCGCCTGGTATCTGCCCGCCCAGAGGGTCACCGCGACCCGGCCTACCTGCAACGCATGATCGTCGAGCACGGCATCACGACGTTGCACTTTGTGCCCTCAATGCTGCGCGCTTTCCTAGAAGAGCCTGAGATCGAGCGCTGCGACTCGTTGCGGCTGGTAGTTGCGAGCGGCGAAGCACTGTCTGCTGAGCTCCAGGAGAGCTTCTTCGCCTACTGTAGCGCCGAGCTCTATAACCTCTATGGGCCAACCGAAGCCGCCGTCGGCGTGACCGCCTGGCACTGCCAGCGCGGCGCCAGCGCACTGGGACAACCTGTGCCAATCGGTCGGCCGATCGCCAACCTGCGGCTACAAATACACGATTCCAACGGTCGGCCGTTGCCCGCCGGAATGCCGGGAGAGCTCATGATCAGCGGCGTCGCCCTTGCCCGGGGCTATCTCGGTCGGCCGGCTCTCACCGCCGAACGTTTTGTGCCGGACCCTAGCACCGCTGCCCGCAAGCCCGGCGGCCGGCTCTACCGCACCAGCGACCGGGTGTGCTACCGAACCGACAGCAGCGTACTGTTTCTCGGTCGTCTCGATCACCAGCTCAAGATCCGGGGCCAAAGGGTGGAGCCGGGCGAGATCGAGGCCATCCTGGCGAGCCACCCGGCATTACGCGAAGCCGCGGTGGTAGCCAACTGGTTGGCGCCGGACGATCCCCAACTGATTGCCTTTGTCGTGCCGCGACGGGGCGTGCCAGCCGTGCCGGCCGCCAGCGAGCTACGGCCCTGGCTTGGCGAACGGCTGCCGGGCCACATGGTGCCAGCGGTCTTCGAGCCCCTCGCTGCGATGCCGCTCAACCCCAGCGGAAAACTCGATCGCAAGGCGTTGTCGCTCCCTGCCGCGGCTCGACACAAAGTCGCGGAACACATGGTGGCGCCACGCTCGCCAGTGGAAGAAATGCTGGCGGGTATATGGTCTGCCTTGCTCGGCGGGCGGGCGGTGGGCGTCCATGACGACTTCTTCGAACTCGGCGGCCACTCACTACTTGCCACCCGCATCGTTTCGCGACTGCGGCGGCTGTTCGGCGTCGAGCTGGCGCTGCAAGACTTCTTCGACCACCCCACTGTCGCCCAGTTCGGGGAGCGGGTAAGCGCCGCCCTGCAACACAAGGTACACCCAAGCACATTGAACGAAGAGGCGCTCACTGCAGAGGCGTTGCCACCGATCGTACCGGTGCCGCGCCACCGCGAGCAGCCGCTGTCCTTTGCCCAGCAGCGGCTATGGTTCCTCAGTCTGCTCGAGCCCTGGAGCCCAGCCTACAACATGCCCACCTCGCTGCGGGTACAAGGTCCCCTGGTAGTGCCAGCACTGGAGCGTGCCCTGGCCGAGATCGTGCGCCGCCACGAAACCTTGCGGACCACTTTCGAGGATCGCGGGTCGCGGCCGGTGCAGGTGATTGCTGCCGCCACCGCCCCACCGCTGCCCCGGATCGATCTCGAACGGTTGGCCGAGGACCATCGACGGACCGAATCACAACGCCTCGCCGAGCGAGACGCTGAGCGCCCATTCGACCTCCGCGACAGTCCGTTGCGGCTAGCGCTGGTGCGGCTAGGTAGCCTCCGACACTTGCTGCTGTGCAACCTCCATCACATCGCCTCAGACGGCTGGTCACAGGAACTGTTCGAGCGCGAGCTCGCCGCGCTCTACTCCGCCTTTACCGCCGGACAGCCCTCGCCGCTACCCGAGATCACCGTCCAGTACGCCGACTTCGCTCACTGGCAGCGTGGTGCTGAGGTGGCGGCGCTACACGCCCGGCAGCTCGACTATTGGCTGCGTCACCTCGCCGATCTGCCACGCCTCGAGCTCCCCTCCGACCGCTCGCGACCCGCGCTCCAGAGCTATCGCGGCGGAGCTTGGCACAGTCAACTGTCGGCCGCGATCGACGACGCCCTGGCAACTTTCTGCATCCGCCATGGCGTGTCAGCCTACATGGTCCTACTCACTGCTCTATTTGCCCTGTTAGGCCGCCTCACCGGTCGACCCGAGGTGGTGGTGGGCTCACCGATCGCCAACCGCAATCGCGAAGAAGTCGAAGACTTGATCGGCTTCTTCGTCAACATGTTGGTGTTGCGCGGCGATCTCACCGGAGACGCCAGCGGCCGCGAGCTCTTGCAAAGGGTACGGCAGCTCACCCTCGAGGCGTTTACCCACCAGGATTTGCCGTTCGAACAGCTGGTCGACAAGCTGTCACCGGACCGCGACCTGAGCCGACACCCGCTGGTCCAGATGCTGTTTGTCGTACAGGGCGCAGCGCGGTCGACGACCCGCCTGCCGGGTCTCGACGCCACTCCGCAGCCGACCGCGATTCGGCGAGTGCGGTTTGATCTCGAGACCCATTTCTGGCCCACCGACCGAGGCTGGCGAGGTTTGTGGATCTACAGCACCGACCTGTTCGACCGTACCACCATTGCGCGCTTGGCCGGTCACTACACACGCTTTCTGGGGGAGATGCTCGCCACTCCCGAACGACGGCTGTCGGAGCTGCCGCTGCTGGCCGCCGTCGAACGGCACCAGATAGTGGTCGAGTGGAACGCCCAACCGCTGACCAGCCAACCGCCGGAACGTGGCCTGCACCAAATGGTCACGGCCCAGGCCGCACGCACTCCCGACGCCGTAGCTATGGTAGCGGGCCAGCAGCACCTCACGTATCAACGGCTGGCGCATCGCTCGGCCCGACTGGCGCGCCACCTGCGGAGCCTCGGCGTCGGGCCCGAGACGCCGGTGGCGCTGGCGGTGGAACGCGATCTCGACCTCGGGATTGCAGTGCTCGGCATTCTGCGGGCGGGTGGCGTCTGCGTCCCGCTCGACCCCAACCACCCGCGCCGCCGACTGGCGTTTGTGCTGGCCGACACCGGCGCACCGCTGCTGCTCACCCAGCGTCGACTGACGCGCCGACTGGTCGACCTGGGCACACCGCTGGTGATGCTAGAGGACGTGCCACTCGAGCGCGTTGACCGCGCACCGGAAGAAGTTCTCCCGCCGACTGCCGATCCCGCAAGTCTGGCTTACGTGCTCTACACCTCGGGCTCCACCGGCCGACCCAAAGGGGTCGCCATGGCCCACGGCCCGCTGGGGAGTCTGATGCGCTGGCAACGGGATCGTTCGCCGCGACCCGACGCCCGTACCGCGCAACTCGCTGCCATCGGCTTCGATGTTTCTTTCCAGGAGCTCTTCGCCACCTGGAGCTGTGGTGGGGCCCTGGTAATGGTGCCGGAAGGTATGCGACGCGACGCCCCGAGCCTGGCTCGCTTTCTCGCCCGCCGACGGGTAGAGCGTTTGTTCCTACCGTTCATTGCGCTGCAGCAGCTGGCGGAGGCGGCGAGCCTCGGTCAGGCGCCGGATGGCCTGCGCGAAGTGATCACCGCTGGCGAGGCCCTGCGGGTCACAACCTCGGTTCGAGCGCTCTTCAACCGTCTACAGGCCACCCTCGACAACCAGTACGGCCCCACTGAGAGCCACGTAGTTAGTGCCTTTGCGCTCACCGGCGCCCCATCGAGCTGGCAATCCGCGCCGCCGATCGGCATGCCGGTGGCCAGGGTCCGCCTGCTCGTCCTCGACCACCAGCTTGCCACGCTGCCGATCGGAGTTCCCGGCGAGCTGATGATTGCCGGCGGCTCCCTGGCGCGGGGCTACCTCCGGCGCCCGGCCTTGACCGCCGAACGTTTTGTACCCGATCCGACTACCGAAACTGCCGGAGCCCGCCTGTACCGCAGCGGTGACGTGGCACGCTACGTCGGCGACGGTACCCTAGAGTTCCTCGGACGGGTTGATCAACAGGTCAAGGTGAGCGGCTACCGGATCGAACCCGGGGAGATCGAGAGCACTCTCGCGGCTCATCCGATGGTCGCCGAGGCGGTAGTGACCGCTCCCGAGACCGCGTCGGGACGCCGCCTAGTCGCCTATGTCGTGGCGACAAACTCGATGCCGGACGCGCAATTGGGGCCTGGGCGGACGCCCCAGCCCGCGGACAGCGAGGCCTGGACCGCGATGCTACGCAGTTGGCTGCAGGAACGCCTGCCGGCAAACATGGTACCCGCAGCGCTGGTACTACTCGAGCGCCTGCCGCTCACCGCCAGCGGCAAGGTCGACCGGCGCGCCTTGCCGGCGCCCGGGGCAGCACGCGACACTAAGCCGGTGGCGCCACGCGGGTCCCTCGAGACGACCCTGGCTGAGATCTGGCGTGAGCTACTCGAGGTCGACTCGCTGGGCGTGCGGGACGATTTTTTCGCTCTCGGCGGCCACTCTCTGCTGGCAGTTCGCCTCGTCGCTCGCATTTATCACCGTCTAGGGATCGAGCTGCCCCTCGCCAGCCTGTTCCAGGCACCCACCATCGAGCGTCTCGCCGCCCTCCTCGCCGAGCCTGCAGCCCAGGCTATGGCGCCACTTGTAGCCATCCGGACGCAAGGGCGCCGGCCGCCATTCTTTTGTATCCACCCCGGGGGCGGCCAGGTGCTGTGTTATGCCGCGCTCGCCCAGCACCTGGACGCAGAACAGCCGTTCTACGGCCTGCAGGCCAGCGGCACCGACGGCAGCGGAAACTTCCAGCGCGAGATCCCGCAAATGGCCGCGCTGTATCTCCGTGCCCTGCGCACGGTGCAAACCGCCGGGCCGATACACCTCGGGGGATGGTCGATGGGCGGAGCAGTGGCCTATGAGATGGCGCAGCAGCTCACTGCAAATGGCGAACAGGTGGCGCTGCTGGTGTTGATCGACACCTACCGACCACTGGCCGGCAAGCTGGTTGAACCCGCCGAAGCCCGTGGCCTGGTGCACTTCGCGCGTGACCTGGGACTATCCGAAGATGAACTTGGGATGTCGTGGTCGGCTCTTGGTCAGCTACCGTCAACTGCTGCGCTTCTCCATATCCATCGCGCCGCCCGGCCGCTGCTCGGACCAGAAATCAGCAGCGAACGGCTGCGCCACCTCTACCGTTTGTTCCGCAACAACTTAAAGGCCATGCACCGCTACCGGCCGCAGCCTTGGCCTGGCCGGCTCAGCTTACTGCGCGCGGCTGGCCAGCCCGTGCCCGCCGACCCAACCTTGGGCTGGAGCGAGCTGGCTGGCACGGTGGATGTTGCAACCGTTCCCGGCGACCACTTCGACCTGCTGCGTGCCCCGCATGTCAAAGTTCTCGCCGAGCGGCTCACTGCCTTGCTGCGCGCCGCTAACTCTGGAGATGAGCCATGAACATCGTAGGGATCTCCGCCGGCTATCATGAGTCGTCGTGCTGCTTGCTACGTAATGGCGAGCTCATCGCCGCCGCCGCCGAGGAGCGTTTCAGTCGCCTCAAGCACGATTCCAGACTGCCGGTCAATGCCTTCCGCTATTGCCTGAGCGCTGGTGGTCTTACGATTGCTGATCTCGACGCTGTGGCCTACTACGAATCGCCAGCCAAAAAACTCGGCCGCCAGCTGTGGGCCGCCAAGAGCACCAACATTGTGGACCAGCCGTGGCTAGACGGCCGTCGCGCCGAGCGCGAAATCCGCGAGCGATTGGGTTACGAAGGGTCCATAGAGTGTTTTGACCACCACCTCTCCCACGCCGCCAGCAGCTTCCTCTACTCCGGTTTCGAAGACGCGGCGATTCTCACCGTCGACGGCGTCGGCGAGTGGGCTACCACCACCTATGGCCGTGGGCACGGGCACCAGATCGAGCTGTTCGAAGAGGTTTGCTTCCCGCATTCGCTGGGCCTGCTCTACAGCACCCTCACCAACTATCTCGGATTTCGTGTCAACGGCGGCGAGTACAAAGTTATGGGACTCGCTCCTTACGGTCAGCCACAGCACCTCGCAAAGCTGCGCCAACTGCTCCGCGACAGCCCTCGCGGCCAGTACACCCTGGACCTCACCTACTTCGATTTCAGCCGTCAGGACCGCATGTACACCGCCGCCCTCAACGAGTTGCTGGGCGAGCCACCGCGACCGCCGGAGAGCGAGCTCACCTCCTTTCACCGCGACCTGGCTTGCAGCCTGCAACGCCTGCTCGAGGAGGTCCTTCTGCGCAAGGTGCGTTACCTCGCCAACCAAACGACCAGCCCCAATCTGGTGATGGCCGGTGGCGTTGCCCTCAACTGCGTAGCCAATGGCCATATTCTGCGACACGGACCCTTCGAGCGCCTGTTTGTGCAGCCGGCGGCGGGGGATGCCGGTGGCTGCCTGGGGGCGGCAGCGCTCGCTTACGCCCGCCACGCCGGTGCACGACCCAGCAAGGAAGCCATGCGCCACGTCTATCTCGGGCCAGAATTCGGCCACGCCGAAATCGCCCGACTGCTGGCCGCCACCGGTATAACGGCGGAAGACTTCTCGGGCCGCACCCCAGAGCTACTCGAGGCAGTGGTCGACCGCCTTGCTGCCGGACGAGTGGTGGCCTGGTTCCAGGGCCGGATGGAATTTGGACCGCGCGCCTTGGGGGCACGCAGCATCCTGGCCGACCCACGCAATCCAGAGATCCGTCAACGACTGAATCAACTGGTCAAGAAACGTGAGAATTTCCGTCCCTTTGCACCCAGCGTGCTGCGCGAACGCGCCGCCGAACATTTCGATTTGCCTCACGACTCGCCGTTTATGCTCGAAGTCTGCCAGGTCCGTTCACCGCTCGATTTGCCGGCGATCACCCATGTCGACGGCTCGGCTCGGCCGCAGACCGTCGACCGGCGCTTCTGTCCTCGCTACGCCGCACTACTCGACGCCTTCGACGCCCGCACCGGCTGCCCAGTGTTGGTCAACACCTCGTTCAATGTACGCGGCGAGCCAATCGTCGCCACCCCGGTCGACGCTCTGTTGTGCCTCGCCAGCTCGGGCATCGAAAGCTTGGCCCTCGGCGACTTCCTGATCGACCGGTCCGCTGTCCCCGAGCATTGGATCCACCACATCGAAACCGTGGAGCAGCCGCGGTTGGACGCCCAGCGCCGACACACGGGAATCAACGAGCATGTCTACACTTTTCTCTGACCACGATCGACGCCCGCCATGAGCCACCGCACCCATCCCTCACGCAAGCTCTGCGACACCCTCGGCGAGCTACTGACTACTCGCGACGGATTCGAGACCGCTCGCCTGCTGCAGGACCCCGATCTGTTCGCTGACCGTACTACCCCGCCAGCAAGTCAGCATCCGGCGAACCAACCAGGGATCCCCGAACCGCGGGCAGCGCAAGCGATCCTCGATTGGCAACCGACGGAGGTCGATGGCGGGCAAGTTTTCGTGCATGCCGACAGTCGCGTATTGCGGCCCGCCACCGACCCACCCCCGCACCGGATCTGCTTGCTCGGCGAGTCGGCCGCGGCGGGCTACTTCTATCTGCCAGACGTGACGCCGGCTAAGCTACTCGAAAGCCAGCTGGCGGCCACCACTACCCTGGGGTGTTACGAGGTGGTGGACCTGACCCGGCCGGCCTTGACCCTCGACGAGCTGTTGGCGACGGCGGCCGCCTGCCTAGCCATGAAGCCGCACCTGCTGCTGCTCTTCGCTGGCAACAACTGGCTGTGGACCACCCTCGGCCCGCGCCTCGACCGGTACGCAGAGCACCGGCTGGCGGACTTTCGGTATCGAGCGGCAGTGATCGAAGAAGCCGGGGTGGCAGGGTTACGAGACGCCGTTCACCAAGAGCTCGAGCAGCGCGCCGCTGCTGCCCTCGATCGGCTGGCGACAATCGCCGCCGAAGGGTCGGTGCGGGTGGTTTGGATGGTACCCGAAGTCAATCTCACCGGCATCGAGGCCTCTCAGCCGGTCTACTGGTTGCCCGGTAACCACTGCGCGCGCTGGTGGCGCGCCCACCAACGCGCGACCGCCCACCTCGAGCGTGGTGAAGCCGGTCGCGCGGCAACCAGCGCGCGGCGCATGATCGCCCTCGACGACGGCGCTTGCGCAACTTCTCACAGCCTCTTGGCACGCGCCCTGGAACAGGCCGGCGACGCAGACGGGGCTAGCCGAGCACGGCGCGCCGAGGTTGATGCCGCAACTTGGGATTCGATCTTTCGCCGCCCTTCGGCCGTACCTTCGCCGGTGCTCGAGACGCTGCGCGACGCCTGCCGCCAACACGGCTTCGGCTGTGTCGACTTGCCGACAGTGTTTGCCCACCACACCGGCTCGCCGCTGTCCGACGGCCGGCTTTTTCTGGACCACTCCCACCTGACGATAGAGGGCATGTGGATCGCCACGGCGGCGGCCGCCGCCGCCGTGCTCCACCTGCTACCTGCGACAGACATGCCGCAGCCGCCGGACTGGCAGCAGATCGTCGCCGCGACACCTCCGCCGACTGTTGCGCCGAAGGTCGACGCTCTGGCCAAGCTCTACGCCGGTCTCTACAACCTCCAAATGGGCAACGGCAGCGGCACCGCCGAAGCCTTGTTCCGAGCCGCCCTCTCGGCGGAGCCGGGGATCGGCGAGTCGATGATCGACCTACTGCATTCTCGGCTGGCCCCGGGGCGCGGTTTCATGAGTGCCGATCGTGCCCACCAACCAGAATCGCCCTATGGCCTGGTTCCAGGTACCTGGGTGGCGTGGGAGCTCGGTGCTGACATTCTTTCGGCACTCAGCGCAGCACTTGCAGCGAGCGGTCAGTCGGTGACCCGCGCGCTCGACCGCTGGCTGATCGATCACCATCAGCCACGAGCCGCTGGGGTTGATCTCGCGGCGCCGTTTTACCGAACCTATGTTGGCGGCCAGCGGCCCTACAAAGTACCGCCCGAGTCCTCCTTGTTTCGTGCCTTGCACCCGGAGTCGACCTCCCCCCGGGTGCGCGACGGACAACGCGCCCTCCGGCTCGCGCCCACCCTGCGACGTGGCGCCCGGCGCGCCGCGGCGCGCCGACGCGGACAGGTCGCCGTCACGGTAAACGACCTGCGCGTCGGCGAGCTGGCAGCGCTGGATCACTGGCAGCAGTATGAGCTCCACATCGAGCGCTCTTTGCTGCGCCCTGGGCTCAACCACCTTCGCCTAGCTTGGCCACTCCCCGGCAAACGGGGCGATACGGCACTCCAGATCGCCATACGCCGCCTGCGCCAGGGCCTGCCGGCAGACCTCTATCCTGTATTCGGTGAGATCTTCTCGCTGGTTTCCTACCTTGACAGGGATACACCCGACCCATCCGCGCCATCGCGACACAAATCGACGTGAAAGGAGTCACTTGTGATTCGCCTCGAAGCCTACAAGAAAGCGATGCAAGAATTTAATGCCGCAGGCAACGAGGGCGAGTTCCCGCTCGTCTCACAGTTGCCCCAGCAGCGACCGAGTTTCTTCTACCCCGGCCTCGACAGCCGCGTACTCCACGACCCCAAAGAGTTCGAATGGGTGACCCGCCTGGAGGCTGCTTGGCCAGAGGTGGTGGCCGAGCTCGACAGGCTCCGGCAACGACGCGAGGGATTCGTGCAAGTTTACAAAGACTATACCGATCGGGGCGCCTGGGCGGCCTGCTATTTGTGGATCTTCGGCCACCGGGTCAACCAGGCCTGCGATTTGTGCCCACGGACCTCTGAGTTGCTGACCTCGATCCCCGGGGTCACCGAATTTGGTACCGCTCTATTCTCGGCCTTGGGTCCCAAGACACGACTGGCCACCCACTGCGGAATCACCAACACCAAGCTGCGTTGCCACCTACCACTCAAAGTCCCCACAGGTTGTGGGTTGCGGATCGCGGAGCATGACATCACGCTACAGGAGGGACGCGGTGTAGTGTTCGACGATTCTTTCTTCCACACCGCCTGGAACGACAGCGCCGAGCCCCGCTACGTGCTCTTGTTCGATTTTTTCCACCCCGGCCTCAGCACTGATGAGACCGACTTTCTACTCGGCCTGGTCCGCAAGCGCCAGCCCCATCGGTTCTATCTTGAAGGTATCGAAAAGGGGTTTACGCCGGATTGGGTCTACGACTGAGATCCCGGCGCCCGGCGCTCTCACATCAGCTGGAGCTCGGCGGCGGCCGAGCATTTTTCCACCTTCTGGACCATCACGGTCAGGCTGTTTTGTACTTCGAGATCGTTGGGGCGTACCAGGTAGATGCTGCCGTCGTAGGAGGTCGCCATCACGTGCTCGCCGCTGCGCGCCAGAGCGCTCAGACCATTTGCGGCAATCCACAAATGCCGCACCGTGCCACTCGCCAGGTCGAAGCGATAGAGCTCACCCCAGTAATTGCCGACCAACACCGTGTCGTGGTCCCAGAAAAGCATCGATTTTGGGGATCGATGGCCGAGAGACAGCGAATCCAACAGCCGGCCGGTTGCAAGCTCGTAGACTTTGAGAGTGAAGTCGCGCGATACCGTGGCAACACGCTCACCGGTAGGATCGATATCGATATCATCGGCGATCGCGATATGGCCGTGGTACCGCGCCGTCACCTCGCCCTCGAGGGTCCAAGCGAGGGCCTCACCATCGGCGCTGCAGCTCACTCCAAGAGGCTGATGAGGGTGGATGCGGAGCGCCTTGACCGCCCCGTCTTGCAGACGCAGTTTGGCCAGGACCTCCCCCGCCGCGGACATCCGCACGATGGCGCCGCTATAACAAGCGACGAAGAAGTTGTCCTCATACCCCGGATGGTTCGCAAACCGAATACAGTTGATCGGCCCCTCGTCGAGCCGCACAACCGTTTCGTCACTCAAACCATCGTCACCCAAGTGGAAGAGGTGGACCTTCTGGTCATGGGCACCGGCCACCACCAGTCCGCGGCGGTCGTTCCTGGCCACCGCGTTCATCAACACCCGCCCCGACGAGGGCTCGAGAGTCCCGCGCAGGGCTGCATGCCCGGGCTCGAGGCTCGCCAGACGCAAGCAGCCGTCATCGCTCACCAAGACGACGTCGCCGGTGGCATTGGCCGCTAGATCGTTCAGGCACGCGTTACCCGGCACCGCCTGATCGACGCCAATCTCGTCCAGACAGCGACCGCTGGCGGCATCCCACACCAGCACCGTGCCGTCGAACGTGCCGGCAAGTATTTGGCGGCCGTCGGGAGACCAGTTGAGAGAGCGCTCCCAGGTCGCCGGACGCCGCTCCAACTCGACATCGATGGTGAGACTCTCAGCGCCCCAGATCAGGATGCGCTGGTCGTATGCCGCAGACAGGATGTCGCCCGTCACCGGCGAGACGGCAACCTTCTTGATGCCGGAGGCGTGAGCTTCGATCTCCCGCACCGCCTCGCCGGAGCGGTTGTCGAAAATGCGGATGTAGCCGTCATCGGCGCCCAGAATCACTCTACCGTGCAAACGATCGATGGCACAGGTGTCGGTCTCCTGCTCGAAGGGGCCCCAAGTACGCAGCAGCTCGCCGGTGGCGAGATCCCACTGGCGCAGAGTCATATCGTCTCCCGAGGAGTAGATCTTGCCGTCCGCGACCTCCACCGAAAGCACGTCCTTTTCATGCTTGTCGATGATCCGCCGCACAGCCCCAGTCATCAGGTCCCAGACAAAAATCCGGCAGTCGCGGGAAGCCGAGACACCGGTGTTATGGTCGACGAAAGCAAAACTTTCGACATCATCCCAGTGGCCGAGCAGCGGACGTTCCAGACAACGTCGCTCGAGGTCCCACAAGTAGATCGTATAGTCCGAAGAGCACGAGGCTGCCCGGTTGCCTTCGGCATCGGCGGTGATCGAATTTGCGAGATGGTCGTGGTACCCCATCAACTCGATGGTGCGGGCTTCTAAGTCAATATAACTCACTGCCGAGTCGTAGCCCGAAGCGACCGCCGCCCGGCGCCCCGGTATTCCGACCACACACGTTACCGGTCCCCGGTGCCGCACGAACGGCCCGGTGTGCTGCGTCTTGGGATCTCCCTGTAACGTCTGGACACTGGCGTCAATCGTCATAGCTCAATCTCCTTGCTGGGTCTTCATTACATCGTGAAGGACGACGAAATGGTGTTTGGTTCCGTCGAGCGCGCCCGGTGCTCATCTCGGAGGCTCGCTCGTCGGTCGACTGTCGTCGGGCCAGGACAGCAGGATGCCGCCCCCAAAGGCTTGAGAACTCGGACGGGGTGCTTCCGGCAATAGCTCCCGCAGCAACCGCCGAGCCGCTGGCGACAGGCTCGTACGCACGAATACGGTGAGACGGTCGCAGCAATCCTGGCCGATGAACGAACGGATCAGGGTTGGACCACCCTCGACCAGCATCGACCGCACCCGGCGCTCGCGCAGTTTCTGCAGAGGTCTCTCCAACCCATAGCCCGAGGTCTCCAAAAAAATCACATCCGCAGCCTCTGGCGGTTGGCTGCCGATGAGATAGGTTTGCTGGTGGCACGGCGTAATCGGACACGCTTGCTGACCACCAAAGATCACTCGCACCGGCAGCCGACGAGGCTCGCGGCCTAGGTGTTCGCGGCGTACGTCGAGACGCGGATGATCGTTGCGCCAGGTGCGGGCGCCCACCCCAATCGCGTCATACGACTCGCGCAGCTGATGAACCCGCCGCCAATCCTCGGCGGTGGAGATGGCCAAACTACCGCCACCATCGCTCGCCATTCGGCCGCGGCCATCGAGAGCGAAATTGATATGGACAAAGGTCTGCGCTACTGAAGCCACCCGATCACCGCCTTAGAGGTTGTTGGTGCTTCTAACGAGAAAAAGACCAATACAGCTAAATAATAGTACAAAACCACTTGACTATTCCATATACTTCGATGAATTGGACGATGCAGGCAGGCGACGAAACATTCATCATCGATCCAGGAGGCAAAGGTGAAAGCTCGCCAGGGTTCAACGACACCGAACGCCGACAACCGGACAGCAAAAGAAGTCGAGTTACGCCACGATCGCAACACGGCCAGCCGCTTGCGGATTTCAGATGATGCTCGGTTGCCAACTCGCTACGGCAAATTTCAGGTCCGGGCCTACGAAGATCGGGCTACTGGCGCCCAGCACTTGGGAATGATCAAAGGGGTCCTCGGCGGCGACGATCCAGTGCTTGTGCGAGTACACTCCGAATGCTTGACCGGCGACGTCCTGGGCTCGCAGCGCTGCGACTGCGGCGCTCAGCTAGATGCCGCTCTCCGGCAGATCGCCGAAGCCGGACGGGGTATTTTGCTCTACTTGCGTCAGGAAGGCCGCGGCATCGGTCTCTTCAACAAGATCCGCGCCTACGCCTTGCAAGATGGTGGACTCGATACGGTGCAGGCGAACGAGCACCTGGGATTTCCTGCCGACTTGCGGGACTACGCCGTGGCGGGCCAGATGTTGGCCGACCTGCAAGCCAGCAAGCTGCGGCTGCTCACCAACAATCCCAACAAAATGTCGCAGTTGCGCAAGCATGGCCTAAAAATTGTGGAACGCGTTCCGCTCCTCGTCCATCTCACGCCCGACAACGGCCCGTACCTGCGAACTAAGCGCGACAAGCTCGGACATATGCTGCGCTCCGAGCCAGGATCCACACCTCAGGGTTCTTGATCCCCGTGGCAACCGAGAAAGCGCGGCTCTTCGAGCTCAACTTCATTGCTGTACGAGTTTGTGATTTTGCTGCTTCGCTGCGATTTTATCATCAGATTCTGGGCCTCGAAATCCGCCACCAGAAGCCCGATTGGGCCTACCTGGAGACGACCGGAATGACCTTCGAGCTGTTCGGCGGTGCCTCACCAGCGCGAGATGATCTCGCTTGGGGCCGTGGTCAGGCGGTACGGCCGGCGATTGTGGTACCGGATTTCGCAAGTGCCACAAAACGGCTGCAACAGCGAGGTGCACAGTTTGCGGCGACTACCGAGCAGAGTGCCGTCGGCGGTCCGTCCCGTGAGTTGATCGCTCCCGAAAACATTCGCTGGAGCCTCGCGCAGGCTTCGGAGACGCCAGCAGTCGAGCAAGCCGCACACCCCCGGATTGGGTGGGTAGAGCTCGCCGCCCACGATCTCACCGGGCAGGAGCGCTTCTACCGTGAGATTCTGCAGATGCGGTCCGATCCCAGGACGCCAAAGCCGGTTCTGAGGCAGGCAGGCGGCCAACCACTGCTCATGCTGCGGGCAGGCGCCGAGCCGCCGGAGCCGCGGCCAGCGCTCGAGGGCTCGCCGCGTGCCGGCCAACCCGTGGTGCTGAGCTTCGAGACTCCGGACATCCAGGCCGCCCATCGCCACATGCAAAGGCTATCGGTACCCCTTTCGAAGGACCTCACCCACCACGACTGGGGCGGTATCGACTTCTTCGTTCGCGACGCTGATGGCCTGCCCGTACAGGTCGTCGAGTACTTGCCGACGAGCTGAGCGGCCGCGCAACGAACCCGATGAACAGCCTCAGAAACGCAGCTCGTGGTGGTGGTTCTTGCCGGGCTCGAGTTCGTCGCCACCGTGCTCGCGGTACCATTGCCAGTATTCCCCGGCCTGCACACAGTTGACACTGATGTTGTTGGAATCCGAGCCGTAAAGGAAAAGGCGCGGCGCCCGGGCGGCCAGGGCCTCGATCCAGCCTCGGTACAACTGCTGCCGTTCCTCCGTAGTGTAGAACCAATTGCTATAGATCGAGAAAAATGCGTTGCTCCACCAGATCACCGCCCCCGGCGCGTCTTCGAGCGTGCGCAGCAAGGCAGCCGGTTTGTCCAGCAAGTTGCAATGGATGAACTGGTGTGCGAGCGGACGATAACCCTGCCAGTGGCCCGCCAGCGCTTCGGCGCCCCCCCAACGCGTCTGTTCTTGGCGCCAGCGCTGTTCGATCGCGTCCCAGCTCACGGTGTCCGGCGTCATCTTGTCCCACAAGCAATAATACGCTTCGCTGGCCGGCAGCCGCGCGAACAGATGACGCAGGAAGCTCGGGTAATCCTCACCGTCCCACGACGCGAGCAAGATCCGGCGGAATTCGAGCTCCTGGGCGCTGTAGTCGAAGAACACTACCCGGGTGTCCGGCCCGACACCGTGGGTGTGTAGGATGCGATTTGGCTTGAGGCCGGCACCGACACTGTAGAGCGTGGTCACCGGAGCCTCGAAGCCCGGCGGTGGCTGTTCGACATCTGCATAAGACTCGAGGTTCCACACGAAAACCCCACGCTGCAAGTTCTGCGTCAGGGTGCAGATATTGGCCAAGAACCGTTGCTCGTTGCGGCCGAACGGATAAGACTCAGCCTCAGCATCGACGTCAAACGTGGCGATTCCGCCGTCCAACAGTTTCGCAAACGCCGTCGCGCAAACCGGGTCTTCGGGGTGCAGATCAACCAGCCAGCCGGCCAAGCTGGCCGGAAAACCGACCACCGGCAGGCCCGCCGCCAGGCTGGCCTGCACCAGCCGCCAGCCCGGCAGAGCCGGTGTCCAGCATTCGCTGCCAGCCACCGGCACCAGGCGGGGCGCATCCTCGGCGTGATCGGCGGACCGGCACACCGCTTCGTGCATCGCTACCGTGGGTCCACCAGGCTCGCCGAAGGCTGGCCGGCCAAGCGCAGCGTACCTCTCGAGATCTACCAGTAGACACCGCGGATCGAGGCCGTAGCCACGGTTCGGACCGCCGACCCAATGGCCCGCCACCAACAACTCGGTGCTCTGCAGCCACCGGCTGAGAGCTGCGGCGAGGTCCACCGCCTCTCCGCCGTCAGGAATCCACACTTCCTCGAGCAGGTGACCGTAGGCCTGGATCAGGCAGTAACGAAACCCCCGCTCGAGGGCTCGTTCCAGAATACCGTCGATCCGAGTGTCCTCCAGAATGACTCCAAAATACTTGAATCGGGTCCAGGCCAACGTCAGGCTGCGGGCTTTGGCGGCCAGGCGCGGCTCGGCGATCTGCGCCGAGGTGTCGAGCAGTCCGAAGACCAAATCTGGCGGAAACATTGCGCTGCTCATCGATATCACTCCTGTCACAGATTAAGGATCCGGAGCATGCAACTCGGACTCGAGATCTGAACCCTGGAGCTCCGCTGCCAGCTCCTCGAAATTGGTGATCAAGGTTCGCAAAGCCTCCGGGTTCTGCTTGCGGGTTGCCCCGTGCAGTGGCAGCTCTGGACGGTCTACCCCAAGGAATCGTAGGGCCCGCAATCGCTCTTCGGCCAAAGCCAGCCGCTCATAGCTAAGCTCCAGAGCCCGCTGGCCGGTCACCTCGAGGGCTTGCATTATCGCCGCGTAGTGCCGGGCATTCTCGCGCACATGCCAGCGCAGTTGATCCACCACAACCGCCAGGCTGCGACCTCCGCCGCCGATTTCACGCCCGGGATAACTTTCCCACTCGCCGGTCCGGAGCGCTATCTCCTCCGACACGAATGTCCGGATTCGGTTATCTCGCCGCAAGACAATCTTGCGCACCGCCTTATCCTCCAGCACCCGGGCAAGCACGGTGGCGTTCTGCCCTCGATTGTGCTTGAAACCCACCGCCCGATGCCCGAGATCGCACTGCCAAACCCGAGCCAGCACCGCTTCCGGATCACGGTCGCGGTCCGACAGCGTCGCAACTTCCAGCGGCTCCTCCGGCTGATAGGAGCGTGCGTAGTGAATGCCATCGGGATTGAAGATCTCGTGATGACACAAGATCTCCGGATGTGAGTCCAACAAGCTGCACAACCAATTGCTGCCGGTTCGCGGTGTCGCAAGAATCACGAAGCGGATTGGGCCGCTCATGTCCGCAGACCGGCACATCACGCTTCTCCAAGCAAGCGCCAGCGATCATCAGGACAACCATTTATCCGCAAGACAAATAGCACAACTACAGCTTATCAGGATTCTCCATGTCCTGGTTGGACTCCCTACCTTGCAGACTGTCGCGGCACGGAGACCGACTCATCTGGCACCTCGCTGCGGGAGAGCGCCGAACAGCTCGAAGGCGGCCCACGTAGCTGGATTCATGTCCCTGCGGATGGCCTCCAGCTGAGCCTGTCTCAAGGCTTCGCCAGGATCTCTGCCAGCTCGGAGCTCGGCGTAAAAGCTCTTCATGACCGCCAGCGTGTCACGATCCTCGACCGGCCACAGAGTCGCGACGACGTTGGGGACTCCGGCCCAGAGAAACGCCGTGGCCAGCGCCATGGTGCCTTCCAACGCGTAGGCAGTACCGCGGGCCGATTCACAGACCGGCAAAACGACAAGACGGGTCGAAGGAAGCTTGAGACCTGCGATCTCGCGTGCGCCAAGAGTGCCTGCGCCATGGGCCGCGTCAGGAGCGAGAACGAGCCAGGATTCGCCCTTCTCTTGGATCGCATGCGCTGCAACATGTATGAGATTGTGGCTCGACGACCGACTCAGGAGCTCGGACGGCGTGGCCTCGGCCGCCAGCAGAAGCTCGGATCCGGACCACATTCCACTCACGGTTCGGGCTTCGACGGCGGTCGCCGGCACGGCGGGAAGGTGAGGGAAACGGCTGACGTCGTGAGCAGGCGCACCCAGCGCTAGCACGCTCCATGTCTCGATGGCGGGAAGGTCCTGGGACAGCAACTCCGCAACCGCGAGACTCGGCGCGACCACCACCGAAAGACGCTCGACGAGGCGCTCTCCGGCGGCATCTTCAAGAACTGCCCAGGGTAGGGCTCCGAGGGCTCGATGTGGTACCACCAGGAGAGTGCGACGCTCTGCCAGAGAGTCATCGAACGGAGCCAGGAGTAGCTCGTACAAACGCCGGGAGAGATCGGAGACGCGCACGCTTCCGCCGGCTCTCACCGCTGCCACCAAAGCCTCCACCTGGTCCTCGAGCTCGTCACGCCCGATGCGGACTGTATGGGTCCACATCCGGTCGCCGATCCGCAGCCAGGCGACTGTGCTTTCCTCCAGGGAGTGCAGGACGAGCACAGCCGCGTTCCCGAGCGCCTGCCCGCGACCTGTGGTGGCCTGCAAGGGACCGCCGGGCAGGTTCAGGGCCTCACTCAATGCACGCGCCTTGGCCCGCTCCGCATACTCGAGAGCGGTATCCAATGCCTGACGCACTTCCAGCTGGAACCGGATCATTTCGTCGAAAGCCTCGATGGCCCGCTCGAAGTACTGGATTCGGCTCTCTGGGCTTTCGAGCCCCAGACGACCCGCTTCGAAAGTGGCGATCGCGGCTTCCAGATCCTGCTCGGCTCGCCCCAGCTGGTGCGCGTTGAGCGCCGCCTCCGCTCGGGCCAGAAGTGTCTCGCCCATCTGATATGTGAATCCCGCGCCTCGGTAGTACGAGATCGCACGCGACAGGCTCTCGACCGCCGCTGCCGGCTGCGAGGTGCCGAGAGCCCTCCCCCGGGCCACCTGGATCCCGGCAAGCATGTGCTCTCGGGTCTTGGATTCAGGGATCTTGGATGCCCACGTCACGGCAAGGTCGAGATCACGCAGCGCTGCGAGGTCGTCACCTGCGCGATGCCAGGTCTCGCCCCGGTACCAGTAGTCCTCACACACCGCCAGCGGGTCGCCCGACTCGAGGTCGAGCTTCAGGGCCTCGGTCTGGATCGGCAGGGCGGCGGCGTGAAAACCCGCGAGCGACGCCTCCCGGGCCGCCGTCGCCGCTTGATGAGCGAAGTGCGCCGGATCACCGAACTCGAAAGAGAGCCGCAGCGACTCATAGCGACTGCGCCAGGCTTCAAGAGGCCGCTCGAGACGCGCTTGACAGAGCGAAACCAGAGCCAGGGTCGTCGACAGATTACGCGCTTCTCCGGTCGCCTCGAATGCCCGCCGCGCATCTTCAAGTCGATCGAGAGCCTGCTGTAACGCACCCTGCTCCAGGTGCACGAGGCCTAATCGGACCGACGCCAGACCGAACAGGCTGGTGAATCCCAGAGACCCGGCATCCTCAGCGACCCCGGCAGCGAGCTCCAATGTGCGTGTTCTGTCCTTGAGGTCCCAATGGGCACGCGCGAGGCGAAACTTGGCCAACAGTTGATAGGGGCTGTCCGCGGCACCCAGGTGTTCAACCGCCGATTCGAGCAAACCCTTGGCGCGAACCGCCTGGCGCTGTCTCAGCTCGTCCCTCCCCGTCTGGAGCAGCTCGAGACCGCGCTTCAGGTTCTCGAGGTTCATGCCGTCTGCCGCCAAGGCGTGCTCCAGGGTGGCGGTTAGGAAGCGGTCGCCCGAAGATCTCTCAATCGCTAGCGCCAGGGGCAAGAAATCCCGCAGAGTTGCTCTCCCGCGAAGCCACGCCGGAAGCCACTGACGCTCGAACGCCTCCCGAATCAGGTAGGGATACGTTGACGCCAACTCTGGCCCGGCGGACGCCGTCAGCGTCGTCGCCGGCACTTCCGACCACGCCTCGGTCGTGGTCGGTCTGGAGAGACGTTCCATGCGGGCGCGCGCTTCCGCCGCCCAGGCACTTTGAGAATCCACCGACAGATACTCACTCCAGGCCTTGCGTGCGGGCTCCCGCAGCAACAGGTGCTCGACCACCAACGCATAGTTGAAACGTCCGGCTCGGGACCGTGGGTCGAAATCGATGGCGCGTTTGGCGGAGACCAAGGCCCGAAATAGGAATCGGGGATCTCGGGAACGCTGAGCCGCGAGGATCTGGGCAGCTGCAAAATCGGCCCAGAGCGCAGAGTCGCCCGGCCGCGTCGCCAGGGCCTCCTCGAAGAACTCGAGACTGCGGTCCAGAGAATCTTCGCGGGCCCACAATCTCACCAGCCAGCGTGCTTTCTGCGCCGGAGTCTCGGGCCGCCCGCTGGCGAGCGGAGCGAAACCGGGCTCGCCACAGCTCGGCCCTTCCAGCGCTGAAGGGCCGTTTCTGGTACACCCGCGCCAGACGGGCTCGAACGAGAAACGGGGCTCCACGGACCGACTATCGTGCAGCTCCGACCGACCATCGCAACCTGAGGACCACAAGAGAAGGCCGAGAAGAGCCCCCGCAATTGCCCAAAGGTTCGCCCCGTCTGCTACGGACCGCACTGAGCCGGCAGCGGCGGCCATTGGTAGGCCTCTCCGCCCACTTCGTGCAGCGAATCGACCGTGAAGCCGTACTGAAAGAGGGCGGGCGCACAGCTGTAGTGGAGGTTCAGATGTGCTTGGTTCTCCCAACTGTTCTGGGCGAAGAAGACCCGCGAATGCCGGTCGTAGCCGACGAGCAACAGCGTGTGGTCGGCGGTATTCTCGGTCGAAGCCGGCTTGAGGGGATTGGCCTGCTGATCAGCCCATGCGGTCGACAGGGCAACGACGATGTCCAAGCCCGCCGCCAACACTGACTCGAGCACTCTCGTATTCCGGACCGCTTCTCGGTTCAGCTCCTCAACCGACTCTGGAGCGATTCCGAACCAGCTCTCGGGATCGGGCGACGGCCGCAAGTTGTTTTGATCGATGGCATCTTCCAAATCCCCAGGTAAGAGATAAGGCATCTCCTGTTCCGCGCAGATACGCTGGGTTTGGAGGACCCAAGGAGCGCGCTCGGTCTCGATCGAATAGTCGTCAGAAGGACATTTGGGGATGTCTGCCGAGAGATGAAAATAGGTGGCCTCGGGTGACAATACGAGCCCGGCGCGGAGCCGCTCGAGCAGGACGGCGGTTGCGAAGGCAACACAAGTGGACCGCGATCCCTGGTGCACGACCGGGTCGTCGGGCCGACGGCGATCCACGGTATACGGAATGCGCGGGTCAGGCGGCGATAGATCCTCTTCGAACTCCCTGACATACGCCTTCTCGTCTTCAGCGTTCTCAAATTCGAAGTATTCTGAGAACGCTGACAATAGGGCGAGCACAGATCGTGACGAGAGCCGCTCTGGATCCTGCGGATCGGGGTGCTCGTACTCGGAGTCCAGGGGCACTTCCTGGCCCCGGAAAAGGAGGAAGTAACGGCCATTCCGTTCGATTTTCGGCACGCGCTGCGTGTCTTCCGTGCGTCCTTCAAGAACCTCGCGAACGTCGCTATTAACACTCATGGCGATGGCCTGAAGGTCGGGGCCATCACTGGGTGGTCACAACGCCCCCCGGGCGGGTTGCCCTGCCCGCGGATCTTCGCCTTGAAGAAAGGAACCGGGCGATCGTGCACCTCCCACTCGAGCAGGTCGTAGATGCGGAGGAAGTGATGGTCAACTTTGCCCAGGCGCTCGGTCCCTACGTCTGGAAAATGGGCCCCCGGCGGGATGTTCTCAAGGATTTGGAGGAGGCAGTCACTCTGCAAGGGTTCTGTTCCGATCTTCTTACGAAAACGATTGCATTCCTTCGCAATCGCCGGGTGCATGCCGGCGCTCGATTCGGCGACCGTCGTGTGAAAGAGCAGCATCGTTGCATGCGGGAAGGTCTGTGGGTGGACGGAGGTGCTACGCAGCGAGCGCATACCTACCCAGACCTTGGGCTCTGATAACAAGGAGAAATCGATCTTGTTTGAGAGGAGGGTCCGTGGCTGCCCCCTGAAGTCGAGAGATCGGGCCGAGCCGCCGCGCAGACGGATTCGTGCGGCCGCGCCACACTTAGGCTTTAAGACCTCACCCGTGCAGCTGTCCTTCGCCGTCGCCAACTCAGCCGACCCGAGCACCTCCGTTAGATCGATTGCGCCTTCACTCGACAGAGTCGTCTCGCTGCCGGAGCCGGCGATCAGGAGATCTCCTGAAAGCGGTCCGTCGCAGGAAGTCGTAGGCTTGGAACTGCGGACGATGGTCGGGCAGTGCGACACTAGTTCCTCCTTACCAAAATCGCCGTCGGTCGTTGATCCGAGAATGTTGGCCACGGTCTGTCCGCCGTCTTCCCGGGCGAAGAGGACGAGAATCTCCTCGAGTTCACCATCCGATCCTATGACCGGCACGATGGCGAAAAGGCCGAAGATCATGACGAAGAGATCTTGCATCGGCGTCGCCACGGTGGGTTGTGCAGTGGCTTGTCGGATCGACGGATCGTCCACCTCGCAGGCGGACAGCAGTAGCAGTCCGACCAAAGCAGCGCAGATTCTATGCATGGTGTCTCCTTCCCTTCAGTTCGAGTGCGGTCTCTCGCTGCTTGGTCGAAGCGCCGGGCGTCTCCGCATTCGGATATCGCAGTTCACTGCCTCGGATTCGACTGCCGATCCGCTCGCGAAATACACCCCTGTTTGTTGCAGACCAGTCTCGACGATACCGCATCCCACCTACTACAGCGTGGACCCACCACCGAATCTCCCACTATCTCGACAATTCTGGCCCGCTGCCGAGAAAAGCTTGGGATCCGAGCGAATCTAACCGGCATTGAAGCAATAACGGTAGGTCACCGCGACGGGCTTGCCCTGGTAGGTGGCGGGTTGAAAGCGCCAGCTCCGGAATTCCCGTTGCGAATCGACGCTCGCATCAGCGGTCGCCGCGTGCAGCGTTTCGACGTCCTGCACCGTGCCGTCGGCAGCAACGGTGAGTCGGAAACACCCGGCCAGGAGGTCACCTTCCGATCCGCGGGGTTCCTCGCCTTTGATCCGCACCGGCCGTGTGATGCCGGCATCTGCGGTCAACGGCAGCGGCTCCCCGGAAGCCACCAACTCCTCCATCTTTGCTGGATCGTTCCAGGCCATCCGCTGTAATTGTGTCTCGAGCTCGAGCCGCCCAGTGGCGGCAAGGATGCTGAATCGGCCCTCACGTTCCCATTGGGTCAGCACGAAGACGAGCCGCAACGGATGAGCGACGTTCTCTTCTACGTAAGCCTGCTTCAGGCGGACGAGGACTTCGACGCTGCCCTTACGCTTGGCGAACGGCTCGTTGGGGACAACCTGGATCGGTAGAAACTCTGAGCTGAACGGTTTTACCGCCCAAACTTTCGCCCGAATCTCGAGCTTGCCACCTCGATCTCTACGGCTGAGCACATAATCGAGTCGAGCCCGCACAAAGTCCTCCGGCCCCAGCGGGCCCTCAGCACTGGCGTTGGCCTCGGCGATCTCCAACTTCGAGACCTTGAGAGAGAATTCCTGCTTGTTCCGAGCTTCGACAGGGCCAGCAAGCATCAGCGATGCTGCCAGCCCAAGGGCGAGGCCCGAGAGACCCAACAGATGATTTTGCCTGTTGCGGTCGCCTACACCGTTCAATTGCCCATGGCTGCCCATAACCATAACTCCCCGTAGTTCTTCCTTCGGACCGCTCAAGCGGCGCCAGTCCTCACTAGCAGCGTCTCTATTCGGCAGCGTCCGTGCCACCTCAAGACTCGGCATTTCCTCGACGTCTTCATAGAGCAAGGCGACAAACCCCAACGAAGACGATCAACCCCTTGCAAGAATCCTGGATTTATCGGACTCATGCCACCTGCACGCTTCAGCCTTCGGAGCCGGAGTGTTGCCGTTGAAGAGGTGCCAGGTACTCCTCCGCGGGGGGATGCACGAGAGCTGCCGACCGGAGGAATCAGAAGTTGCGGTCAACGGGATACGCTCCGATGAGGAGACTGGGAGACAGACGTCGGCGGTTCATGATCGGACTCAATCTTCCAGATCCCCACTGGACGATGCCCTGTCTACTGTGACAGGAGCGGCGAAGCCGAGCTTCCGCATCCGCTGCTCGAGGGCCGCGACCGAAACCCGCAGTTCGGCGGCGGCGGCGGGCAGATTCTGGCCATGGTTCCTCAAGGTGTCTTCGATCTCCCGCTGGCTCAGCTCGGCGGCTTTTTTCACCCCCATCATCAACTCGAGGCGCAGGTAGAGAGAGCTGCGGGCCATGCCCAGGCTTCGGGCCGTCGCCTTACGATCCCAGGAGTGGGCTTCCAAGGCTTCCATGATCTCGGCGTCGGTGATCTCGGATGGCTTACGACGATGAATGGCGAATCCCGCCACGGTCTCCGCTTGCGGGATCGTCGTCTCCGATCGGAGCAAGGTGGCCGGGAGACGGGCGGGCTCGGGGCCGGGGTAGGCGACGACCAGACGACGGGCGACGTTGCGCAGCTCGCGCACATTGCCCGGCCAATCATAGGCCGCCAACCCGGTCACCAGGGACGCGCCGATCCACGGCTCCTCGCCGTGTTGCCTCGGACCCATCCTAGCGGCGTCACCCACGGCCCGCAGCTCTTCAGCCAGGAAATGGCAGAGCAACACACCGAGATCGTCGCGCCGATTCCGCAAGGGCGGCAGGGTGATCTCGAAGCCCGCCAGACGATGCAGCAAGGGGGACCGGAATTCGCCGTTCGACACTTTGGCCTCGAGGTCGGCGTCGGTGGCCGAGACGATGCGGACGTCGACCTGCGAGGAGGCGGCGGCACCCACCCGCTGGACCTCACCACTCTCGAGGGCCCGCAGCAGCAGGGTCTGGACCTCTGGGGGCGTTTCGCCGATCTCGTCGAGGAAGAGGGTGCCGCCCTGGGCCTGCTGGAAGAAGCCTCCTCTGCGGGACGTGGCGCCAGTGAACGCGCCCCGCTCGACTCCGAAGAACTCGGCGGCGGCGAGGTGGACTGGAATGGCTGCCATGTTCACCACCACCCAGGGTCCTCCGCGGCGGCTTCCGTGCTCATGGATCGCTCGCGCCACCAGCTCCTTGCCGGTGCCGGTCTCGCCACGGACCAGGACAGGGACTTCGCTCGTAGCGGCGCGGAGTATCTCCTGCCGGACGAGGTCCAGGGCGGCACTCCTGCCCACCAGACCCAGGGCGGCAAGCGCGGAGTGGGGGACGGCAGGATGGGCATGAAGGAGGAGGGCCACCCTTTCCCCCAGCCGGATCACCACTCCCCGCTCCAGAGCGCCGGGCTCGAGGTCGAGAGCTCGGCCCGGCGACCGGCCGTCGACCTCGAGCTCGAGAG
>JAJCXO010000085.1 GCA_029263395.1 Acidobacteriota bacterium | reverse complement strand
CGCCAGGGGTCTCGTCGCCCCCGCTACCGCCGTCCATCGTGGGCTCTAGTAGCAAGGTGGTATTCAATGCGACCACACCGTGCCAGCCCAGATAGTGCCCTTCGACAAAGTTCAGAGGGGCGTAGTATGTCGTAGGAACTTCATCCGCATTTTGCCACAGTAAGTGGAGAATTCGACGTTCGGCATGGAGCGTCATTCCTTCCTCGAGTTCGAGCTCGAAGGCGTCGCGAGTTTCCGCGATCAGCGGTGCATTCGCCATGGCCAACGGCACACCATCTTCTTCAAGGACGTGGACTGGAGACCACTCGAGGCCGTCGAAGGTGGCAAAGTGAAGGAAAGATGGTCCGGCTTCCGGCTGGCTGCGCCACATCAAGACCGAGATATTGTATTTGGGGTCCTGAAAGAGTTGCGGCTCGATCTCCGTTCGGAGATCGTCAGTTCCAGGGACCAAAACGCGTTGGATTTCCTCGCCTGGATGTGACGTTTCGAACGCGAGAACCGGTATGGAGGAATCTATGCCTTCGTCCTCGGCAAAGAGATCTCCGTAAGGGGCGGCAATGACCCGCTGTAGTTGCCCATCGTGGCCTAGAGCTGCCGAGGTTTGGGCTGCCAACTCAGCTGTCCCGACGAAGAGGAGGGTGACAGAAATAAGGGCTGCAAATTTGGGGTAACGCATGATCATGCCATCAGGTTGATGAGTTTGCGGACATCTGTCGCCATCAGGAAATCCGGAATAACCGGATCATCCGGGTAAAATTCCTGTTGGAGGCGTGTGAATTGGCGATGTGCAGCGAGTTCGTTGCCGAGGAGTTTCTCCGACTCGCCGAGCAGGTAGAGTGCGTTTTTTACCTGCCATTGCATACCAGCTGTTTCGGCAAGGATAAGGCCTCGTCGAGCATGGATTACAGCTCGGTCGGGACGATCTACCTCTAAGTATGCGAAGCTCAAGCCTAGCCGCGGGTACATTTCCCATACCTCAGCGCCCTGGCGTTTGGCGATCCGCAAGCTCGAGAAGAGGTGGGAGAAGCCCTGACGTGGATTACCCACCATGAGAAGGCAGTAACCAAGGTTGTACAGAATGACGGTCGCGTCGTGGCTGGGCTCGGTGGGAAGCAGGCTGAGGGCTTGGCTAAAGCAATCTTGAGCTTCCTCGAAGTAGCTGTCACGAACCAACAACAGACCGAGCTGGTTGTAGCTTCTGGCCATCGGTTCGGGCTTCTGAGACTTCTTGGCGTGATCAAGAGAAAGGCGTGCATAGAACAAGCCACGATCACCTTCTTGCCGCATCTCGTGGAAGCGCGAAATGTTGTTAGCGGCGTGGTAACAGATCTCCGAGTTGGAACTGCCGAGGAGGATTTGCCGGAGCTTGGAGATAACGTCGGAACCAAGGCCTTGGTTGATCAGGATACTGCTGCGATTACAGTGTGCGAGATCGCGCCAGTCTTTGCACTTGTGGCATTCCGCCCAAGCGATTGCCTGATCGCAGAGTGCCAAGGCAGCTTCGAGGTTGCCGTGCCTGACTTCCTCACGGGTCCGCTCTCGAAGCTCTTCGAAATACTCGTAGGATTCTTCGTAGCCCTGACTCATGCTTCTCCCCCCGGTGCCAGATCTCAGTCGGCGAACTGCTGAGCTCCGTTGCGTCTCGTTGGCGTCATTCCTAGTGTTCTTGTGTCACTATAGCATATCAGCATAGTTGGGCTGCAACTACAACACAGTAGGTCTGGAACATCGCAGTAGGTCTGCAACAACACAGTAGGTCTGCAACAAGCCTTGTGTTACACGTCGGACTGACCGTTAGACGGCGGCTTCTTGATACCCTTTGAAAACCGGTTGCTCAATTCAAGAATTTTAGAGGAGATTCTCAGTGACGGAATCGACTTCCTCCGCGGTGGTGGCGAACGGCCCCCCAGGCGGGATAGATGGCTTGTTGACCGATCCGATCTTGGCTCGCTTACGAGAAGCAGTTGCGCTCTACTTCTGGGAGCTCGAGGCGATTCGAGTTCGTCTTGATGAGCCGTTTCGACTCGCCTCCGGCAACTCCAGCCCGATCTATGTCAACTGCCGGCGGGTGATTTCAGAGCCCGGTTTCATGCAACTCTTCAACACCACCGCGACCCTGATTATTGAGCGTCGTGCCATTACGGTCGACAAGGTGGCAGGCGGTGAAACGGCAGGAATCCCATTTGCTGCCTACCTGGCGCAAGCGCTGTCGTGTCCGATGACCTATGTGCGCAAGAAGGCCAAAGGATACGGTATCGCCTCACGCGTCGAAGGTCAGGTCTCGACCGGAGATCGGGTGCTGCTAGTGGAAGATCTGATCACTGACGGCGGCAGCAAGCTCGGCTTTTTAGATGCCATCGCTGCCGCCGGCGGTTTGGTCGAGGACGTGCTGGTGCTGTTTGATCGCCAGCAAGGCGGCAGCGAACTGATGGCGAGGCGGGACGTTCGGTTACACTCGGTCGCTGATCGACAATCGACGTTGGCGGTCGGCGAGACCGCTGGGTTGCTGTCGGCAGAGGCTTCGCAGTCGGTCAATAGTTACTTCCGTGATCCGGCAGGGTGGCACCGGGACCGCGGTTTGGACTTCCGCGAGGTTTAGTCGCCTCGTATAGTTTTACGACTCTTTCGATTTTCGTTTGCGATCGACCGCTTTGAGGATCTTCTTGCGAAGTCGAAACGCTCCTGGTACGACTTCGACCGCCTCGTCTTCTTTGATCAGCTCGAGCGCTTGCTCCAAGCTCAGACGGCGAGGGGGTACCAGTCGTTCGAGCTCGTCGCTGGTCGACTTGCGCATGTTGGTGAGGCGCTTTTCTTTGGTGATGTTGACTTCGAGATCGTTGGTCCGGGCGTGCTCACCGACGATCATGCCTTCGTAGACCTCTTCGCCCGGGGCGACCATCAAGGTGCCGCGAGGCTGCAGGTGCTCGACAGCGTGCCCACGGACTTTACCGGGGCGATCGGCTATCAACGAGCCGCTGGAGCGGTGCGGGATCTCACCGTGCCAGGGCTCGAATCCGTCGAACAGATGATGCATGATGCCAGTGCCGCGAGTATCAGTGAGGAATTCGTTGCGGAAACCGATCAGCCCGCGTGAAGGTATTTTGAATTCGATGCGCACCCTGCCGGAGCCATAGTTCACCAACTTGAGCATGCGCCCCTTACGCGGCGATAGCTTCTGGGTCACGACACCGATGAACTCTTCCGGGCAGTCGATGACCAACATTTCTGTCGGTTCGTGCTTCTTACCGTCGACCATCCGGGTGACCACATCGGGCTTGCCAGCGGTTAGCTCGTAGCCTTCGCGTCGCATCATTTCGATGAGAATTGCGAGTTGAAGTTCGCCTCGCCCCGAGACCTTGAACGTGTCGGCGGAATCGGTCGGTTCGACTCGGATCGAAACGTTGCCCAAAGTCTCGCGCTCCAGCCGCTCCTTGAGCTTGCGAGACGTGAGGTATTTCCCCTCGCGACCAGCAAACGGCGAATCGTTGACTCCGAACGCCATGGTGATCGTCGGTTCGTCGACCTGGATCGGCGGCAATGGCGTCGGGTTGTCGATCGAGCTGAGCGTGTCACCGATCGAGATCTCTTCGAGGCCTGCGACCGCTACAATCTCACCCGGCCCTGCTTCTTCAATCGGGACCCGTTTGAGACCTTGGTAACCGAAAAGCCCGGTGAGTTTGACCTCGCGTTGCCCGCCTCCTTGTAGACATTGCGCCAAGTTCTGGCCAGTTTTTAGAATGCCATTGTGGATACGGCCGATCGCCAACCGGCCGACGTAATCGTCATAGTCAAGGGTCGTGATTTGGTATTGGAGTGGGAGTTCGGGGTCGTGCCGCGGTGCTGGAATCGACTCGATGATCGCGTCGAGAAGGGGGACCAATGGGCCGTCTGGATCGTCGAGCCCTCGGCGGCAGGTCCCTGCTTTGGCGTTGGCGTAGAAAGTTGGGAAGTCGAGCAAGCTCTCGGGCGCATCGAGCTCGATAAAGAGGTCGTAGACCTCATCCAGAACTTCGGCTGGGCGTGCGTCGCTGCGATCGATTTTGTTGAAGACTACAATCGGGGGTAGGCCGGCTTCGAGTGATTTCCGCAAAACAAAGCGGGTCTGGGGCATCGGGCCTTCCGAGGCGTCGACCAGCAGCAGGACCCCGTCGACCATCTTGAGGATACGCTCGACTTCACCGCCGAAGTCGGCGTGACCAGGCGTGTCGACGATGTTGATCTGGCGACCTCTGTACTGCACCGCGGTATTCTTGGACATGATCGTGATGCCCTTTTCCCGCTCCAGATCGATGGAGTCCATGACTCTCTCGGCGATCTGTTGGTGCTTCTGAAAGATGCCGCTTTGCCACAGCAGCGCGTCGACCAGCGTCGTCTTGCCGTGATCGACGTGGGCGATGATAGCGATGTTGCGGATGTCGTCTCGGATTTCGGTGGACATGAACGTGCAGCCTCTGGTTTTAGATAGGTGAAAGAAGAGCCAAGGGAGATAACCGTAAGGTCATCACGGTGATTTGACAGGCAGGAGGATTTGACGAGCAGGAGTCGTCGCGCAGATGGAGGAAAACTCAATGAGCTCGCGGTCGATTGCCCGAGCCCGGTCGATCAGGTCGCTGGGGGGAGCGGAGGCGTTAGGCGTTGTCGTGTTGGCTGGTGTCGCGATCACTGAAGGAGCGGTCAAACAAGTCTTGGATAGCCTCTTTGCCAGCCTCTGAAGGATTGCGAGTCCCGGTGCCGCAGAAACCCTTGTCGGGAATGATTGGTGAGTCGGGTTGCCATTGGCGCTCGCTCCACGTGAACCACTGGTTTCGTTCTTGATCGTAGACACTAACGTCACGATTGAAGAACTTGGCGAGCTCTACCGCCCAGCCCGTGCCACCCTTGACGGTGTCGTCTGCTTGAATCCATCCGACCGCAAACACGTGATGAGAGCTGTTTACCATGTGGAAGATCGATTGGATGACCCGGCGGATCTTCTCGCGGCTCGAAAAAGTGCGGCCCATATGCTTCGAGACGATGGTCATCGACACATTGCCTTTGGTTAGCTCTTCGTCGGTCAGTACGCGCAGATTGTGGGTTCTTTCCGGGTTATGGCCTTCGAAGGAGAGGGTCACTTCAGGAACCCCACAACGCTCCGCGTTGCGTCCGAACTCGGCTTCGGTGCCCTTGTGGCCGCCGCTATAAAGCATGGCGAGATTACGATTCATGGCGATTCTCCTCGTATCAGACCGCAGCCGACTTGGGCATACGGCCCATCAGTCTTGTGGGTCCTGGGCAGTGGGGATTGGACAGTGGCAGGGGTAGCAGTGACGGCGGGAAGAGCTTGGATACGGTGGGAGCGATTCCAGACGCCAGCAATAGATTATAGCCTCAGGGCTGGCTGGGTACCAGAATCTTGTTTGCTATGCTTGATTGGGAATGCCTCGAAATGAGCGAGACGCTGGAGGTAGAACGATGCGCTGGTCGATAGTTGTTGCAGCCCTGGTAGCCTCGATCGGTCTAAGGGGCCCGGCCTGCAGTGCCGGTGCGCTGCCTGGCAACAACCATGATGATGAAGTGGAGGCGTGGCGCCAGCAACGCCACGAGAGCCTCTTGAAGCCAGATGGCTGGTTCAGCCTGGTAGGATTGGTGTGGCTTTCGGAAGGCGAGAACACTTGTGGTAGCGACCCTCAAAGCGATGTGCAGCTGCCCAGCGCAGCGCCTGGCCGCCTCGGCGTCTTTCGGCTGGTAGATGGGGCAGTCGAGATTGTAGCCGCTTCGGATGTGGAGCTCATGGTTGATGGTGACAGGCGGCGCCTGGCCACGTTGAGAACAGATGCCGAGACCACTCCCAGTTTGGTCGAGTGGGGGACCCTCGAACTCCATCTGATCGATCGTGGTGGTAAAATCGGTGTCCGGGTGAAGGATAGTGAGAGCACGGCGCTTCGGTCTTACACCCATCTGGAGTACTACGACATCGATCCTCGCTGGCGAACCGAGGCGGTTTTCATTCCTTATGATCCGCCCAGGATGATTCCAGTCCCTTCAGTTCTCGGCACTTTTACCCACCAGCCATCACCCGGTGTAGTCGAAATGCGCATCGCGGGGCGTGACCATCGGCTCGATGTTCTGCCTGGCGGAGACGGTGAGTACTTCATCGTTTTTGGCGACGCTACTAACGGTCCTGAAACCTATGGTGGCGGCAGGTTCCTCTATGCCGCCGAGGCGGATCCTTCAGGTCGGGTTGTGTTGGACTTCAATAAGGCTTACAACCCACCTTGCGCCTTTACACCCTACGCGACCTGTCCGTTGCCACCGTTGCAGAATCGTCTTGAGTTGGCAGTGCGGGCCGGTGAGTTGAAGTACGCAGCCGAAACAGCTCACTGATTCCGAATCAGCAAGAAGGTGGGTCCGATGGCGAACGAATACGGTCAGAGGCCGTCCGTTGATGAGGCGTTGGAGTCTGCCGCTGAGTTGCGCCAAGCAACCCACGAGGTCTTCAATCAGCCACCGCCGCTCGAGGACTATTGCCTACTGCGCAACGATTTGGCGTTGAGCGAGGCGGTAGACCGCGAAGGGGCGGCCTGGGCTGTCGACTCTCTGAGCGCTTTGGGACAGCGTGCTGGATGTAGGAGGGTGATCGAGCTCGGAGATCTCGCCAATCGATTTCCGCCGCGGTTGCTGACCCATGATCGTTTCGGAAACCGTATCGATGTGATCGAGTTTCATCCGGCTTGGCACGAGCTAATGAGAATCGGTGTGGAAGAAGAGATTCATGCCCTACCCTGGAATAACCCGCGTTCCGGTGCCCACGTAGCTCGAGCCGCCAAACACTTCATGTTCACGCAGGTCGAAGCGGGCATTCACTGTCCGCTGACCATGACTTTTGCAGCGACACCAGCGCTGGGTGCCCAACCGGAACTCGCCGAAGAGTGGGGGCCCCTTATCACTTCGACGGTCTACGATCCTGAGATCCGACCGAGCCAAGAGAAGAAGGGGTGCCTGATCGGGATGGCGATGACGGAGAAGCAAGGCGGCTCGGATGTTCGTGCGAACACCACTCAAGCGGTCGCCGTCAATCGTGGGGGGCCAGGAGGCGAGTACCTGCTTACAGGGCACAAGTGGTTCTGTTCCGCGCCGATGTGCGACGCGTTTCTGACGCTCGCTTACGCCAAAGGCGGCCTGTCTTGTTTCTTGGTGCCTCGTTGGTTACCAGACGGTAGCCGTAATCGGTTCTTGATCCAGCGTTTGAAACGTAAGCTGGGGAACCGTTCCAACGCCTCGAGTGAGATCGAGTATCGTGAAACCTGGGCGCGGATGGTCGGGCCGGAGGGGCGCGGGATTCCGACCATCATTGAGATGGTAAATCATACACGTCTCGACTGTATGATCGGGTCGGCGTCTTTGATGCGGCAAGCGCTTGCCCAGGCGATCCATCATGCGAAACATCGTTCGGCTTTCGGTCACTTGTTGGCGGATCAGCCGTTGATGCGCAACGTGCTTGCCGATCTTGCTTTGGAGTCGGAAGCAGCGACCGTTCTCATGATGCGAGTTGCACGCGCCTACGACGAGAGTCCAAAGGATCCAGAGCAACAGATACTGCGACGAATCGCCACCGCGATCGGCAAGTATTGGGTGACCAAGCGAGGGCCTAGGATGGTGTGTGAAGCTCTCGAGTGCCTGGGTGGCAATGGGTATGTCGAGGAGTCGATTCTGCCCCGTCTTTATCGTGAGATCCCGTTGTCATCAATCTGGGAAGGATCTGGAAACGTAATGTGTCTCGATGTTTTACGTGCCTTGCGGCACGATGAGGCCGCTGCGCAAGTGTTGCGAAGCGAGTTGGGCAAGGCTCGGGGGAGCGACCGGCGCTACGACTCGTTTCTGGGGGAAGTCGAGTCCGAGCTCACGGACACACGACAGGAAACCGCTCGATTGCGGGTCGAACGATTGGCTCTAGCGCTGCAGGGATCTCTCCTCATACAGCATGCGCCAGTGTTTGTTGCCGACGCGTTCTGTGCAGCTCGTCTGGCTGGTGCTGCTGGATCAGAATACGGAACTTTGCCGAGAGGTGTGGATTTCCAATCCATCATTGAAAGGGCCGCTCCGACGCATGGTTGATGATGTCACCCAGTGCGACGATTCTGGATTGGTCTGGGCGTGACCGGCACTCCGGTAGGCTGCTCTAAGACCCGCTTTCGCTAGGGCGTTGCCCGGTCAAAGTCTGCCCCGAGGTACCGATGAAGTCGGTGATCCAAGCATGGGTTTTTTCTCGATCGTAAACACGCTGTAGCTTGCGAGCCATGACCTCGAGCCGGCGGCGTCGGCCGAGACCGTTGACGTTTTGGATTCTGGCGCGGCAAAAATGTAACAAACCACTGACGTTAGGGTCTTGAACGACCTGCCTGGGATGACGCCAGCCCCCGCGGCGTCTTTCGAGCCTATCTAAATCACTGATGATCTTGAGTGTCGCTTGGTGGAGTTCGTTTGCTTCTCTCAGATTGAAGTCTGAGGCAAGTTCCAATACAGCAAACCTTGCCGGGCTATTGGTAGCCATATCCAGGTAAACCGGTAACAAGTCTGGGCGATGGGTCGCCATGAGTTCCATCATGGCCGCCATGGCTTCTCTCAAGGGTGTAATCGTTCTTCGCATTTTGGGTCTCCCAACTCACTCAGCAGGCTGAGGAGTCGAGCCGTGTCGGTGTGTCATTCCATTCCCGACCCGGCGAATTCTTCAGATCCTGTGCGTATCTGTTCCTGGTCGTCCATCTCGATACAAGGCCGTCTCTATCTGAGCCGCACAGCCACTGAAAGAGGTTTGATGTTTTTGTTTCGGGATCACACGTTCTTCTATTTGTTTGTGGTGTTCTCTTCATATGTAGTACTCGCAGGGGGATTGGTGTGAAGCATGAATGAAACGAACTGAGGCTGGCAGTTTCTTTATGGGTGATTTTCTTGGTCTAAAAATCTGGCCGCTAGGTTCGTTTAGAAAGCTGAGGTTTTCCTCGGCCGACTCTGACGGTTGTATATCTCAAGACTCTTGATGACATCAGTTTCTCTGCGCTGGTGGTTTCGAGAGGGGCTTGATATTGCTCAGTCTCTCTGCGGGCCTCAACTTGTTGCGGCAGACACCTCAGAATCTCTGCGAATAGCTCAAACTCTCTTTGATGGTTGGGCATTCAGAATCTCTGCGTGAGGCGGTCTATATCTCTTTTCTAAGGAGTCCGCGTCGAGTGCGTAGTAGTAACTGCTCGGAAGTAGTTTGCCTTTTACATCTTTCTGAACAGGCAGTTAGAGTCGGATCGTATCCACCGAAGCATGCAGCATCCAATTTTCTACCGCTTTACGAGCATTTACTTTACCGATCGGTAGGGGATAGCGTGATTTTCAGCCGAGGTGCGTCAGAACAATACCGTGCTGACTCAGCGGCCTCAGCGAGAAGGAGAGTCTCTATGACCTCACGTCGTATCGCCGCGTTGCTCTTGCTGGTTTGTCCGTTGACTTCCGCTGCCTTCGCATCGGATCAAATTGAATCGTGCTCACCGTTTTCTTCTGGGGCTCTCGTGCTCCACGAGAATCGTGATAGCATTGGCTCAGAGATTACGGCCAATGGTAAGATGGGCCCGGTCATCTACCCAACTGGCTAACCGTGAGATTGGCGCGGGACTGATGTTCCGCGCCCCTGTCCGTGGAGGAAGCGACAGGTGCAGAGCGAGGAACACATCAAGCGGCTCGTGCGGGAGTTGGATTTACCTGAGCAAGCAGATTTGGTAATTCTGCGCTCCAAGTACTGGACACCCACTTTCTGTTGGCGCTATTTCGAGCGATGCGATGACTTGATCTTCGACGATGCACACGCTGGTCTCCAAGCCGCGGAGGTCGCTCCAGAGTTGGTGGAGTTGGTTTGCAAATTCAGCCGCGACACCGAGCCTCGGGCGTCTCTGCGATTGCGAGCATTGTGTGTTTTGGGGAGTGCCTACAGAGCGACTGGCGACCTTGAGCAGGCGGAGCAGGTCTATCGGAGAGCTTGTTTCTTGATCAAGAGGGAGTCGGTGCCGGAAGGTGACCGCGCTAACTTACTATTCCGGATCGGACGCCTACGGAGCGTCCAGAATCGTATGGAAGAAGCGTTGCAACTGGCGGATGAATCGGTTGGAGCCTATCGCCGATCCAGTGAAGAGGTTCGTCAGCGTTACCTTGGTGAAGCACTTGTTATGCGTGGGACTTGCCACTACGAGATCGCCGGTCAGTCAGCGGCAGCGGTCAAAGATTGGTCTGAGGCGTTGAGTTGTACAGATCCAAAGACTCAGCCCAGAGTGCATTATGTGGCCTCACACAACCTAGTTTGCACCTTGGTAGAAAGAACCGTTGATCCACGATCGCTCTCGATTGTCGAGAGCTATATGAGCCAAGCCAGGAAGTTCTTGAGCAAACGACCACGGTCAGTCCAGAAGTTGCGGCTGGTCTGGCTGCAGGGGATGATCATGATCCGTTTCGGCTCCACGCGCCGCGGCGAGGCAGCCCTAGCTTCTGCTCGCAAGGGATTTATCGAGATGCAAGCGCCGTTCGATATGGCGATGGTTTCTCTAGAGCTTGGTCGCTATCTTCATCGGAGCCGCCAGTTCACTAAGCTGCGGAGTCTTGCGGTGCAAACATTGCAGCTCTTTCAGGCCCAATGCAGAGATCGGCGGGCCAGCCAGGCTCTAGCGCACTGGAGCCAAGCAGTGTTGGCACAGACACTCTCGCGGGAGGTGTTTGATGGCGCCTGGCATGCGGTGGAGCGCCGAGCAGCTGCGACTGATGGCAGTCGTTGATACTTTTTGTTCTAATGGGACGCCTTGGCCGTCCGGCCTCGTCGGGCTCAGCAGCACTAGGGCACGAACCTATAGCCGACGCCGCGGACACTGTGAATATGGCGGGGGCGCCAAGAGTTCTCTTCGAAGGCTTTGCGTAGAGACACGATCACGTTGTCGACGACTCGAGTGTTGGGGTGATTGGGGAGCTCCCAAACTTTGTCCAAGAGTTCACGCCGGGTGATGACTTGATTAGGTCTTTCAGCGAAGACTTTGATGACTGCGAGTTCTTTGCGCGACAGCTCGACTAGACCATCCCGCGTTTTGGCCTGCCAGGTTTTGAAGTCGACCCAATAGTTGCCGAAAGCCAACCGTGTTTCGGTGCTGTCCGATCCTGAGTTGGACGAGATGGCGGCACTGTCTGGCCGAACGTTGCTCTTCGACCACTCGGCCCGCCGCAGTAGCCCCTCGACACGGGCTAGGAACTCCGCAAGGTCGAAGGGTTTCACCATGTAGTCGTCGGCGCCGGTTTTAAGGCCGTAGATGACATCGTCTGGCTGGTCCCGGGCGGTGAGGATCAAGATCGCAGTGAAGTTTCCGCTGCTGCGCAGGCGCTGGCAGACTTCGAAGCCGTCAATTTTCGGCAGTTGGACATCGAGCACGATGAGATCGAAGGGTTGGCTGGTCGCTTTCTCCAGGGCCACCTCGCCATCGAGAGCCAGCTCAGCACTATAACCCTTACGCTCGAGGTTGAAGATCAGCCCTTGAGCAATCGCCTCCTCGTCTTCGACGACAAGGATCCTGGGTTCCTCGGATTTGGACATATTGAGTCTAGATCCCCTCGCTTCTTGAAGGCGCCACCCTGATTCTCGGCAATCGGATCTCGAATCGCGTACCGGGCTGCCCCTCTGTTGAGAGGGCCTGAATAGTTCCACGTAGATCTTGCACGAGTCCACGGACGATAGACAGCCCCAAACCAGTTCCGCGCCGTCGATTGCCAATTTCCCTGCTGAGGCGATAGAACCGATCGAAGATCTTCGGCAGCTCCCGTTTGGGAATACCGATTCCATTGTCGGCGACGCTAATCTCGGCTTCGCCGCCGCCGTCCCGTACTCGGCAGAGAATTTTGCCACCTTCAGAAGTAAAACGCAGTGCATTGTCGATCAGATTGTCGAGTATACGGATAAGGGCTTCGTTGGAGGCCATGACGGTCGAGTGCGTATCTACGTCGAAATTGAGGGTCGTGGTTCTCAGATCGAAGCGAGCTTCAGCTGCTCTCTTGTATTCTTCGAAGAACTCTCTGAGTATGATCGGCCGGAAATCTCCCGACGCTCCTCCTGACAAGATTCGGCTCGATTCCAGGAGGTTGTCGACCAGGGTACTAACGCGCTCTGCTTCGCGCACAATGTAGCTGACGAATCGTCGTTGATCTGTGCCTCGAACGTCATCTTGTTGCAGTGTTTGGGCGTGCAGCTTGATGGCTGCAACAGGAGATTTCAGCTCGTGACTGACGTTTGTGAGGAACTCCTCTTGCTTGCGGGAGTAACGCCGTTCCCCGATGGTCAATGCCAGCAAGTAGGTGAGGGCGACGAAAACCAGAAAGAAGAGGCCCGCACCGCTGGTAGTGACGAACCAATGGAACTGGTTCCATTCGAAGCCGAGGCGAGAAAGTAGCTGGTTGATCTCAGAGTTGTATCGCTGGACGACGACCACCCAAAACACGAGCAGGGCTGTCGTTACCGCAATAGCCGCCAGGTAAATCAGGTAGATGAGAAGAATGTGGGGAGTGCTTCGGCGAGTCATCGTGTGATCCTGCTAGCGAGCCCTGCTGTTGGCGGAGCGACTGAGTTCTCGGCCGCGAACAGTCATGCTACCGCAATCTCTAGCTGCATCGATCGGCGGGAACGGAGGGTTCCTGACACTACCGTGACAATTCAGGTGGTTACCTGACACTTCGAACTGGAAACCTGACACCGTAAAGAGAGTAGCGCAGGCATAATGCTTTGGACGGGTGCGGATCGCGAGCAGGAACAGCCGCTCTCGTGCCGAGGCCGTAAACCGGTACACTTAGGTCATCATGTAGAAACTGGGTCTGACTGCTTCAGGCCCGTGACAAAGAGTACCTAGACGGTGACCATCAGGCGCAGAGCAGATGAGTGGCCGTCGGTTTGGTCGGAGGAAAAGCCTTGGCGATCAGAATGCTCATAGTCGATGACGAGCCGCTGGCCCGCGAGAAATTGCGTGGCTTTTTAGAGAAGGAAGCCGATATTGAGATTGTCGGCGAGTGCCGAGATGGTCGGGAAGCTCTCGAAACGATCGAGCGCGAGAAACCGGACTTGGTTTTTCTCGACGTGCAGATGCCCGAGATGGACGGATTCGAGGTGCTAGAGAATCTTGAACCACAGTTGTTGCCTACCGTGATCTTCGTCACTGCATACGACCAGTATGCGCTCAAGGCGTTCGATGTCCACGCGGTGGACTATCTGCTCAAGCCTTTCGATCGCAAACGATTCGGCGCGGCGTTGGATCGTGCCAGGTCCGACCTCGATCGTCAGCAGGTCGGGGATGTAAAGAGGCAGCTTCTGGAGCTGCTACAGGACGTCGAGGCTCGACGCAGTAAGTATCCAGCCCGACTCGTGATCAAGACGTCCGGTCGAGTTGTGTTTCTGAAGGTTGATGAGATCGACTGGGTAGATGCCGCTGGGAACTATGTGCGTCTTCACTCTGGGACTGACTCCCATATGCTGCGCGAAACGATGGGCAAGCTTGAGGAGCGTTTGGATCCTGAGAAGTTTCTGCGGATTCATCGCTCGACAATCGTCAACATCGAGTGCATCCGCGAATTGCAGCAGCAGTTCCATGGAGATTACCTGGTGGTCTTGAAGAATGGACAACGGTTGACGCTGAGTCGTAGCTATCGGGATCGGATCCAGGATCTTCTGAACCGGTCCATCTAGGTTGACGAACGAGCCCAAGCAGTTACCCGAAAGATCTGAGATGACCACCCTCGAAGCAGTGGCTGCGATCCCCGAAGAGCGTGATCGCAAGTTAGAACACATCGAACTAGCGCTCGAACAACGCATGCAGCTCGAGAGTCGGTTCTTCGATCGTTTTAGCTTTGTGCACGAAGCGTTACCTGAAGTTGATTTGGTCGAGATTGATGTCTCGGCTGATTTTGTCGGCAAGTCACTGGCAGCACCGCTTCTGGTCTCGTGTATGACTGGTGGTACAGGAAGCGCTGCCAGGATCAATCGCAATCTGGCGATCGGCGCCGAACGGGCTGGTATTGCACTTGGGGTGGGTTCTCAACGAAAAGCTCTCGAGGACGTTGACACTGCTGTGACGTTCGAAGTTCGAGAGTTCGCGCCAACGATACCGCTGCTGGGCAACCTGGGTGCGGTGCAACTCAACTACGGTTTCGGACTCGACGAGTGTGAACGTGCTGTTGAGATGATCAATGCTGATGCATTGGCGTTACATCTGAACCCACTACAGGAAGCGATCCAACCTGAAGGACAGTGCAATTTCAGCGGCTTGTTACCGAAGATCGGTGAATTGGCGCGTAATCTGTCCGTTCCAGTCGTGGTCAAAGAGATTGGCTGCGGTATTTCTGGAGCTACGGCCAACCGCCTGGTCGATCAGGGAGTGCGGATCATCGATTCCGCGGGCCTTGGAGGCACTAGCTGGGCGCGGATCGAAGCTGCTCGAGCGGCCGACCAGCCGATCGGCGAGCTATTTGCAGATTGGGGAGTTGCAACGCCGGATTCGATCCGGCAGTTGGCGGCGATCGAGGGAGTGACGGTGATTGGCTCTGGTGGGGTGCGCTCCGGCATCGACGTAGCTAAGGCGATTGCTCTTGGTGCTGACGTCGTCGGTTTGGCGCAACCCTTCTTGGCTGCAGCGATGGAGTCTTCTGATGCGGTTTATCAGAGGATCCAGCGTACGGTGCAGGAGCTCAAGATTGCGATGTTTTGCGCTGGAGCGCGAGATATAGCTGAGCTCAGACTAATCGAACTTGTAGAGAAATCTTGAGCGGCGTTGGTGCTAGTTTGGCATTTGACTCTGCGACTACCGAACGGATGACCTAGGAAGATGAGTGACAGCCCAACGGTTCTTTCCCTCGAAGCTTTGACCACAGAAGCGGTTACGGCTCAGGCGGAGCGTGAAGCTCTGATTGAGGCCTTGGCACTGGGGCATTTGCGGTTCCACGACCTGCCGAAGTACTTGTCTGCACGCGAAAAGGCCGAGGTTCGGCGGCTGGCGCTCGAGATGCATACCGGCAAAAGTCTGGAGAATACCGGGCGCTACACCTTGGATGCGGAGCGTGTGTCACGACAGAATTGTGAGAATTTGATTGGCGTAGTCCAGGTTCCTCTGGGGGTGATCGGGCCACTTCGGGTGCAGGGTGAGTACATCCAAGACGAAGAGGTTTTTGTGCCTCTGGCAACCACTGAAGGTGCTTTGATCGCCAGTGCCAATCGCGGCTGTCGAGCGCTCAACGAAGCTGGCGGTGCGGTAGTCCGAGTCGATGATGTCGGCATTACTCGGGCACCGGCCTTTCGCACGTCGGGTATCGTACAGACTCGACGTTTTACGCGCTGGCTCAGGGACCATGAGGACGAGCTGAAACGTCGGGCTGAGGAGGGATCGAGGTTCCTGAAACTCCTGGATGTGCGGCCGTTCGCGATGGGAACGAGCGTCTTCGTTCGATTTAGGTTCAGCTCCGGAGACGCGATGGGGATGAATATGGCCACGATCGCGTGCGACCGGATTGTTGAAGACTACATCGCTCCCGAAACTGGAGTTGAGTGTGTTTCGCTGTCGGGCAATTTCTGTGTCGACAAGAAGCCATCGGCAGTCAATTTCCAGGAGGGGCGCGGAAAGAGGATCTTTGCAGAGATCCGGTTGGACAAGCATGTGCTCGAGAAGGTGTTGAAGACCAGCGCGAGGTCGCTGGTCGAGGTGCAATACCGAAAGAACTTGCTGGGATCAATTGCCGCTGGGTCGATGGGTTTCAATGCCCACTATGCCAACATCCTGGCAGCCTTTTTCATCGCGACTGGACAAGATCCAGCCCAAGTAGGCGAAAGTTCGGTCGGTGTCACTTGCATCGAGCCTTGTGGCCCCGAAGGGGTCGTGGCATCGGTTTTCTTGCCAGATGTTCCGTTGGCAGCGATCGGCGGCGGCACCGGCCTTGAAACTCAGCGCGAAGCCATGGCAGTTCTGGGAGTTGAGCCCGATGCAAGCCGGCCTGGAGCCGCGGTGATGCGACTGGCGGAGATTCTCGGTGCTACCGTGCTTGCGGGCGAGTTGTCTCTATTGGCTGCTCTGACCTCACGTGACCTGGCTCGGGCCCACGAACAGCTTGGGCGCAGCGGCGCCGTGAGTTGAACGTCCACCGTTAGAGTCTCGCCGGTAGCTGATCGCCATGCAAGGCCGTACCAGCCTTTCTCTCCGCGGTGAGGCTCTTCTCGCTAGTCCACCGTTCCCAGAGTATCTTCAGGAACACTTCGACCGGCTTGACGGAATATTTGATTCGGTGACCAACGCCGAAGGCTACATTCCCCTGAGCGTAGCCGAGAACAAGCTCCCCGGCCTGCGGTTACTCGAGCGTATGGCGGAAGTGTCGCAGATCCCGGCGCGAGTCTTGGGCTACGACTCGATGATCGGTTCGATGCCCTTCCGTCATCAGCTGGCGAATTTTCTCGGTCGGACCGTGTTTGGTCGCAAGATAGAGCCGAAGCAGTTAGCTGTCCTGGCCGGTGCCGGTTCTATTCTCGAGATCTTGTTCCACAATCTGTGCGATCCAGGTGATGGCGTGTTGGTTCCTACACCAAGCTACGCGGGCTTCTGGGCTGACTTGGAGACTCGCGACAAGACCTGTATCGTGCCGGTGGCGACCCATAGTCACGACGGATTTCAGTTGACTCCAAACCTACTCGATCAAGCCATCGCAGAGGCTGGCCGCCCGGTCAAGGCTCTCCTATTTACCAATCCCAACAATCCGCTTGGGACGGTGAGCTCGCCAGCGGAGATCGAAGCGATCATCGATTGGGGAGCAAAAACCGGTGTACACCTTGTTTTTGATGAGGTCTACGCGCTTTCTGTCTACGGTGATCGTTCGTTTACCAGTTGTGCGCAGATCCGACCAGAGCTTGGCGAATCGATCCATGCGATTTGGGCGTTCAGTAAAGATTTCGGTGCCAGCGGCTTGCGTTGCGGCGTTCTGTTGAGTGGGAACGAACGTTTGTTGCAGGCCATGGATTCGCTTGGCTATTGGGCCTGCGTGTCCGGACACACACAATATTTGCTTGGTGAGGTCATTTCAGATGATCGCTGGGTCGATTGCTACATCGCCGATATGCAGGCTGGACTGGATAGTGCTTATCGCGAAGTCACGGCTGCGCTAGATGGTGCAGATTTGTCTTACATTCCGGCCGCCGCTGGCTTCTTTCTGCTCTGTGACCTGCGCCGATTCCTTGCTGAGCCAACATGGGAAGCCGAGCGTGCACTCTGGCGCAGGCTGTTGGAAGAGGGAAACGTCAACCTGACGCCAGGCGAGTCCTGTCACAACGCAGAACCTGGCTTCCTGCGGCTATGTTTCGCTAGTTGTCCGACCGACGTAGTCGTCGCCGGGGTCCGTCGGTTAGCAAGTGTGTTGTCCGGCCTCGACCACTGAGTCTTCCACCGGAGCCTGGAATGCGTGTCGTGTGCTCAGCTCCCGGCAAGACAATCTTGATGGGGGAACATGCTGCTGTTTATGGACGGCCAGCCTTGGTTGCGGCGGTGGATCGGCGCCTATGGGTGGAGTTCACTGAGGTCGAAGAGTCTCACGTTCGGCTAGACTTGCCTGCGGTCGGGGTCAATGAGGCAATCTCCTGGGAGGCAATTCGCGGCTACGCGCAGCGTGCCCGATACTTATGGGAGAAGTACGCCGCTCAGCCAGAACCGATTGGCTTCGATCGACTGTTGGGGGATGATCCTGCCCATCTCGTCAAAGTTGCGCTCGGAGAAGCAGCTGAACGTGTCGGCGAACCGGAATCTGGTATTGCCGTGCAGCTCCATTCGGACATTCCTATCGGCGCGGGTTTCGGTAGCTCAGCTGCCGTAGCAGTGGCAATGATTCGGGGCTTTTTCGAGCTACGTGGGGTCGAGCCATCGGACGTTGAGTTGGAAAGCGTCTGCCTCGAGGTGGAGCGTCGGCAACATGGATTACCCTCGGGGATCGACAGCACAACCGTCATCCGTGGCGGTTTGATTTGGGCTGTGAGGGAGAGGCCTGGCGATCTCGCCACGACCGCCATCTTGATCGACGCTCCATCTCTCGACGGCATCCGGATTTTTAATTCTGGAACGCCCTCTCAGACAACCGGCGCTGTGGTTGCGGCAGTGCGTGAACTGCGAGACGATGACCCTGAGCGTTTCGAGGATGTACTCAATCGCATGGACGCAGCAACTCGCGATCTCCGTCGCCGTCTCGAAAGCTCAAAGCAGGAAGATCTTGGAGGTCCGATCCGAACCTTCGAGTCTTGTCTCGAGGACATCGGGGTTGTTCCACTGCACCTGCAGCATCTGATTCGCGAAGTGGAACTTCGGGGCGGCTCGGCCAAGATTTCGGGCGCTGGCGCGTTGAGCGGTCGTGGTGCCGGGTCGCTTCTCGTCTACCATCCGGAACCCCAACAACTCGACAATCTTGAAAGTCTCGGAAAACTCGAGCGTTTGGATGTAGGTTTGGGGGCGCAAGGGGTGCGGGTCGAGGACAGTCTGGGCTAAACTTACTTGGGACGATTCGAATTCAGCAGGTGTGCCTTGCTGGGATGTCCAGGGGAGCTAGGAACGGGACTCACTGATCTAGAACCCGACTCGGATCGAGCAACAGATTCGCAACACTTCTCCACCAACTACATTCCTACTTCGTCTGACTATCTATGGCCGCCAAGTGCACTGTCCGATCGCCGTCGAATATCGCTTTCATCAAGTATTGGGGCGCCAAAGACCTGGATCAAGCGATCCCGATCAACCCGTCTTTGTCGATGACCCTGACGAACTGCTACAGCCGTTCGACTGTAGAGTGGGTATCAGAAGACGGCGAACATGAGATTCAATGGCGGACTTCGAGCGGTGACTTCGAAGCAGCTCCCCCTGCATTCGCCGACCGTGTCAGACAACATCTAGATTTTCTTCGACGATGGGCCAAGATCGAAGGGCGATTTCGTATTGCTACCGAGAACAGTTTCCCTTCCGCTGCAGGACTGGCGTCCTCAGCTTCGGGCTTCTCGGCGCTGACCCTAGCAACACTCGGCGCTATCGGTCGCCAGACCTCAACTGCTGAAGAATCTGCGTTGGCGCGTCTGAGTGGATCCGGCTCGGCTGCGCGCTCGGTCTTGGGGGGCTATGTGGAATGGCCGGCTAGTTCATCGTTTGGCGCGCTATCTAGCCGTGCGGAGTGTTACGCGTGTCAAGTCATGCCGGCGGAACATTGGGATCTTCGGAACGTGATTGCTGTCGTCGAGCGAGGAGCGAAATTGATTTCCTCCCTCGACGGGCATCGGCGAGCACAAACGAGTCCATATTTCCATACCCGGCAACGTCGGCTGCCAGGACGCTTGAAGGCAGTCCGGCGGGCCATCGAGACCCGTGATTTCGAGCGACTAGGAAAAGTAATCGAGACTGAGGCGATCGATCTCCATTGTGTTGCGATGACGTCTGAACCGGCGATCTTCTACTGGAGCCCCGCAACCTTGACTATTCTCGAAGCGGTGCGTGCGATGCGGATGGACGGTATTGCAGCCTTCAGCACGATGGATGCTGGTGCCAACGTGCATGTGATTTGTCAGCCTGAGGTCGAAGGTGAGGTTGCGCAGCGGTTGGAGCAGCTCGACATTGAGCTGTCCTTGATAAGGGACTGTGTCGGTCCGGGGCCAGTGGTCGAAGACGAGCACCTTTTCTGATGCCAGAAGGAACTGAGACCGTCCGGAGAGCTGCATCGTGACAGGTCTGGTTATGATCAAGCTTGGTGGTAGCCTTATCACTGACAAGCGAGGAGAGGCGGCGCCACGGGTCGATGTCCTAGAGCGCCTGAGTAGGGAGATCTCTAAAGCGATGCCGCGTATGTCAGAGCGCCTATTGCTCGGGCACGGCAGCGGCTCCTTTGGCCATGTGGCAGCTGCCAAGCACGCCATAGGCAGTGGCCCCATCGACCCTGCCTCGACTTCCGGGGTGAGTGAGACGGCAGACACAGCTGCTCGCCTTCACCGGCTGGTGATCGATC
>JAJCXO010000084.1 GCA_029263395.1 Acidobacteriota bacterium | reverse complement strand
ACCGTTGTGCGATTCGCAGATCGCCTCTGTAGTCGCTGCAAGGCTGGTGTAAGTTGCTCGTAAAGCGGCTTCAGTGGCAGGATACATCGCCTGGCGAGGCTGACTGCGCGAATCTGAACCGCCAAATTGAACCACTATCGATCTGGAGCACCCTATCTTGCAGCCATATCAGAGCCCCGCCGCCTGGAGAGGCGATGAACTTGCCCGGCGTGCCGACTGGCACCATACCTTGAGCCCCTCAGAATGCGCAGAGATCGACCAGGCACTACAAACCATCAACGGTCGATCCATGGCCCTCGAAGACATCACCCAAACTGAATTCCCGCTACCCAATCTCGCCCACAAGCTACAGTCCATCCAAGGGTCCTTGGAACATGGTAGCGGTAGCTTCTTACTACGCGGCTGGCCAACCGGTCGCTATAGCCTAGAGGACAACCAACGCGTCTTTTGGGGTCTCTCTCGTTATCTCGGTACGCCGATCTCCCAGAGCGCTAGGGGCGAAACGCTTTTTCATGTCCAGGATGCCGGGTATGCAACCAACGACGCCAAGGCGCGAGGACCAAACACCCGCAAAGCCCTGCATTTCCACTGCGACCGATGCGACGTAATCGGATTCCTGTGCATCCGAGCTGCCAAGGTCGGTGGCGACAGCTATCTCGCCAGCTCGATCACAGTCCACAACGAGATCCTGAAACGACGCCCAGATCTTCTAGAGCAACTCTATCGACCCTGGTATTACAAAACGCACAACGTCGATCTCGCCAACAACGACCCATGGTGCCGGCAACCGATCTTCGCCATCCAAGAGGGCCACTTCGTTGGCTACATCTTGCGGGTACTCATCGATCGAGCTTATGAGCTACCTGAATTGCCTGAGATGACGCCCCTGCAGCGCGAAGCGCTCGATTTCCTCGACTCGGTCTGCGCTGAACAAGACCTGAACTTCAAATTCCGGCAGGAGCCGGGCGACATGCTGTTCGTCAACAACTTCGTGAATTTCCATTCGCGGTCGGAATTCGAAGATCACGACGATCCTGAGAGCAAACGGCTGCTGCTGCGTATTTGGCTCTCGGTACCCAACAGTCGACCGCTACCGGCCAGCTTCGCGGGTAGCTTTGGACACTCTGGGGCTGGCGAGCTCCGCGGTGGGATACATCCCGTCAGAGCGTCCTGAGGTATTCGACGAGCTGCGCGAGATCCTCCTCGTCGAGGCTCGGATCACCGCCACGGGGCGGCATGTCCACTCCGGTGGTGTTGAGTTCATGGTTGGAAGGCCGACCTTCCTTGATGAATTCGACCAGCTGTTCGTCACTGCGCTCGTTCATGAAGGCATTGTCGCGCAAGCGATTGCCGAGCATCGGCATGCCCTCGCCTTCACGACCGTGGCAGGTGGCACAAGCCCGGCCGTAAATCGCCTGGCCGTACTTCAAGCGCTCGCCAGTTGACGGTCTCTCGCTATTGCAGGCGATAGTGAGACTCGACGCCATGCCAACAAGTACAACCACCATCCAAGACACCAAACGTCCGCGTCGCCTCATGATCGCTCCTGAAGACCGTGACTGGAATCGCTCTCGCGGCTGGGGTCGTCAGAGCAAGGCAGAAACACTCGCACCACTGTTCCACAGCCGATCGTACTGTCCACTGAGATACCGCCCCCGCTTTGTTTCACGATGCCATAGACCGTCGCCAATCCCAAACCGGCACCCTCACCTTTCACCTTGGTCGTGAAGAACGGCTCGAAGGCCTGTTCCAGGATTTCCGCGCTCATTCCGGCACCAGAATCCGTCACCGTCAAACAAGCATAGGTCCCAGGATCAATATCTACAACATCCCGATCAATGGATTCGCTGATCTCGATGCGCGCCGTCTCCAATGTCAATTCGCCACCTTCAGGCATCGCGTCACGGCTGTTGATGACCAGGTTCATGATCACCTGCTCGATTTGACTAGGATCCGCCTGTATCGAACCGAGATCCACACCGGGCTCGAGCTCCAGCACAATCGACGGCGGCAAGAGACGCTTCAACATCTTCTCCATCGCTTGCAAAGCCGCGTTTAGATCTACCGATTCGACGCGCAACGGCTGCTTACGGCCAAAAGCGAGTAGCTGTTGAATCATCAACGCAGCACGGCGAGCGGCACCGGTAATCTCTTCAGACCATTGCTGTGGCTCGCTACCAGCTTCGAGGCGCCGCGCCAGCACTTCCCCACGTCCCAGAATGACGGTCAACAAATTGTTGAAGTCATGGGCGATACCCGCCGTCAAACGACCGATCGCTTCGATCTTCTGTGACCGACGGAATTTTTCTTCGAGTTTGCGCTGCTCGGTAATATCTCGCACGACCGTAACCCGTGCGTCACGCCCTCGATATGGAATCGACTTGCCACGGGCCTCCATCGTGAACTTGGAGCGGTCCTTGCGATAACACTCGAGTTCATAGGGCAGTTCGTAGTTGGATTGACTGCGCTCTTGGACCAACGCCTTCTGATCCTTGGATACCCGGGTTCCAATCGGCTTGCCAATCATGTCCTCGACCGTATAGCCGAAGATCTCGGCAGCCTGCTGGTTGGCGTCGATGATTTTGCCCTGGTCACTGAGGATGACACCCTCGAAAGCAGCCTCTGAAAGCCGGCGAAATCGCTCTTCGCTATCTTTCAGGGTCTGCTCTGCTGCCAGACGTTCAGTGATGTCCTGGTACAACGCATAGATACCAATCAGGCGCCCTTCTGATCGCAACGGAATGCCAAAAATTCGCACATCCACAGGGCTACCGTCGCTGCGATTACGCCGACCGACAGTGAAGGTCGATTCCCCGCTTTGGACTCGGTCCGTCACCCCGCTAGCCTCTGACAAAGTCGCGTCGGTGGTGATCAGGTCGTCGAGATCAAGGCCGACGATTTTGTGACACGAGTAGATGAACAGGGCTTCAAAAGCAGGATTGCAAGTCAACACTCGATGCTGCGGATCCAGAAGAACGGTAGGCAAGGGTGAGCTCTCGATCAATGAGCTCAGATATGTGTTCTGGTGAAGGCTCTGTTTCTGCATCAGCGAACGCTCGAACAGCGCGAGGCCGCCGAGCATCACCAGACCGGATAACACCAGCCACTCGCGCGGTGTGCGAGTGGCCGCATCGAGCAAACCAGCCAAAGACAGTCCGAAATGAATCGTCGGCAGGACGAGAGTCGCAGCCACCAACGAACTGCCATTGCGTAAAAGACCCTCTCGCCGCAAACGTTTTTCAACAACGGAGCCATTGCTGGAAGCAGATCGATGCCAAAGTCTGACAGCCAACACCAGGGTCAACAGTGGCAGTTGCCACAGGATATTGGTCCAGGTCGCGTCTAGCCAAGCGGCAGAACCCTGGCTCCAAAGAATCTCCAACACACCAAACACAGCCCACTGCACAGCCGTCGAACAGAGCAGCCAATACGTCGTACGCCACCGGAACGAGCGACAGCCGATAGCCAATTGGGCAAACCGGATCGCCACGATGGCATCGAGCGAGAGATAAAAATAGAGCGAGGCTTCCCAGGTGTCGTAACTTCGTGGAGTGAAATCGATCGGTATCAACACGAAGTAGACCAGCAGCGTAAAAACCAGACCTGCCCAGCTGAGGGTTTCGACAGTCCACAGTGGGGTTCGGCCTTCACCATCTGAACGAATGTGAGGCTTAGTCGCTGCCGCCAAGAGAAAACCAATGTAGAACAGCAGGTAGACCCCATCGATCGCCAGGTGGACCTCGGCCCCCCGCTGGTCTCTCGGGATCAGCACATAGGTCCAGCGGACGATCCACCAACAGAGGACAGCGAAACTCAAGTAGTTCCAAAACTGCAGCTCTTCTCGATGCTCGATCTCCCTCGTTCCCCATCGCAAGGCGATCAACACGACAGGCAAGAGCAGAACCTGAACATAGAGGTCAGCGTAGGTCGCCAGATCGAAGGCGCTCGCTATCGGAAGCAAGAATGGCAGATGGACACCTACGAACGCGACGACAAAGCCACGCCAAGGTAAGTCTTCTATCATCCGTGCCATCGAACTCAATACACCGGTAGCCGTGTCTCGCCACCTACCAGGTCCGTCTACCTCCATCAGACAAGGGTACCAGGATGTTGCGGTATCGGGAGCAGCGTCAGCTCGATGCAATAGGGGTTATTATCTTGATCAAGTGTCAAGACACGTTCGATGCAACGAGTTGATCGACCCGGCATCCGATAGCTTTGATGAGAATTGCTGTACTAGGAGCCGGCATCGCCGGTCTCACCACCGCATATAACCTCCGCCAAAGGCTGAGGTTGTCGTCTTCGAGCGAGCCGGTCGTGCCGGCGGCAACATCCGGACCGACGAGATTGATGGCTGCGACGACGAGCTCTTGACCATCGCGATACGAGATCTCAGGCAGGCTTGGGGCACTTGCCCTATCCCAGATTCCTATCGGGTCATCCGGCATCGCACCGGCATCGCGCAGTATGAGATCGGTCACGATCAACTGATCGACGACCTGCAGCGCGCTTGCCCACCCGGCCTCCACTTAGCCGGTTCGAGTTACCAAGGCGTGGCGGTCAACGCCTGTATCCAGAAAGCTCGGCAATGGCCGCTTCGTTTCGAGCAACTCGCTTAGCTCGATCCCGCCCAGAACCCGTTTCTCGTCTCCCAGGGAGGCCCCTTGTGGAGCGAGCACGCGGCGAGTATGTATGAGCAAGAGAATAGATTCTCGCTCGCTAAACGATTGTAACCAATAGGGTGGGCGGACAATAAAGCGCCGAGGCGAGTTACGCAGCCGCGCGCGCAGCCCACAGGGGGCGACCGGACAACCGGCGTGTGCGCGGGTGATGTACTAGTTTTCAGTCAACGAGAAAAGTCGTGTTGGCTTCACCGCCTTCTGACTTGATTTGCCCGATAACTTGTCCGGGACCGGCAGCCAGCTGAGGTTTCGCTCTTGCATCAAAGCGTCAAGCTGCTCGGCGACAACAGCAGCTTCCGACGGGCGATCCACAGGTTCTTTCGCTATCAGCGCAAAGATGAGCTGCGACAACTCAGCCGGAACGTCAGGCCGAAAATTCTCGAATGGCTCGGGGTCGACGGTGGCGGTGTTGAGAATTGTCTCGCGCAACGTGCGGCCATGAAACGGATTCTTGCCGACCAAGGACTCGTACAGGATCAATCCAAGAGCAAAAAGGTCAGCACTCGGGCCATAAGCCTCACCCAAGAAACACTCGGGAGCGATGTAACCGGGCGTCCCACAGATCACATCGTCCAGGCGGGTGGCTGCCGAGATCAACTCGGAAATCCCGAAGTCCGTCACCTTGATCGACTTGTCGTGACCCAGCAGCACATTGGCAGGTTTGACGTCATGATGTACCAAGCCGTGCTGGTGAGCAACGGCGAGAGCGTGGGCAATCGCCGAGCCTAGAGGGATGACGTCCTTGGGATCGAGTGTGCCGAGGCTCTTGAGATATTTCTCGAGATTGGTACCGTCGACCAGCTCCATCGCAATGAACGCGGCATTTCCCTCGTCCGCCACATCGTACACAGTGACGATGTTTGGATGATGGAACCGGGCACTGATCGCGGCTTCCTCCAGCAGACTGGTGATCAGTTTCTGCTGATCAATCTCTTCGGCATTGACCCGCATCGTCTTGAGTGCCAAGTCACGCTTCAGCTTGGGGTCCCACCCTCGAAACACCGAACCCATGGCACCTGAACCCAGTAACTTTGTGACCTGATATCGACCGAAAAACACCTTGCCCAAATCTTCCGAGTCGCGAATTCTCTTCTGCAGCAACTCAAACGAAGCCTCGAGCTGATCAATCTCGGATCCGCTCTCCGTTACGGATTCACCTAGTAACTGCCCTTGGGCTGCCGTCAGCCGTCGAATCGGACGGACAACCGTGAGATAGGCACCGCCAGATAGCAAGGTGGTCAATACAATGGCCCCCAAGGCCGAGATCCATGTTGCACGCTGGATCCGTTGCTGAGCCACCTTGGCAACCTCAGCCGGTTGGCGCGACAGGACGAACCAAGGAGCATTCAACAACTCAGCATGTCCGATAATGACACTGCCAGCCTCGGTATCGAATTCGCTGCTACCTGAGCCCAACTTTCCGGCTCGTGCACGGTCCACCAACGAAGCAGGGAACGTCTCGAGGGAGGTGAGCCCTCCGAACAGTACGTCCCCATCTCGACTCGCCAGAACCAGCAGGGCCTCTTGACCGATCTGGAAACTTTGGACTTGTTCGTCCAGCCGATCGGTGCTGGCAATCAACACAAGTTGTCCGACCTCACCAGGCAAAGGAGTACGGAAACGCAGCCAGCGACGGGTTGTCCCCTGGACGACCGATAGCTCTCGAGAGTCTCCGGGCTCGACCAAGGTCTCGATCTCACCTCCCATGTCTCGGCGTCGCACCATGACGACGCTTTCGCCGGCAGAGTTGAAGACCCCGGATACGACGATCGCTGGCTGTGCTTGCAGCGTACCGCGCAGCAATTCCTGCGCGGAGGCCGATTGCGGATCGTCGAGTAGCAACGGATGTGAGGCCGTCGACCTGGCCAGGACCAACAAACCTTCGAGATATGTGTCAACACGAGTTGCGGCAGCTTGCGATGCCACAATGTGGGTGCGCTGAACCTGTTCGAACAGCGCATCTTCGTTGGTACGCAGCTGGTAGTAGGTAATCGCCAGCGGCAACAATCCCATGGCAGCTAGAGCAGCCACCATGCGGAGCAAAAGCGGTAATCGCAGCTTCTTCATCAGATGACTGGCTTGCTGACACACATCGCCAGCAAGCTGATGTTAGTTCTTCTTCTTTCCCTTGCCTCGGACAAGCGGCAAGCTGCCTCGGCTCGTATTGCCGATGCAATCCTTCGCTTCGAAGTGCAGCACGTAACGGCCGCGCTCTGATCTGTCGACAAGTTCGTACGTCAGTGTGTCGACTCCGGTACAGACTCCGTCCCTCGCCATGATCCAAAGCCCTTCGTCAGAACCAAAGTGCCCGAGGTCGGCAAAAGGGATCGGTTTGCGGGTCTGCGGCCGAACTCTAATTTGTACCCGGTCCGAGTCGAGCTCCCAATCCAGGCCACCGATACGCAACTGCCGCAAACCGCGCTGGACGGCGGCAAAACCTTCCAGCGGCTCGGCTGCGATCCGCCCCAATTCTCCGCCTCCTTCGATCCCCCAGCTGAACTCCGGAGGGTCGGGATCAAAGATGAACGGAATCTCGCGTGTCTGGTGATTGCCCGCTCTGTCACTGGCTACGATCGCCAAGGTGTGGGCGCCACGCTCCCAAGGTCCCTGCAGAGCGGAGGATTCGATCGCTTTGCCGTCGAGGTGCGGTACCCAACTTTCAACACCACTCTCCTGGTCATCAACTTCGACTTTGAATTCCAGACCCGACCCAACAATCCAAGCCTTGTTGAGACCAGACCTCGGCGCCTGTTGAGGACCCACCACACCGATCTGTATCTCGGGCGGAGTTTTGTCGATGGCTCCAGTGAGGACCTCAAACGATGTCGGGCCACTGGCATAACCATCGAGCCCGGAAGGACTAACCGCAGCGACGCGCCAATAAAGACTAGCAATCGGCAACCCAGCGGGCTGCCACTTTGACTCGGTCAGTCCCACTGCACGCTCAACCAGGATGCCACACTCTGGATCGCGACAAACTTCGAGAGTATAACTCTGCGCGCCGACGACAGGCTGCCAGGTGAAGGTAGGCTGCGGGGTCGCCACTTTGGAGCCCGAGCTGGGAGTCAGAACTTGGGCGGCTGGTAAGAGCTTCTCAGGCGGCGAAGGAGCCTTCCCTTCCGCTACCGAAGACCCCATTCCGGTCCCTACCTCAAGTTTGGTGCCGGCGGCTTCGAGATCACTTTTGCCGCTATATACCATGAGCTGCGCTCCGCCCTTCTCTGGGCGCCGAGCCCGGGTCTCGAGTACGCCGTCACGGTCGGCCTGGGGAGTAGCTGTGGCTTCGCCAAGGATAATCTCGAACTGGCCACCCGAATCGTTTGAACGTACCCCTGAAAGGTCCGCCTGTCCGACCACTACTTCGATCTGCTGGCGCTCTACATCCTGCTTACGCACCTGCTCACCGATAAAGACGATCGACTGCTCGGTGAGCACCAGCGACGTATTATCACCAAAGCGCAACTCAGCCGACGCCGACTTCTTGGTCTTGACGCCGTCACGAGCTCGCAGGAGTTCATTCTCCTGCGAATCGTTCCATTCCAAGGGAGTCGGCTGATCCTGTACTTCTCGCGACACTTTAGTCAGCAAGGCGCCATCAGACGGCAACTCCTTCGGCAATGGCACGCGGAGCTTTTGTTCGGGAGAGATCTCGTCTGGATCATCGACGCTCGCCGAATTGAGCTTCCAGAGCCGCTCCCAGCGCGCTTCTGAACCCAGGTACCTAGCAGCAATATTCCTCAGCGTGTCTCCGGGCCTGACTACATACCAGCCCAGTTCCTCCGATCCCGACGCACTGATCTTGTCCTGTGCTCCGATCTGTGGAACGACCCAGAGCAGAACCAATACGAGTGCTGTCTTGCGAAGTAACATCACACACCTTCTCTTTCTGTCGAAGCGGATGCGGTCGAACTGGGCTCAGTCACGAGATACCGAGCGCGGAACCCACCGTTGCCAAAATCGGACGACTCAACTTATCCAATAGACGCCTAGTCTACCGAATGCCTGGTGTGGTGGGGAACGATTGCGAATTCGCTCTAAAACTCTGCGCGCTCTAGGTTTCTGAGCCCTAAGTGGAGTGGCAGCATACAGGTGATCGCTGTGACCAGCGCTATCCAACCCACGGCGGCCGCCACGACCCAAGCGTAGGATCCCCCACCCAGCACTCTCTCCACTCCGCTCCAGAATAAAACGACCGCCTGTCCAGCCGCCACGAGCGCGATGTAGAGCATACTCAACAAGAAATTGAGCGTCCCTCCCATCCCAGAAACGATCCGTGCGGGATTGTCCTCCTGGAAATTGGGATACAGGCTACCCAACCCAACAGCCAAGCCCGAGAGGGCCACCGTCGTGGCGATCATGCCCGCAACCGACAAGACGAACGTAATGCGATCAAGATCCAGCTGAATCGCTGAGAGTACTGCCAGCCCGACGGTAAAGAACGAAGTCGTGGCGACGCTGAGCCAAAATTTCTGCCACACAATGTGACGCAAAGTCACAGGTGACAACCCGAGAATCCAGAACCTACGGCCTTCGAGGCTGACCAACGGAAACACGAACCGCGTTGTCAACGAAGCCAAAATCAACATCGAAGCGCCCAAGTTGAGCAACGTTCCCAAGGCGCGCCAGCTCTCCTGGCCCGCGAAACTCCTCGCACCCCGAAGATTGGCGACGTAGAGCGCCATGATGCCAAAAAACAACACAAACTGCGTCCACTGTGCTGGATCACGCCAGAACAACTTGATGTCCTTGGACACCAGAGAACGGGTCGGTTCTGGCAGGGGCCGGAGCAGACGATCAACGACCCGAGAGACATCGAACCGTCGACTCAAACTGCCGCCAAGGCCACCCGTGAGCGAGGACCAGCCGGTGTAGAACCATCGCTCCGCAACCAGGGTGGCAACCCAGACCAATGCCAGGGCATTCGACAACAAGAGCAGCAGTTTGAACAAGCTGTCGCCGATAGCCCCAGTTGTAGCATCCAGAATACCCTGCGACAACCAAGTACTCGGCAAGAACGGCGATTGAACTTTGGTCAACACCGTGACCAGTGATTGAAAACTCGGAGTGGTTGCTACTTCGGCCAGTCCCAATTGGGCCCGGAAAAGAACAAACACACCAGTCAACGCCAACCCCACCATCCCAAACCAAATAGGCCGACGACGGTGGGCAAGAAACCGCACGGCTGTGATGGTCACGATGGATCCTATGGCGGCTGGGATCACAACAAACGGCAGATAGAAAGTCACTAGGGCCAAATAGAAAACTGGCGATGCAGACGTTTCCAGGCCGTATGCAAGCAACACCGGAGAGCCAAGAAAAGCCGAGGTCCAGGACGTAAACGTTACACACTCATAAAAGCGCCCAAGGAAAAATGTCGACGTCGAGATAGGACTGATGATGAGAAACGAAACCTCTCGCGACCGGTAGAGAGTCGAAAATGAGACCAGCACATTGGAGAAGACGAGCATGGCAAACAACACCAGAGCGAATACTGAAAGCATCCGCGCCATAATTAAGTCGCTCAAACTGAGGCCACCGGTGCCTACAGTAGTGCTCGTCAACTCCTCCAAAAAGCGAAACCCCAACCGGGACAGCTGGAAAATTCCGATCCAAAACAGCACTGCCGATATCGAAACAAAGGCAACTTTCAGTTTGGATTCCCGTCGCACGGAAGCCAAGGTATGTAAGGCTGTTCGCTGTTTGGCCCACAGGATGGAACCGAGAACAGACCTAACGCTCATACTTCGTCCCGCCACCAGACCCTGCATCGCCAACCAGCGCCACGCCCTCCTCAGCCTGGCGAGTCAACTCCAGAAAAACATCTTCGAGCGTACCCTGGTCGCGCCCAGATTCTCCAGAGTCCAATAAGCCCTCGCTTTGGCCTGAAGTTAATGCTTTGATCTCGTCGACGGTACCGATGTGCAGCAGTTTGCCGCGATGGATAATTCCGACGCGATCAGCTACCTCCTCGGCAATTGCAAGGCTGTGGGTAGACATAAAAACCGTCAGCCCTTCACGGGTTCGGTCTCGGAGGTAGGTCTTCACCTCACGAATGTTCTTCGGATCCAATCCGACCCATGGTTCGTCAACAACCACGATCTGCGGCTGGTGTAGAAAACAGGATGCGAAACTCAGTTTCTGACGCATACCGTGGCTGTAGCTTTCGATAAGCTGGTCTGCGACGTGCAGTACCTCGAACGTCTCGAGCACTTCGTCACAGCGCTGAAGAAATACAGCGTCCTTCATACGATAGAGCCCAGCTACAAACTGCATAAACTCACGCCCGGTGAGCCGTTCGTACAAAAACGGATGGTCTGGCACATAACCCAGCAAACGTTTAGCACGAACTGGATCGTGCTGAATATCGACCCCGCCCACGGTCGCCTGCCCCGAACTCGGACGCATCAACCCAGTCAGCATCTTGATAGTAGTGGTCTTACCCGCACCGTTGGGGCCCAGAAAACAGAAAAACTCGCCTTGGGCTATATCCAGGTCAAGATCGCATACAGCAACTTTTTCCCCGAACTGCTTTCTCAGGCGCTCGGTTTTGATCATCGAAGTCAACGTCGTAGTTTCCCTTCAGTTATTCGACGTCGAGAACTTCGATCTCGAGCGCCCCTAGAAACGGAAGTAGGCGTGGCCAAGTCTCAATTCCACCATTGAGTAGCTTGATATGTGTGGCATCTGCCAGCGGTTGATCGATCGTCGGATCCATCCAATACCATTTCCCCAAGAAGACTTCGGGCCATGCATGGTAGTAGAACCCGTCCAATTCATCGCTCCACACCAATCCGATCGCGATACGGGTCGGCACATCGACAGCGCGCGCCAACGCGGTGAAAATCACCGTATGCTCGTTACAGTCACCACCTCGCCGCTCCAGCACCTCGAGGGCCGAAGGGATGCTGAGCGCAGGCTCTTTCTCGAGGTGTGTGAAAACCCACTCATGGATCGCAAGCGCTTTCGACCACGGGGACCCGGCGGCGTCAACCAGAGTCCTGGCTTGGGACTTGATCTTCGGATGATCCGATTGCACAAATGCGTCGGCGGCCAAGTGAATCGGATCGACATCAGGCAGGTCGGTGAACACGACCGTCGGCTCAACCGGCACCGTGAGTTGGTAGCGACCTGCTGCAAGCGCGGTTTGTACCTGATCCTCCGGCAGATTGAGCGCATTGAGCTGCTCAGCATCGAGACCACTCAGTTGGATCGTCATCGAACGGGCACCGCGGAACGGTCGCTGACCTGACGGACGGATCGCGGTACGACTCAACAAGCCGGACGTATCCCCGCCTTCAGGTAGTGGCAGACGTGCTTCGGTGGCTGAAATACGTTCCAGCACCAGACCAACTGGGGTCTCGGCCCGAACAATCTCTCCTTGCTCATCGATCCAAGCAGTCGACTCGAGACCGCTCATTTTGACCACCAATCGGCGTGTCTCGATCTCAGATTCGCCCAGCTGTAACGTTTCCCGGGCTGTATATCGAACACGAGCCTGGCCCGCGCGCATTGTCAACGGATCGAACGTCTCGAAACGATATTCCTCACCAATCTCGAGTACCGGGAAAATAACCGCTGAACCCAGGCCACTGGAGAACACCAGACTGTCATCGACAGGAAAACTCAGCGGCAATCGCTCTCCCGCTGACAGTATCTCGCCGTTCAATTCTCCATCCGAAACCTCGCCCTCAATCTCAAAATCATAGCCTGATGAACGAACTTCGAACCTGAACTCGATGCGTCCGACTTCGTTTGCTCGCCAGACTGAACCGATCAGGTCGAGGTCTGTAGTTTTGCTCAACAGCTCGAGATTCAACCGCGCTTCCATCCGCATTGCGGTGCCGCTTTGATTTCGCCGCTGTTCCGGGGCTTGGTGCACATGGATCTGCCCCACCCGGCCGCCACCGGCAATCGACACACCCAACCAGAACTCCGAGGGTGATTGCAGGCCGTTACGTCCCAACTCGAGTTGGCGAACTCCGAACTCGCTGCGCAACAGCAACCCCATCATCACCATCCAAAAGATGACAATCGGAACGCCGATCTTCAAGCGTGACAGATTCTTCATTCGTATGCTCCCGTTGTCGATCGCCTGCCCATTTAACGACCGGGAGCGAGCCCGTGTCTACCAACCACGGGGTGAATGTTGGACATCGCCCTGCCAAGTTAAACAAATCGGCTCGGCGAGCACGGGAGAATCGGGGTTGGGGCTAATTCAACAACACCAGTCACTCGGTGCTACCCCCGGCTCGCCAAGCCGACTTCAATATTACTCTATCGCGGGCTGGTTCCGGTTTCTAGCTTTTTCGATCCGACACTTCCCGTGGTGTCAAACCAGCCAATACATCTTCGCACTTCTCGAGCCGCACCTCGAGATCTTCCAAGGACTCAATTCCGTAACCGTAAAGTCGAGCAAGATCCCAGGTCAGCTCTCTCTCGAATCCATGGGAGTGTTGCCTGAAGCCTTCCAACACTTCTGGGACCCGACTCTTCCTTCGCGGGAACGCTTGAAAGAATAGCTCCGCAGGTGACACGTCAATGGTCTCGAGTATTCTCAGAACATGCTGGAGCTTGAGCTCTACCCGGCCATTCAGAATCTGTGACAGATATCCGCGAGAGAAACTCGATTGGTGCTCGATCTCTTGCTGCGACCGCTCAGAGATCTGGATCAGGAAACGAAGCCATTTCAAAAGACGCTGGGTTTCTCGTTTTGGATCCACCCGGCATCAGCCTACAGTTCTTGCTGTCTAATAGCTTGCTGGATGCGCCTTCGAACATTGGTGACCACATTGGGAAAACTCGGCGAATGCCCAGCCGCTCCCAACAGTTCGACCACATCGATGACCATCAACGCAAGGGAAAGATCGGTCTTGGCCTTGAAAGTATTATCTTCCTGCTCGCAACCGCGTTGTAGCAGGAACTCAGACATGCTCCAGGAATACAACTTGCGCGTGACCTCACCCAGGGAAAGTGCATCGATCATCGTAAGATCGTAAATCAAGCCACCCAAATCTCCGGCCCGGACATAAGAACGTTCTAGCAGCTGTTTCCTCCGATCTTCGATATTGGGCGGTGATCGCGATAGTGCGTCTGAATACTCGGCTATCAAATCGCCATCGAACATCTCGAACGTCTCGACAATCGAGTACACAGCAGCACGAAAGTCGGTGTTGCTCCGCAACAACTCGACGGCGACCATGCGTTGTTCGTGCTCCGACAGAGCTCCCAGGAACAGACGCGAAACAAAAGATGCGTCGATGCTGAGATCCATACCTTTCACAGTGGTCCTCCGATCAAGTGGTCCTCCGATCAAATAGTCCTCCGAGTGATCTTACCAATCGGTGCAGTGCTCCCGTCACAGCTCCTGGCGGTCTCGGATTCTTGGCAAGTCTCCGAGAAACCCAAGCTACCCAGAAGCGAGATTTTCGCATTTTAAAGAGCTATTTCTGGATAGTCAAGGACCTTGCTGACAAGAGTCACACTTTCTGCGTATCCCAACACAATGACCTATCTTTGAGGATCGACAGGTAGGTTCACCTTCTCAGGGGAGTGTTTGGGCAATCCAGCTCGCTCCCAAGAATCTCCCGAAAGGAGGGAGCCAATGTACAAACTCTTCGCAGCGATCGACAGCGTAGGTCGACCTGATGTCATCGAATTCATGGGACCAGAGATAGAACCCAACGGATAAACGACTGGCACTCGAATCACTGACCCGAACACTGGCTTGCTTAGCATCGTGGCTCGAACTCATGATACTTGGCTAGATTTGCATCATGCCGTGCCTTTCTCCCACTCGGCCCAGGGCTTGTTGCAGCAATTCCTGGGTCGCAGCTTCCGCTTGTGCTGCTTTGTAAAACAGCATCAGCGTGGCGCTTGTTTCACGATCCACATTGAGCTTTCGAAAAATCGGCAACATCCGACCTGCGATACGTTTGACATCTCTCGTTTCACCCTGAGCCATAGCTACCTGCGCCAACTGGAGTAAAACGACGGTCTGGTTGTGGGCAGAGCCCAACCTCTCAAAACCATCGTAGGCCTGCCACAGCTTGCACAAGCCTTCATCGATCAAACCTAGTCGGATCGCGATCGTCCCTTCCAGCAGTCGAAGCTTCAACTGATGGACATCTTCTGGAAACCTGGCATGCTGACGAGCCGTCAATCCGGCCCATCGACAAGCTTCCTGAAGGTCTTCGCGAGTTTGTGCTCTCTCACAAAGATAAAGCGTCATATTGTGGATTGCTGCCAGATAGGAACGCGGATTCACCGATGGATCCAATAGATACAGCGCTCTAATCAAACACTCTACGGCTTGCTCCGCTCTCCCATGCCGCCCGAGAATCAGTGATCGGTCTACCAAACTGCCCGCGAGTTCTTGAAAGGCTGCAACTTCACGATACGACAGCATGGCTTCTTCGTTCAGTTCTAGAGCCTCTTCGAATCGACCTTGATCACACCGTAGATATGACGCCCGCTGCGCCAAACGTGGTTGAGCAAGCGGATCGATACCTGGTGCCGACTCTCCGGTCTGCAAGAACCTGACGGCGACATTGAGCGCACCTTCGGCTCGCCGAAGATCCGCGATACCACGATAAGCACTACCCAAGACTGCCCAGGACTCAGCCTGCAGCGCGGTCCACTCGAGATGGCTACAGCAATCGCCATCGATCCTTGCGGCGAGATCTCGCGCCGTCTCGGCAACCGACACGGCGCGCTGCGGATCCCGATTACGGAGCTCATCCGCTTTTCGGAGCAGATATCGACAGAGACGCTTCATCAGGTCCCAACCTCAGCCCCTGATCAGGCTTACAGAAACAGGTGTACCTGACCCCTCGAGCTCCGCGACCGCTTGTTCACACCGCGCAAGACGGAGACGTAACGCACCTAAAGATTCGATCCCGCGACGCCGTAACCGTTTTGTGGCCTGGTCAATCTCCCTGTCGCGTCGATGCTGCTCGCCGGTGCACACTGCTAGCGTGCAGCTCGTCTCGTCAGGGGATCGAAAATCCAAAAACCGAGGTTGCGCAGATGCAGAATTGAGCAAAGGGGTTGTCCGCTCGAAGAAATCAACAGGGTGACAATCCAACACACCGAGGACCGCCAACATCTGCCAGATCTTGAGCTCCCGACTTCCCGATAGTAGCCGTGAGAGATAGCCGCACGAAAGACCAGCCTGTTCCTCGACTCGACGTTGACTAAACTCGGATGCCTCAACCAAGACACGAATCTCTTCCAAAAGGCTATCTATATCCCAATAAAAAGACATCCTCTCTATTATAGAGACAAGAGGCTTATTGTACAGTCTGAGATCCAGCGTGGTTCGCTTGACCGCGTGTTCGGCCGAGAGGCTAAGGGGCGACGGCCAGGAGCTGACAGTTGTACTATCTGCGCCGCGGCAGTTAACGCAGTAAGCCTGGCGGGGTCCGAATCCGCTAGCCAATGGACCCAACATGAGTTCGAACCGACCTAGAAACCGCTCGAAGGCACCATCTCTCCAGGTAGGCTGGCAGCCTCAGAAGTTTCCTAACCTCCCACACCTGTCATCAACAACGAAAATCTTGCTGTTGATCCTTGGATGGGTCCTGATTGCGGTCGGTCTGGTTGGCTTGGTGCTCCCCGGCCTCCAAGGTGTCATGACCCTTGCCGCGGGTGCCGCTGCACTTTCTCTGGTCAGCCAGACAATGCTCTCCAGCCTGCGTTATTTACTCCGCCCGTGGCCAACTGCCTGGCGTATTGTGCTCCGGGTTAGGCGCCGAGTGCATCGGTGGCTTAGCTCCGATAGCTGAGTCAGCAACAGGTCGCGTCCAGCACTTCAGGCTGAACCGTCACATGGGCCCCAGGACATGTAGAGCGAAGCAATTGGCGGACGCTGTCCGAAACCAGTTCCGCGACCGTGCCATCGTGGATCACGATGTGAACCGTGATCACATCTTCTCCCGGCCTCAACGTCCAAGCGTTCAGTGCGTGCACAGAAGCGACCCCGTTGACCGCCAAGATCTCCTGTTCGAGAAGAGGTACGTCCATATTCTCGGGAGCCGCCTGCATCAAGACCGCAATCACTTCTCGCAACACTCGCCAGGCACCGATGCAGATGATCAACGAAATCAACATTGAAGCTACAGGATCGGCCCAGGTCCACCCCCGCCACAGGATCAGTCCACCGGCGATCAACGCACCGACAGAGCCCAGGGCGTCACCCAGAACGTGCAGCATCGCCGCCCGTGTATTCAGGCTATGACCGTGCCCACTCAACATCTGGGCAATACCGAGGTTGACCATCAGACCGATGAAAGCGACCACCAGCATCGGCCCAGCCAGGACTTCCGATGGTTGACCGAGCCGCCCGAAGGCTTCCACCGTGATCCACACAGCAAGCATTAAGAGCGCACCGGCATTGAGTCCTGCTCCCAACACCTCAGCTCTTTGGTACCCCATCGTCTGGCGTGCGTCTGGGGGTCGATTGGCCCATCGCGACGCCGTCAGGGCGATGGCCAGCGCCCCCGTATCGGACAGCATATGCCCGGCATCAGCAAGCAATGCCAACGAGCGGGTCAGTACGCCTCCGACTGCCTCCACCAGCATGAAGCCGGCAGTGATTGCCAACGCCCAGCCTAGCTGACGAACCTCTGTTGGACCATGGGGATGCCCACCATGACTGTTCCCACCAGGACCAATCCCACCATGTTTACCATGATGGTGATCACTGCCATGCAGATGAGCCCCCATTTCCCTGCCATGCTAACTTTGGACGACTTACCTACCGACGGAAGACGACCAGCCTGAAACATCTCCGGCCTCGAACCCATCGAGGAATATCGAACCGGTGTCACCGGCCACCACCGCAGTACAAGTGCTTGTCGGACCCATGCAGGCATCCGAACCTAAGAAACCCGCCACAACGTAGTAGTACTCGCGATCGTCCTGAAGGCCGGTGTCGTCGAAGCTGATACCGGCCGTCTCACCAACAATCGCTTTACCAAAATCGCATTGGTGTGCACCGTCGGTACGAAAGACCTTGTACCGCGTAGCCCCCGGCACAGCCGTCCAACTGAGACTGGCTCCTTGGGCAGCAGAGCTCGCCATGACCGCCGGAGCTAGAGTCGGAGCCCCGACACAACCACTATCCTGGACGGTAGGCGTCGCGCAGGCGACATCGTGGCGATCAAAGGCATCAAAAATGGCCTGCATATGCGGCGTGCCATCGTTCAAATTGCCATTGTCGTCGTCGACGGCGAGAAACTGCTGATAGCCAGAAGACGCGGAACATCCACCCTCGGTCCCGTTTGACAGCGAGAACCAGGACGCGACGTTGTCGGCACCCAGGAAAGTCAAGCGAGTCGTAATCTCGAGCGCGGTATTGTTGTCGAGGCCGTACTGCGCCGGCAGGTCACGTTTCAACAGATCCCAAATCGGCTCCGAGGTCAACGTGCCTCGGCAGTGTGGACTACCGCCACAATTCGCATTCACCCAGGCGACATCATGAGGTTGTTGTGACTGCCGCCGCATCCAGTCGACGTCACGCGCCGCCGTGCAACCGAAGCTCGGAATGCAAGGATCACCGAAGCCGGCACAGGTGGTTGCCAACGCACCACGCCCGGGGCACGAATCGTTGAGGCGCAAGTTGGCGTAGACATCAGGGATGCCTTCGGCCGGATTTGAGATCGTGCCGTTGGTCCCGTTGTCGTCCATGCCGTGGCCCCACTCATGATCGATGACGCCCGCCAATTCGCCGAGGTTTGCGCAGGTCCCCGTGTCACGGAAGAACTGCACCACGCTGCCTGTCCAGAAAGCGTTGCAGACCACCGAGATATTGACCTCCGCGGTCAACTGCGCCTGTAACCAGGTGTTCGCGGGAAGTTGTCCACGGCCCATTTCCTTGATGCGATTGAGCTCATAAAAGCAGGTGCGAGCCGCGTGGGTGTTACCGAGAGAGGAGGAACCTGGCGGTGTTGTGCAGTCAGTACCACCACTGGTACCGAGATCGAGGTCACCACTGGCAGACGACTCCGAGATAGGACCACAGAATTCATCGATCTGGACAAACGGTCCGGTGAGACTGGTGGTCATGGTTCCGGTCACGCCGAAGATGTTGCCACCGGCATCCGCAGTCGCCGAGCCACCGCCATGAGTGACGTCGACAAAGGGCATCGGATAACCCGCAACCTCGTTGCCATCAGGAGGAATACCATCGTTGCTCACCGGATAGACGCCGCCTTGGACGTTGCGTGGATCCTGAGCGTGCAATGTGTCGCGAAACTCCACGATCTCACCGGTATGGGCATCGACGGCGCCGTTATAGTGACCGATTGTACCTTCGAAATGCAGCGGGAAAATCCAAACCAATCGGTGCTCATAACCGAACTCAGAGTCCTCAGCGGAAGCGACCGGTAAAAGCTCTAGTGAAGCTGCGGAGCGCAGATCGTCAGGACGCTCGGATCCCAGGTAGTCGAGCAACGCATCGAAGGCTTGGCTCTCACCGAGGGTCGGCTTGGTGGATACTGCAACATCGCCCCAGCGATCGAGCCCGAGGAGCACCAAGTTGCCGTGGTTGATCGTGGCGGTCAAGCCGGCGCCACGCACCGGGATACCGTCGACCTCTCGGGCGGCATGGATTTGAATCAGCTGGGCCTGGCTATGAACGCCTACAGAGTGGCGCAACTCGTCCAAATCGATCCCCAGACCGGCCGCGTGCTGACTGAGGAATCCTTGCATGCGATCCCAGACCAGCGCCTCCAACTCCGCTCCCTCAGGTTTCACCGACTGCCCCAGTTGCTGCCAATCGAGCGTATTGCCACGCCCAGGCAACACCGGCTCCTGAAGCCACAAGGCCACCACGCGTCCACCTTCAGCATCGAAGCGAGCGCTGTCTAGAGCAGCATCGAGCACTTGCAGCAGCTGACGTTGACTCGCAACTCGGCCAGGAGCCAAGTCCGCTAGGCGCAACTGCACCGGATCAGGCTCGAGACCGGCTATGGACATTTCTTTGGCCGCCAGATCGGCAGACGGTGCCGGTGGCAAGTACCCAAAACTTGGCAAGACCGTAGCGGCCGACAACAGACAGAACATCGACAGGAGACGCTGTATCGACACGGGACACTGCATCGACACGGGACGGCGCAACAGACGATTCGAACGCATGACGTGATTCCTCTGGGTTGAGTCAGCGGCTGGAACAGGTTTTCGGGTAGCAGGAAGGAGAACACTACCGAGAATTGCCGGATCGTTCCGGAGGGCAACCCGCCGAGCTTGGTCAGGCAGCTTGCAGCGAGAGATCAGCCACCAGGACGAGATGGTCCGACAGCGGAACGTGCACGGTGTGATATCCCGAAAAGCTCAGCTCTGGCGAAGCCAGGATCCAATCGATTCGACGCCGCGGGCGATGCGCCGGGTAGGTTGGCGCTTGCAAATCTGGTTCGTGAGCTTTGAGCCTTAGCTCGCGAATCAGCAACTCGATCGACCTGGGTTCGTAATGCCAACAACAGTTGAGATCACCGAGTACAACCAGTGGTCGCTGCCGTTCCGACAGGGTTTCGACCATCCGTCGAATCTGCTGCCGCCGTACCGCCGGCACCAGAAAGTCAAGATGGACAGACACTACATCGATCGGCATATCGCCCCACATCGGAACAACCACCGAGGCCACCACGAAGCCCTTGGTATCCCGCCAAGAAACCCCAAAACGGTGCGAGGCGGGATCGACTAATGGTTGGCGCGCCAGGAGTGCGGTTCCGGAAGCCATGTTGAAACGGCCAAATCCGAACGCATTATGGTCGCCCCGATAATGATCACGGAAGCCAGCCTGGCGTGCGATGCTGGCGACATGATCAATGTTGCCGCTCCAGGTCGAAGGGCCATCAACCTCTTGCAGCGCTACAACATCGGGCGTCAGCTGACGCAGCGTGTCTGCGATCTCGTCGAGATTCCGCTGCGCCTTTCGACGCCCAAGATACGGCTTGACCGGAACGTTGCGGCGCGCATGCGCTACATTGAGGGAGAACAGGCGCAAGTGATCTTCGGCCTTGGACGGCACTTGCGCCGAGACAGCCGCATGGTCTTTGAGTTCCGGAAAAAACAGCGGCGCGGTGAGCTGAGATCTGGCTTTCGAAAGGTTGTGGGACAAACGCCGCATCCGACGCAGTCCACGGGCTGTCACCTTGGGTCTCAAACCTGCCTCCTTGGGCCTGGGGGACTTCGCTCGTCACACCCCGAGCTTCGTTTCGCGCTCCATCTCGACTCTGGATGGACCGTCACTCCAAGAGTTTATCACCTCGCACTCTGTACCACCCCTTCATCATGGATACAGCGATCATGGATTCAGCGATCATGGGATACAGCGATCATGGGATACAGCGATCATGGATACAGCCTAGTAGACGCCCATTTCCCAGCGAGTTTCTCAAACACGAAACGATCATGCAGGCGGAAAGTACCCGCCGACCAGAACTCGATGCTCGAAGGAACAACTCGAAATCCTGACCAATGGGGTGGGCGAGGAATTCTACCGCCTAGAAATTTGGCTTCGAACTTGGCAACTCGCGCCATCAGTTGCCCTCGATTCTGAAGCGGTTGGCTCTGCTGCGACGCCCAGGCACCGAGCCGACTGGTCCGTGAACGAGTCGCAAAGTAGGCGTCTGCTTCCTCGTCACTCACCGGTTCGGCAAGACCACGAACTCGCACCTGACGACCGAGTTCTCGCCAATAGAAGTTGAGGCAGACCCGAGGATTGGCGAGGATCTCCCGTCCCTTGCGACTTTCGTAGTTGGTGTAGAAGACAAACCCCGAGTCATCAAAATCTTTCAGTAGGACAACCCGCGACGAAGGAGCTCCGTCAGCATCGACGCTCGAGAGGACCATCGCATTGGGATCCTCCATGCCGGTGGCTTTCGCTTGATCGAAGATCTCCCGAAACCATGCGATCGGATCTCGCTGCACACTCATAAAAGCCTCAGTTGGATCAAAGGTACGGCGTAAAAAGCCAGGTGAACGAGTCGCGTAGACGCTCGAGAAAGGGACGACCGTCCAACTCTTCGAGGGTCACCTTCCGAGACTGTTGCCGGACCGCCTCGAAGTGGCCGGCAACCAACTTGCCGAACGAATCGTCGAAAACTTCGACCGACATCTCGAAGTTCAGCCGCAAACTCCGCGGATCGAGATTAGCCGAGCCAACTTGCACATAGTGATCGTCGACTAGGAACAGCTTGCTGTGAACAAACGGAGCAGGTTGGTAATAAACGTCCACACCGCGCTCGAGGAGCTCCCACAGCATATTCCGTGTCGCCCAATGGACATAGGGTAAGTTGTTGAGCCCCGGCAGAATCACCGTCACCTCGACACCTCGCAGGGCGGCTGCTTGCAAGGCACCAATCAACTCCCGAGGCGGCAAAAAATACGGGCTCATGATCGCGACCTTGACCCGCGCCGCCGAAACCGCCCCGACCAAGATGGTCACCAATTTGTCGATATCGTCATCTGGACCATCAACCACAACACGACAAATCGCCTCTCCGGCGGGACTCGTATCAGGTGGCGGCACAGGATCCGAAACCTTGCCGGTGGTGAACCTCCAATCATCGAAGAACACGCGTTCGAGGTCAGCGACGATGGGTCCCTCCAACCGAAAGTGAAGGTCGATAACCCGCGCTGGATTGTCGAGAACCGACGCCAAGTGGCGATCCCCAATGTTCATCCCGCCAGTAAAACCGACCCAGCCATCAGCAGCCAGGATTTTGCGGTGATTGCGCAGATTGAAGTGCAAGCTGGGCGGGATCAGGCGCAATTTGAGGAATTGTTCCACCCGCACGCCGCGGCGCGCCAACTCTTGACTCATCCGCGGCAAGGTGTAGAGCTCGCCGAAACCATCGATGAGCACCCGCACGTCCACACCGCGCTGAGTGGCCCGAGCCAACGCGTCAGCGATCCGATACCCACTGTCGTTGGTCTCGAAGATGTAGGTTGTCAAATAGAGTCGCTCACGGGCCTCGTCGATGACTTTGACCATCGACGGATAAACCTCCTCCCCGTTGTGCAACATCTCGATACGATTGCCTCCCACCAGCGGCAAACCCGTCACTGCGGCTGACACGCGGTCGAGCTCGGATAACGAGGCGTCGATTACCGCTGACATTGCGCCTTGCGGTACCGGATTGCTTCGACGGGGGTGCGGGGATCGCCCTTCGGCCTTCCGGCGAGGTGGGCGTTGCTGTTCACTCCGGCCTGATGGGTCGACACCACTTTGCCTCTCGACGCCACCCTGCCTCTCGATGCCATCCGGTGGGTCGAGACGGGCGAGCGACTGATCTTCCAGGATACGAGCTCTGGTTTGAATTCGATTGATACCAAACAAGAAGTAAAGCAACGGACCGAAACCAGGCAGGGTCAAAATGACCGCGACCCAACCCATTGCCGCTTGCGGGCTGCGCTTCCACAACATCGCATGACCCGCCGCGACCACCGACGCACCCACGACGACCAAGCCCACGATCCAACTCGACAGACTCATCTTGGATCCATCACCCGGCTAACCCGCTACCCGTCCTCGGTTCGTACTCATTCGTGATCACAGGTATCCGAGACTGCGCAAACGTTCGAGCTCCTCGGCACTCATCTCGTTGTTGGCGGCGGCGGGGTCGAGCTGCTGGCTTTCAGCCCAAGCCAACCACCGACTGACCTCACCGGACAACCGCGCCACCACCTCTGGATGCTCGGACGCGAGATCTCGAAGGTCGAGCGGATCGACCGAACGGTCGTAGAGCTCATACTCTGCAACGTCAGCGGGAGGGTCGACATTCCACACCAACTTCCACGGGTGCTCCACCATCGCAAAGCTGTTGTACTCGTCCGGGGTGTCTTCGTCGCGGACACGGTGTTCGGTAAAGGCTGGCTGGGCGCGCCCGTTCTCGAGCCCCGACATTAGCGGCACCAGGCTTCGCCCCTGGGCGCGCTCTGGGATCTGTAGGCCGGCAAGATCGAGCAAGGTCGGCATAATGTCGAGATTCTGGACGGTCTCCGTCACGACCCGACCTTGCGGCACGCCACGCCCCCAGAAGACAAGGGGGACGTTGGCCACCTCGCCATACACCGTCGTGCCATGCCAATGTCGACCGTGTTCGAGGAATTCTTCGCCATGATCGGCGATAAATGCCAACACACTGTGCTCGGCGACGCCGATGGCTTCGAGGCCGGCGACCAAACGGGCCAACTCGGCATCTAAACCACGGATCGAACCGTCATACCAGGCCTTCTCAATCTCGACGAAACGATCCTTGTCGATTCCTGAAGCAGCAATCTCTTCCAACGACGGAGCGACAAACCGCCGCATCAGCGGATTTTCGATATGCGCCTGCAACCGCTCCGACTGTTCAGCAAACTCCGCTTCGGCCTCACTATCGACCCACATCGTGTCGTAGGGTGCCTCCGGCTGAAACGGACTGTGAGGATCCATCGCATGGACCAGGGCAAACACCGGAACATCGTGGTGGATCTCGAGCCATTCGAGGAACGTATCGACCCAAACTTTAGCGGTCTTCGACCGATAATTGTTGCCGTCGATCGAGGCTGCTCCGAACTCGTAGAGCACCTCGACCCCTTGGTGCAGATTGGTGAGCTGGCCGGAGAACGGCACCGAAGAGGTCGCAAACGTGGCATAACCGGCGGCCCGAAAGGCCTCGGCCAGGGTCGTTTCCGACGCCGCCACTCGATCGTTGATATCGGCCACCCCATTCGACGCTGGATACAGCGACGTCAAAATCGACGACACCGAAACCTTGGTCCACGTCCCCTGAGCTACCGCGTTCTCGAAACGCACCCCTTCAGCCGCCAGGCGTGTTAGGGTCGGAGCCGTCTCGCGGTCATGTCCCCAAGCATCGAGATGATCCGATCGCAAAGTGTCGGCGAGAAAAACCACCACGGCTCGAGGCCGCTCGTCAGACCCGGCCTCATCACCTGACACGGCATCATCACCTGGCACGGCATCAGCCAGCCCATGACGCAGGGTTGGTGCCCCCCACAAAGCCACCGTCTCAGGACGTTCGGCGGCCGCCGACAGCCTGATTTCAACGTCCTGCCCAGCCCATGGCTCGAGCTCGAGACGAACCGCCCGCCAGCGATCAACGGCCTCGACTTCGAGTTCGGCCAGCGGCTCCACCGTGCCGTCCTTGGTCGCAACCTCGACGCGGAAGACCGGCAACGGATCCTCGATCGAACCGACCGCGAGATCGAACCAGGGTCGCTCCCCGAGCGTCGCAGCAAAACGCAACACCTCGGGCCCGCGGGAAACAATCGCTTCGCGGAAGACCTCGCCCAAACCGTGCCAACCCGGTCCCGAGGGAATCGACGCCAAATGCTCCTTGCGGAACACCAGACGCACGGATTCGATCGCAAACTCCGCCCCAGCAACATCGGTCGGCTGCACCAAGATCCTAGTCACCTCAGTTTCACTCAGCGGCAACTCGAGGGTGAACACACGATCGAGCACCACCGAATAGGTTTTGATCTCGTCACCGCTAATCAACGGGCTCGACAACGGCCACTCTGCAGCTCGTGCCACGAACATCCCGAGCGGCGGCCCGGTGGACGCCAGCGGATGGATCGCAACGTTCGACCCTGCCGACGCCTGCACCGAAATCTTTCCCGCCCACAGTTCGTCATCGACGCCCAGAGGTGTCGAAGTTTCCAACACAATAACCGGAGCATCGGTTGTCGTCCGACCCACCAAACGACCGTCTTCGATACGCAGATCCTCCACCCCGTCGACCGCTTTCCAGGTCACGTCCTTCATGGAGGCTGCGGAGAGGCTCCCATCGTCGAAGCGGAATTCCGCTAAAAGTGCAACCTGCGGGAGCGGCGTCGGCGACTCGATCCGTACTTCGGACCAACGTTCGACAAGCGAAACAGGACCGATTGTGGTGGTATCAGGTGAGGATCCTGAACCACACCCCGCAGACACCCAAGCTCCCACACCCAAGGCACAGATCAGCAGGACAGGGCGAAACCGATAGCTGGTGGCAGGATACATGGCGACCTTCCTCATGGTGATTCCTGGATGAATGACCCTATTCTCGTCGATCTGGACGTTGGATGCTGCGGTGCAACTTGATCGCGTTCGGTCTTTACCGTCAAGATGGGGATCGACTCGGATCCTGCACATGATGAAATGTTCTCTCCTCAGCCTTTTGCTGTTCACGGCCTGCCTACCCATGGCCGACGATCAGGCCAAGATCCACTCCGAAAACCGGCCCGGAACTCAGCACAGCAGTGCCTCCAGCTTAGTGCTGATGGCGTTGAATGCCGAGTTCTTGTGGGATGGCGTGCCGCCGGAAGAAGGCGACGCCCAGTTTGCGTGGAAAGGCTCACAACAGGCAGCGGAAGCCCACATGGCGGATCTTGCGGACATCGTCACAAAACATGATCCGGACATTCTGCACTTGGCCGAGGTCGAGAACCTCCAAGCCCTCACCACCTTCAACCAGAAGTTCTTGAGCGACCAGGGCTACCGACCGTACTTGGTCAACGGAACCGATACCGCCACCGGCCAAGATGTTGCGCTTCTGAGTCGCTTCGAACTCGAGGGAATCTCCCGCGACCCGCGCAAGGGTCGCAGTGGAAACCGACGCAAAGCGGTCTCCAAACACTACATCGCAACATTGCGCCTCGGTGATCTCCGCCTCGGACTGGTCGGTATCCACCTGCTGGCGCGTCCCCAGAGTCAGAGCCGGATCGACGACCGCGAGGCTCAGGCCGACGCGGTGCGCCGCATGGCCCGCGACCTGAAAGACACCGGGCACTCGATCATCGTCTGGGGAGACTTCAATGATTTCGACGGCCACACCCTCGATCGCTCGAGCAACCGACCGATCACCCGGGTGCTGGAGTGGATTCGCGAGCTTGACCCGGCTGATCCGACGGACGATCTGATCAACGTCGCCGAACGGCTACCGCAACGGCAGCGCTACACCAATGGCCGCGACGCCATCGATCACATCCTACTCAGCCCGGAACTGGCGGAACGCGTCACGGAGATCAAAATCCCCCGTGATCACGATCCACATCGAGTCACCAATCACTACCCCATCGTCGTCCACTTACGACTCACACCGGACTCTAGTGGTGAAGTTGCTGGTAGCGACAACTAGCAACCTTATGATCGTTCCGCTTGGGCGGACTCTCCGTGCTATCATCCGCGGCGCTTCTGCTCGCGATATTCCAGACTGACCCACAGGACCGGACCATTATGAGAGTTGATGTACGCAAGTCTGATGACGTCATTATCGTCGACCTCGACGGACGCCTGGTTTCGGGCACCGGCGACAAACTGTTGCGGGAGATCATGAACGAGCTCCTGGGAGCCAACTGGACGAAGATTGTGCTCAATCTGTCCAAAGTTTCGAAGATTGATAGCGCCGGTATCGGCGAGTTGGTGGCCAGCATCAAGATGGCGGAGCGGTTCGGCAGCCGTGTCCAGTTGGTACACGTCCGCGGACAGATCCGTGACATCTTGGAGCTCAGTCAAATTCTGCCCTTGCTCGAAGTGCACGACTCCGAGGAAGAGGCTATCGCCGACTTCGAGGACGACGACGCTCCGGCGACCGCTTAAAACGTCAGGCCACGCAGGAACTGCAGCAGTTCGCGGTGGAATTCGAACGGCTGATCGAGGTAACACGGGTGGTTCGCGTCGTCGAGGACCACCAAGCGGCTATTGGTTAGCACCCGGTTCAGCTGCTCGCCCTGCTTCAGTGGAACGATGCGATCTTTCGAGCCCCAGAAGATCAAAGTCGGCAAGTTCGAACCCTCGAGCCCGTCCAGGTGCTCGGCGACCGCGACAGGGGCTACCGGCACGAAACCAGCCAGATAAGTTGATCGACGAACCACCAGCGGTAGGCTGACTTGCCCGCTCATCGATGGCGACACCACCACCACCTGGCGATCGAACATCAACGGCAACAACGTACCCAACAATCTGTCGGTGGGTATGTCCGAGGCTTCGGATTGGCCGTAACCCGGCAGATCGAGCGCAACCACCCGAAACCCTTGGCGTGCCAGGAAGTCGAGGGTGCCGAGCTCACGCCAGGTCTCGGAAGTGAAGCGTGCGCCGTGCAGCAATAGCACCGACGGATCACCACGATCACCACTGGCCAGCATATGTAATCGACTGCCGGAGATCATGAGCTCGAGGGGCTCGATCTCTTGGACTGCAACCGCCGTCGCTTCGCCGATCTCCAACGACTCTCGCAACTTGCCTGGAGCCACAGACACCGGCGATGCGTGCTGTGGTCGCGAGACTGCGGCTGGCTCCTCCGCCGCTACCGGGGTTACGTCCGTGTCAGACTCCGTCTGGGGGGGGACCGAAGCCAGCAGCAGCCCAGCTGCGATCGGTGCAAGCCATGGATAGAACGGTTTGATTCGGTTCATTTTTGGTCTCCTTGGTCTGCTACCGCCCCTGTTCTTCGTCAGACCCCGTCTGTCACCGACCCTATCTCACGCCAACAGATGCTGCACGCGACTCAACCTTGCGGCCGAGCTGTCGAGCCCTCCCGGTCGATTTCGAGCCAGCCATAGCTCGCGATGGCGCTCGATCAGCGTGCCGAGTTGCGAACCGAGCCGCTGGCGGACAGCCCCTGGCAAGGCACTCAACGGCTCATCGTCTCCGACTTTGAGACGAGCCCTCGCCAACTCGGCGCCAACTCGCGAAATATCAGCCACCCAGCGCCACTCGTCGCATACCAGATCCGCATCGGGACGGACCATTGACGATGACGACAACAACTGAGCCCATTGCTCGATGACATCCACAGTCTTGCGCAAGGTGGTCGGCGTCATCCCCTGTCCGCGCCGATCCGAACTTGTCTTGGTGGCGAAAATCAAGGCGAAAAACAATGCCGAACCGTTAGCGGCAGCAGCACCGGTCTCGAGATGGACCTTGCCGAGGCCACAGCTGACACTACCCATGATGTGCTGGGTGTCCCGGAAAACATGCAGATCGAGTAACCGCTCGAGCGGCAGCTGCTGGGGGTCGCGGGCCGCTTCGACGTTCCAACCGAAGGCCGCGCCAGCCACCAGACCGGGATAACTCACCGGTAGGGGTTGCAGGTGACCGTTGTCTCCCCAATCGGCAACCAGATAACCGAGGGCACCATTGGTGTGACCATGGACCGCCGCCGAGGCCAGGTTGGCGACGGCATTGTCCACCCGACCGGCGAAGCTGTTCCACGAGCTGGTACCGGGGCAGACATAAAACTCGAGCCCCGAGTCACGAAATAGACGTGTGTCGCGAGCAAACGGATGATCCGCCTCATACCCCCATTCGAGGGCGATCGCCTGCGGCGGTAGCTCGCTCAACAACTCGGGATCGTTGAGGATCACATCTCCCCAAAACTGCATACGGTGGCCGCGCTCGCTGACCAACCGCTCGACGCGCCGCAAAAAGTCGAGGTAAACCCGCCCATTGCCGAGCTCACCACAAAGCTCAGCCGAACGCCCAAAGCCGAGATCAAAGGTCTCGTCGAGCCCGACGTTGAACATCTTGCTGCTGAAGCACGGCAGCAGCTGATCGTAGAGTCCGGCGAGCAGATCGAGGCTGCCGGGATCGATCGGACACAGGCTGAAAGGCTCGCGCTCGACACTGAACGGGTGTTCGATACCTGCCGGACTCTCGGCCAGCTGACGATAAGGCTCGTGCACCAGCCAGCGATGAAAGTGGCCAAAGCTGTTCTGATTGGGCACCAGCTCGATACCACGTGCCGTACAGTAGGCATCGAGAGCCCGCACATCATCGGCGGTCAGCGGGCTGGCGTCGCGCCACACCACGTCATGTCCAGCGTAGGCAAAAGTATGTTCCATGTAGAGCTGGACCTGATTGATCTTCCAGCTAGCCAGCAGGTCGATCAGATCGCGCAACGTGGCGAGCGACGGGACCTTGTCGCGACTGATGTCCAACAGCACTCCGCGGTGACGAAACGCCGGCTGGTCGATGACGCGCAAGGCCGGCACCGTTCGTTGACCGCGACCGGTAGCTTCGACTGGGTGGATCCGCAACCACTGCACGAGAGTCGACACACCATGAGCCAGTCCCGCTGGATCACAACCCTGGATCCTGATGCCGCCAGCATTGATCTCCAATCGGTAACCTTCCTCTGGACCGCCCTCAGGATCGAGCGTCAAACGGATGTCAACATCAGATCCGCCAGCCTTGCCCCGGTTGGAGCCAGATTCGGCGTCCAGACGCGGATGCAGGTCGAACTCTGCCAATCCAGCGACCAATCGCTGCCAAATCATGGCGTGGTTCGGCGCCCTGAGTTCGACGATCGGCCGAGCCGCAAGCTCGAGGCAACCTTCCAAGGCGACGGCGTCCCGCGGTATCGGCAGAAGCGACTGGATTGATTCGGTGCTCATAAGCTGATTTCACCACAGATCGAAGGCGACCGGGGCCTCAGGTGGTTGCACCTTTTCGAAGACCATCTTGACAAGTATCGCCCCGAGGCCGATCATTTCAGACTGAAAATGAGTGCACTCGTAAACTATCCTTCTCTAGCTTTGCGGGCGGGGTCACAGCCCGTCCTGCCGCTGGTCGTGCTGCTGCTGACCACCCTGTTGACTACCGCGTCGGCCTCGGCTGACGTCGTCTTGAGTCTCGAGACCACACACCATACCGAGTCTGCGACTCACCGGGAGTCGACGCGGATGGAGGTTGCAGGCCGGCAGCTCAAGATGGACATCACAAATCCAGGCAGCCGGTCCGAGTCCATCGGTCTTACGACAACCCCGGGTCTCACGACAGCCCCGAGTCTCACGACAACCCCGGTTCACACGATGTTGTTTCGGGGCGGAGACACGCCAGAGATTGTCGTCGTTCGACACCAGACCAAATCGTACATGGTCTTGGACCCCAACACGATTGCAGCGTTGGGTAGTGAAATGCGTGTTGCCATGGTCGAAGCCAACGCGCAGATCAACGCCCTGCCGCCCGAGCAACGCGACATCATGCGACGTATGCTCGATGCCCAGCTCGGTCAAGCCAGAGCCTTGACTAAACCGCCGCCCAGCACCGTCTTGGCGACCAGCGAGCGCAAAACCATCCAGGGTCTGCCGTGCCGACGATACGACGTTTATCGACAAGGTGAGCTAATCCGCGAGGTCTGGGCTGCTCCTTGGAATACGACGACCGGAGCCCGGGAAGCCTTTGAAGCGTTGCGGGAGATGTCAGACTTCTACAGTGGACTCATGGCTTCGTTCGAACAGCTGGCAGCCACCGGCTTTGGCGGCGGCTTCACCCTCGATCAACATCCCTTCGATGATCTAGAGCATATGGACGGCTTCCCCGTCTTCACCCGGAATTTTACCCGTGGTGGATTGACGACAGAGGTTGCCTTGCGCTCGGTTGAGCAGCAGGATCTCGATCCCGAGGGCTTCCTACCTCCCGAGGGCTACCGACCGACCGCGCTACCTCCGCGCTGAGACCTTCTCTATGACGACAGACAACCACCCCCCCGACATCCAAGCGCCTGCAGACTTGATCAGCCGTTTTGCAGCCTTTGTCGCCGAACGGTTTCCCTACGCACTCGAGCTCACTGGCGAGGCCTTCGAAGCCGCGCTCGGCGACTCCACAGAATCCTCGTGGCAGGAAGTTGCCGAGATCGAGAAGCTTCGCCTGCGGCTGACTCGAGAGCTCGAGCAACGGGTCACCGACGCCGGCTTGCCGGACACACTCGAGACCACCCCGGGAGTTAATGCCAAACAACGTTTATCCCAGGCAATGACCGAGCTGATCGAAGGGTGTGATGGATTTCTACACCGCGAAGCCATCGTCGCCTCGTTGACCGACGACGAACGCCGCGAGCTGCTCGGAGGCATGATCCTCACCCGTGCGACAGACAATCGACTGAAGGCGTTTTTCCTCGGCAGCGAGGTCCGTTATGGCAACGCCGCGTTCCAGGGCAAGGGATTTCGTTCTCTCGGCCAGGAGGCGATTTACGCTTCCTGCATCCGGCTGCGCCGTGGTGACGAGTTTCGTGACGACAGCGGTTGGCGCGGCGACGTCATCGCGCCGCTGATTCGCGACATCGGCGCGGCGCTCGGCATGCACCCCCAACCCGAAACCGTACGGATGATTCTCAACGCCCAGATGGGCAAAGCCGGGCCCCCGATGGACGGCCGGGACCTCCACATCGGGGATATGTCACTCGGCATTCTGCCGCCGGCCGCACCGCTGAGTATCTCGTCGCTCAACATTGCCGGCATCGCGTTAGCGATGGCGCATGAGGATGCGGGGAGAGTGGCGGTGAGTTATATCGGAGAAGGTGGCACCTCGCTCGGCGAGTGGCATGAAGCCATCAACGTGTGTGCCGCCCGGAAGTTGCCCGCGATCTTCTGCGTCGAGAACAATCAGACGGCGCTCTCGACACCTTTGCACGAGCAAACCGCGGCCCGAACCTTCGCTGAAAAGGCCGCCGGCTACGGCATCCCTGGTTTGACATTGGACGGTACCGATCCCGAAGCGGTCGCGGCAGCCTTCGCCTGGGCCACCGAGCGCGCCCGCGCCGGCAAGGGCCCAACCTTGCTCGAATTGGTGACGATGCGGATGTGTGGCCACGCCCATCACGACGACATGCTGTATCTCGGCCACGAGCCTAAGGCCTCGTGGAACTATCCCACCGCCCACGAACGGGGTTATGTCGATCGCGAGGCCTACCAATACTGGGCCCGGCGCGATCCCCTCGAACGTTACGCCGCCAAGTTGGTGGCTCGTGGGGTCATCAATTCCGACGATTTCGACACCTGGAGAACGGAAGCCGAGCAACTGGTCGAAGCGGCCGCACAAGAGGTGATTGCCGCACCCTGGCCGGATGCTGACCGCGTCGGTACTCGGGTCTACGGCGATCAGCCGCCAGCGACCCGTGTCGAAGTCCTGGGGCCCGACGCGATCGACCACAGCCTGGACGATGGTTCCAATTCGCCCGGTGACGTCGAGCCCGGTTGTCCTTTTGACGCTGCGGGGCAGACGTTTCTCGAAGCGATCACCCTCGGCATCAGCGACGCTCTGAAGCACGACGAACGCGTGTTCGTGTTTGGCGAAGACGTCGGCGGGCGGTATGGCAACGCCTTCTTGTTGTTGCGGCCGCTGCTCGGCCCCTACGGCTCTCGAATTCTCAATTCGCCGCTCACCGAAGGCGGTACGTTGGGGGTTTGTGTCGGCGCCGCGTTGTCCGGACTGCGGCCAATCGGTGAGATCCAATTCAACGACTTTGTTGCCACCGGCTTCAATCAGCTGGTCAACAACGCCGCCAAGATCCGTTATCGCTGGGGGGCCGGGGTCCCGATGGTGGTCCGCATGCCATGGGGTGGACTACGCCACGCCGGTCCCTACCACAGCCAGAACACCGAAGCTTGGTTCTACCGCACCCCAGGCCTCAAGATTGTTGCGCCGTCGACCCCCGAAGACGCCCGAGCGCTGCTCGCCGCGGCGGTCGAAGATCCCGATCCGGTGCTGTTCTACGAACACATCAAGCTCTATCGGGACCCACGGATCAAACAGGTCCTGGGCGAAGAGCCGCCAGCTCCTCTGCCGCTCGGTCGTGCTGCCCTCAGGCGCGCCGGCTCCGACTTGGCGATCATCTCTTATGGCGCCTACGTCCACGTGGCCTTGCGAGTCGCCGAAAACCTGGCTGCTGATGGTATCGAATGTTCGGTGCTCGACTTGCGCAGCCTGGTGCCGCTCGATCGCGCGGCGCTGCTCCGGGTCGCCCGCCATTGCGGCAAAGTTTTGATCTTGCAGGAAGACACCCGCACCGGTTCGATCGGCGAAAGCCTGGCAGCAATTATCCAAGAGCAAGCGTTCGCCTATCTCGATGCGCCGGTACGGATCCTCGGCGCCCTGGATACGCCCGTGCCCTATTCGCCTCCTCTGGAGGAGGCCTTCCTGGTCAGCGAAGCGCAGGCTGAACAGGCCGCCCGCTTGTTGGTCGACTATTGATGCCTTGCGAGAGAGGTGTAAGCCGTGACGTCTGACGCTGGTTCCCCTACCACGGCAGCGATCGATTTTGTTGTTGGACGACAAGATTTCAGCCAACACACGTGGGCGCAGGCAACCCTTGACGGACCGGCCCCTGGCCAGGTTTTGATCAAGGTCGACCGGTTCGCCTTCACCGCCAACAACATCACCTACGCTTTACTCGGTGACATGCTCAACTATTGGGCGTTTTTCCCAGCCGACGAAGGCTGGGGGCGTATCCCCGTCTGGGGTTTTGGCGAAGTTTTGCGCTCGCAGCACGAAGCCATCGCCGAAGGCGAACGGATCTACGGCTACTTCCCGATGTCGACCCATGTGATGGTGCAGGCAGACCACGTCAAAGGTGCCTCCTTTGTCGACGTCAGCGACCACCGCCAAGCGTTGAACGGGGTCTACAACCAATATGTCCGCTGCCAGCTCGATCCGTCCTACGACCCACGTTTCGAAGACCTGCAAGCGCTCTTTCGGCCACTCTTCACCACCGCGTTCTTGATCGACGACTTCCTGAGCGACAACAGCTTCTTCGGCGCCGAAACCGTGGTCCTGTCCAGCGCCTCCAGCAAAACCGCTTCCGGCTTCGCTTACGCGCTGAACCGCAACCGCGGCAACCGCCCGCCCTACAACATCGTAGGCTTGACCTCCCCGGGCAACGTCGACTTTGTCGAACAACTAGGCACTTACGACACCGTCTTGACCTACGATGCCGCATCGTCCCTGGCGAATGAAACACCAACGGTTTACGTCGACTTCGCCGGCAACAGTCAGCTGCGGAGCAAGCTCCATCATCATTTTGGTGACCAGCTGAAATACAGCTGCCAGGTTGGGCTCTCGCACTGGAATCAGGCCACGCCGCCAGAGAAGCTACCGGGCCCCGAGCCCCAGACCTTCTTCGCGCCGACTCAGCTCCAGAAGCGCATTAAAGAATGGGGCGGCAACGTCTTCCAGCAAAAGCTCGGTACCGCCTGGATGGAATTTCGCGCCACCGCGGAACAATCGATCGAAGTGGTCACCGGTCGCGGCAGGCAGGCGATCGAGAAGGTCTACCTTGAGACCCTTCAAGGCCGAGTTGCCCCCAGCCAGGGGCACATCCTGTCGCTCTGGGAGTGAAGCCGCTCTGGAGTGAATAGGCTCGATTCTGACGGTTCACAGCAGTCTGAATAGTCAGAAATTTCAGAATTCTGACGATTCAAAACGAATGAATCGTCAGATTTTCAGCAATTCTGATGATTTGCAGATCTTGAACCGTCAGAACTTTGGAAATTGTGATGATTCAGATCGTTTGAACTGTCAGAATTATTGGATTTCTGACGGTTCAAAACGTTTGAATCATCAGAAACTAGGATGGCCGATCGCTGTGCCACGCAAAAATCGATCGGCCATCGCCTGGCTGATCGCTGTGCCACGCAAAAATTGATCAGCCATCGCTTGGCTGAACGCTGTGCCACGCAAGAATCGATCAGCCATTGCGTAGAAATCTCAGATCGACAACAAAAACCTGCTTCAAGGCCCCAAACCGAAGCAGATATCAACACTTCGATGCAAAATCGCTGATACAGGGTCAAAAAGTATTATTCCAAACGTAAGTTTTTACTATTTGACCCTTGAGAGTACAAGCCATCGGCCTACTTCATGTGCTCGCTACAAGGGCAATGGCAAGAGCCTGCACGTACTCTGGGATGACGCGCTACCTGGATTCGGGCTCCGCGCCACTCCCTGCACTCGTCTCGCTTGGGTGGAAGGCCAACTCCACGCGCGTCTCAACCACTGGAGAGCCGCTGACCAGCGCCGCGACGCGGCTCACAAGGCCTTGGTACGCCAAGGTCCCGATCGCTACGCGCTAGCCGTCGCCGTCGACCATTGTTTGCTCTACACCCACCGCCCCAGCGATGACAGTCGTCGTCGTATTCTCGCAATCCTAGGATCTTGCGACCGCCGGCTCAAACAGCTCGAGCCAGAGATCAAGAAGAAGCTGAAATTGATGAAGTCGGTGATCAGCCAACAACCCCGAAACACCCCGTGACCCATCAGAAATCACAATGGCTGATGGCTGTGCCACGCAAAAATCGATCAGCCATCGCTTGGCTGATCGCTGTGCCACGCAAAACTCGATCAGCCATCGCTTGGCTGAACGCTGTGCCACGCAAAAATCGTTCAGCCATCGCTTGGCTGAACGCTGTGCCACGCAAGAGTCGATCAGCCACCGCTTGGCGGCTCTCCAGCACCCGAGAAGCGAGGCCAACGACCAG
>JAJCXO010000083.1 GCA_029263395.1 Acidobacteriota bacterium | reverse complement strand
CGCCGAAGGTGTAGCGAGTCTGTCGCTGGGAGACGCGACCGTCCAAGCCCTGGTAACGGTAGGCCTGGGAGAGCGCGACGGGGAGGGTTCCTGGGAGGTTGGAGATCGGATCGACGAGGTCGACCCAATTGGTGCGGGTGGACCGCACCAGCTTGCCGGCTCGTTTGTCGGTGCCGTTGTTGGCGCGGGCGTAGTGGAACGACTTCAGCGGTCTGACGGTGTTGGTCGCCGCATCGAATTGGTCGACGCCGACCAGGCGGTTGGCATCGTCGTAGCGGTAATTCAGGCTGAAGTTGGGTGAGCCGACGATGGTTTTGGCTAGGACGTTGCCGTTGGCGTTGTAGGCGTAATTGATGGTGCCATTGCCGCTGGGTCCGATCTCGGGGTGCCTCTCGGAGGTCAAGAAGCCGCGGTTGTCATAGGTGAAGAGGCGCTCTTGGCCACAAGGACTGCCGCCTCCAGCACAGACGCGGGTGAGGCGGTCAGCCTCATCGTAGCTGTAGAACGTGTCGAAGCCAGAACCGCTACAGCTGCCTTGCGCGTCGCTACCGCGATTCTCGGTGACCTTCACCAAGCGACCGAGAGCGTCGTACTCCTCGCGGGTGCAGACCCAGGTCTCACTGCCATCCGTTTCGGTGGCGACCTTGGTGGTGCGGTCGATCAGCCGATCGCCGGTATAACGCACGATCGTCTCGGCCAGGTTGGGGTCAGCGGGATCGATGGTGGTGACCCGGCCGAAACGATCAAGACTGAAGTCCTGAGTCAGTGTGAAGTCTTCCCACATCGACTCTTTGATCCTGCGACCCAAACCATCGTAGGTGAAGTCACGGGTCGAGCCGCCGATTGCGGTCGCCTCGGGGTAACTCAGCGTCTCTCGCCGGAGGCGGCCGATGCCGTCGAAGAGGTAACTCGTGTGCGACAAGAGGGTGCCGGTGAAGGCACCGTTGTTGAAACTCTCGACCCTGAGCTGGGGCGCGGCGGTTGAGGGTGCTGCGGGTAGGGTGTAGGTGGTTCGGGTCTACGCACCGCCGGCCGGGCGCTCTTCGGTCCTGCGTCCGAGCCGGTCGTATGAGTAAGACGTCGCTACGCCCGCACTGTCACGGCTTTGGCTGACCATGCCGGTGTTTGGGTCGATGGTGAAATCAGCAACTCTCAAGAGGGCGGCCTGGTTACAGTCGACGTATTCCGAAGTCTCGAGTACCCCAGACGCATATCGATGGACAACTTGAGTGGTGGCGTTCGACGTGGTCAGCGGCACGTCACAAACGTCTTGGGTGCCCAAGCCACCGAGATCACCGCCATAGCTGCGCTCGAGTGCCACCCGACCGGTACCGCCCGACCCTTCTTCGAAGTCGACCAGGACATCTTGGCCCGATCTTGACGCCCCTCGCCAGGTACGGGCGCGTTCGAGAAACCCGGTGTTGGTGTCGAAGCAGAATTCGCGGGTTGCGGTGTCTCCACCATGGCTGACGGTGCGTTGGGTGTAGGTATTCAGAACCCACGGCGCCGAGCGCTCTGGCAGCTCAAAATCGTTACCCGCGCCAGGGGAGCTGTCATCCGGGTTGATTACAAGAGTTTTCGTTCCGTTGTAGGTGGTGGTGACGGTGCGTGTCTCGCTGCCGAAAAAGTCGCCGGAGCTGGTCACTCTGCGAAAGTGGCCTAGTCCGTCGAACTCTTCGAAGTCTTGCTTGCGTCTCTTGTCGTTGTCGTCGTGATAGACGGTCATGCGGGAGGCAAGGCGATGGTTCTTGGCCTGGAACGGACCGCCGTCACGGCCCGGCGGTGCTGTAGTCAAACTTGACGTGATGATCGGTCGTGAAGCGATCAAACATCCGGGTGATCCGCCAATCTCGATCCTCTGGCGGTGATCCACCGGCTGAGAAATCGTGAAACTCATGGATGGTGCCGTCTGGGAAATCGATCTGATAACAGGCAGCGGAGCCACCGAGCGAACCCGTACAGCCACTCGTCTGGTAACGCATCCGCAGATAAGTCCCATCGGTCGAGAACCAAGTGTCCGCTTGATTGCCGTAGCCGGGGTGAAGCTCTTCGGTAAAAAAGATCTCGCCGCCGTCGGGGCTGAAATAGGACCGGGACGAAAACCCACCGCCAGGATCGCGCTCCTGGCCTAGCTTGCCGGGTTGGATCCGCCAACCGAATCCGGCGTTGGTCTGGGGCTCCTGAATCGGAATGCTGTACCGATGGATACCGTCTCCATCATCGCAATCCGCCTTTTTGTGATCCCAACCATTAGAGGAATAGACAAGTGAGAGCTGAAACGAGAGGTTAGGCCCGACAGGGTAGCTCTGACCTATTGGAACGGTGAGAGTCAAACCGCCATTGAACAAGTTGATGTGGTCGATGTCGCCAATCTGGTAGGCGGTATCGGCATTGAGCCCGCGCTGTTGGGACGGAAATTGTTGGGCGTGCACACCTGTGACGCCCGCGAACCAGCAAGCCAGGACGAATACCCGCGTGAAGACGATTTTGGTGAGGTGTGTCATCGCCCATCCTCCACATCATCCCAACGGGTCGTGTCACCGGTTTCGAAGCTGTCTTTGAACAGCAGACCGGTGCTGTGGATGTTGACAACCGCGGTATCGGTTCCCTCTCGACCATCATCGATTTTGTAAGTAATGGCGCAGCTCTCGGATGAGTTGATATCAGGCGTCAGCATGACGGTGCCAAAGCTTTCGGTGACATCACCTGAACAGTCTTCGTCGGTGACGGTGACAGCTAGGTCGTCACCGTCTAGATCCGAGTCGTTGGCGAGCACATGGATGATCATCGGGTCGCCCGTATGGAAGATGTCGTCGTCAACGGCGACGGGGGCACTGTTGCATTGGGCGAACACTGGGCCTGTGGTCGCCAGAGCTGTGAGCACCAGAAAGCCGCCTAGCTGCAGGAGGTATCTTTGTTGGAAAGTCGTGAATTCGATCAGCTTTGACGGTCGCTCTTGCTGCATATTCCCTCCTCGGACAGTTGATTCTTAGAGTCTCAGGATAGGAACCTGGTTCCAGGTCAGAAGTACGGTCCTTGCTGGCGTGAAGCGGGTTCATACCTCAACGCGCAAACGAGCGGCAAAGGTGATCAAGTCATCTTCCTTGGAAAAAACGGTCCGATAGCTGCCCGGATTTCATCGCCTGTCCCTGGCGATTTGGTGCTGCCCATCCTGGCAGGAAATCATTCAGCCTGTCCTGGCAGCCGACGGATTGCGCTCGCACCGTCTAGCGCTCGCAACCATCCGGCAGCTCCGTCTCCATTCGGCCCGCTTCTTCCCGAATTCACGCGGTAACGATGCCATATGTCCGGGCTGTTTCGACTTGGGTTCTCGTCGGGAAGACACACGGTTTTTTGGCCTTGGAGTTGGTAAACAGACAGCAAAGAGCCGACTGTCGCTTCACCGAGCTTGCCCGCAAGCACTGATCAACAGAAAATCCACCCCTGCCGTCAGGGGTGGACCGTTCAAATCAAATCAAGTCAGACATCACGGTCGATTCAGGCTGCCGAAGCACCGGGTTGACCGAGGGCCTTCACCAACTCGGCGTCCGGCTTGGAGTCCTTCGCAACCGGCTGCGGCGTCGGAGTTGCGGTCTCTTCCTCCGCACTTTCCTCGACCGGCGGTGCGTCCGGCTCGTTGGGCACCGGCTCGTTGGGCGCCGGCTCGTTGGGCACCTTCTTCCGCGGCGTCCGGATTGTCGCCCGCATGCGATCCGCCAGCTCGTCGAGACCTGCCAGGCGGTAGAGTCCTTCTCCCAGGCGCCCGACGTTGCTGTAGAGCAGCCGGCTGTGCTGCAACGTCTCCTCTAGCAGGACACGGGATTCCTGGAGACTGTTGATCAGCGTATCGATCGCCTCCATGAGCTGATCGAGCTGTTGGCTGCGAGCTTGCCAGGCAGTACCCAGAGCCGTCAGATCGATCGGTGATTGACCAGCGAGCGGCTCGGGCAGAGCCGTCGCCGTATCAGGATCGAGCATCCGGACGCTCAGCTCGCGCAACTGCTCGTTGATGGCCCGGAATCCTTCTGCCAGCGGCGCTTCGAGCGCCACTTGCGTCAAAGCATCATCGCCGTAGGTGCCGCTGAAGGAGCGCCGGACTCGACGATATTCGCTCGACACGCTGCGCACAAATTCCCCTCGATTGCGCCGCTGTTGAGCGAGTTGTACTTGCTCATTGCGGCGAGTGCGATCGATCAGTCGTATCTCGTTCGAGGAGTCTTCGAGCTTCCGAATCCCCCAATCTTGCAAGAAATTCCAATCCGGCTCCGACAGCACGTCTCCAACTTCACCGATCGGGATTCGCGGAGCTTGGCTCGCCAATCGTTGGTTGACGATTGGCTTCTGCGTTCGTATGGAGCTCACCAGGTGAGCCACCTTATCCAACTGTTTCAAGGCTGCTTTCGAAATCTGCGTAGTCATGGTTCGTACCCTTTCTTGTGACCTTCGAGAGGTCGAGTGGATTTTTGGAACCCGCGATGCCGCCCGGCCGCAACGTCATCGTGAGCACGGGAAAAGTGTAGAAAATGCCACTCGCGATTTGGGAAACGAACCACTTTTGCAACAACCCTAATCCACCCGAGAAACAGGGCAAAATCCACAAACCACTTATTTTCAATCACTTGCTTGAAAACACCGTTTACGAACCGAACCACTTTTGCAACAACCCTATGCTGGCATCGCCGAGTTAGGCGATGCGCACACGGCGATCCTTCGGCCCGATGTCAGCCGTTTTTCGCACCCAAAAAAAATGGCTTACCTGCTCCCACGGCGAACCACTTTCACCGTCAAAACGGCTTACCTGCTCTCACGGCGAACCATTTTCACCGTCAAAGTGCTTCACTTCCTCCCACGGCAAGCCACTTTGACCGTCAAAGTGCTTCACTTCCTCCCACGGCAAGCCATTTTTACCGTCAAAGTGCTTCACCTCCGCCCACGGCAAGCCACTTTCACCGTCAAAGTGCTTCACTTCCTCCCACGGCAAGCCATTTTCACCGTCAAAGTGCGTCACTTCCTCCCACGGCAAGCCATTTTTACCGTCAAAGTGCCTCACTTCCTCCCACGGCAAGCCACTTTCACCGTGTAGAAAAACAGCTTACATGGCAGGCCTGGCTTCGGTGGCAACGCAGAAGTTGGAGCTCGGATGGGGGATTGGATCCACCGACTACGCTGTAGAAGAGGAGGGCAAGGGACAACTTCAGGCATGCATGGGTGGTCAAGCTGAGCCGCGTGGCGATTTCGCCTCGGTTAGCGCAGGTCGACGTTGAGATCGGCGTCCTGGGCATCGAGCGCCAAGACAACGTCTTCCCAACCGACGCCGATCCGTTGGAGACGTTGACGCAGTCTACGCAAGATCTGGTCGAAGCGTCGATAGAGCGGTCGCGCTTCCAGCGCTTGATGGGCAGCGATGCGGCGCACGGTCCAACCGCGACCGAAACGCAGCGCCAGCAGTCTGCGCTCGGCAGCCGGCAGCCGACGCAGCACCGAGGCGATGGCCTCGTTCACCTGGTTAGCGGCACGTCGGCCAGCCGCTGCCTCGAGCCGTTGATCCGCGCCGTCATCACTGGCCAGGGTCTCGAGAAACGTGTCACCGCACACGAAACACCGTCGGGATCGTCGAGGGATCTGCTCCGCCAACCGCTCCAAGTCTGCCGCGGATTCCGCGACTCCACGGATCGACAGTTCGCGAACCGCTTCTGTCGACTCCAGGCCGTCACGGTTGATCCGTCGATCGAGCTCGACGGCGGTTGGTCCCAACCGTCGGGCGTGAGCGCAAGGTCGCCAGCGTCCCCAGGTTTTGGTTCGAAAATCGAGCAGCACTCGCTGGATGATCACCGTCAAGAAGGTTCCCCAACTGCTCCGCTCTTCGAATCCGCGCAGGATCGCGTAGTCATCCTCGATCATCTTGAGCATCACCAAGCTGTAGAGCTCCTGGCGATCGTCGACGCTCAGCCGCTGACGTGCCGCCACCGCCGTGATGATGCGTTCGATCTGACGCAATCGTTGGGAAAACAGTGCCTCGCCACGTTGTCGAGAGTCCCTCATCGCCACCTCCCTGGTCCTGGCTGGAAGTTTCCGTTCCAGGTCCGTCCAAGTTTTCGAATGTGGGCTGGAGCTTAGGAAGGAGGGTCGATGGAGGTCTTGTGAGGAGCTTGAGAAGTGTCTGTGGAAACTCTGAGAAGCAGCGGAGGAGGTTGATTTTTCGGGGTTTTGTTCGTGGGCCTTGTTGCGGCTGGCGTTGTTGCGTCCGGTCGTGATTTGGCGGTTCGTGTCAACCGAGAGATTCATTAAAACGGAGGAGAAACGATGAGTAAGGGCAGGCGATCAAGGAAGCCGCAACTAAACGACGGCTTGTGTCCCGACAACTTCAAGCTGTGTGTCCCCCAGAGGTGCAGGATGCTAGTGGATGGCTGGCAGACGTGGCCGAAATGGGTCGACTACGTCAACAAACTGGTGGACGCCTACGAAATCCCTGAGAAAGACAGGAAGCCCCTGAGTAAAGAAATCTGTTATTCCACCGACTGCCGAGCGGGCTGGCTATTGGAAGGTGAGCTCGCCATCGCTCATGCGCGCCGAGTGCATGAGCGGATCCACCGTCAGGTTCTGAGCTTGGAACGGGTCAGCGCCATCGACGTTGGCTTCGCAATCTTGGAAGGTAGGATGGCGTTCGGAAAGTTCCTATCGATCCGTGTCCACGTCAACAGAAAACAACCCGTTGAGCTCCTCGCCCAGGGAGGGCTGGCCAGCCTTACGCTGCCATATTACAGATTCGCCGGGGCGGGAATGGGCAACCTCCTTTTCCTGCTCGACGATTCCTTCACCGAGACTCGTGATGAGCAAACTCTCGGGCCCGACCCCAACTGCTCTCACCCTGAGAGATGGCGGCAGCTGAGAAACCTTCTACGGCGGGATCTGCGGGGCAGAAGAAGTCTGCTCAGAGAACTCAGGCGATACCCGATCAGCGGCGTCGGCCAGCAAGATCTAAGCATCTGCACTCCGCCAGAGGTGACGACGTTACGCACCTTGGGAGATATCCGTCTTTGTATTTTCGGTGTACCTATCGACATTATCAATGCACGCTACCGCCCGTCAGTCGCCCACCCGGGTGGTGATGCAGATAGGGGTGTCTTCACCAAGAAACCGCGACGCAGTAATCGCCTCGATAACGAAGAGCAACTGTTGATCGGCCGCGGCAGGGTGAATCCCCTGGCGGGCGGTCTCAGCGTCGGAAGCGTCACCGCCCAAGCAGGAACTCTCGGAGCCGTGGTCTGGGACAAGACGGACGGTACTCCGTGCGTGCTCAGCAACTGGCATGTGCTGGCCGGCACCACAGCAGCGCAGGTTGGCCAGCCAACGTATCAGCCGGCCTTATTTGACGGTGGTACGGAGGACGATGTTGTCGCCACGCTCAAGCGCTGGCACCTCGGTGACAAGGGTGACGCCGCGCTGGCCGAGCTTATCGGCTGCCGCGACTACGCCTCCGGTGAGATCCTCGGTTTGTGGCATCCTATTTCAGGTTACCGGCGGCCTGAGCTCAACATGGAGATTCGAAAGTGGGGCCGTACTTCTGGCTTTACCAGAGGCTTTATCGACGGTATCCAACTAGCGACCAACATCGACTACGGCAATGGCGTGATTCGATATTTCAAGGATCAATTCCACATCGCCCCTCTCCGCGAAGGCGACGATGTCAGCCAGGTCGGCGACTCAGGTTCTCTGGTGCTCACCAGTTTTAGACCTCAAGACTTACGGGAAAGCTTCAGCACCCTTTACGAATGGTTAAAGCAGTGCTGCGATGGGCAAGGCGGCCCCAGACTCTGCGAAGACATCTGCGTGGAGGGCGGCAAGCTCTTGTCCGACTGCCGAAAATGGTCCTCATCAACGCTACACAACGCCACACAAAAAGCTATTAACCCTCTAATCGAAGAAGCCTGCCAAGAAACAGGGCAAGAACTCTGCCATTATATCTTGAGAGATTGTGACAATCTAACGAGTCGCGGCAAAAAGATCGACGCCGACCTTTATGATCTCACAAAGAGCTACTACGAAAAACTGCCAAGATACCGTGTAGTCGTCGACCGGTACTTCTGCGACATGATCCAAGACCATGCAGAAGAATTCAAGGAAAAATGTTCTAGCATCACTCAATGTGCCATCTTTTGCGCCCGCGTCGAGCGGGCTTCAGACGAGCTATACGAAGCCGCCAAGAGAACTTCGCTAAGCGCCTGTGTGATTTGTGATCAAATCGACCGCAGCGCCAAACTGCTCGAGGGCGAGCGCGAAGCCAGTGAAGGCTGCGGATCTTTCTATCGCTATGTCAGGTTTCTCCTCAACAGACTGAAGCGGGCTTGCGATGATTGCGCAGACCGGGAGTTGCTTTGCCAACTGATCAGATCCTCGCGCAGAGTACTCGCAGCTCGATGTGGGACATTGGTCCAGCAAGCAGAGTTTTGCCGCAGGGCGAGTGAGACTCTAGAAGGCTGGTATGAGCAATGTCGCGAGATCGTCGAGGGCGGGGAACAGGCAGAGAAAATCTGCCGGGCAGTGGATGAACAATGCCAAGACGCACCCTGTAAGAATCCACTAACGATCGTAGAATGTATCCAAGAATGCATTTGTAAAGAAGAGTCCAAAGAAAATCTTTGCCAGCAAGGCACTGACAATAAGCCACCCAACGGTCCTCTCGAAGAGCTCTTGAAGGACCTGCACTACCAGAGTGACGATGAGCCCGGTGAGTTCGTCCAGGCTCTCCGAGATCTCTCAAGAAACTACCAACAAAACCTTAGAGAGAAAGAAGCCCAAAACACGACCCGAGCGTATTACGCTGTCGGTATGATCTTCGCTGGTGACACACCAGGATCACCTTTAGGTGAGTTCGCCGTGGCATCCGACATCCAAGAGTTAGAAGACGAGTTGCGCTTCTCTTTGCGTCCAGTCTTCGAACCCCGCAGCAGCTTTCGTGAACTTCGTGTACGTCCACAGCGGCAAGGGCGAGCTGACCGTGCATCCCGCTTCGGTTCAGGCTCGGGTCTAACTCCCGGCGACCAGAACGCAGATCCTCGAGGCGGAGGTCCCCAGCCGGACCCCGAGCCATCCATTGATGACTCAGCGAATCGTCCACCGCCGTCCGGCTAGTACTGTGCATTAGGGCACCTGCAAGCGCGGGGCTTCAGCCCCGCGTGGAGTTGTCATGTCTTGGAAGCGGCGACACCCCATGGCGGATCCAGGCTACTCGCCGAGTTTCAGCGTCGGATCTATGATGTTGAGATAGTCACTATTTAGACGGTACGGCTTGAAAGCAACATCGTCGAGGAAATCCGAAGGGCTCCCGCCCCTTTGTTGCGATTGACGAGCCAGTCGGAAGAGCGTCTCGTCATCACCTTCGATGGCATAGATCCGGGCGGCATAAAAAATATAATCAGGGAAGTCTGCAACATCCGTCTGAAGCGCATCGATCGCTTGTTTGGCTTCCAGGACTCGCCCGAGCTTCGCAAGGCACACCGCCCGCTGCCACAACCTCTTGATACCGAGGCTCTCAACCGAGTCGAACACTTCGAGCGCTGCCTCATACGCCTCTCGCGCATCCTGTTCCTTCTCGTCCTCCAAATAGGCATCCCCTTTGTTCATTAATGCAGTGGGGACCTTTTCACCCGCAGCTTCAAACCCTGCTTGTGCTTCATCGTATTTATCGATCGCAAATTCAAACAGCTCTCTCTGATAATAAATATTCCCAATGCTGATCATAGTCCGAGGATCGTTGTTCTGCCTATACGATAGGTCCAACAGACTGAGCGCCTTTCGATATTGCTCTTGTGTCACATAAAAATTGGCGGCTTGATTCAGTGCCGCCGTCTGCACGTGATCGAGAGCGAGGACTGTTCGATATTGGTCCTCTGCATCATCTGGCTGCCTCAGCTTTTCGTAAATCTGCGCCAATTTCAATCGACATCGGATGTACCCACCCCCTTGGTGGATTCCCGTCTCGAGCGCATCAATTGCCTCGTCAGTTCGCCCCAACGCATAGAGTGCCTCTCCCGCCACCAGGTAGGCCAGGTCGCAGCTCTCTCCATAGGCACAACTCGGTTCAGCCTTGATCGCAAGTTCAGCTTTCTCCAAGGCTTTCTCCAAGGCTTCATCGAGCTTGCTGTCGTAAAGCAAGAGCTTCGCTTGGGCGGACAAAGCCAACGAGGCCCGAGGCGCTTCAGCCAAAATTTCATAGATGAACCGACTAGCTTCCTCGCGATCGGCTGGTTCTTTGAACAGAGCGAAGCGAGCTGCCAGAAACACTGCCAGCTCCCCTTTCGTTTGGAGCGATTGTGGCATCAATTCGAGGGCCGCTAAAAATTGCTGCTGAGCAAGATTCAAGTTTTCACTATCGTTACCTCGCAGCCAAAAATTTCGCCCCTGCTGGAGGTGTCGTTGTACCACCGCCTGACTAGGATCTTCGGAGGTCCAGTAGGCCCACAAGCTCTCAAAAACCAGGAGCACAACCAAGCAGCCCACAACCACCCCCCATCCTCGGCGCCATCCAGCCCGACGCAGGCGAGGCAGGCGCGGCAGGCGCGGCACCGGCATCCGCTCCTCCCCCAACCCATCCAAGGCCAACAACATCTCCTCCGCACTCTGAAACCGACACGACGGATCTTTCGCCAACGCCCGACCAATAAATCGACGCAACGGCTCGGGCACTGGCTGCCCCTGGGCATCTTCCATCGCCCGTGGCTCGCGAGACAGGATGGAGTGCACCACAGCCTGTTCGTACTCCCCTTCGAACGGGCGCCGACGGGTCAGCAGTTCAAACAGCACAACCCCCACCGCCCACAGGTCGGTGCGATGATCGACGGCTCGGCCTTCGGCTTGCTCGGGGGATTTATAAGCTGGCGTGCCGAGGGCGGCACCGGTGCGGGTGAGGTCGGTGGCGCCGAGTAGCTTGGCGATGCCGAAGTCGCAGATCTTCAAGGTGCCGTGTTCGTCGAGCAGCAGGTTGGCGGGCTTGATGTCGCGATGGACCACATCCCGCTGATGGGCGGCGCCCAGGCCAGCCACCAATTGGCGTACCCACTGCAACGCCTCGTCGACTGCGATTGGCCCTGCAGCCAACCGGTCTTTCAAGCTGCCGCCACGGTAGAAGGAGTTCACCAGGTAACGATGCCCCTGGGAGGTTTCGCCAACTTCGTGGACGGTTGCCAGGTTGGGATGATCTAGAGACGCAGCCAGCCGGGCCTCGCGTTGGAAACGCTCGCAAGCTTTGAGATCGCGGGTCAGCTCGGGAGCGAGGAATTTGATCGCGACACTACGACCGAGGCGACGATCCACTGCCTCGTAAACCACCCCCATCGAACCGCGTCCCAGCTCCTCCCCCAGATCATAATGGTCGATCCGCACCCCCGCCATCGGCATCGCCGCCCCTTGGGGACGCAGGATCTCCGCCACCAGCCGGTACCCCTTACGAGGCACGGTTTGGATGTAAACCGGGTCACGGGCTGAATCACCCAACGCCTTGCGCAGCTCCCAAATGGCGTGACTGATCGCGTCGTCGCCGATGTACGGCGAGTCCGTCCACACCTCCTCGACGAGGCGTTCCTTGCCGACCACCCCTGGAGCATGACGGGCCAGGCAGACGAGCACATCCATCGAGCGGGCTTCGATGTGCGCAGTCTCTTCCGCCCGTTCCAGCTCATTACGCTGGGGTCGGACCCACCAATCTCCAATTTTGAAGTCGGATGCATCCGACCTGCTGATTCCGTCGAGATCCACTCGAGAATCTAGGTCCTGTCGACAAGACAGATTTTCTTACTATCCAGGCGGCACGAAGCCACCTGCCCCTACGTCGATATTCTTGAAGGCGGCTAAACGCCGACACTACTTAGACTACACCGTAGGCTAACATCGCATCGGCCACTTTGATAAAACCAGCGATATTGGCGCCTTTGACGTAGTTCACGTAGCCATTCTCGTCGCGACCCTGTTCGACACAGCGATCGTGGATCTTGCGCATGATGTGCCGTAGCTTGTCGTCGACCTCTTCTCGCTCCCAAGAGATACGGAGGGCGTTTTGGCTCTGTTCGAGCCCCGACACCGCCACCCCACCAGCATTGGCTGCCTTGGCAGGTCCGTAGAGCACCTTGGCGTCGACCAATGCCTGCACGGCTTCCAGCGTACTCGGCATGTTGGCGCCTTCGGCGACACCGATGACACCATTGGCGATCAAGGTCCGAGCATCGTCACCGTCGACCTCGTTTTGGGTTGCGGATGGGAACGCCAAGTCGACCTTCACACCCCAGGGGCGTTTGCCAGCGTAATAGGTGGCGCTCTTGAATTGATCGGCGTACTCGAAAATCCGGCCGCGCCGCTTCTCTTTGAGGTCGATCAACCAAGCTAGCTTTTCTTGATTGATACCGTCTGGATCGTGGACGAAGCCGCCCGAGTCGGACGCGGTCACCACCTTGGCGCCACGCTGCAACAACTTCTCGGCGGTGTAGAGCGCCACGTTGCCGGAACCCGAGATCGAACAGACTTTGCCCTCGATGCCGTCACCGATACGCTCGAGCATGTTCTCGGCAAAGTAGACGCTGCCATAACCGGTGGCTTCCTTGCGGATCAGGCTGCCACCGAAGGACAACCCTTTGCCGGTCAAGATGCCTGCAAATCGATTTTGCACCCGCTTGTACTGCCCGAACATGTAGCTGATCTCGCGTGCTCCGACCCCGATGTCACCGGCGGGGACGTCGGTGTCTTCACCGATATGGCGCTGCAGCTCGATCATCAACGAGTGACAGAAGCGCATGACTTCGCGGTCGCTTTTGCCCTTGGGGTTGAAGTTCGAGCCCCCTTTACCGCCACCCAGGGGCAGACCGGTGAGGCTGTTCTTGAACACCTGCTCAAACCCTAAGAACTTGAGCACACTCAAATTCACCGACGGATGGAAGCGCAACCCGCCCTTGTAGGGCCCGATCGAATTGTTGAACTGCACCCGCCAAGCACGATTGGCGCGGATGTTGCCGTTGTCGTCTTCCCAGGTGACGCGGAAAATCACGATGCGATCCGGCTCGGTCATCCGCTCGAGAATTTGTGCTTGCTTGTATTCCTGATGCTGGTTGACGAACGGCATCAGATATTCGACAACTTCTTGCACCGCTTGCTGGAATTCTAGCTCGTAGGGGTTGCGCTTCTTCAGACCGCGCATGAACTGTCGTACTTCCGACTGGACCGGATCGACCCTCGCTTTGGTTTTGACGAGACTCATCGCAGCCCCCCCTCGACGCCCCAGGGGCGCAGTAGTTCAGTGACTATTTTTCTACGACCACCAGGAATACAGCGGTAGCTCAAACGATAGAACGAGGGACGTCCGACAGCCATGATGATCGACCTCCGAAGTTGACCAGCCAAGTTCATGAACGCTGCGATCTCTCTACCTACAACACCCCTCGAGGAGCCCAGGGAGCGTCCGGGGGGTCGACTACGTCTTGCCTGTTTGAAGGGAGTACCGGGATCAGGAGTAGCTATGCGCTGTGGATCGTCTGTGCTGTGGATCGATTGCGAAGGGTTATCGAAGTTGATCTATTGACTCGGGATCCACAGCATCTCGGCATCGAACTAGTCTTTCGGGCTGATACTGTACGACAATCTGATCGTGCGTTCCATACCCCAGATTCTTCAGGATAGATCCAAGTTGGACAAACCAAACAACGGAGACCTGACAGCGTCCCGGTGGCCCCTGCAAATTCGCGCAGCGGCGATCAATTTGTCGCTAGCGGTACTGACTATCGCAGTCTTTCTCGGCGTGGTCGAGATCGGCCTGCGATTGACAGACTTTTCCTACGTCCTCTACCCGGAAGACATCGAGTTTGGGATGCCCGATCCCAAGTTGCTGAAAATCGGCTTTTTACCCGACGATGATCTGTTCTGGGTGACTCCGGACTACCCAACAAAACTCGAACGACTACGCGTCGAACGTCCCAATCTGGTGTTGATGGGAGACTCGTGTACGCAGCTCGGGCATTACGACACCGAGCTGGCCGAGCTGTTTGTAACCCATGCGGCTCGCGGGCCTCTCAGTTACGGCAATGTCGGCGTTGCCGGCTGGTCGTCCTATCAAGGTCGACGTCAACTCGAGCGTGATGTCCTGGGCCTCGCTCCAGAAGTTGTGACGATCTACTATGGCTGGAACGACCATTGGATCGGCTTCGGGATCGAGGACAAGAACGTCGCCCGGGTGCGGCGCATGTTCTCGACCCGCTGGAGTGGTCTGCGGTTGGCACAGCTAGCGACCAAATCCGCGGTTGCGATGGGTGCTCGCAACACCGCCTACCCTAATCGGGTGTCGCTCAACGACTTCGAGTCCAACCTCCGCACCATGGTGGATCAAGCGAAGGCGCATCAGATCCATCCGATGCTGGTGACCGCCGCCACGTCCCACACCGTCGGACAAGAACCCGAAGAACTCGCCTTACGGTGGTTACGAGACTTGTCGGAGCTGGTGCCCCTGCATCAAAGTTATGTCGCCGCCGTACGACGGGTCGCCCGGCAGGAGAACGTCAGCCTGTGTGATGCCGCCGACCGCTTCGCCGAGTTACCCCGGCCCGACCTCGAGCAGGCCTTCATGGCAGATGGCATCCACCTGACGGCTGAAGGCGACCGGCGGCTAGCGGCGACCCTCTACGAGTGCCTCGAGCGTGATGGGTTGTTGGATCGGTTGGCGGAAGATCCGGCAGGTTAGATCCGACCTCGTAGGGATGAACCTCGCACAGATAGCGAGTCATGGCCTCGACCTCAGTTTTCGTGATCCCGGGGCCCAAAGATCTCGCTGCAGTCGGCGGGCTGATCTTCGCCTTGAATTGATCCTTTTTTCACCCGTTTCGGACGTTGTCTTGCAAGCGGACGGAAAACTCGGGATCGCAGAGGGCGCAGCACCATGGAGAGGCACATGTCCGGCACATCAAGGTTCAGCACATTTAGGTTCAGCACATCGAGGCTCGACTCACGACGCATCACTGGCACGATCTTCTTGCTCGCACTCGCTCTGGCAACCGCGAGTTGGGCACAGCTGACGCCGGCTATCGGTCAGCCGGCGCCGACCCCGTTTCCCTACTCGCCGCTGTCCCAAAGCGGCTTCGAGATCCCGGACCTGGGTACCGGTCTCGGTGCTTACGCCTACATGCCTGCTGGTTCGGCCTGGACCTTCGCCGGCGGCACCGGTCTGGCGGGCAACGGCAGCGACTTCACGCAGCAGAATCCGCCGGCTCCCCAGGGTGATCAGGTTCTTTTCGTGCAGGGCGGAAGCGGCAGCATTGTCTCCCAGAGCTTCGCGGTGGGAGCCGGTCGCTACCGGTTTTCGATGCAGGCCGCCCAGCGCATCCATGGCGGCGCGACCAACGACCAGACGATCAGCGTGCGTGTGGACGGCAGCGAAGTCGACCAGATCCATCCGGCAGACGGCAACTACGCGGCCTTCGCCACTCACTCCTTCGTCCTCGGCCTGGGCTTTCACACCGTCGAGCTGGTCGGCCTCAATCCGCAGGCCGGCGACAATACGCTGCTGGTTGATCAGCTGAAGCTGGTGTCGCTGGCGAAGGCCGGCGACAATTGGTCTGATCCGGCGACCTGGGGCGGCACCGTGCCCGGCAGCGGCGACGCGGTGACGATTCCAGCCGGGCAGATCGTGCTCCTGGATACGACGGCGCAGATCAAGTCACTGGTGGTCGACGGCGAGCTCCACTGCAAGGACCAGGACATCGCCCTCACCGCCGAGTGGATCATGGTGGGCGGCCACTTCGAATGCGGCTCCGAGATCAGCCCGTTCGTCAACCGTTTGACCGTCACCCTGATCGGTGCCGACGATGGCGACGACATCATGGGCATGGGAGACAAATTCCTCGGCGCCATGGGCGGCGGCGTGATCGAGCTCCACGGTGCGCCGCGGCTGAGCTGGACGCAGCTCGCCGCCACCGCCGCCGCCGGCAGCACCAGACTGACGGTGGCCGCGGCAGTGGACTGGCAAGTGGGGGACAAGATCGTCGTCGCGCCCTCGCACGAAGCCTATGACGAAGGCGAGGTGCTCATTCTGACCAGCGTCAGCCCCGATGGCCTCACCCTCGGCGTCTCACCGCAATTGGCGCACCAGCATTGGGGTGAGCAGACCTCTTACGCTAACGGCTCGGCGACCACCTGGACCCTCGACGAACGCGCTGAAGTTGGCCTGCTGAGCCGCAACATCACGATTCAGGGCGATCTGTCGGCAGACCCCGGCGGCGGCTTCGGCGGCCACATGATGAGCATGATCGGCAGCACGGTCCACACCGCTGGCGTCGAGTTTTTCCAAATGGGTCAGAAGGGCAAGCTGGGGCGCTACCCGTTCCACTGGCACTTGGTGCAACAAGCTCCCGGCCAGTACATTCGCAACAGCAGCATCCATCGCAGCTTCAACCGCTGCGTCACCGTTCACCGCACCCATGACACGCTGGTGGCCGACAACGTCTGCTACGACTTCATCGGTCACGGCTACTTCCTCGAGGACGGCAACGAGCAGCGCAACGTCTTCGATCACAACCTCGGTATCTGGGCCAAGAAGCCGCAGCCGGCCGAGGCACTGCTCGAGACCGACTACCGGGTCGGCACCGCGTCCAACGGGCCGGCGGTGTTCTGGATCGCCCATCCGGACAACACCTACACCGGCAACGCAGCGGCGGGCTCTGAAGGCACCGGCTTCTGGTATGGCTCGAGCGACCAGGTCGTGCCGGGCACCAGCATCATTCCGATGCTCGAGCCCTTCGGCACCTTCCGGTCCAATCGGGCGCATTCCAGTCGCCAGGGCTTCTCGTCGTGCACCAACAAGAGCGGACCGTTCGGCATGAACCCGCCGAACGAGGCGCTGATCGAGGATCTGACCGTCACCAACACCGCGCAGGGCATCTGGCCGTGCAGCTCGCCCCAGACCAAGCAGAACGCCCGCTTCCTGCGCGCCATCGTCGCCAACGCCAACAACGGCATGCAGGCGCCCAACCCGATGACCTTCGAGGATTCCCTGTTCGTCGCCTACACCACCAACGCTCCGCTGGGTGCGACGGGCACAGCCGGCGTCAGCTGGCGGGGCATCCAGGTCTACGATCAGGGATTCCTGTTCGACAACGTTCATTTCGTAAACTTCGACCGCCCGGCGATGACCGCCTTCTACCCCGGCGCCGGCGCTCACAAGCACGTCAACAACCGCGGCCAGGGGCTGACCTTCGAGAGCTCGCCGCACGTCTTCCTGGACCCCGACAACTTCGCCCAGCGGCCGGAGAACGGGCCGGCCTGGTGGGGTGACGTGGTGCACGATCTCAACGGCAGCTTCGTCGGCCTAGATCACGCCATCGTGTCGTCGCATCCGCTGATGTTCGACGGCAGCTGCTACCAGCCGACCGGCATCGAGATCGCTGGCTACGCCTGTCCACACCGCTACGTCCACTTTCGCAGTGAGAACTTCTGGGCGGAAAATCCCCAACAGGTCGACGCCGTCACCGTCCTGCGATCGGACGGCAGCCACGAAACCGCCGAGCACATCCACACGCGGTTCATCAACGAGTTCATCCGCGACGACGCAACCTACTACACCTACCGCTATACCGCCGGCATGAAGCACGAGGTCATGCGCTTCGATCTGCGCAACGCCTTCGCTGGCGACACCGCGGTCTACGAGATTCTCGACGTGCCGGATACCTTCACCGTCAACAACGGCGGCTGGACCGCCGCCGCCAAGCTCCGCGACGTCTTCGATGGCCCCGGCCACCAGTATTATTGGCGCGACGGCTCCCTCTTCTTGAAGATGCTGGTGACCGGCGGCGCAGACTGGCACGCGACCGACTCGGTCGACGTCTGCATGACGGGCAGCTGCACCATAGGCACCGAGTACACCCTGGATCTGCCCTCGGTGACCCTCACCAGCCCGGCGGACGGCGCCCGTTTCCCGGTAGGCAGCCCAATCACCGTCACCGCCGACATCACCGACGCCCAGGGCATCGTTTCGGCGCGGCTCTATGCAGGGCTGAGCAAGAAGGGCACCGATACCACGGCGCCCTACAGCTGGACCTTGAACAACCTACCGGCGGGCAGCTACCCGCTCAAACTGGTGGCCACCGACACCACCGGCCAGACCTACACCGCGGTGCAGCAGCTATTCGTCGGCGAGCCCGGACCGCGGGTCGAGATCACCTCCCACCACGACCACCAAACCTTCGACTCGAGCGCCACCCTGCAGGTCGCCTTCAACGTCTTCAACTGGACGGTCGCCGCCGGCGGCACCCACCTGCATTGGCTGCTCGACAACGTCGACCAGGGGCATCTCTACACGCTGGCTCCGTTCGCGGTCAGCAACCTGTCGCAGGGCAAACACGAGATTCGCATTGCCCTGGCCGAGGCCGACCACACCATCAAGGCGATCAACGACACCATCACCGTCTACGGCGTAGAGAACAACATGCTGGGCGATTTCGAGGACGGCATCGACCGGCGCGGCTCGCTGACTCCGTTCGACGCCAACATGGGT
>JAJCXO010000082.1 GCA_029263395.1 Acidobacteriota bacterium | reverse complement strand
GTGCTGTGTTTTGGGTTACCTGGCTCCGGTGCTGGTCTATGTGATCGTTTGCTGGCCGCCTGCCAAGCAGCGGGGGAACCTTGTCGCTTGACCACCGGTCAGCTCTACCGTCACCCACCGAATTTCCCCGCCGAGCTGCGCACTGTTTTTGTCGTCGAAAATCCAGCCATCGTCGCCGCCGCCCGTCGCCTGGGCCCGGCTTGCGCACCCCTCATCTGTACCGATGGTCAGCCGACGGTAGCTGTCCACACCCTACTCACTCGCTTCGCCGATTTTGGTGTCACGCTGCGTTACCACGGCGATTTCGATTGGCCCGGCGTCCGTATCTTCAGCCGTCTTCAGCAGCGTTATCCCATCAACCCTTGGCGTTACACCGCCGCCGATTATCTGGCCGCACCACCTGGCATCGAACTGACCGGTAAACCCGCCCAGACCCCCTGGGATCCCGACCTGCACGACGCCATGGCGAGCCGCGGTTGCGCCGTCCATGAAGAGCAGCTCATCGACCTCTTGTTGGGTGACTTGGGCGAGCCACGACAGTGACGTTATGCTTAGGCCCAAGCGATGAACAACGCTGCCTCGATGACCGGTCCCGAACACGCCGCAACGAAGCAGCGCGGCTCCGCTGCGCCTGCCACCGCTGACAAGGCGACGCTGCCGCGGCGGCAGCGCCAACCGACGCCCAGGTTCGACATGCCAGAAATCGGCTCGATGCTCGGCCGATTTTGTTTGGAGACGTTGCTCGGGGAAGGCGGTATGGGGCGGGTCTTCGAGGCCTGGGACCCGCGTCTCCGGCGCCGGGTGGCGATCAAGACGCTGCGTCTCCGTGAGCCGGAGGCGGTACGTCGTTTCGTCCGCGAAGGACGGCTGCAAGCCAGCGTTTCTCATCCGGGCATCTGTCAGGTGTTCGAAGTTGGAGACGAGCAGGTCACACCGTATCTGGTGATGCAACGCTTGCACGGCCAACCGCTCGACAAGGTCGCCGAAGATCTGCTCTTGGAGCAAAAGCTGGTCTTGATCCGTAAGGTCGCCGAGGCGATTCATGAAGCTCACCGCGCCGGTCTGATCCACCGCGACCTGAAACCCGCCAACATTATCGTCGAGGCGGCGGACGCCGAGGTCGACCCTGATCCCGACACCGATCCCGACCCTGATCCCTGGCGGCCGATTATCCTCGATTTTGGTATCGCTCGCGGCGTGACGGAGGCGCAGTGGACTCAGGCCGGAGAGCTCGTCGGCACACCAGCTTATATGGCGCCCGAGCAGATCCGAGGCGACGCCGATCGCCGAACCGATGTCTACGCCCTGGGGGCGACGCTCTACCGTCTGCTGGCGGGGCACCCGCCGTTTGCCGGCGAAGATTCGGCCATTCTGGTCGACGTCCTGGAGTCCGAGCCACCGTCCCTCGACCGCCAAGTACCGCGAGACGTGGCATCGATCGTCTTCAAATGTCTCGAAAAAGAACCGGATCGGCGTTATGCGTCGGCCCGCGAGCTGGCTCAGGACATCGATCGTTATCTCGACGGCCGGCCGATCTCAGCCCGGCCGGCAGGCTTTTGGTATCGCCTCCAGAAACGTCTACGGCGGCAGAAAGTTGCGCTGCGGGTGGCGGCGGTCGGCGCTCTAATGCTCATCTTGGCCCTCGGCTGGGGAGGCTGGACAGCGCGGCAGGCCGACCGACGAGAGCGGTTGGCCCGCGAGCTCACCGAACAGGTTGAAGAAATCGAAGCTCTGGTGCGCTATTCCCATCTCTCTCCTCTACATGACACCAGGCCGGATCGCACTCTGCTGCGCCAGCGTATGGAGCGTATCCGCGGCGCGATGCAGCGAGCCGGGCGACTCGGCCGTGAGCCCGGCCACTACGCCTTGGGTCGCGGCTACCTGGCTCTCGGTGATCTCGAGCAGGCCAAAAACTTTCTGCTGCTCGCTTGGCAGGGCGGCTTCCGCGACCCAGAAGTTGGTGCAGCCCTCGCTCAAACTCTCTCGGGCCTCTACCGCGAACATCTTTCCGAAGTCGAATTGGGCGCCGATTGGCAGGCCCGCGCCCATCGCGTCGAACAGCTCCAGCAGACTTATGGACATCCCGCACGCACCGTGCTGGACCAGCTTGCGCCACCAACGGCTTCGTCCGCCCTCGAGCCGCCGTCGCCGGAGAGTGTTCTTTTGGAAGCGCTGGCCCTGTTTCATGACGACCGTTTTGCCGCCGCATTGGCAGTACTCGCCGACGCTTCGGCGCGGCGTCCGTGGTCCTATGAACTGCCCCGGTTGGAAGGTGACATTCATCGTACCTGGGCAGTGCTCCATGATTCTGAGAACAACTCCGAGGCGGCGAAGCAAGCCCTCACCGAGGCCCTGGCGGCTTACCAGCGAGCTGCAGCAATAGGTGAGAGTGATCCAGGCGTCTATCGGGCACAGGCCCAGACGGTGTTCCAGCTCGTCTCCCTCGAAGCCCGTTCGGGCACCTTTTCCCAGAGTGCTCTCGACGGTGCGTTGGAGCGGCTCGACAAAGCGCTGGTGGCGCAGCCGGATGATGGCCTGGCCTGGCTCTGGAAAGCTCGTATGCATCGACTGGCCGCGCTCGGATCGCGCCGTCAGTCGATCGACCCCACGACGCACCTGCAAGCCGCGATCGAAGCCACCGAGCGTGCTGGAGAAACTTCCGCGGTGGCAGCCCGTGCATTCGGCGAGCTCGGGCGAGCGCATTGGAGCTGGGGGCAGTGGCTGGTCGATCGCGGGCAAGATCCGAGCACTCAGATCGACCTGGCGATCGCGGCCTTCGAGCACGTCGACCCGGCCCATCGCACCTACGCCTATTGGACTGCGCGGGGGATGGCGCACGCCACCCTCGGCCAACACTCCGTCTCCCAGAGCAAGCCGGCGAGGGTTCATTTCAACCGGGCGGTCGATGCTTACCAAGCGGCATCTCGCCTGCATTCGGCCCCGTTCGCGGCCTGGATCAATCTTGGTATCAGCATGTACAAGGCTTCGGGAGCCGAGGGCGTGAGCGATGCCAAACCGCTCCTTCGGCGAGCGCTCGAGGCGCTCGAGTCTGCTGAGGCCTTGCGCCCTGATCACGTCGCGCCACCCTACTACCTTGGCCTGTGCCAACTTCGGTTGGCACAAGGCGGCGATCCCGCCAGCGGCTTGCTGGAATCCGCTCGGGTCGACTTGGCTGTCGAGAGCTTTCAGCGCGCGCTGAGCATCGCTCCAGAAATGTTCCAATTGCACAGCGCTCTCGGCGAGACGTTCTATCTGCGGGCGGTACACACCTGGGAGCGTGGCGCCGGGGACCGTGGCGCCGGGGACCGTGGCGAGGACGCCGCCGAGCTGTTCGCTCGGGCTCGATCCTCATACCGGCGCGCCGCTGAGCTGGCGCCGCAGAGCCCGGTGCCGTTGATCAACTTGGCGTGGACCGCTTACTCCGAAGGCAAAGCCCAGCTACGGCGTGGCCTGGATCCCCAAGCCGCCCTCGACGAAGCTGCCCGCCTGGCGAAAGACGTGATTCAACGCCTCGATTCGCCGTCGGCGCGGGTTTGCCTCGGTAGCACCCATCGGCTGCGCGCCGAGTGGCGGATCCACACCCAAGAAGGCGATCCCGAGCCACACTTTAAGCAGTCCGAAAAGATCTTCCTCGAGCTGCTCGCAGACCACCCCAAGGCCTCTGAGGCCTACCGATCCCTCGGCCGACTGTGGACCCGCCGAGCTCGTTGGCTGGCCGCGGCGGGTGAAGATCCGCGACCGAGTTTTGAGCAGGCCAGACAGTTCTTGGATCAGGCTCTGGGCCTCGCGCCCAACAATGCCTACTTCCTGATGGCGGATGCGCGCTGTCATCATGCTCACGCCGACTGGCTGCACCGTCAGCGTCTCGTCGAAGCCCGCCCCATCACACAAGCCCGTCCCATCGATGCCAGGGCGGCTCTCGATCAAGGGCTCGAAGCCGTGCTCCGAGCCCGCTCGCTTCGGCCCGAATGGCGGCAGGCTCGGGAATTGGAAGACTCCCTAAACGCTCTACGTAGAACGTTGCCCGAGCCGCCGAATTAGCCAGGACGGCGGTGGCTCGACCAAGATGTCTGCCTGCACGGTGCCACCTGATTGGAATCCATCGTGCCCCCGTATCCCAACCGACTGCTCCAGAGCGATCGAGCAGATACGGCCGTAGCTCTCTGGGGGGACATGAAACTGCTGCTGGCCGTGGGCTGGTATGGGTACATGGGAAGGCGTTGTGACACCGGAGACTGCCAGGTTGAGAACCGTCTCTTGATTCGTTCGATTGAAAATATCGATCTCGGTAGCGCCTGGTGCTGCCTGAAAAGCAAAAATTTGGAGCACCACAACTCCCTTGCGGTCAACCTGAAAGCCGACTGTGGTCACGGTTCCACCTTCTGCCACGTGCAGGTAGAGCCGCGGACCGCCTGCGGTCTCGGGCGCAATGACGAACTCGAAGTTTCCGACTTTCTTGGGGTCCAGGCTAGCAGTGATCGGCGGGCCCGCCGCAACTCTGAAGGGATTGGGCAAACCGACCAGTGGGCTTCCCCCTGGAAAGTACACCTCAATATCCCCCGACTCGCTCCCGAAGCGCACCTCGCTCCCGGGAGCCGAGTCCGCGGTGAACAATCCTGGCTGTTCTTCTCCCCGAATCAACAGATCGACGTGGTGTAGGTCTTCCAGCAGACGACGTGGATTGAACGTTGAACGGGGTGCGAAATTCTTGTTCGGGATTCTGGTCATGGCTACTTTTCCTTTCGATGAAATTTGACGTATGAGCAGACCTTCTGCAATCCCGATACCGACTCTGAGCTCGATGAAAGACGGCTTTGGAGCCATGCTGACGTCAGCCGCTGAAAGCCTGACGTCAGCCTCTGAGAGACTGACGTCAGCTCCATGAGGTTCACGTCCCGGCAACCTCCGATGCTCGCTTGGTAGCCTGGCCTGGAGCCTGCTGATATTTCGTTAAATCCATTGTTGGAAACATTTAACGGAATTTTTCGAGTATTTTGTCGAAGTTTGGCGATCTTGGCATCGGCCCTGCAATAAGCCTTCGCACAGCCCAGCCTTCGAAAGGTTTCTAAAGACTGAGCTCGAGAAATCGAGGGCTTCTCGCTCTCAAATCGACGTCGCGATCATTCCACTCCGAATAACGCTGTTTTCGACGCATTGCGTTCTCGAAACATCGCGTTCTCGAAGCCTCGCGATACATCGCAACGTCATTCATTGACAACGAAAGGACCACGTCATGACCACCACCATCAACTACAACGCCGGCGATACCGTCCAGATCAAGGTCGACAACGTCGACAACTGCCTGCAGGGATATCTCGAGGAATCAGGTACCCTCAGACGCCAAGTCTACGGCCGCATGACCGACCACGGTGGGGCTGTCGGCGATACGGTTGATCTGACGGCGTCTTTGCGCGATCCCGTCGAAAGCCTATCCATGGTCGGCAGCAATTTCGGGGGTAGCGGCCAGTTTACCTTCGCCATTGTGGTCAATGGCGAAGTTCAAGCGCACGTTGACGAGAACCTGGGACGCTACACTAGCCATTTGTGGCAGTTCGTCCTCAGAAAGGTTTGATTCGGCGACACGCTGACCGGCGTGATCTCAGGACCGCGCCAACCGGCGGGCTAAGGCCCTGGAGGAGACCCCGAGGCACCTTGCTGCCTCGGGGACCTCACCCTGCGCCGCCTCCAAGGCCGCTAGCACTTCCTCTTGCGGCACATCTTCTGCGACCCGTAGCGTCGGATGCCGCCGGATCAGGTTGTAGATCGAAGCTCGACTGACGCCGAGGCGCCGGGCCGCGGCGGCCGGTTCATATCGGCTTCTCACCATTTCCTCTTCGAGCTCACGGTCGGTGACCTGTGAAGGCTGGCGGGCGGCTTTGGGTTCAACGTGCTCCATCCCGGGTGGGGAACTCGGAGACTTGGTCTCGGCATCCACTTCAGCTGGGGTTTCAGTCAGCACGGCTGGGGGTTCGGTCAGCAGAGTGCCGAGTCGCGAACCAGGGCGCAAGTGCTTCGTGCCGCGGGAGTCGATCACCAGCTGGCGCGCCACGTTCTTCAGCTGACGAACGTTACCCGGCCACGGATAACGCACCAGGCGCGACATCAAGGATGCTTCGATCCACGGCTCCTCGTCCTGATGCCGCGGCTCGGCGAGCGCGGTGGCAGACAACTCCGCGAGAGTTCGACGCGCGAAGTGTACGAACAGGGTCCCGATATCGTCTGGCCGGTCGCGCAAAGCGGGGAGACGGATGACGTAGGCTGACAAGCGATGGAAGAGCGGTTCCTTGAAGTCGCCCCGTTGCGCTCGAGACTCGAGATCGGAATCCGTCGCCGCGATCACCCTGACATCGACCCGCCGGGCCACATGAGAGCCCACCGGCACGATCTCGCCGGTCTCTAGAGTCCTCAGTAACATGGCCTGGATCTCAGGCGGCGCCTCGCCAACCTCATCGAGAAATAGCGTGCCGCCATCAGCAGCACTGAAGTAACCCTCCCGGGCAGACGAGGCGCCGGTGAAGGCTCCCTTGACGTGGCCAAAGAGCTCCGAGGCTGCCAGGGATGTAGGCAACGCGCCGAGATTGACCGCGACGAAGGGTCGACTGGACCGATCGCTGCGCTCGTGCAAAGCGCGCGCCGCGAGTTCCTTGCCGGTGCCCGACTCACCCCTCAACAGCACCGGAACCTCAAGATCTGCGACTCGGTTGATCGCCGCCACGACGTCGAGAAGTGGCTCGCTGGAACCTACTAAGTAGGCCGGCGACGGCGTCGGGTCGATCAAAGAAGCTGCGGACCGACGGTGCAGTAAAAGTGCAATGCGCTCCGCCAGCTCCAAAACGACGCCGCGATCGACCGCTGCGTTGGGCAACAGAAACTCGCTTCGAACCTCGACACCGTCCGCGATGAGCTCAGTAGAACTGTGCCCGCGGGTGCACCAAATGCCACCCGCTTCGCGCACGAGCAGCCAAGGGTCCCTGCTGACAAACGGGTCTTCCAGGCTACGGCTCTCCCACACATCTTCGCCACGTCCGAATTCTGGTATCAGGCGAGAGAGCTGGACCGAGCACTCGAGGGTCGGCGAGGGCCAAAGCACCGACCACTCACCCACCCGACCAAGGTCTGGATGACAGAGGATGGTCAGGACAACAGCCTGTTGTGGAGACCCGCTGCTGGGTGAGTCACCGCGGGGTCGACGAGTGGTTTGCTCGGAGCCGCGAGACATGCCCCCAGGAACTTGTCCCGAGCGCCATGGAGAATGATCAGTCATCGGGAGGTCAACAATAGGGTATCAGGTCTGCCTACCGTTTGACGTCTGCTTGAAACGAAGTCGGCACGTGTGCTGGATCCCAACGAATTTTCTCGACCCGGGGGGCACCTATTCAGCCCGAGCAGAGCTCGCGAAGGGTTCGCACGAAACGTTCTTCGTCGTCGACAGTGATGGCGATCGATTCCGCCTGTCGCCGCCAGCCGTACATGCCCAGAAGCTGTACCGGTCGCGCCAGCTCGAGCACGAGCCGGGGCGCTCCGAGGACAGCAGCGTTCACGGAGTGATCGCCGAGCTCCGGCTGGCGAAGATCGAGCCTGCGGACGCGTCGGATGGCAGCAAGCGGTATGTCGGCACTCCAGCGCAAGCCGACACGCAGCTTGAGCGTGTCCCCTTCCATCACCGAGGGTCTCAAGACGAGGGCGCGGTAGTCTTGGACGCGGACGATCTCCGACCCGAGGCCGACCGCATCGCCGCGGCGCTCGGAGTCGAGCGTTGTCGCACCAGCAGCGCGCAGTTCGTCGCGCTTGGAGATGAGAATGGTCTTGTCCTCATCATGAAGAAGAAAGTTAGCCTGCTGGTTCACGAAGCTGCGGCATGATGCGGGATGTGTAGGTTGGTCCAGGCGGTGCGGGTCCAGGTGAACCCATCGAGATCTGCACCTTGCCACAGTTTCACAGCGACCGGGCTCCAGAGTCTCGGAGGCCATGGATTCGAGCCCGGAGGGCGGCAAATTGTAGCCCAGGGTGTGAACCCTGGGTGGGAACGATAGGGCTCGATGACCGGCACCACGGGTTGACACCCGAGGCAACTGGATGCCGCCCTCCCGGCTCCAGAGTCTCGGAGGCCATGGATTCGAGCCCGGAGGGCGGCAAATTGTAGCCCAGGGTGTGAACCCTGG
>JAJCXO010000081.1 GCA_029263395.1 Acidobacteriota bacterium | reverse complement strand
GATGCTGGAGCCGCCTTGCAGGCTGGCGCTGTGGGTCTCGCGGACCACGGCCGTCGAAGCCACCGACTGGACGGATTGGCCGCGTGGGCTCACTAGCAGTGGGCGGTCGATACCAGGGGCGACGATGAGGTAGGCCACCTCGCGTGGTGAGTGGTAGATCTCAGCGTCGGCCTGCAGTTCACCAGCCAGCTCGAGCTGCCAATCCATGGTCAGTTCGAAGTCGTTGATCTCGCGGCTACCGGGCACGGGGTTGGATTCGGCAGACAGCGGAAGGTAGGTGACTAGCAACACGGCGCTGGCCAGTGCGAGGAAGCCGAACCGGCCTCGTTATGTGATCGTCTCGGGCTTCATGATTTCCCTCCTATCTCCTATCGAAAATATGTGGACGTTTGTCAGCTCGTTGCCTGTGCGAACCAAGGATGCGGCATGCTTGGCGATCATTCTCGGACTGCTCTCGTTCTGTGCTAGGTCCAGGCGCGACGCGCGATCTTTGCGAAACGTCAAGCTGACGGGAAAATCGCCCCATCGTCTGCATCGCAAGAAGCCGGGATGCATGCGAACGGAAGTCCTGAGGCTCAAGGCACGCATGCCCCACAATGGCTGCCGCAAGATCGCAGCAACCTTCAATCACATGCATCACTGGCGTGGCGAGTCCATCGGCAAGACCTACGTCGCCAACGTCCTCCGTCATAACGGACATCTCCTCGCCGAGATCAGGCGCGACATCCGCCGACGCAGACCGAGGCCAGTGGCTCGCAACCGGATCTGGGCGCTCGACCTCACGTATCCCAAGAACGACCTTGGACAGCGGCCCGTTCTCGGTATCGTCGACCATGGCTCTCGCGCGTGCATCACCTTGCGCGAACTTCGGACCAAGGGTAGTTTGATCGTGCTCCGCGCTCTGATCGACGCCATCGAGCGGTATGGCAGCCCCAAGATCCTGCGCACCGACAATGAGGCTGTCTTCACCTCTGCTCTCTTCCGCGCGGGTCTCGCGATCCTGGGTATCCGGCCTTGACGGACCGCGCCGTTTGCTCCCTGGCAGAACGGGCGAATCGAGCGCTTCATCGGCACATTCAAACAACTCTGGCGCCTGCGTCGCAGCATTGACTGTGATCTTCAAGCCGATCTCGATCTGTTTCGAGCCTGGTACAACCACATTCGTCTGCACAACAACCTGGCCGGCCTCACACCTGCGATGGCCTGGAGTGGGCGGTTGCCAAGATCGCGGGGCCGCCCCAGGTACTTCTCGGCGTGGGATGGCATCCTCGCCGGTTTCTATCTGCCGTTGGCTCGATGGTGAGTCAATGGGATAGGCCCGCGCGCTGCTCTGTCCGCAGGAGAGGTATGCCTGCCGCGCATTTCGCGTCGATTCGAGCAAGATAAGATGCCTTTGGAGAAGCGAATTTCCCAAATCGTCCACGAAGGGGGTGGGCGGGGCTGATCTAACGCCTGATTAACCACTCAAATTGTCCGAGAGGCTTGCGGACACTGCGGACGGGACAATTTCCCGAATTTGTCCACGAAGGGGGTGGACAGAGCTGAACTAAAGTCCAATTACCGACTCAAATTGTCCGAGAGGCTTGCGGACACTGCGGACGGGACACCGTACTCTGTGGGGCCGAGTAGGAAGCCCGACCGCTTCTGCGTCAATTCTCCTTTGCTTGGCGACCGACGATCAGGTTGACAAGCGCCTCTCGAATATCGTTGCCGGTGAAATAGATCGCGTCCATGAGTTCGTAAACTCGCCCTTGCTCATCCATCACGAGTAGAAGCTCTCCATTGAAAGACTCACCCAGTGGATACAGTCGCTTTCCGATTCTTTCGGCGAAATCACCGATTTTCTCCCCATCGCCCAAGCAGCCAGTTGGATCCAGAATAAACGGCGACTTTGCGCAATCGATGCCCGGACCATCAGCATTCGAGCGTAACTCACCAAACTCGATCAGAGCTGATCTCGCTGCCTCGAACATTTCCATGGCCCCTTCCTGATCGAGAACCTTCTCCCAACTCCTGACGGAGTCTTCAACGCGCCTTCCTGGATACCAACCAATCCCGCGCAGGATCCTCTCCTCCTGATTCATCGATCCAGTCCCTGATCGGAATTCAGCTCGCAGGCAAAGGAGCCGAAAGGACTAGCGTTCATCGAAAGGTTGGGAGGCACGAAAGGCGCATGGTGCGAGACTTTGAAGTAGTCAAGCATGACTCCACAACTGCGACATGGTGGCTTGAAGTCGCCGATCTTCACGCCGAACTTCGGACTGGTCCGGGCCGCTAGTGAATAGCTCGTAAAGTTATCCAGCGAGGAGCCTGAGTCCAACAGGCTGCTCGCTAAGCGTGGCTCGGCACAATGGGTGTGAAACTTGCTACGGATTCTCATGGGCACCATATCCAGTGCTTCAGCGACTGTCTCATTTAGGCTCGGATTGTAGCCACTGCGAGCGCTCATTCTGACGTTGATGGTCGGGTGGCCGAAGCCCAGAACGGTTCCAGGTCGGCGTTTCTTGCTAAGCTGCAAAATATCATCCAGTTCAAGTTGTGCATTGAGGGCTGCGCGATATCTGGGGACGTTCAGCGATCTAGCGCCTACCGTCAGGGCGACCTCAGATAGCGACTGCAAGGCTAGTACCAGTTCAAGCGATGTGTCCAAGACCTGCCCCTTGCCAGCCATCTCCGACGCCGCAGCACAGGCAAACTTCTGCATCGAGGAGTGGCAGGTACCGAGAGGACCGAGAACCGTATTCTGAAGAGCTGCACGTTGCTGCAGTGTCATGCCCGCTTCGAGTGACCACTGAGCCAACGTGAAAACCCACTCGTCCGGGTGAACCTCGTTGAACAACTTCTGGCGCAGAGTGATCAGCCGTTCTAGGCTCTCTACCTGCGCTCTGCGCTTGGCGATTTGCGATCTCAGACTTGCCAAGCGAGCACTGAGTTGTTGTCCTCTGAACACCTCTGGGTCTGTCTCGCCGGCATACAAACCCAAAGGATCCGAAAAATCCCCAGGAGAGTTGATCGCAAACTGATACATCGACGGACCGTCGACGTATCCCAACGGATCCGCCGTGATAAATCGCCCCAGCTCCGGGTCGTAGTAGCGGTTCCGGAAGTAGTACAACCCGGTCTCGACGTCAAACGGTCGACCGTGGAAGGCGAACCGATTAATTAACGCACTGACCGGTACCTCGCGAGAATCTGGCAATGCGAAGTAGTCCGCATCCGACTGGCCGCCATTGCCGGCCTTCGATGGACCACCATGGACGGTTGCCGCCTGAGCAGCCGCGACGTTGATGGGCTCGTCAAAGGCATCGGCAAGCCCTAACCCGGCTAGATCGAGCGACATGCTTGCCGCAATCTGTACCGTGTGATCACCCTCACTCAGCACACTATCTGCTCGCAGCGTGTAACCATCATCCAAGACTGACCACGTGATACCCGTACCATCTACGAGGATCGCGCTCGATGCCGACGCTAGATCCACCGGCTCGGAGAAGGCGATCTCCAGCGCGCCATCGCGCAGGCGCAGCGCCTCGACGACGGGAGGCGTTGTGTCGTCGAGCACCGTGATACCGGTGGCCGGGTCAGGCCAGGTGAAGCTCAGACTGTAGGGAGCATCCATGCCGTGGAGGAAGAGATCCCTCACGGCGTCGGCGGGAATCTCGAGCTCGAGCTCAGTGCCTGGGACGGGAGGAGTTTCGGGGGTGATGACCAGCCTCCGACCTGCCGGGCGACCCGTTTGCTCGGGGAAGTTCGTTTCGATCGACACTAGCCCAGTCTTGACGGAACCGCTGCCAAAACCGGACGGAGCGCAATCCCACTCTCTTGCCATCGTTGAACAAAAACCGCGACCGCGATAGCCGTATTCCGCATGCGGAGTGCTACCGCCTCCGACCTTCGGCCCGATGACTGCGGGACGATTCAACGCGTCGAAACTCTGCCCCACCTCGAGACCGGACGGATATCGAAGGCCGGTCGGATTCCCCACGTCGTCATAGCTCTGGGTAGCAGAGCATCCGAACGTCGAGTCCGAGAGCTGACGGGAAAAAGAGTCGTAGGTCATTACGCTTACCAAGCCGGCGAGGCTGCCTCCGGACAGTAGCTACTCTGCTGCTGAAGAAAGCAACTCGACCAACGACGTCTCCGGTGTATCCAACGGCCGACCACTCAGCCGCCCGATCTCCTCACCATCGACGTAAGCGATGGCTGTGGGCACGCCGAGAATCCCCTCGGCGACGGCCACCGGATCGTCGGTGATCGGCTGCGGGACACCGTAGTATTCGAAACGCACCCCTGCGCTATGCCACGCCTCCTCCACCCGCATGATCTTCGGCACCAACTCGCCACAGATCTCGCTCCAAGAACCGAAGTAGACCCGGACACGCACCCGCTCGCCATCCACGGGGACTTGCTGAGGCGCGAAGCTCTTGGCCAGGCTGTAAGCCTCAGCGGCTTGCGCGTACTGAGGCGAACGTTGCACCACCGCCAGCTGGGATTGATTGCCAAGAAGGGGCGGACGCGGTTTCAGCTCGGCCGCCTGGCCACCAATTTCGAAGTGAATCGCTTTGCCGTGCTGGGTGTAGGTGCCGAGACTCTGGATGCTGGAGCCACCCTCCAGGCTGGCGCTGTGAGTTTCGCGACCCACGGCTGTAGACGCTACTGCCTGGACTGACTCTCCCCGCGGACTCACCAGCAGCGGACGATCGAGACCAGGGGCCACGATGAGGTAGGCCACCTCGCGTGGTGAATGGTAGATCTCAGCGTCAGCTTGCAGTTCACCAGCCAGCTCGAACTGCCAATCCGTGGTCAGCTCGAAGTCGTTGATCCCGCGGCTACCGGGCACGGGTTTGGATTCACCGGACAGCGGCAGGCTGGTGACAAGCAACACGGCGCTGGCCAGTGTGAGCAAACCGAACCGGCCTCGATATGTGATCGTCTCGGGCATCGTGATTTCCCTCCTATCTCTTATCGACAATATGTGGATGTTTGCCAGCTCGTTGCCTGTGTTATCCAAGGCGGCGGCATGCTTGGCGATCCTTCTCGGACTGCTCTCGTTCTGTGCAAGGTCCAGGCCGGCCTCACGCCTGCGAAGGCCTGGAAGGGGCGGTTGCACGGATGCGGTGCAAGCCCAAGTACTTCTCGGCGTGGGATGGCATCCTCGCCGGTTTCTATTTGCCGTTGGCTCGATGGTGAGTCTCGGTGATAGGCCCGCGCGCTGCTCTGTCCGCAGGGGAGGGATAACTGCCGCGCTTTTCGCATCGACTCGAGCAAGATGAGATGCCTTTGGAGAAGCGAATTTCCAGAAATTGTCCACGAAGGGGGTGGACAGAGCTGATCTAAAACACATTTGCCGGCTCAAATCGTCCGAGAAGGTTGCGGACACTGCGGACGGGACACCGAGAAGGTTGCGGACACTGCGGACGGGACAGCTATTCCGCTGGAGATCAATCTCCGATCAGTGCTCCAAGAGAACGGGCTTCTTCAAGAAACTCGTCTCTAAGGCTAGGCTCGCAAAGCCTGCATTTTACAGAGCCTCCTTCCAGTAGCTGATCAACCGCACTCTTTGCGCTTGACAGTGACATCCCACAATATTGCTGCAGCAGCTTGTTTAGCTTCACTTTCTGAAGCCCATCTTGCCAACCGACTAGAAGTACATCTCTCATATCAGTCTACTTCAAAAATCAATGTTCTCGGTTTCCGGCCAGGGTTCGCACCTGTAGTTCGAATACCGCCCTCAACTCGAACCCTCTTCGCACCCTGATGTCGTCCAAACCCCTTGACTAACTCACGCAACTGCCGGAGTCCGGTTGATCCAGCACCAGGGCCGTCAATGTGAAAACCGCTTAGAATCAGATCGTCACCGTCTCTTGTTAGATTCGTGATGATTTCAATTTCTCCTCCTGGACCATCAGAGACTATCCGCACCGCGTTTTGATCTGTCTCAACGATTCTAAGGGCTTGACGTGCGGTCCTTTTTTGGCCCGCTGCTCCCCTTGGTACCAGATCCGGGAAGCCTCTGGATCTGAGTCCATCCACACCCTCTCGGGCCCCTCGAACTATCGCATTCTCGGTTACTTCACCTAATTCATCGAACCAACGTGTCGGATTAGCAGCACG
>JAJCXO010000080.1 GCA_029263395.1 Acidobacteriota bacterium | reverse complement strand
GGTTACTTGGTCTCGCATTCCACCCTGACTACATCAGCAACGGCTTCTTCTACGTCAATTACACCCGTGATCCAGGCCCCGGGCTCGATCGCACGGTCATCGAACGCTACAGCGTCTCGGCCGGCGACCCGGATGTTGCGGATGTGGGCTCGGGGACGACGCTGATGGAGATCGAACAAGATTTTTCAAACCACAACGGTGGCAACATCCTGTTCGGACCTGATGGCTTTCTCTATATCGGCATGGGTGACGGAGGCTCCGGTGGCGACCCCAACAATCGTGCCCAGACCCTCGGCAATTTACTCGGCAAAATCCTCCGCATCGATGTCGACACGGTCTTGCCACCCACGGTCGGCGGCGAGACTTTCGGTGGCGAGACTTTCGGTGGCGAAGTTTGTGGGCTCAATGCCAACTATCGTATCCCCGCAGGAAACGCCTTTCCGGGTGCGAGTGACGGCTGTGATGAAATCTGGGCCGTCGGTATCCGCAACCCTTTTCGTTTCAGCTTCGACCGCCTGAACGGCGACCTCTTCATCGGTGATGTCGGCCAGAATGCGATGGAAGAAATCAGCTATCAGGCGGCCGGCACGGCCAGCGGCCTCAACTTTGGCTGGAGCTGCAAGGAAGGTACCCTGACTCAGAACTTCAATTCCTGCTTGCCCGGTCCACTGACCGATCCCATCATCGCGTATCTACAGAATGACGGTGGCACGTTCAACGGCTGCGCCGTCACCGGCGGCTACGTCTATCGCGGCAACCTCATCGGCAATGGGTTTTTCGGAACCTACATCTATGGCGACAATTGCAGCGGCAACATGTGGTTCGCCACCCGTGACGACAGCGACAACTGGACGAGCACGCTGTGGCGGGACACCAACTTCAGTATCAGCTCCTATGGCGAAGATGAGGATGGCGAACTCTACCTGGTAGACCTCAACGGCTCGATCTATTTGCTGAACTCGCCAGGATCGGTCTTCTCAGATAGCTTCGAGAGTGGCGACCTTGCAGCCTGGACGAGTACCTCGCGTTGAACTCCGTCGACGACACGACAGCAGCCGGTAGCAACTTACGGCAGATCGTGTCGTACAGCCTGGCCAGTGGGCTGTGTCCATTGATCCCGATCCCAGTGTTGGATGACTGGGCTCGGGATCTTCTACGACACCGATTAGTTTCGCAGCTGGTGGCCGAGTCAGGTCTGCATCTACCTCCTGCTTCCTGCAAAGTGCTGGCCTGCGGGTACCATCCGACAACGGCCAGTGGGTGTGCATCGAGCTGTTTGCGGACCCTGTTTGTGAAACCGATCGTGTTTTTTGCAACCGTGATCCTGCGCAAGCTAGTACGCAAGATCCTCTTTTTCTTGACCATCAAAGATACCGTCGACACATTCTCCCAAACGTTTCACGAAGCCTACCTGGTACGCCATGCTCTGAAGATCAGCACCATCTCGAACGCCGTTCCAGGCGAGGCTTATGCCCCAACCGCGCAGGCTACAGCTGGCCTGACACCAGACGCCCGCCTGCTTGCTGTGCGCCAGGCGATCGAAACCGTGTTCCAGACCACCGACACCGGAACGGTGTCGTCGCTGGCTCGGACTTTGTTCAAGACCAGTCGCAAAGGTATCGCTCAGGCGGTGCGCCACATGACCAAGTTGCTGCGTCATCGCGGGCGCACAGCAGACGAGCAGCTTTCCGATCGGCTCGAGGATGAAGGCGAAGCACATTTGGGCGACTTGATCGACGAACTGACGGAAGACCTCGAGAGTCAGGCGAGCTACCTCCGCCAGTTAGAGGTTCGTCTCGAGGAACGCCTAGCAGCACTGCCCGAATCGCCATGAGAGCCTAGTTTACGTCCGCCATCCACAACTCGCTGCGTCCGGCGTCCAGGTGATTCCAGATGACACTCCCGTCAGACAAGAGATCGTAGCCAAAAGACAGCGGTCCAAGGGCACTGATGACAGCAATCGACCGCTGTTCGAGACTCTCGAGCTGAAGGCCGCGAAGCTCCACCTCAATAACATTGTGGCGTGAATTGACCGCAGCGCGGTGAACGAAGGTGATCGAATCCCCGTCCGGCTGCCAGCGCGGATAGAGGCCGTCAACCAGGTCGCGGCAAGTAGCGCCCGACACTGAGCAAAGTACGATTCGATCATTATCGTCCGAGCCCAAGATCAAACCGCCACTCGGCGACCAACGAGGTGACCTTAGACTGACCGTCAGTCTCTGCTCCTGATCGCTGTCAAGGTCTCTCACCCGCAAACCTCCGGGCTTCCCCATGGTAAGCGGCGTGTAGACCACGCGCTGCCCGCTAGGATCTACCGCGGTATCGTAGTGGGTCTTCAGAGACCAACCGGACAAGACTTCGTGGCTCTCGCCACCTCCCTGCGCCACGACGCGAAAGCTAGCGCTAGGCTGCTCTTGATAAAAATAGAGACTTGAACCGTCAGCGGACCATTGCGGCAACAGGTTCTTCTCGCCCTCACCCTGGGTGACTTGCCGCAACCCTTGGCCATCGATACCGATCACGAAGATGTGGACTGCTCGACCGGCCGGCGAAAAAAAAGCAACCCGCTCACCATCTGGTGACACGGTCGGCATAACGATCTCGAAGTGGCTTTCGAAGAGCACCTTGTCGCTACTGCCGTCGGCCGGGCGTATCCTCAGAGAAAACGAAGGGTAGGACAGGGTATAGACCAGCTTCTGGCCGTCGGGAGCTAGCGCCGGTTCGGTATGCCGACCGGCCTCGCGCGTCAGCCGCCGCGGCTTTCCGCCCTGCGCCGAAACACACCACAAATTGGTTTCGCCAGCCAGATCAGCCGAGAAAACAATCCAGCGTCCGTCGGGAGTCCAAACCGGATCACCGCCTGAAAACGAACTCTCGACCAATCGGCGAGGTTGACCACCGACCACCGGAGACACCCACAGACTGCCTACCGAGCCGACCTCCGGCTGAAAATAGACCAGGGACTGGCCATCTGGAGAAAAGGCTGGGGATCGCGCCACCCAGCGGGCGAAGAAAGCTGTCGGAATAGCACTCGCTAGCTCGAGATCGTTGCCACCAGCATCAACTAGCCAGATGTCTCCCTGATGCTCCATAACCAACTGTCGACGGTTGTGATCCAGCCGAAGATTCGAGCCCAACTCGAGGAACTGGCTCGGTTGATCATCCGAGTCCAAGGATGCCGACCAAATACCAGCCCCGTGTACACCGAATAGCAGTCGATTTGGCGTCAGCCACAGCGGGCCTTCGCTAGCAAAACCCTCCATGGTGCGCTGCACCGGCAGACCACCCATCATGGACTGAGTCCAAATCTGGGCTACTCCATCGCGATCTCGGCCGACGAACGTTATCTCATCACCGGTCGGTGAAAAGCTGGCCTGATATCCAGGTAAGGCCGAGATCAACCGATGGTTGGTCAACGTTGGCGGTCGGGAGGTCGCAAACACGAACCAGATCAAGATAACAGCCGCGGCGATGCCAGCGAGCGTCAATGCCAGTTGCCATGGCCGTGAACGGCGAGGAACGATCGGCGCGGGAATATTTCCCGAGCGCAATGCATGGATGCCAGTACCGTAGAGGGCATCATGCAGCGATTCCAACTGCGCCAGAAGTTCGTCCATGCTTTGGTAGCGGTCTTCCGGCACTTTCTCCATCGCTCTAGACAGAATCTTCTCGAGGCGAACCGGCAACTTTGGCTTAAGGCTGCGCAGCGACTCCGGCTGATCACTCAGAACAGCCTTGAAGATCAAGATCGCATTACGACGACTGAACGGTGTCACCCCGGTCAACATCTGGTAAAGCAAACAGCCGAACGAGAAAATGTCACTGCGGGCGTCGATCGGCCGACTCTCGATCTGCTCAGGGGACATGTAGGCCGGCGTTCCGACTTTGACCCCTGGTGCGGTGAGCGTCACCAGCCCGGGATGCAGGCTCGAGTTGTCAGCGGCTGCCTCGAAGCCCAAAGGAACGAACCGCTTGGCCAGTCCAAAGTCCAGAATCTTGACACCGTCACTCGGTGTGATCATGACGTTCTGTGGTTTCAGATCACGATGGATGACGCCATGTTCGTGTGCACAGGAAAGGCCATCCGCGATCTGAATACCGTAACGCAATGCTTGCTCGAGGGGCAGCCCTTCATCCCCGATCAAGCGGTCGAGGGACTGGCCTTCGACAAACTCCATCGCAATAAAATCACGATCGCCAGCTGAGTGAATTTCAAAAACGGTAACGATGTGAGGATGGTTCAGTGACGACGCCGTTTGTGCCTCTCGCATCAAACGCTCACGGATCATCGGTTCGGCGAAAGCTCCTGCTGGTAGCACCTTGAGTGCCACGGAGCGCCGCAGTCTCAGATCTCGGGCGCGGTAGACCACACCCATCCCCCCAGAGCCAATCTCATCGAGGATCTTGAAATGTGAGATCTGTTTCTGCATGTCTCTTGCCAGCTCTGCCGTGATTTCCGAAACCCTTGGAATCGGAAAGACTCTCCCGCCCCAACCTTGGGCTAGGATTTCAACGCCTTTTGGAGCCTTCGTCAGAAGAGGCTAGAGAAGATCTTACCGCCTCCGATCAAGGTTCCGAGCACACTCCCCAACGCCGGTAAGACAAACGCCAGAAACACCTTGAGGAGCTTGTTCTGCCACCACTTCCCGAGCACCAAGATATCGTCACCCACCGTCTGGAATTCTTTGACGACGGGAGGCCTGATGTACGCCTGTACAAAGGCTGTGATGTAGTGCGCGCCCACAACGGGCGTCAAGCTTGTTATCGGCGCCGCAACAAAACCCGCCAGGATAGTCAGCGGATGGCCCAGGGCGATAGCCGCACCTATCGCCGTCGGAATGCTGTTGACCAACACCCAGAACAGGAGATCCTCGCCCATCCTCTCAGCGCCCTGAGTCCAACCGATCCACGCCAATGCGCTCAGAATCACCAACGGTATACCCCAGGCGAAGAGCTTCCAAGTTGGCGACACCGACGGTATCTCGCACAAAGCTTCCAGGTCGACCTCTTCACCTTCTGACAGGGCCCGCACGATTCCTTCGAGATGCCCAGCACCGACGACCGCCACGACCCGCTGGCCCGGAGCGCGCCGGATACGCTCGGCAAGATAGGAATCTCGCTCGTCGATCAAGACACGCTTCAGCGCTGGCAGATGCCGACCTAGATCGTCCATCAACTCACTCAACACATCCTGTTCTTTGAGCTCTTCGAGTTGCTCTTCCGAGATCTCCGGATTCTCAAAGGTTGCAACCAACAGTTCGGAGAACAAGACAATCTTGCGAAAAAACGACGTCGCGTGGCTCGCTCGACGAAGAGTGACCCGGACGTCGCGATCACAGAGCTCGGTCGGAATACCATGTGCTTCGGCGACCCGCGTTGCTTCGAGCAACTCACTACCCGGTTGAACCCCTAGATCTCCACCCAGGCGCTTCTGATAGCCAGCCAACAACAGGTTCATCAACAGTGTTGGCAGTTGCTTCGAGCGGATGATCTGCTTGAGATCGAGCGCCTCCCACTTCTGAGCCTTGGCAAGGGACTCGTAACGCTGTGGATCAAGTTCAACGCAGACGCAATCCGGCGTCTCGGTTTCGATCACTCTCCGAACTAGGTCAACCGAGCTTCGGGATACATGAGCCGTCCCGACCAGAATGAACTGGCGGCCATCGAGGTCGAGGAATCGGACCTCCTGTGGGTAGGGTTCGGGCGCAGCGCTACTCGGCGCGACCGGTGACTCCGTGTTCAGCTCCGGCGCTCCTGTGCTCAGGTCTCGGATTTACCGTGGCCTTGCCAATGGTCTAGGCTGGAAGTGGCCCCGAATGCATCGCTCAAATAATCGGAGATCGGTGTAGGTAGTCCATGTTTGAGCAGTGGCGTAATCTTGGCGATCCATGGTTCCCTGACCCACACCCGACGCCGCTTGACAGCCTCAACAACTTTTTCAGCGATCTGTGAGGCATCCAGCATCGTCGTCGTCTTGGGTGGCGCAGCACCTTCGAACATGCCCGTGTTGATATAGGTCGGGCACACCGTCGTCACCCCGACCTTGCGGTGCCCGAGTTGTTTGAGCTCGGCACGGATCGATTCAGCGAAGCCGATTGCGGCCCATTTGCTAGAGGCATAGGTCGACCCCTTGGGCAGTCCAACGTAACCCGACGCGCTAGCGATGAAAACCAGGTGACCACCAGGAGACGCAATGATGTCGGGAAGAAAAGCGTGGGTCATCGCGACGACCCCTTCGACATTGACGCGATAGGTCAACTGATGCCGAGCCAACGGCACATCCAAGAAGTTGCCGCCGAAAACAACGCCGGCGTTGTTGACCAAAAGATCGATCGCTCCGGCATCGTGATGCAACTCAGCTCGGACGTCTTCGATCGCGTCAATATCGGTCACGTCGAGAACATACGATCGACATCTCCCACCGGCGCTGGTCAATTCGTCGCGTGCCGTTTCCAATGCGGCCGCGTCCAGGTCGGTGAGGACAATTTCAGCCCCTTCCCCGGCGAAACGGTGGGCCATCGCCAGCCCCAATCCTTGAGCTGAGCCGGTGATAAGAACACGTTTCATACTGAGCCGGCTCAAACCACAACCTCCGTATCGACGTTGTCCTCACCTTCAGAGCGGGCGATAATCGCCGCTCCACAAGAGTCGCTGAAGATATTGACGACGGTTCGGCCCATATCCAGCGGACGATCGATAGCAAACATTGCCCCCACGATCGCATCTACTTCCGGCCCTCGCAGACCAACGGCATCTAGCACCAGGAAGATGATTACCAGGCCAGCGGACGGCACCGCCGCGGCGCCAATCGATGCCAACAGCGCCGTCAAGACGACCACACCCTGTTGCATAAGGCTGAGGTCTACTCCCAGGACCTGCGCAATGAAGAGTACTCCGGCACACTCATAAAGCGCTGTGCCGTCCATATTGACCGTGGAACCCATCGGCAGCACAAACGAAGACACCTTGTTCGACACGCCAACTTTCTTTTCGACTGCATTGAGCGTGACCGGTAACGTGGCGGCGGAAGAACTGGTCGAGAACGCCATCACCATTGGCTCAATCATGTTCCGGAAGTGGATCCATGGACGGATCCTCCCGAGCACAATCAGCAGCAGGGGCAACGTCACGAAGAGATGAATAATCAACCCGGAGGCAATGGTGAGCATGTAAAGCCCGAGTGCCTTGAAACTGGCGAAACCAGTGGCACCAACTACCCGCACGATCAATCCAAAGACACCGATCGGTGCAAACTTGATGATGCCGCTGGTCATCCTCATCATGGCGTGAAACGCGGCGTCGAAAAATGACGTCAGCACGTCACGCTGCTTGGTCGGCAACCCACCGATGGTCATGCCGAAGACAATTGCAAAGAAGATGACGGCCAGCATCTTGCCTGAAGCCGCAGCCGCAATCACGTTCGACGGCACAATATCGAGCAACAAATCCTTGGGGGATGTTGCCGTGGTCAGCTCCGGTAACTCTGCGCCTTCGACTCCGGCAAAGGTCGCTCCTACTCCCGGATTGATCAAGTTGACCAACATGAGTCCGGTCATCGCGGCCAAGCCGCTGGTGAGGATGTAGTAGCCGAGCGTCTTGCCGAACAGTCGGCCAAAACTGCGGCCACCGCCGACCGACGCAACACCGGAAATGATCGAGGTCAAGACCAGCGGAACAATCATCATCCTCAGCAATTTGATGAAGATCTCGCCAAGCCAGCCGACTTTCGGGACTAGCTCCGGTCCACCGATGAGTCCCGCAATGGTGCCGAGGAACATCGCTATGAAGACTTGCCAATGCAAGCGCCCATACCATGGTAAATTGTAAGTGCTTTCCATTGCGCTGAGACGTTATGGCATGCGGCCAGTGACTGCAAGTACATCGACGACCAAGACCCACACTGGGCACTGCCCCGTAAGCCGCTAAGTCTGGCGAGCTAGTGCGGAGCTGCCAGCCGGTGTTGCCTACCAAGGTAGGTGGTGCTCCAAGGCCCGCGCACTCCGCGGGGCCACACTATTAGCTTAGGATCCCAAAATGAGCACTAAATCTCCTGAGAACTGGCCCGTCCCACGCCCCTGGCCAACCCTCGAAACCGGTGAGTTGATTGCCCGCGGCGTCTTCAGTCTGCAGGAAGTCACCCGGTTATCGCCCCGCACTGGTCGAGAGGGCAAGTACCAAGTCCTACATATTCCCGACTGGGCCAACGTGATCGCTCTGACGCCGGACGATAAGGTGATCTTGGTGTCGCAATACCGGCACGGTCTCGACGCAATCACCCACGAGATTCCAGGCGGGGTGCTCGAACCGGATGAGGACCCAGCCACTGCCGCAGCTAGAGAGTTAGTCGAAGAGACTGGCTATACCGGCGAAATGCCGGTGCACCTGGGTACCGTACACCCTAACCCGGCCATCCAGAATAACGCCTGCTCGACCTGGTTGATCACTGGTGCGCGCAAGACTGCAGAGCCTTCGCCCGATGAAGGTGAGGACCTGACTGTCGTTGAAATACCGCTGAGCCAAATCCCTGGGCTGATGCGGCAAGGACGGATCACACATTCACTGGTGGTGGCAGCTTTTCAGTGGTTGGAACTTGCAGGCCATAGACAATCCTGACCGCCTGTCGGAGTCCAGCAAGAACTGCCACGATGGTATGATGAGGCTACTGTGATCACCTTTGAGCAGATCGGCAAGTACAAGATCACTCGAAAGCTCGGCCAGGGGAGCTTTGGAGTGGTTTACAAAGGGCGAGACGCCTATCTCAAGCGAGATGTTGCGATCAAGATCTGCTCTGTGGAAGACGAAGGCTTGCGCCAACGCTTCTTTCGTGAAGCCGAAATCGCTGGCAGGTTAGTCCACAAACATATTGTCACGGTCTACGAGTTTGGCTTCGAAGGGGACATCCCTTACCTGGTGCAGGAGATCCTCTCTGGAGAAGACCTCGGCCCGATCGTCAAGCGGCGAACTCCGCTCGCTCCATCCACCCGCCTCGAGTACCTACTGCAGGTAGCCCGCGGTCTGGGTTATGCCCACTCCGAAGGCGTCATCCATCGTGACATCAAACCTGGCAACATCCGGGTGCTCGAAGACGGTCAAGTCAAGATCATGGATTTCGGCATCGCCAAGCTGGCCAGCGCAGAAACTCAGTTGACGCAGAAGGGCGTCACCATGGGGACCGCGAGTTATCTTCCTCCCGAGCAGGTCCGCGGCTCAGATCTCGACCATCGGGCCGACATCTTCTCCTTTGGTGTTCTCGCCTACGAACTGCTGACCTACGAAAGGCCCTTCCGTGGCAGCACGTTGTCAGCGTTGGTTTATCAAATCCTCTACAAAGTGCCGCAACCGATGACCGAGGTGTGGACCGAATGCCCGAGTCCTCTGTCTGACCTGATCGCCCGCTGTCTCGACAAGAAGCCAGAACGTCGCTTTGACTCGTTCCATGACTTGATCCCCGAGCTCGAGGCGATTCAGGCTGACATCGAGGCTGGAGAGTGGCCTGCACTGGAGACCGTCCCGACATCTCCAGCATTACATCCGCGGACCGCGGCCAACCTGAGTGAGCCAAGTGATGTGTTGTCGCCGACCATCATTAGCCGGACAACCCAAGGGGTGCTCGAAGGCAAGGTCGGTGAGTACACGATCTCGACAGTTGCATCGGCTCGAGACGTCCTGCGACCACCGAGTGATACCAAGACGGAAAACTCTACCCGACCGATCGCCGCCCGCTCCGATGCGCCTGGTACCACGCAGCCAATTCCTTCAGCCGTATCGGCTGAAGATGCGGCGCTGAAAACCAGAATTCTTGATGCCAAGAACCTCGAGCCGGAGGCGGTACAGACTACGCAGCGGATTCCCATCGTGTCCTCAAATACGTCTCCCGCTGAACTCGAAGCAGACTTGACCTCGACTGCCAACCAGATTAGCGAGTTAGTAGCACAAGGTAAGCTGGAAGCCGCTAAAGAACAGCTGGAAGCGACCATCAATCGTCAAGACTTGACTGGGGTCTCTACTCTCAGCGAGATACCGGCCGCTCCTGAGGTAGACGCTACAAGCACGCAGCGGCCCAGTCCAACGTCCCCCCTGACCGTGCCGCGCCCAAAGAGTTCTGGTGCTAAGCCGGCCGATCAGCTCTCGAACCAGAAACGGGCCTCGAAGCAAAATCAAGTCTCCAAACTAGCTCCAGCTCAAGCTTCAGCGCCGTCCCTGACCTCAGCCCAGCCGCCAGTTACTGCTAAACGTTTGAGCCCGCCGCTGGGCAAGCAAGCCTCTCCGTCTAGTCGATTGTCGTCCGTCGAGCCCACCGAGGCCACAGGAAGCGATACGTATCGCACTGTGATTCGACAGCCTATTGACCGCCGTAAATGGGCTGCAATCGCAGCGGCTATCGCACTGGTGGTACTTGTAGGCAGCTGGGTTACCTTGCGCGAGTCTGGCTCAGCACCGCCGGAAATCGAAGCGCCGGAGTCATCAGTCGCTGCGGTAGCGAATCTGCCGCCGACAACACAGCCACTGCTGGGCGCGCTCATAATCAACGCAACACCGTGGGCGGAAGTCACAGAGATTACTGACTCCAAAGGCTACCTGAAGGACCTCCCTCCCCTTGCACAGACTCCTCTGTACCTAGAATTGCCGCCGGATAGTTACACGGTGCAGCTGCGTGACCCAACGGGGGAAACTGTTGAGACCTGTACACTCGACATCACCCTCGAAGCGGTAGCGAGTTGCACGCCAACCTTTGCCGAGACCGATGTCACAGAATACTTCAAGGCCAGTGGGTGGTGGCGATGAAGCGCCAATTTGCGTTGTTCGCTCTGCTCTTGTTCGGATGGTTAGCCGCTTGGCCTGCCCACGCCGATTGGAAAGAAGTCCACAAACTTGGACTAGAAGCAGTAGACGCAGGGCGCTGGGCAGACGCTGAAAGATTCTTTCGTAGCGCGATCGAAGAACGCTCCGAAGAGAAGGTCAACCGCTTCCTGAAGACTGCCTACTTGCCACACTACTATCTCGGCATCGCACTGGCGGAACAAGGCCAATGTCGCGCCGCGATCAAGGCTTGGAACGAGTCGCTGCGGCAAGAGCAGATCCAGCGGTCCAAACAGCTTGATGACCTAGAGCAACGCAACAAGAAATGCCAAAGCTTTCTTCGACAGGTTGAAACTGCCGCCACCGAGGTCAAACAACTACTAACGACAGTGCAGGTCAGCGCAACCTCGGTGGAGGATCTCAGTAAGACTCCGGATTTGGCACCCGTATGGGATGAGGGCTCACCGTCCCTTCGTGAGCTTCAGCAACGCGCTTCTCGACAGCTGACTGAAGCTCGCCAGAAGTTCGACCAAGGCAAACGTGAGAACCTGCTTGATCTTCTCGAATCCTCCAAGGCACTAGCCAATCAGGCACAGACAGGGTTCGAGACAACCACCGTGGCCGCCCGCCAGAGGATCAGCGAGCTTGACAATGCTGCAACCGGCGAGGCGCTTCAGACCTTGGAACAAGCAGAAATTAGTTCTCGGCGAGTCTTACGTTCGATCGCCGACTTGGCCCCGTACCCATCGATCCTTGGCGCCAGAGTAGCAGCCGTCGAACAAGCTCTGAAGTCCGTCGTCGATAGCAAGTCTGGAGCCAATCCGTCCCGCCTCAGCCAACTGACAGACGAATTGACAGTGGCGCTGGCCGCTCTGCGAAGGTCGGCACGCCGACCTCCAGAGAAACTGAGACAAGCTGTCGAAGCTTTCTTCAGTGCCAGTTATGACCTCGTTCTTGAACTGACCGATGACTCCAAACTCAAAAGCGAATCGCGGATGCGTGCTCACGTCTGTTTGCTGCGGGCCGCCTCTCGCCATGCGCTGTGGGTTCTTGGAGGCGAGGGCGACAACGGCGGCCGAGACTTGATTGCAAAGGAAATCATCGCCTGTGCGGATATCGATCCCCCGCTGGCCCCCGACAGCAAGTTCTTTTCACCTCGTTTCTTAGAGATCCATACACTGGTACTCGAAGAAGCGAATGCGCTAGGCGACGAAACTGGTTCGCAGGACGAAACTGACTCACATGGCGCGGAGGACACCATCCAGACTGCCGCTGATTCATCCGAACCGCAATCAAGTGCCGGGCCGAGGCCCGACGCTTGAGCAACTAGAGCTGGTGACCTCAACATGCATCGAAAGCAGCCCCGGCAACGTTCTCAGCCGGTCCGCAAACAACGCTTGCACCCCTGGCGATGGCTCGGACTGGGTACCGTCGTTCTCGCCATTACGGCGTTACTGCGTGGTGAGCGTCGGTCTTCCCCACCCCCCCTCGATCGAGCCTCCGTTGAGCCCGCAAATGATCTCGAAGCACCTTTGTTCGAGCCGCCAGCCGATGTTACCGCTTCCTGGATTCCGGGTCCGTCTGGGTCGATTAGAGTCCTCGAGCGCTTCCCTAGCGGCACCGTCCCAATCGTCTTTGTCCATGGACTTGGCGGCCGGGCCGAGCAATGGGCAGCGCAGTTCGCCGCCGTCGGGCTCGGGATACGAGCCGTCGCCATCGACCTACCAGCACACGGCCAATCTGATCCAACTGAGGACGACGACTACTCCGTCCCGAGACTAGCGGCAACCATCGCCGCGGTTGTCGACAGCTCGAGACTACGCAGGTTTACCCTGGTTGGGCACGGTCTCGGTGCAGCTGCTGCAGTCCACTACGCAAGTTTGCATTCGAATCGGGTAGCTGGCCTGTTGTTGGTCGACCCGAGCGGTGATCAAACTCGCCTACCACAAACTCAGCATGAGACAGTCCTCAATCAGCTGCGTCGAGCCCCTCACGACGAAGTGTCCTGGCATTTCAAGCAACTCCTCGTCGGTGCTCAGCCGGAGGTTGCCGAACGAGTGCTCGAAGAATTGAAAACAATCGCTCCCAGAGTACTGGTGGCTGCCTTCGAAAGCGCAATGCGCCACACCCCATTGGACGACTTGGCAAAGTATGACGGGCCGGTTCATAGTGTGGTCAGTGACTTCAATACGCTTCCCAACAGCCTACACCGATCACATCCCGATGTCTCGTTCAGCCATGTGCGGGGCGCTAGCCATTGGCTGATGATGGATCACCCTGACGAGCTGTGGGAGATATTGGTCGATTTTCTTGACCGACTCGTTGACCTCGGCAGACTAGGCCCTAGTCAAGCCTCCTCCGATCGCACCACCTCGACCGATTCCTTCGGCGGTACGGTGCTGGATTCGTTATAGCCTACGATTCGTTGCAGCCTAGTGATTCTTATTGCTAAGTCACAATGAATCAGCTGCTTGACTCCGAGTTAGTTTTGAGTAGAATTCAGTTCATCCCGCCTTCACGGCTGTCGCAGTAGAACTGTGGAACCGAGATTTCAGGTTCGCAGTGTTGTTTTGGGAGGAGCGCTGAATCCCGGTCAGTGTCATGATCGGTCAACTCTTATCGACTTCGGATCACCATCCTGACCTTGAAACAACACACGATCATCTTCGTTCCGCACGCCCGGGCGAAGTTCCGCAAGTGGCGGTTCTCGTCTCTCCAGGTTGGCCTCCTACTAGGTACCCTGGCTTTCTTCACCATTGGCGGAATTTTCGCCGCGGTCGCGTTCTTCTCGACTAATTTTGACCGCGGGCAACTAGACCAAGTCCGTGCCGAGAACGCCTCGCTCAGAACAGTGAATCAAGGTTTCGAGACCAGTATTCGTGAGCTCGAGGCCCAAGTCGGCGACTATCAGCAACGGATCCACAAGCTAGCGATCGTAGCTGGCTTGACCGAGCTCTCGCCAAGCGCAGAAGCTGGTATTGGCGGAACAGACCCATCACGAGATCGTTTGGGGATGAGTGATCAACTAGGTGCTCTAGAGGGCACGCTACAAGAAATGAACGGTGGCATGCGCTTGCTGGAACTGAAGCTTGGTGAGCGCTTCTCGTTGATCTCCGCAACCCCGGCAATCGCCCCCGTGCGTGGCCTCCTCACGAGTGGCTTTGGCTACCGCAGCGATCCCTTCACCGGCCAAAAGGCGATGCATCGGGGAATCGATATCGTGGCCCCTGCCGGTAAAGAAGTCTGGGCCTCTGGTGACGGTGTTGTCACGCGCGCAGGCCGTGCGCAGGGTTTGGGAAATGCGGTTTTCATTTCCCACGGTTTCGGGTTCAGCACTCGCTACGGTCATATGTCCAAACTCATTGCCAAAGAGGGCCAAAGGGTTCGGCGTGGTGATGTGATCGGACTGGTCGGCTCTTCGGGTCGAGCGACCGGCACGCACGTGCATTACGAAATTCATGTTGATGGCCGAGCCGTCAACCCTCTCGGCTACATCCTCGACGGCACCTCTCCCTAAGCCGCCCGCACAGTGAGCCAGGTAGTCCTCTCTGGCTATCGGCTCACGTTTGCACTCCCGCCATTGACGGCCTCGCACGAGCGATTGCCTGTGCCTTAGCTTGCCGATCCGGTGGCTAACGCTCAGCCGGTCTCTGATAGAATCATCTCAGAAGGTTTAGTCCTTCGATCCCTCCGCAGGCGAACGCTTTCCGATTCGCTTCCCCCTCCCCTTCTTTCAGCTGAGAGAATCTCGTTCCATGCTCAATTCGGTCCTGGCGAAAGTCTTCGGCACCAAGTACGCTCGTGAGTTGAAGCGCATTCAACCCATCGTCACTGAAATCAATCAACGCGAGCCTGAATTCCAAGCGCTCGATGATGAGGCCCTCCGGGCCCAAACGGTTGCGTTCCGAGATCAGCTCGCCAACGGTGCAACGCTCGAAGATATTCTGGTGCCAGCCTTCGCAGCCGTTCGAGAATCCGCTTGGCGCAAGCTGAAAATGCGTCATTTTGACGTCCAGCTGATTGGTGGCATCGTCCTCCACCGGGGCTCGATCGCCGAGATGAAGACAGGTGAGGGCAAAACCCTCGTCGCCACCCTACCCGCCTACCTCAACGCTCTGGCTGGTAAAGGTGTCCACGTGGTTACCGTCAACGACTACTTGGCCAAGAGAGATTCTGAGTGGATGACGCCGGTTTTCGAAGGCTTGGGTATGAGTGTCGGCGTCATTCAGACCAATATGTCGGACACTGATCGGCAGGCGGCGTACAACTCGGACATTACCTACGGAACCAACAACGAATTCGGCTTCGACTACCTGCGCGACAACATGAAGTTCGAAGTCGAACGTATGGTCCAACGTGAACATCACTATGCGATCGTCGATGAGGTCGACTCGATCCTCGTCGACGAAGCGCGGACACCGCTGATCATTTCTGGCCCATCCGAGGAATCGACCGACAAGTACTATCGAATCGATCGCGTCATCCCCAAGTTTCAACGCGGCGAAGAACTAGAGGATGAAGAAGGTACCAAGTACACCACCGGCGACTTCCTGGTCGACGAAAAGGCCCACACGGTAACCCTCACCGATGAGGGGGTCGGCAAGGCAGAAAAGGTACTCGGGGTCGATAACCTCTACGACTTGGAAAACATGGACTTGATCCATGGCATCAACCAAGGTCTACGCGCCCATCACCTTTATAAACGCGACGTCGCCTATTTAGTGAAAGATGGTCAAGTTGTAATCGTCGATGAGTTTACCGGTCGAATGATGCCTGGCCGTCGTTGGTCCGACGGCCTGCACCAGGCGGTCGAGGCCAAAGAAGGTGTCCGTATCGAACGCGAGAATCAAACTCTCGCGACCATCACCTTCCAGAACTATTTCCGAATGTACGACAAGGTCGGGGGCATGACGGGCACCGCCGAGACTGAAGAGGCGGAATTCGGAGAGATTTACGAACTCGACGTCTCAGTCATTCCCACCAACCGCCCTCTCAACCGCCCCGATTACCCGGACGTGGTCTATCGTACCGAACGCGAAAAATGGGCTGCGGTTGTCGAGGAGATCCGGGACTGTCAGGAACGTGGCCAACCGGTCTTGGTAGGTACGATCTCGATCGAGAACAGCGAAATGCTGTCCAAACGGCTCAAGCGGGCGCGTGTTCCTCACGTTGTTCTCAACGCCAAGTTTCACGGCAGGGAAGCTTCGATCGTAGCTCAGGCCGGCCGCAAGGGTGCGGTCACCATCGCCACCAATATGGCAGGTCGTGGAACCGATATCGTACTGGGTGGCAATGCTGATGGTCTGGCTCGCGCCGAGGCTGACCCTGACAAGGATCCTGAAGCCTACCGCGAAGCGTTGGAACGCTTCCAAACGGTTTGCGCCGAGGAGCGTGAAACCGTCATCGAAGCCGGTGGTCTTCATATCCTAGGGACCGAGCGCCACGAATCACGCCGGATCGACAACCAGCTTCGCGGACGTTCGGGACGCCAGGGAGATCCCGGCTCCTCACGCTTCTACATCTCCCTCGAAGACGATCTCATGCGCATCTTCGGTGGCGGCACCGATCGAGTCAAGAACCTGATGGGTCGACTCGGCATGGAAGACGGCGAAGCGATCGAACACAAAATGGTCACGAAGGCCATCGAACGAGCGCAGAGTCAGGTCGAGGGGCGAAACTTCGAGGTCCGCAAACACTTGCTCAAGTACGACGACGTCATGAACAAGCAACGCGAAGCCCTCTATCAGCTTCGGCGCGAAGTCCTCGAAGGCAAGTTCGTGGCACAGGCGGAGGAGACCTTCGACGAGCCGAAAGAGGAAAACTCTCGCCAGTTTGTCCTCCGAATCTCGGCTGACATTCTTGATGATGCGATCACTCGTCACTGCCCAGAGGATGTCGACCCGCGGGATTGGGATATGAGCGAGCTCACGACCGAAATCTTGTCTGCCTTTGCCATCGACATTCACAAGCTCGAGATTCCAGTCGAAGACCTCGGGATCGACGAACTGCGAGAACAGTTGTGGGAAGCGATCGAGTCCAAATATGCCACCAAGGAAGAGCAGCATGGTGAGGACGTTCTACGCCTGCTCGAGCGCAACCTCATGTTGCAAATTCTCGATGGCAGTTGGAAAGACCATCTGTTGGCGCTCGATCACTTGAAAGAAGGTATCAACCTTCGGAGCTATGGCCAGAAAGATCCGCTCAATGAATACAAGCGAGAAAGCTTCGAACTCTTCACCGACATGAAGACTCGATTCGAAGACTCGGTTGTACGCAATCTTTTCCGAGTCGAGCCGGTATCAGAGGAAGAACTCGCCGAGCGGCGCACACGGATGGTCGAGCAAATGAAGTCTCGCTTCCGTTTCTCAGCTCCTGCCAAATCCTCGGGCCAGACCAAACCAAATACGGTCAAACGCACCGACCGCAAAGTCGGCCGCAACGAACCATGCCCATGCGGTTCGGGTAAGAAGTACAAGAAGTGCCACGGCGCCCGCTAGGTCTACTTTCAGCGCGATAGGCACAGCGCCCCCTACTCCACATGATGCGTCACCAGCTCGAAGAGCTCGTCGCACGGCTCGGCCCCAATCCATGGGTTCAGTCGTTATTGATCCTTGTTTTATCGCTAGCGGTCGCCAAACTAGCAGAGTGGGTCTCGGCCAATCTGTTGCCGCGCCTCACTCGACGCACAGAAACCGAGATTGACGATCAGTTCTTCGAGATTTTGCAAAGGCCAGTCTCGGCGAGCTTCCTACTGATCGGCATCCACTTCTCACTATTGCCATTAACCATCGTTGAGCCGTTCGATCGTTATCTCGGATCTCTGCTCGCCACGATGGCCGTGTTTGTTTGGCTGGGATTTGCACTCCGTTTTTCCAATCTAGTGCTCCAGACCCTTTCCCGTAAGCGAGACATCTTTACGTTTGTCCAGCCCCAAACCTTGCCGGTGTTGGAAAACGCCGCGACAGTCCTCTTGGTCGGCGGCGCCACCTACTTTCTGCTATTGGCATGGCATGTTTCGGTATCTGGGTGGTTGGCATCCGCCGGCATTGCTGGTCTAGCAATTGGTCTTGCTGCCAAAGATACTCTGGCCAATCTGTTCGCAGGAGTTTCGATCCTCGCGGACGCACCCTTCACGGTCGGCGACTTCATCATTCTAGAAAGCGGAGAACGAGGCGAGATCATCCGAATCGGTATTCGATCGAGCCGATTACTTACTCGTGACGATCTAGAAATCGTCCTTCCCAACTCGATCCTCGCCAATTCTAAAATCATCAACGAAGCGGGTGGACCCACGCGCCAACGCCGAGTCCGAGTCAGCGTGCAAGTTGCCTACGATAGCGATATCGACCTAGTCCGAAGAGTCCTTCTAGAGGTAGCCAACAGCCACAGCCAGGTCATGACCGAGCCTGAGCCAAGAGTTAGATTTCGAGAGTTTCAGGACTCGGGTTTGCGATTCGAGCTCCTCACCTGGGTTGCGGAACCCGTGTTACGCGGCAGGGTTCTCGACGCGCTGAACAGTGCGGTTTTTCAGCGCTTCCAGGCTGAGGGAATCTGCTTTCCCTACCCATCGCGGGACATCTACCTGCACCAGGTCAATGAAGCGAACAGTCAGGGGCCAACATGAGTCCAACGAGAAGCCACCAATCCCTTGATGTCACACCACAGCTCATCGAGAGTCGTAAGGCACTGGAGCTGGCTTGTCAGCGCTGGCGACGTGCCGCCGTAGTTGGTATCGACACTGAGTTCGTTCGCGAACGGACGTTCTTCCCCAACCTTGGCTTGATTCAAGTTGCCGACGAAGACTCGGCATCGCTTGTCGATACCGTGGTGATTGACGACCTCACACCGCTGGCAGACTTGTTCCTCGATTCAAACGTCACAAAAGTTTTCCACTCCTGTGGTGAAGATCTGGAAGTTCTCTACCACCGCTTTGGCGCGTTCCCGCAAGCTGTGTTCGACACACAGGTTGCAGGCGCTCTATGTGGCTTGGGTTTCTCGATGGGTTATGGACGAATGGTTGCTGAGCTCTTCGACATCCAATTGCCCAAGGACAAGACTCGAACCAATTGGATGCGCCGACCGCTAAGTGACGCCCAGCAACTCTATGCCGCGCAGGATGTGGCGTATCTCATTCCTGCCTATCGTCAGCAAAAGCTCGAGCTCCGACGGTTGGGGCGCGAAGCTTGGGTGGACGAAGAACTGCAGTCCCTCTTCGACGTCGAGCGCTTTCTTCCACCACCAGAGCTCGCGTATCGGCGGATCCGAGCGACAAAGGCAATGTATCCACGCCAACTTGCCGTTCTCCAAGAGCTTGCTTGCTGGCGCGAACAACAAGCGAGACAAAGGAATCTGCCGAGAAATTTTGTGCTACACGAGAAGACGTTGATCGAGTTGGCACGGCAACAGCCGACAGATCGAAAGTCCCTCGGAAGGATTGAGTCCCTGCGCAAAGTTGAACGAGAACACTACGGCGAGACTCTGCTCCGACTGATCCAAAAGGGCCGTAGCGCCAAAACTGAGCACCTCCCGCCAGCCCCCAGACATGGGCGTGATCTTTCGCCTTATCGCCAACAGATTCAGCAGCTACGGAAAGACGCGGATGCGATCGCGACACAAGCCAATCTCCCTCCTGAGCTAGTGGCAACCCGAAAGGGCCTCGAAAAGTTGATGAGGAGATTCCTCGATGGTCGATCACCGGTTCTACCGCGGGAGCTTCGAGGCTGGCGACAATCGGTCGTCGGCGATCGTTTGGTGGAGCGATTGAGCGCCAGCAGAGCGTAAGGAACCAGGGAGAGGCCTTGGAACCGTTAACCAACTCGAGCGCTTCAGATGCACCGCCTGTTGCTGGCGATCCTGCAGCACAACTCAGGCCTGTTGGCCCGGCTCCGGCACCGCCTGCGATGCCGATACTCGGCTGGCGGGGCAATGCCATTCGCTTTTTTCGCAATCCGATCCGCTATATGTCGGACCTACGATCAACTTACGGTCCAGTAGCCTGCTTGGTTCAAGGCCAGAGCCCGACCGTCTTTTTTCGACCTACCGGTCTCGAGAGTCGAACTTACTTCGCGTTTGGAGCCGAAAACAATCGCCGTGTCCTGACCAGCATCGATGATTTCCAAACCGGACGCCCGCGGGGTCCCAAGACCCGGGCCTTCGATCTGCTGTCGAACAACATCTTGACCATGAACGGCGCGAAGCACGATGAGCAGCGACGCTTACTGATGCCGGCTTTCACCCGCGAACATCTCCATCGCTACCACAACGACATCGTCGAGAACACTGAAGAACACCTGCGAGGATGGCGACCGGGCGAGCGCCGCGACATGCTCTCCGAAATGACTCGACTGACCCTTGCGATCTCTACCAAGACGCTTTTTGGCCTGAACCCAACCACGGATTCGAGATCGTTGGCGCTCAAGATTCGTCAGATGGTCGACGTCCTGTTTTCACCACTGGCCATGGTGCCTCTCGACTTGCCGGGAACGCCATATCGCAAACTCCGTCTCAATCTTGAAGAGACCGTCACCAGCTTACAGACTGAGATCGCTCGCAAACGCGCCCAAGGAAGTCCTGGCGAGGATTTCCTCTCAATGATGATCGCAGCCCATGACGAGGACGCTGGCCGCTTGAGCGACGATGAGCTCGTAAGCCAGTCCTTTGTCGTCTTCTTTGCCGGACATGACACCACATCCTGTGCTTTGACCTGGACCCTGTTTCTCCTTGCGACACATCCGCACGTAGCATCCGAGTTACTCGATGAACTCGACGAGCACCTGGCCGGAGCTCCGCCGACTTACGAGCAGACTTACTCCCTATCGGTATTGGATCGTGTCATTAAGGAGAGTTTGCGAGTCCTGTCACCCGGTGTCATTTTTCCTCGCATCGCGGTACGTGACACCACCCTTGGTGAATTCGAGATTGCCGCCGGCAGCGAGGTCCTATTCAGTCCGTATATCACCCACCATGACCCCACTATCTACCCTGAGCCCAACTGCTTCCGTCCGGAACGCTGGCTGTCACTGAAACCATCTGCGTATGAGTATCTGCCGTTCGGAGCCGGCCCTCGCAAATGTATCGGGGCTGGCCTCGGCACCATCCAACTCAAAGTCATTGTTGCTCTGATCTTGCAGCACTATCGCTTAGGGCTGGTCGATGGCACAAAGATCGATCCACACGTCAATGTTGTGATGTCACCCAAGCGCGGTTTGCCGATGACCATCCACACTCAAGATCGCAAGTTCAGCCTCAGCCGAGCCAAGATCGGCGGCTATATTCGGCAGATGGTGACTCTTTGAGCTAACACCGCGGAGATCTGCAACGCAGATTGAGAATCCGTTTCGGCAGGCTCGAGCCCATCCGTTCCGAACCAGTTTCTGGTGTATACTTCTGGACACAAGTTCACAATGTCACCACAAAACGGTTAGGAGGGGGAACCATGGGTCCAAAGACTATGCCGCTGATCCTCAAGTCTCTGATTATCTTCAGTCTCGTCATGGCAGGTTGGACGCCATCACATGCACAGGACCCCAAGGGCCCTCTTTCTAAGCTTTCGATTCATGGCTTTCTGACCCAGGCTTACGCCACATCTTCATTATCGAAGGGTGGCCTCTTTAGTCCAACAACCGACGAGTTGATTCTCGGAATTCCAGAGGATGGAACCTTCGACTACCGTGCCATGGCATTACAATTTCGTTATCAGATCACTGATAAAGACGTAATGATTGTGCAACTAAGTAGCCGCAGCCTCGGTAACAGCCCGATCAACGATGTCGAAGACGATATCGAGCTCGACTGGGCTTTCTACGAGCGACGTATCGGCGACAACACCTCAGTCAAGATCGGTCGCGTACAGATCCCCTTCGGAATCTTCAATGAGCTTCGAGATGTTGGCACCGTGCTGCCCTTCTACCGACCAGCTTATGTCATGTACCAAGAAGGTAGCTTTACCAGTGAGACCGTCGATGGTGTGGTGTTCTCACATACCTTCGCTCCAGCTTCGAACTGGGCCCTAGAAGCTGATATTTGGTTCGGAGAATACGACTTCTTCGAGGTTAATCCATTCTTGGAAGGTGGTCAGGCTAGTCCTGCCAAGGCTGAAGATGCGATCGGCTTCCAACTATGGTTGAACACGCCACTTCCCGCTCTGCGTTTTGGCCTCGGCGGCCAACGACGCGACGTGACCGGCGGCCTCGTCGGGATCTTCCGTCTAGCTGACGAAAGTGATCAATTCGAAGACTGGTATTTCTCGTTTGATTTGGATCTCGAGAAATATGTTTTCCGCGGCGAGTATCGTGAGTTCACCGCCGACAGCGGACAGATCTTCTTTGGCGGAGATTTCACAGTCTCCTACCTCCAAGCCGGCTTCCATCCCACTGAGAAATTTCGCATCTACGCTCAGGCTGAGTTTTCCCAGGCGGACCATGATCCTGAAGATTTCATACGCCCGTTCGGGATCCCCGCATCCCAAGCAATTTCAGCCGACCTGCGCGAAGACTTTGCGATCTCCCTCAATTACCTGTTCGCTCCACACCTAGTGCTGAAGGTGGAGCACCACTTCAACGTCGAGTCTGAGCTCTTCAATTTTGTGCCCATCCTCACACCACAAGGGCCTCAGCTTCAGCCGATCTTCGCTACTGCTGAAGACGGCGACTACTCGATTGCCAGCTTCTCGGTCAGCTTCTGAGCACCGAGTCCTGATCGATTCCGAAAAGCCCCGCAAGCCATCGGCTTCGGGGCTTTTGCTGTTTCTTGTCCCGAGAATCTCGACACTAGCTTAGATCCTGTCCAAGAATGCATCGAGAGCTCGGTCGATCCGTGGGCTGCGCCGCAGCTCCAGAACTTGCCGGATCTCAGGCAGAAACAGGTGCGCAGTTCAAACAAGCCCGCTGCTTGCTCGCTCGTCAAGACCTGCCCTCCTTGAGCCGAAAATGGCTAAACGGGACAAAACCTAGACAGTACTCCGTCGTCGACCTATCAAACCCTGAAGATCCCGCAGTATGTGGTAGAGCACTGGTACCAAGACCAGGATGATCACCGTCCCGAACAGCAAACCGAAGGCGATGGACGTCACCATTGGGATCAGGAATTGGGCCTGGATGCTTCGCTCGAGAAGCAGCGGCGTGAGCCCTACAAAGGTTGTCACTGACGTTAGGATAATGGGCCTGAATCGGCTAGCCCCGGCCTCGACCAAAGATTCCACCAGCGGTACAGAGGAACGGTAGGATCGGTTGATGAAACTCACCAAGACCAGGCTATCGTTGACTACGACGCCGGTGAGCGCGACAATTCCAAAGCCTGAAAAAGCGGTCAGATTCTGCCCCATGAGGACATGGCCCCAAATCGCTCCGATAATGCCAAACGGGATTGCAGCCATCACGATCAGCGGCTGAACATAGGACCGAAACGGCACCGCAAGCAACGCATAAATAAGAAACAAGGCCATCAACAAGCTACCACTCAAACTTGCTTGGGTCTCTTGCTGCTGGCGCCTTTGCCCATCGAAACTGTAGGTCATGCCACTGTATCGAGCGAGAATGTCAGCCAATGCAGTCCGTTCGACATCAGCCAAGATTTCGTTACTGTTGGCACGAGTGAGATCTACGGCGGCAGTGACGTTGACGGTGCGTCTGCGATCTGTGCGCTCGATCGTGGCAAATCCCCGTCCTGGCTCGACGCGCCCAACCACCGCGAAGGGTACTTCGGCGCCGGCTGGCGTTCGGATACGCATGTTCTCCAAGCTCGACAGCGATTTTCGATCGCTTGCCGGATAACGCACCATCACACGAACCTCGTCACGATCACGCTGGATACGCTGAGCCTCTTCACCATAGAAGGCCTGACGAACCTGCCGGGCCAGATCAGACAGTGTCAAGCCTAGAGTTTCCGCTTCTGGGCTGATCGAGAGCTCCAGCTGCTGTTTGCCGGCACGAAAAGAGTTAGCGATGCCGAGAACACCCGGATAGATAGCCAAAGCACTCTCTAGCTCCGTCGCAGCGCTGCGTAATTCAGCCAAATCGCGACCGGCGAGTTGGATGTCGATGGCCTCACCGGTAGTAAACAAGGAAGCATTGAAGGTCAATTCAGTAGCATCTGGCAGAGGTCCTGTCAGCTCCCGCCAACGCAGCAGCAACCCCTCGGCGGTAGTTTCACGTTGCTCGGCGGGAGTCAACTCGATATTGACTTCGCCAAGGTGCGAGCCTGTAAAGCTCGCCGAGAGTCCGGTTGTATTGCTACTCTGGCGACTGCGGAATGGCTGCTCACCGATCGAGGTCAACACATGCCGTACTACACCAATTTCTCCTTCTGCCTCGAGTTGCTGGCGGAGTTCTCCTGAGCTTGCCTCGAGTCGCGCCAAGCTGGCAGCAGTGACTTCTGCTGGTGTCCCCTGCGGCATGTTCAGTAGAGCAACGAGATTGTCGGCAGCAACCGGCGGGAAGAAGTTGAACTTGATATGGCCACCAGCAACATACCCGAGCGTCAGGAACAAGACGGCGAGACTGATACCAACACTGGTGTACCGCCAGGTCAGAGCCCAGCGCAACAGCGGTAGATAAAGACGGCTTATTGTCCAACGCAATGCCCGAGCAAATGCATCTTGGATGTTTTGCCACAAGTTCCAGGACATCTTGCCATCCGACTGCGTCTGCCGATGCCGGAGGTGTGAAAGATGCCGTGGCAGGATCAACAGGGACTCGATCAATGAGAATGCCAGGATTGCGATTGCGATCAGTGGAATGACACGAATGACCTTCCCCAACACCCCGGCCATCACAATCAGGGGTGAGAAAGCGGCAACCGTCGTCAACATCGAGAATAAGACCGGAATCGCTACTTCTCGGGTTCCGTCAATAGCCGCCGTCAGGCCGTCTTTGCCCCGCTCGAAGTGGCCGTAGATATTCTCACTCACCACAATCGCGTCATCCACCACCATACCCAAGACGATGATGCCGGAGAACAACGAAACGATATTGATCGACAGGCCGAAGGCCGGCATCACCCACGCAGCCCCCAGATAAGAGATCGGGATACCGACCCCAACCCAGAAGGCCACCCGTGGCTCGAGGAACAGCGCCAAAACGACCAGGACCAAAACCAAACCAGCTAGAGCATTACGCTTCAAGGTGTCGAGTCGGCCTCGGAGCACGGTCGTCTCGTCCTGCCAGGCGGTCATTTGTACTCCTGCCGGAAGCCATGATCGCGCCTCGTCGACATACGCTTTCACTCGATCTGCAACATCGATGACGTCCTGAGCACCCACTCGATAGACCTGCACGAGAATCGCTGGCTGATCGTCGAAACGGGTCGATTGCTCGGTTTCTGCAAAACCGTCGACCACCGTCGCCACGTCGCCGACCGTCAAGCGCGCACCATCAGCCTCGGTTAGCAACAGCAGCTTGCTAAAGTCGTCGCCGCGATAAGCTTGACCACGGGTTCGCAGAAGGATCTCGCCACTGGCTGCCTTGACCGTCCCTCCGGGAAGATCTACCGAAGACCGTCGCACCGCCTCAGCTACCTGATCGAAGGTCAAGCCATGACGCAGCAGCGCTCGCTCAGACACTTCGATGGCAATCTCGTAGGACCGACTGCCAGCTAACTGGACTCGGCTGACACCGTCCAGTGCAGAGATGTCGTCGCGAGCTCGCTCTCCTAATCGTCGCAGGCTGAGCTCGTCCAGCGGTCCAGAAATCGCGACACTCAAAACCTGATGTTGGGGTTCGATCCGCTGAATGATCGGCTTCTCGACTTCCGCTGGGAAAGAATCGATCGCGTCAACTCTGGCAGCAACTTCGTTGACGGCCCGGTCTAGATCGACTCCAGCCAGAACTTCGAGGGTTATCGTTCCGATGCCCTCGGCAGCAACAGATCGCACACGGTCTACGAACTCCAAGTCCTGAACCCGCTCCTCGACCCGGGCACACACCGCCTGCTCGACCTCCTCCGGGGCTGCACCGAGGTAAGGCACAGTAATCGAGATGAGGTCGGTGTCGAAGCTAGGGAAAACCTGAGTACGGATCTTCCCTAGGCTCACGAAACCCCCGACGACAATCATTGCCATCAGCAAATTCGCTGCGACGCCATGACGGGCGAATTGCTCCAAGATGGCTTTCATGAAGCCTATTGTAGAAGGCTTCGCCACGGACGGCGAAGCCTCTTTTGTAGCCAAACAGCGTAACTACTAGTCTCGGCTCCTCGGGCAGAGGCCGGGACTAGCTATCGTTGCCGGTCAGTGCTCCTCGAGAAAAGCGAGAATCGCACTGACGAAGAATCGACTCTTCGCGCGGTGGCTGATCACCTCAGCGTCGCGCAATTCATGTAGCGCTCCGCTAACACAGACCGCATACTCGAAGAAGCTTGACCAGCTGCCGGCGAAGTCACAAGGAATCTCCGGGAAAGTGATGTCTTCGCCACGTCGAACGCCGTAAAGTCGATTGCGTACCCCGCCTGGCCAGAGAACATCCACCCGGCCACGCCGGGCCCTCTCCATACCGAAGACCAGCTCCAAGCTGTCCTGCGAAGCATAACTCGAGCCTCCAAGAACCGGTTTCATCGCTCTTTGGCCACGGGACGTCCGAAACCGGACAACTCCCCCGATACCGTCTCGATTGACAGAGCCACCACTCGTCAGTCCAACTGTTCCCAACAGCTGAATGGTCGCCGAACGATTGCCGTTGTCTGCGCTGTTGACCTCGACCGAAAGCGAACCATTGTCGAATTGAACACCGCTAAAATCCGTCAAAAGAGGTGTTGGCGTCGGTACAAAAAACTGGAAGTACTGACCGCCATCAAAAGGCGATCCCCAGTTGTGGTTGTACGTCGAGAGTGACGCCGATATCGGAACATCGAAGTTGGACACCGAGACGATGTCGGAGAATCCATCGTCATTCAGATCTCCCATCGCAATCCCTTGCACCGTCCGACGTTCGTGATCCGTAGAACCGGCAAGAGCGGCGATGTCGCGGGTGAACTGCCCGCTGCCATCGTTCTGTAGGATCACCCCAGGGGCGCCCTGAACCGTCGGGCCTGGCAACAGACCTCCATGGTAGATGATGTCGGTGTCACCATCATTGTCGTAGTCTTCCATCGAGGTCCCCCAACCAAAGGGCGTCGCGACGATCGCCCCCAACCCCGGATCGACGAATACTCCGCTGCTCGAACCCAGGTACCATCGAGAGCTCATGTCACCGAGCTCATAGTTGACGAAGTCGCCGTAGACCGGATCCAGTGGCGTCAGCAGAGTTGTTGCATAGTCACCGAGGTTAGATCCGAAAAGATCTAAATGGCCATCCGCATTGATGTCCCCGAACGACAGCCCCATCCAGGCGCCGGCACGATTGAGGTTGCTGCTGACCGTCAGGTCGGTGAAATGCCCGGTGCCGTCATTGTCGTAAAGATGGATCAACCCGCGGTCGGTGCCGCCATCCCTGGCTAAGGGTACTGCTGCTTGATCCTCGGCAGTGATGATGTCGACGTCACCATCCAGATCGTAATCCACCATGGCTGCTGCCCAGGTTACGCCAGGAGAACCGTCGAAACCGGGTGGGAACCCTTTCTGGTCTTCGATTCCTGACGAAGCACTGACGTCGACGAAAACGTTGCCGCCGGTATTGAGATAGAGCTGGCTGTGTTGGTTGAACGCGAACGGCTCACCAGATGCGGTGGCGAACTGATCACTCATGTCGAGGCAGCAGTTGCCGATGTAGACATCGAGCAAACCATCGTTGTCGACATCGCCAAAGGTGCACGAGACCGATGTCTTTTGGTCATTGGACAGGCCACTCGATGCCATCAAGTCGGTAAACGTACCATCGCCATTGTTCTCGAACAGTCGATTAGGCTCAAATCCACTGAGAACCAGCAGATCATGGTCGCCATCGTTGTCGATGTCGCCGAAGCACACCCCGGAACTGTCTTGATCGGCAAGGCCAACCCCAGCAGCGGTCGCCACATCGACAAACGTCAGTTGCCCGCTCTCAACCAACTGATTCGAGAACAGACTGTTGGCGGTCTCGGGTCCGTTGGTGACGTAGATGTCTAGATCCCCGTCGTTGTCGTAGTCGAGGATCGCAACACCCGGAGCGCCGCGGGACTTGAGAGGTGTGTTGGGAGTATCTGGGAAAAAGAAGACACCGGCAGCCCGAAAGTCGTCCCAGATGACATCCGAGTCAGATCGCACACGTTCGTAACTCAAACCGGCGCCACCACCAGCCGCGATATCTTGGAACACAACGCCCCCATCCGCCCACGCCCCCTGGGCGAATAGCAAGAGGGCCAATCCGCAGGTCACCAACGTTCCCAATCTGGTGCCCGAATTCGACGAGCCGGTAGTTTTCAACAGCGCTCGATCTTGCATAGCATTCCTTCCCTCTATTGGGGCCGTGCGCGAAAATCACGCAGCCATCAGCCCCCGTTTTGGTGTCGGGACAGCTTGCACGGAGACTCATCATCTCCGAACTCGAGCGAAGCCAAGTTGACAATGCGGTTGACCCCGTCCACTGTCCCAGAGGCTGGAAACCGGACGATTCAGCGGGCAACGGACCCACCTATTCCAACCTCAGAAACCCTCACCGCATCTCAGTAGAATTGCATGATAGATGCCAACCATCCTGCAAAGTTTGGACTTCGACCCGGTTACCAGGCCGAGCCGTTGGCCGAGTCTTCAATCCGCCACAAAGCGACAAGCTTTTAAGGCTTCCGAAGCGCGGTACCCTGCCGAGCTGCGCTTCCGAAGAATGGTTGGCGCTGAGAACCTCAGACACCGAACTTGCAAGATAAGTTGACATCACTGCCAAAAAAGTTGGCAGCCATCGGTTGCAATCAGCCCGTCGCGAGTCTTGAACCTTGTGCTCAACACAACGCATACCGGAGACATTCAAGAATACAGCAACACCGTCGACGATTAAACCCCCGCGATAAATCGTTCCCCATCACCGCTTCGATATCCGCATGCCTGCTAAAATAAAGGATTAGCCACAGCCTATTCAGACGATCAACCGCTCGAGCAACTCAACTTCGAGCGTCACCTTCGAACGACATCCGGGTAGTCATGCAAGAGCACAGATCTCTGAACGACGGCGAGCTCAGCGCTCTCGTTCAACGGGCTTTTCAGCCCACAGAACAAGATACTCGCATCGCGGTATTGACAGATCTCCCAACCTCCCCTGCCGACGACCTTCCGGCCTGGAAGCAACGCCGTCAGTTGGCCGCGGATTGGGCCCGACGTCTCGATGCGATGGCAGACCGTATTGGCTTGAAAGCTGATCTTTACCTCTACGCCAGCGTCGGCCAGAACAATGCCGATCTTCCCACAATGGCTTGGCCATTCCACCAAGGATCACTGCCAGCCTCAGCCAACGAACTCGACATCGTCACCGCGGAACCCTTCGCTTCGATTTTTGGTCAGCACAGCATTGTCATCGCGCCGACTCAATTCTCGACCACAGCACCACTCAAGCTGGCAGCTGCCCGTCACGGATTTCGTGCCGCAACCATGCCGGGCTTCAGTGTTGCCATGCTGCCCGCTTTGAAGCTCGACTATGTCGAGGTCGACCGCAGGGTACAGCGCCTCAAGACTCTGCTCGATCGAGCCACTGCCGCTTACTTTCGCTTTGAGACCGACGCTGGCACCGCCATGCTCCAGCTCGACCTCAGACATCGGACGGCTCATGCATCTAGCGGCCTTGTAACGCGGCCTGGCACCGCGGGAAACTTACCATCAGGAGAAGCCTACATCGTGCCTTACGAGGGCGAGCATGTTGGGGATGCCAGTCGCTCGGCAGGTATCCTGCCGGTTCAGTTTGGCGATGAAGTGGTTGCTTTCCGAATCGAAGGTAACCGAGCGGTGGCAGTCGAGAGTGAAGGCCCAGCCTCTCGGGAGCAAGCTCAGTACCTAACTCGCGAGCCCGCTTACGGCAATCTAGCCGAACTCGGCCTCGGCGTCTTGAGCGACTTCGGCATCCAACCGATCGGCCAGATTTTGCTCGACGAGAAACTCGGACTGCATATTGCCTTCGGAAGGAGTGACCACTTTGGAGGACAAGTGGGCGCGGCCCAGTTCAGCTCGCCTGCTGCTGCTGTACACATCGACCGGGTTTATCTCAGCGAAACTCAGCCCGCAATCCAAATCCGAAGTTTGATGTTGGCGATGCCGGATGGAGAAACCCTTCCTCTGATGCGCGACCAGAGCTACGCAATCTAATGACCACCAGCACCGAATCAACTCTCCCTAAGCCATGCCGTGTCATCGTCGCTCTCGGCGGCAATGCGATCACACGCCCAGGTGACGATGGCAGTGTTGGCCAGGACTATGCCAATCTCAACCATAGCCTGGATAGCGTCATCTACCTTGTCCAGCAAGGTTATGAAGTTGTGTTGACCCATGGTAACGGACCACAAGTCGGCAATCAGATGATTCGTGTCGAGCTCGCTCGGGGACAAGCTCCCGACTTGCCGCTCGATCTGATGGTTGCTGACCTGCAAGGCGGCCTCGGCTACATGATCGAACGAGTGCTGCGCAACCGCTTGCTGAGTCACGGCTTGGAACAACCGGTCTGCGCCCTTCTCAGTCTCGTCGAAGTTGATCCCGACGACCCTGCGTTGCAAAACCCGACCAAGTACGTCGGACCGTTCTTCCAGAAACACGAAGTTTCGATTCTAGAGGAACAGCGCGGTTGGATCATGAAAGAAGATTCTGGGCGAGGCTGGCGCCGGGTTGTTCCTTCTCCCAAGCCGATTGCGGTGGTCGAACGTCAACTGATCCTCACACTCATCGATTCCGGAGCTCTGGTGATTGTCACCGGCGGTGGCGGTATCCCGGTCGCAAGAGCCGAGGATGGCCAACTGCAAGGTGTTGAGGCGGTGATCGACAAAGACCTGGCATCCGCGGTCATGGCCCATGAACTCTGCGCCGAGGAACTTTACATTCTGACCGCTGTAGAGCAGGTTGCCCTCAACTTCGGGACCGCCCAGGAAACGCTCTTGAGCTCAATGAACGTAGGCGAGGCACGGGCTCATATGGCAAACGGGCAGTTTCCTGACGGGAGTATGGGTCCCAAAATCGAAGCAGCCTGTCAGTTTCTGGAACACGGAGGCCAACGGGCGCTGATCACTGACGTTCTGACGCTCGAGCAGGCCCTCCAAGGCAGCACGGGAACCTGGATTTACCCGTGATCGACGGCACGTCTCTCCAGCCATGAGTCGCCCGGCAAGTCTTGCTTTCGCCTGTTTTGCGCTCTGCTTACTGCTCTTGACTCTGTCGGTTCAGAAGCCTGGGTTACCAATGCAGCTCGACACCATCGAGCCAACTCAGTATTTGATGGCCACGAGCTTGCTTCGCGACGGAGATTTGACCTGTGACGCAAACGATCTGGCTCGACTGTTCAGTGACTTTCCATTCGCTTCTGGCGTCGAGCTATCGCTAACCAGCGATGACAACTGGAACACCGCTCGCTACGCGGAGCCTCTGGTTTACCCCCTACTGTCTGCCCCTTTTGCAGCCCTCGCCGGGGCCAATGGCGTCATAACCCTGAATGCGCTGTGTTTTCTGCTAGTTATCTACCTAGCTTGGAATCGGCTCCGGCGCTGGAACTCGGACGGCACTGCCCTGCTCTACTGCCTAGGCTTTCTTGTGCTCTCGAGCGCCTTTGCATATCTCTTTCGCTTGCAGCCTCAGATGGTGATCATGGCGGCAATCGCACTTGCTTTGAGCTTGGCGTGGCAGCGCGATGATACGACGGCGGAGCCGGGTAAGCGCTCAGTTCTTTGGCGGGTGGCCATTTCCGGTGCCAGCTTCGCCCTTGCGATCGCCCAAGAGCCGACCCTGGCGCTGCTGGCGCTGCCGCTGCTCATCGGGCTTCGGCGGCGCCCACGCGATGTTGCTACTTGGATCGCCGGCTGCGCAGTGGCACTGGCGACGGTCATGCTGCTATCGAGCACTCTCGCTGGGCATCAAGGCCTCGGTCGGGCCAGTCGCAGCGAGGCGTTGGACGTTGCAACCTTCTCGGTCGACAACCCGCTTTCGATCCCCTGGCTGGAGGTCAGCGGCTCGAATACGAAGAGCGCGCACCCGTCACCGCAACGCACGCTCGGCAACATGGTAGAAGACGCAGGCTTTGTGTTGTGGGGACGGCGAGGTGGCCTTCTGCCGTACTTTCCCCTCGTCCTTCCGGTGCTGGCTGTTTTCCTCACTGCTTCACGCCGATCGCAGAAACAGTGGGTGATGCTGGCAACGGTGGTTTTGCTCGGCGCAACGCAAGTCTTTTACGAACCCGCAGGACGAGCCCATCACATCGGACAGATCGGGAATCCCCATGCCGTCGCCATCTATCCGTTATTCCTCTACCTGCTGCGGAGGGTACCGCGGTGGATGATCACTGCTAGTTATGCTTTGGGAGCCCTCACACTCAGCACGTTGCTCTTGACTCCCTTCGGTGCGGTAGTGCCCTTTGCTCCAGTCCAAGCACATACTCGCAACGTCCCCTTTTCCTGGTTACCCTTCGAATACCCAACCCTCGGCGAAGCCCCCGACTTTCGACAAGTTGCGGTCTACAACATCGATCTCGATGGGACCAGCTCAGCGCGTCTCTGGGCACCCGCCGATCAAGCCAAAATTGTCGGCGATGAGCTCTGGCTGTTGGGCGGCGAATCCGTCGAAGCTTGGCTGGAGAGCCGCGTCGAGATTCCGACTGCGGTTTTTGCGCTGCGCAATCTGGCACCGCACAATCAGATTTCGGTCAATTTTGCTGGCGCCAAAACCGACCGCCAGTTCGAAGATGTACCAGCGCCTGGTATCAGCTTCCAGACCCAACTCGACGCTCGCCACCCAAGCCGGACCCGTCACGACAGCGACGGTGCGATCTACTACTACCGACTCCAGATCACCTCCCGGACCGGCGAAAAGCCAAGCTGGCGCGGAAGCGTCGCGTCGAGCGATTACTTGGGGGTGGCCTTCGCCATTCTAGGAACCCGTGAGGCCCTAGAGCTCGATCTCTATTCGGCTGAATGGCAGGCCTGCACTGCTCCCCAAGCTGTGCGCGTCAACGAGGAATTCCTTGCGATGACCAGCCTGCGCAACACCAGTCGACATCGCTGGCCACATCTGGGAGCCGCCAGGGTCCGTCTGTCCTATCGTTGGCTTGACGCCAGTGGCAATGCCATCCAGGCAGCCGGGTTGCGGACCGAGCTTGCTGCAGACGTCGAACCCGATCAAGAGATCTCGTCCTGGCTCAACGTCCGGGCCCCAGCCGAACCCGGACACTACCTGCTGGAAGTGGACCCACTCCGCGAGAATGTGGCCTGGTTCTCACACCGCAACAAGTCCGCAGCCTGCCAGACCGAGATCGAAGTCATCGACAGTTAGCTGTCTATCAGGATCTCGATCTTGGCGCTGCCTTTGAGGTCGGTGATCCGGCGCTGGATCTCTTCTCGCGCTTCGTAGGCTCCTAGAATATTGTTGATCTCGGGCCGCGCTTCCTCGAAGGTACGAGTCCTCTCCGGTCGGCGCTCGACCAGCTGAATCAGGTGCAACCCCTCAGCGGACTCGATCACGCCGCTCATCCCACCGACATCGAGCTGGGCCACGGTTTCACCGAACTTGCCTTCGCGCCCGGTAAGAGCCATCCATGGTAGCTCCCCACCTTGTTCACGACTGCGTTCGTCGTCGGTGTGTAGCGTGGCCAAGGCAGCAAAATCTCCGCCTTCCTCGACCAACTTACGCAAGCCCTCGAGCTCCCCTGTGGCAGTCTGCTCGACAGCAGCCTTACCTTCCGGCGGGAATCGCTTCATGATGTGACGTACCTTGTAGGTTGTCGGCACCTTCATCTGGTCGCTGAAACGATCGTAGTAGGCCTTCAGATCCTCGTCGGCTAGCTTGATCGTAGGCATGATCTCGCCTTCCATCAACTTGTCGATGGTCATACTCTGTTTGACTTGGCGTTGAACGTAGGCGCGATCGAGCCCCTGCTCCTCCAAGGCCTTCTCAAAGGCTTCTTGACCACCATAGGCCTTGATGATTGCTTCGACCCGCTCGGTCGCCTCGGTGTCGGTGACTCCGACGCCCCGCTTTTCTCCATCGGCAAATATCAGACGCTCACCGATCAATGCGTCGAGCACAAACGACAAGAAGTCTTCGTTGTCCGCCGGGTCTGCAGCCCCTGCTTGCAGCGCCTGAATCCGCATCGTTTGCGACTGCGCCAGTAGTTCGCGCTTGGTGATCGAATCACCGTCGATCCGCGCCACGATGTCAGGTATTTGACTGACATCGATCTTCAGCGGCGGCAGTTGAGGCGGAGCTTGCGCAGACAGGGCAACCGGCCCCAATAGACCGAGGACCAGCCAAGCTGCCATGACGACACGTATCTGATTCGAAACCGCCATCACGGCGCGTCGATGCCAAGGCGTAGTTGAGATCTGCATGATCGAATACCTCATTCGTTGTCTGCTGTCTTCAGCCTCACCAGAGTCGATCAGGCCGCTGGAGTTGGGTTGAACATCCCGAGCCACACATAGGCTCGATATGGGGCCTCACATGACGCGAGACCTATGCACAATACGAGCCAAGTCACATCGAGATCGAGCCCTTGCGGAAATCGGTTTTGCCGAGCAATGCGTTGATCAACACCGGAGCACCACTGCGTGCGATCTCTTTGGCCTCGGCCAGGACGTTCGGCACATCCTCAGGCCGATCCACCAATAGCCCTTGACCACCATACCCTTTCGCTACCACGTGGTAATCGGTGTGGCGCAAGACCGTCGCACAATCATCGCCCAGAACCTCAACCTGCTCACGAGCAATCTGAGTCCAGCCAGCATCGTTGCCGATGACTGCAATCACCGGTAATCCGTGCCGCGCATAGGTATCGAACTCAGCCAGGCTGTAACCTGCCGAGCCGTCACCGTACAACAGCCAGATTTCGGACGTTGGTCGCGCCAGCGCAGCACCGATCGCAAATCCACCACCAACCCCGAGCGTGCCAAACACCCCCGGGTCGAGCCAACGCAGGGGACCTCGAGGGCGGATGGTGTACGACGCAGTTGCGACAAAATCGCCGCCATCGGCCACTAGGACACTGTCATCGTCGAGCGCCTTGTCGATTTCCCGACAGAGATAGAGCGGGTTGATGTAATCGGTCTCGACCGCAGCCCGCTCGGCGATATTCTCTTCGCGTTCGTCGTCATGTTTTCGGAGCGTGTCGATCCAATCCGACCAACGAGTCTCACCACCCGTACCCATCGTCGCCGCAAGATCCTCGAGGAAGCGCCCCGGATCGGCCAACACACCGAGGCTCGGACGCCGATTTTTGGTCAGGTCGTGATCGCTGAGATTGACCGCTATCGTCTTGGCACGACGATTGATATTGCGGCCATAGTCGAGACGAAAATCGTTCGGTACCCCGGCGAGCATGACCAAATCTGCGTCCTTCAGCGCCAGCCTTCGCTGGTGCCGCATATGACGGGGGTGGTCACGGCCAAGAAGCCCCCGTGCCATGCCGCTCAAGTAGGCCGGTATGCCGAGCTGATCTACAGCTGACGCCAGTTCGTCGACACGTTCGGGGTGCAGCATCGACTGGCTGCCCACCAACAGGACCGGCCTCTCGGCCTGCTTCAATTTGGCCATGGTTCGCTTGATCTCACTGCCAGAAGCAACCACCGGCGCAAATCGGCGTGGCTCGGAAGCACTGACCTTGTCGGCTCCCTTGAACAGTCGATTCAGGTGGCGTCCGAGATACCAGTGTAAGGCCTTTTCACGAGTCGACCGCGCTTCCTTCGAAACACCATACAGATCCCGGACCAAAGTTTCCTCGTAAAGCAGATCAACCGGGCACTCGACAAAAACCGGACCGGGCACCCCCAGTCTGGCTTCTTCGAATGCCTGCTCGAGCGCCGGCACCAGATCGCGCACCCGTTCGACTGCCGCCATCCACTTCACATGGGGCTCGAACAACGCCATTTGATCGATATCCTGCAACGAGCCCCGCCCCTTGAGGATGGTACCGGTAGCCCCTCCGAGCAGCACCAAGGGCGACTGCGCCAGTTGTGCATTCTTGATCGCGGTGATGGTGTTGGTCACTCCGGGACCTGCGGTGACCGCCGCCACCCCCACTGTATTCGTCAAGCGTGATGTCGCGTCGGCGGCAAACGCCGCTGTCACCTCGTCGCGAACATCAACAATCCGAATGCCACGCTTTTTCGAGCTGACGAGAATCGGTGAGATATGCCCACCACACAAGGTGAAGACACAGGGGACACCATGCTTCACCAACACATCCGCGACCAAATCTCCGCCTGTCATGCCATCTCCTCTCGAGCCCTCAGCCACCTCTCGTTGAGGGCGGCTGGCTAGTCACGGGGTCCGGTCTTCGCCGCAGACAGTCCCATGGTAACGAAGACATCAAATTGGGAAGCTGCGAGTCGAGAGCCGAGGGACGAATCGCAACTGCGTTGGTTCGGAAAGACCCCTACTCTTCCTCCATGAAGGGATAACGATAGTCCGTGGGAGGAACAAACGTCTCCTTGATCGAACGCTGGGATGTCCAGCGAAGGAGGTTGAAGACCGAGCCAGCCTTGTCGTTGGTGCCTGAAGCGCGTGCCCCGCCAAACGGCTGCTGACCGACCACAGCACCGGTCGGTTTGTCATTGAGGTAGAAGTTACCTGCCGCATGTCGCAAAGCGGCCGACATTTTGACGAGCGCCGAACGGTCATCGGCGAAAATGGCGCCGGTGAGAGCGTAAGGGCTGGTGGAATCACACAGCTCGAGCGCAGCATCCAGATCTTCGTCTTCGTAGACGTAGATCGTCAACACCGGACCGAAAAGCTCCTCCTGCATGGTTTCGTAGCGAGGATCGTTGGCGACAATGACGGTCGGTTCAATGAAGTAGCCGACCGCATCGTCAAAGCCACCACCGCACAGAATCTCAGCGTCATTGGACGACTTGGCACGATCGATTGCGCCCGTGATTTTGCCAAAGGCTCGGCGATCGATCACCGCGGCCATGAAATTCCGGAAATCCATCGGCGAACCCATGTCGATCGAACCGACCATATCCTTCAGACCCGCAGATACCTGTGGCCACAGCGACCGCGGGATGTAGGCCCGGGATGCCGCCGAGCACTTTTGCCCCTGATATTCGAAGCTCCCTCGCACCAACGCCACAACCAACGCATCGACGCTCGAGGTCGGATGGGCAAAAACAAAATCTTTGCCACCGGTCTCGCCAACGATGCGTGGATACGACCGATAACTCCGAATGTTGTTGCCGATGGTCTGCCACATCGACTGGAAGGTGCCGGTGGAACCGGTAAAGTGGATTCCCGCCAAGTGAGGGCTCGCCAACACCGGATCACCAACCGCCGCCCCAGGCCCTGGCACAAAGTTGATGACCCCGTCCGGTAGTCCCGCAGCCTGCAGCAGCTTCATCAGGTAGTAGCTCGAAAGGACCGACGTCGACGCCGGCTTCCACAGCGCCACGTTACCCATCAGAACCGGTGCGGTCGGTAGGTTGCCAGAGATCGACGTGAAGTTGAACGGCGCCACCGCGAAGACAAAACCTTCGAGTGCGCGGTACTCGGAGGTATCCCAGATGCCGCTGACCGAACCTGGCTGCTCGGTGTAGAGCTGCCGCATGTACGAGGTGTTGAACCGCCAGAAGTCAATCAACTCGCAGGCCGAATCGATCTCTGCCTGGTAGACCGTTTTCGACTGATTGAGCATCGTGGAAGCGTTGATCGTGTCGCGCCACGGGCCGGCGAGCAGATCAGCTGCCTTCAAAAAAACCGCTGCACGGTCTTCCCATGCCATCTCCGACCAGTCCTTCCACGCCGCCTGGGACGCATCGATCGCCTGCTGTACTTCCTCACCGCTGGCTTGGTGAAATTCGGCGAGTACATGACCATGATCGTGTGGACAGACCGCTTCGGCGATGCGACCCGTCCGGACCTCACGACCGCCGATAATCAGTGGAATCTCGACCTTCTCACCGAGCATCTCATGCAGACGCTGTTTGAGGGCGGCCTTCTCCACCGAACCCGGAGCATAGGCGCGAACCGGCTCGTTGACTGGGGTCGGGATCTGAACGATTCCGTTAGGCATGGAACTGAATCTCCTTTTCTAGCGCGACCGACGGGATCGCAATCAATCGTGATCTTTTGTTGAAATCAGAATCTGCTGGCGAAACCCACCTCGAACGTGGTTCGGGATGGCGCCTCATGCTCTCCAAGCCGTCCAACCGAACACCACGAAGCCGACGATCATGAGCAGTCCGCCAATCGGTGTGACCGCCCCGAGCCAACGTGGGCCTCCCAGGGCCAGCACGGCGACGGTACCGCTGAAGATCAGACTACCAGCAACCAGGCAGACCGCAGCGGTATCGAACCCTTGCCGACCTTGCTGCCATGCTGCCATGCCGTTGAGCACGATTCCGAAACCAGCGTACATGAAGTAACGGGCTGCGGTCTCCCACAACGCAAGCGCCTCGATGTCGAGGCGTGTTTTGAGACCGTGAGCGCCAAACGCCCCCGCCACCACGGACAGAGCGCACCATAACGCTCCGAGAGCGATCCAGTTCTGGGCCATACAACCCCCGTCTCAGAGCTCGCTCAGGCGACGGACAGAGGTCACCTGGGCGCGATCGAGTACCAATTGGTCGTGCTTCTTCCAGACCCCGAATTGTGCCGCCTTGCGAACATACTCGTCTTTTGATCGCCCGCCGTCGCCATCGTTATGAACATCAACATCGAGCAGAATCACTCGGGCATCGTCCATATCGTCGCAACGCCCGACATAAATTTCGGGTCCTGCGGTGTCGACGACCACAGTAATGCCGTGCAGCTCGCTCTTGTTCTGGTGAAAAGTGCCCATCACGTCCTACCTAGGCGCAGAATTGATCGAACGCCTGGGTCAGATCTTGTGCTAGAGCCTCGAGGCTATGACCTTCAATCCGGTGACGCGGCACAAAATGTACCAGCTCGCCTTCCTTGAACAAGGCCATCGACGGACTCGACGGCGGGATCTCAGGAAAGGCACCGCGCGCCCGTGCCGTCGCTTCCGCTTCTTGGCCAGCAAACACTGTACCGAGTCGATCCGGCGTCTTGCCATGTTCGAGTGCGAGCCGCACCCCCGGGCGGGCCATGCCAGCTGCACAGCCGCAGACCGAGTTGATCACCAGCAGAGCGGTGCCCTCTTTGTTGGCGACAAAGCGGTCGACATCCTCAGCGCTCAGCAACTCTTCGAAGCCAGCCGACGTGAGCTCTTCGCGCATCGGCTTGACGAGTAGTGGACTATACATAGTGAGATTCCTCCTGAGTGACAAATTTGAGACACGGCAGATATAAACCGCCGCTTCTCCATTCTACGCCACCCAAGGCTCGCGATCCAATCGCTATCAGGCGGCGACAGATCCCTGCCCAATGCTAAACTTCCTCGCCACGGGAGACTGAGTCTCTTCTCCATATGCCTGCACACCAACGAACCAACTCCTGAGGAAATAGACCGTGCCGATCACGTCCGACGAGTTTCGCAACACGCTCTGCCACTTTGCTTCCGGCGTAACTATCGTCACGGTCAAGGGGGGCGACGACATCCACGGCTTGACCGTCTCGGCTTTCGCTTCGATTTCACCGGAACCGCCGCTGATCGCAGTGGTGATCGATCGTCAACACAGTGCCTACCGGCTGATCGAACGGCCAGGAGCCGTCTTCGCGGTCAACATCTTGCGCCAAGACCAAGCCGCCCTCTCCGACCGCTTCGCGTGGGTCAAAGAGGAGAACCGCTTTCTCGAAGGTGATTGGACCACAGCACAGACCGGCGCACCGATCCTCGCCGATGCCGCCGCCTGGCTGGACTGCACGTTACACTCCAGCTCCGCCGCCGGTACGCACAACGTTTACATCGGTGAAGTCCAAGCCACCCAAGTGCCCCAATCAGACGCCGCACCATTGGTCTACTGGAATCGCGGCTACCACCGCCTACAGAGCCACGACGACGACTGAACGTTAACTAGAGTCCATCCAGAAATCCGTTTCTCGCCTTCCTGAGAGCCCCCTCGATGCGTTCTTGTAAGCGTTCCAGACTAACGGCGACGCAGTGAGACGCTGCCACTGAAGGTGTCGATCGTGATCCGGCCATCTCCTCCGCCGAGTTCGAACTCGAGCTTTCGCCCTGGTCCGTAGCGACTGGTGCGTTCCGCTGGCGGCCCAAGCTCGTTGCTAATCCGGCCGCTGTGGGTCGATACCCGAAACCGTGCCGAAGTCGAAGGAGGTAACTGTAGTTCAACCCTGCCGCTGTGACTGTCGGCTTCGATTTCGGCGCGGGCGTCGAGTTTGCCGACGAGTTCGATGCTGCCCGAGGTAGTCGACAGATCACCGCGACGGATGCCATCAACCCGGAGCTCGAGCTCACCACTGACGGTGCTGAGTTCCACCTCTCGTGCTTCGCCCCGTACTCGGATCCGGCCGCTCACGGATTCGGCATCCAAGCGATCAAAATTACCCTCGACGTTGATCGAGCCGCTCACCGACTCCAGATCCGCCGCCTTCGAAGTACCCTCGAGGTCGATCGACCCGCTCACGGTTTCAATCGTCACGTCGCCGTGTACGTCAGAGACTTCAACTTCCGCGCTCACGACTTCAATATCGAGATCACTCCCCTGCGGCACCCGAATCTCGAGGCGAGCGCTAGAGTCCGAGCCATGGCTGCGACCCCGCAGCTCAACCTCGATATCCGTTACTCGACCTGAGCTGTCGATCTCGAGCTCCTCGACTCTATGCCCGAGGTAACCGATGACTTCGACTTCATCACGGTTCCAACCCACCACCGTCACTGAGCCAGCAACATTACTCACCGTCACCAGGCCGTCGGGCCGCGCCGGGACACGCCGTTCGACCTCAGAACCTGCCGCGGCAGCAGCGGCCAACATCAACAGACCGCAAGAGGCGATCAACAAATGAACTCGAATTGATGCCATCACGTCTCCTTGTTCCCGGGCGAGGGTATCGCCGTGGGATATCTCCCTGATCTTCATATCTCCGAAGTCCTCAGCGCCAAGCGTTGGAGGAGATCGATTTCCGTACGATGTTGTCCCAGTAACAGATTTTCGAGTTGGTGATTCCCCGGGTCGACATGCAGCGCCGCCCGCAACTCCCGAATCGCTTGATCGATCACCTCCAGATTACGCTCCACCACGTCACGGGTCACTGGCGACACGTCCTGGCGATTGCTGTAAACCGCCGACCACAAGGCTTCCTTGGCCCGCAGGTAGTCAGCTTCTGCGAGCGCGAAGTCAGCTCGCCGCTCGGTGGCCATGAGCTCTACTGTCTGTACCGTGGTGCTCGGTTGCGGGTTTGAAACATCGACCGGCCGGCGCAATGCTGGCTGTACAAAATGCGTCAACACTCCACCCAAAGTCATGAACAACAGCGCAGCGGCGACTTGTCGAAGGTCTGGCCAGCGACCCGACGTCGCTGCCATCGGGCGCTCGGTCAACCGAGGCTCGATATCAGACCAAAGATCCCTTGGTACCTCGACGGCACGCGGCAAAGCGGCCACCTCGTCGAGCAACCGCTCGAGAGAAGCCAGCTGTTCACGACATGCCTGGCATCCGGCCAGGTGGCGTCGCACCGCTTCTTGTTGGCCTTCTGATAGCTGTCCATCAATCAAATCATCGAGCAACGGGTCAACCTGACGGCAGCTCGGCTCCGGGCTTTTTGTCTCTCTCATATCTGGTGTCTCACACATGTCCGTAGTCTCACGCTTGTCCAGGTCCTATGCCTGTTTAGGGTCCTATGCCTGTCTGGAGTCTCATGCATAACCCAGCGCCTTCCTCAACAACCGTCGTGCCCGGTGAAGCTGGGTTTTGGATGTACCCACCGCCAGCCCTGTCATATCAGCGATATCTCGATGTCGATGGCCTTCGATGTCGTGCAACACGAACACCGTCCGTGCGCCGGCAGGTAGTCCAGCGATGGCTCGTTCCAGATCCACTGCCAGCCGGGGCTCGGGGTGCTTGTTGTGCTCTCCGAGCGTTGCGACATCGGCCAGCGAGACTACCCGTTCGCGATGTCGCCCTTTCGAGCGCCAACGCCCGAGCACTACGTTGACCGTCAAACGGTGCAGCCACGACGAGAACGCGCTCTGGCCGCGAAACGTCTCGAGTTTTCCCCACGCCCGCACAAACGCGTCCTGCGTCAGCTCTTCTGCCTCTTGGGCGTTGCCGCTCATCCGCAAACACAGGGCATACACCCGCTCCGCATGCTGGCGGTACAACACTTCGAAGGCCGCCACATCGCCCGACTGCGCCTGCTCGACCAATTGTTCCGTGGCTGTCGATTCAGTCTCCACCGTCTGAGGTGCCCCTTCCAGGCGAGCGTAACAGGCCTCCGGTTTCTCGGCAGCAACCTCTATCGGCAAGCCACCTGGCAAGCTCGTGATACCGGGCCCTGCGGTCTCTCGGCCAACTTCGCGGGCGCTTTCGGCTCGGAGGTCCATCATCATGCCCCTTAGATACCGTATCTAGACGTGGGGTTTGAATCCCTTGGTAAGTCTCTCGGCCGAGCGTGTTATTCTTCACGAATCCGCCCATCCTACGTATTCCGAGAAAAATCATATGCCCTGGAGAACGAGCCCATGTTCAGTCTCGACGCCCCCCGTTTAGCTCTGACATTCGATGATGTGCTCCTAGAGCCCGGTCTGTCCGAGGTTCACCCCAATGAGGTTCGTCTCGAAACCGAAGTGGTCCGTGGCATCCGACTCAACGTACCGCTGCTGTCCGCGGCCATGGACACCGTCACCGAATCGGCATTGGCGATTGCCCTCGCCCAGGAAGGTGGCCTCGGGATTGTCCACAAGAACTTGAGCGTTGAACGACAGGCTGAGGAAGTTGACAAGGTCAAGCGCTCCGAAGCCGGAATGATCGTCGACCCCGTGACCATGCGTCCGCATCAAAAGATCAAGGAAGCTCTCCAGATGATGGCGCGCTTCAAGATCTCCGGCGTCCCAGTCACCGACGAAGACGGCAAGTTGGTCGGCATTCTGACCAACCGTGATCTACGCTTCGAGTCCAACAGCGAGAGGCCGGTGAGCGCGCTGATGACTCGCGACAATCTGATAACGGTTCCGGCGGGCACAACCCTCGAGGAAGCCAAGGCCCTGCTCCACCAGCATCGCATCGAGAAGCTACTGGTGGTCGAAGACGGCCATCTCACCGGTCTGATCACCGTCAAAGACATCCAGAAAATGCTCGAGTACCCCAGCGCCTGCAAAGACGGCCTCGGGCGCCTGCGAGTCGGAGCCGCGGTTGGCGCCAGCGGCGACTTTCTCGACCGTGCCGCCGCCCTGCTCGACGCTAAAGCCGACATGTTGGTACTCGACTCCTCCCATGCTCATAGTCGGGGTGTTTTGAACGCCCTCGAAACCTTGCGTGAACGTTTCCCCGACGCCCGCATCCTGGCTGGCAACGTCGCCACCGAGCAAGGGGCCCGCGACCTGGCGGAACGTGGCGCCGACGGCATCAAAGTCGGCATCGGACCGGGGTCGATCTGCACCACCCGCATCGTTACCGGCGCCGGCATGCCGCAGATCACCGCCATCGTCGACTGTGCGCGCGCCGCCGCCGAAGCCGGTATTCCCGCCGTCGCCGATGGTGGCATCAAGTTCTCTGGCGACTTCACCAAAGCGATTGCCGCCGGCGCCCACAGCGTCATGATCGGCTCGTTGTTCGCCGGCACCGAAGAGAGCCCGGGCGAGACCATCCTCTACCAGGGGCGGTCCTTCAAGGCCTACCGCGGCATGGGTTCACTCTCCGCCATGGCTCAAGGCAGCGCCGACCGCTACTTCCAAGAAGATGCACCAACCCTGGCCAAGATGGTGCCGGAAGGCATCGAAGGTATGGTGCCCTACAAAGGCAGCGTCCATCAGATGATCCAACAAATGACCGGCGGCCTGCGCTCCGGCATGGGCCTCTCCGGCTGTGCCTCGATCGAGGAGTTGCGCACCAAAGCCAAATTCGTGCGGATCTCGGCCGCCGGCCACAAAGAGAGTCACGCCCACGACGTCATGATCACCAAGGAAGCGCCGAACTATTGGGTGGAGCGCTAGCGCGGCGCGGACCGCAGTTTTGCCGACCCGAGTCGTTTCGCCCCAGAGACCTGCTCGAACCGTTGCCCACAGAAATCGTGATCGCATGCCCAGCGCCCGCGACCAAATCCACCATCTGAGCAAGGACAAGCTCGAAGTCCTTTCTCGGCTGCCCAAGGATCACTGGACCGCCAACGTCACCGGTATTGAAATCGACGGCGAGGCCTGACAGGACTGGATCTGAGCCTCGATCCTGGGCCTCAAACGAGGCCCAGGACCGAAGACTCACCCTCCCAAGGAAACCTGATGAGTATTCATAACAGGCAGCTCATCCGGTCAATATTGCTTACCTAGTAGACGCGTCATTGGGCTCCATAAGGTGTCATTTTTTTGAGATTTTTTCTCAGCGTCACGGTATCGGTGCAAGGCTGGGCCCGGAAGGTTGGCCAGGGCCCCCAGCCCTCTTGCACCGAGCACAGCAACAGGCAAGCTCCTCAGGGTTTGAGGCAGTAGAATCTCCCGCAGACGAATCTCTCCGGGTTAGACTACGACGATGGCAAAAGCTAAACCTCCCCGTGGCCCCCAGCTCGAGCTTGCCGGCGACCTCTGTGTGGCGTTCGTGAATACAGCAGCCGCACGGACGAACAATCGGCAACAAGGTGTGCAGAGTTACTCCGAGTTGATGACTTGGGGTCAGCAGGTTGGCCTGGTGTCGCCGACGGAAGCAGGGCTCATGGCTCAGCGGGCGAAGTCGGAGCCAGAAGCAGCGCAGGCAGTGTTCACCCAAACAGCCGAGATGCGCCTAACACTGTCTCGAATCTTCCTCGCCACCGGCAGGGGACGAGAGCCCTCCGCAAACGATCTCGAGAGGCTCAATACCGCTCTGGCAGCCGCGCTGCCGGCGATGCAGCTGGTGCCCGGCAAAAACGGCTTGACTTGGGGATGGGCCGGCGAAGAGAGCGCCCTTGACCGCATGGTGTGGCCAGTATTGCGATCGGCGGCCGAATTGTTGATCTCCCTCCAAGGTCGGCCCCATGTGCGCCAATGTGCCGCTAAGGAGTGCCGACTGTTCTTCGTTGATCGGAGCCCTTCAGGTCAGCGCGTGTGGTGTGAACGACGGACCTGTGGCAACCGCGACAAGGCGCTCCGCCATTACCACCGACTCGGCAAACGCTCACGGATTTCTTATCGGCGCTAGTGTTGATCAACACAGCTTGCTTGACCTCATAGATCCGTACTCAGGTCAAGACGAACATCAACAGAGCTCGACATGCGGACTCTCCGCCTCGAGTCATGTCTTGCTTGGCCTCTATTCTCTTGACTCAGGTCAAGCACACGCCACGCTTGACCGTTTTGCGATCAGACATGGCAAAGTGCACGCTGCACTTGACCAGTTTGCGATCCGACATGGCAAAGTGCACGCTGCACTTGAACATGTTGATACTCATCAAGGCAAAGCACACGCTGCGCTTGACCGCGTTGAGACTCATCAGGGCAAAGCACAGATTGCACTTGACCGCGTTGACACTCATAATGGCAAAGCGCATCTTGCGCTTGACCCAGTTGACGCTCATCCTGGCAAAGTGCATCTTGCGCTTGACCGCGTTGAGACTGATCAAGGAAAAGCACAGGTAGTGCTTGACCGCATTGACGTTCAACAAGGCAAAGCGCTCGATGTTCTATTGTTGTTGGGTTCCGGCAGCCGGATACCGGGGCTCAGAGCGAGGAACGCAGCCGCAGGGAGACCTTACGAGTATTGCTAGCAGGCACGACATGCGATCGACGATGCGTTTCATAATGGTCTGTGCGTAAACGCGTCAATCGTCGACAAAAGGGGTCAACACGCTTCGAAAACGGTGACCGCAGTTCGTCAGCTGGGCGCTCTTCCGGGGACCCAACGCGCTAATTGGATCAACATCCCACCTTCCGTCCGATCGTCGCCCTCACAGTCATCGCCCACACAGTCGTCGTCCTCCAAGTCATCGTCCTCACAGTCATCGTCCTCCAAGTCATCATCCCCAAAGTCATCGTCCCGTACCAACCGTGCGACCCGCGGTCCGTCGCCGAGTTGGAAACGTGGCGAGACGTAGAGCATGCCGCTAGGCTGCTTGGAAGCGACCACTAAATCGAGGCTGCGATCACCGACCTCGATGTGTGGCGTCTCGGCTGATTCACCCAGACTGTCCCAGGTCAACAGGACAAAAAAGCTGGCGAGCTCTTCGGCTACCAAATCCACTGGCAAGTCGACGGCCCGACAACCCGGTGCCGCATCAATGCAAGGATGGGACGTAAGGTCGAGATAGGGTCCATTGCGGAGCCAGCCATAAGCCACTGCCACCATCGTCGGACCGCGGGCTTTGAACGGTTGGGCACGAAAGACTGTAACCTGCGCTTCAGGCCCGCCAACTTCCCGCTCGCGCAGAAAGGTCTTGCCACCGATCTGGCGGTGGCCAAAGAAGACTAGGCCGTCACTGAGATCGAGTGCTCTCGGCGATAACTTTTCGAGGTTTGGTACCTCGTGGATCGCGGACAGGCCGTCGTGCAAACGCCGCTCGCCACTGCCCCAGGGTGGCCGGGGCTCTTGCCACGCTTCGGCGAACACTAGCTTGGCGCTCGGTGGCGCATTCAGCTCCTGATCGAGGTAGAGGCGCGCCAGGTCGCGGGTGGTCGGTGTCACGGATCGATAGGTGTAGAGCCAACCCGGCAACACGATACCCGCAACAAGGATGACAGCCAGGACGCCGACGATGGCAGGGTGTTGCACGAGCGGCCAACGTACGGACACCCATCGCCAGCAACCAATCAACAGCCAGGCCGCGGAGAGTGCGGTGAAAAGCGCCAGCGGCAAGAAGTTGTTGGGCTTGAAGTAAGGTGTTTGGACGATGTAGACCAGCGTGTAGAGCAGAGGGAACACGAGGAACATGGCGCGTTTAGCGAGGTTGATGAGCTCGCCGCCACGACTACGCACCGTGGCGCCCCCCTCGCCGATCAGGTCCCCGGTTGCTCCCAGGCCTCCGGGTCGGCCTCGTCGAAGGACGCCAACAGCCAACAGCGCAAAACCGACCAGGCTGACACTGCCGAGCACCAAGCCGTGTAGATAACCATCGGTGATGAAGCCAACAACCCGGCCAGGCATCGACAGCCGGGTCATCTCTGCCCAGCCCGCACGCATGGCGTAGTCTCGTTTGAGACCGCTGAGAAACGACAGGTAGTGCAGCCAATAGGGGTTTAGGGCAATGAAAAACGCGGCGCTGGAAGCACCCGCCACCACCAACAAGCCAACCCGACGCCGCTCTCGCCAACCGAGGATCGCCACAGCAACCACCAAAGGCATGGCGATCAAGCCACCGGTGAGCTTGCTACTGAGGGCCAGCGCAATCGCCAGGCCGGCGAGCAGGTGCCGCTTCACTGTTGGCGAGTCAACTGCCGCTAGGGATGCCCAGAATGCCATGGTGATCGACATCAGCAACAATCCGTCAGGCTTGATGTAGCCCGAGGCGTGGATTGCCCAGGGTGCAAAGGCGACCATCGCGGCCGCCACCAAGGCGATCTGGGAGGTAAACAGTCGACGGCCGGCAAGGAAAACGAACCACACCGCCAAGGTCCCATAGATCGCTTGAATCCAGCGGCACAGCAGGATGCCGGTTGGCGTGAAGCCAAATTGGTCGTCGAGCACACGCAACGCACCGTTGCCGGTTTGCGTATAGAGGACGTCCGACAGCTTCAAGACCGCAGCTTGTGGCACCGACCAAACGGGCGACGGATAGTAGGCGTTGACTGGCTTGACGTCGCCGGTCAACAGGAGGGAGCGGACGTTCTTGAGCGCATATTGTTCATCCCAAAAACGATTCTGGTTGAGATTCCAGCTGCCGTACCACGCCCGCAAGGCGAGGGCCGACAGCAGCACGAGCAGAAGCAGCTTCCAGGTCTTGCGTTGGATCCTGACCGGTTCGGTGGAAGCAACCTCGGTGAACAACACCGCAGGCTTCATGATGCGCCCGCCATTATTCTCGAACCCTTGACAAAAGATCGCTTGACGCCGGTCAGTAGGCCGGAGATCATGACTTCGCCTTCGCTGCTGCTCGCCGACTCACCACCACTCGGCATCCAATCACTCTCTTTTCCTGTCTGCAAAGGCTGTTTTCATGCAGCGGCACTCATCAGTCAGTTCGCGGCGGCCCACCGTAGCAGACTATCTCGCGATGGCCCGGCCCGACCACTGGATCAAACAGATTTTCATTCTGCCGGGTATCGCCCTAGCCTTCCTTCATCATCCCGTCCCAATTGCGACTTTAGTGCTGCCATTGATCGTCGGGTTGGCGAGCGCCGCCGCGGTCGCCTCGTCCAACTATGTGCTGAACGAATGGCTCGACAAGCAGCGGGACGCCTTCCATCCAACCAAGTCCCAACGGCCCGCGGTCGCCAAAGATCTTTCGCCGGTTGTCGTTAAGCTTTTCTACTTGACCCTCGTCGCCATCGGACTCGGGCTGGCTGCGTCTCTCTCAACACTTTATCTGGTGACGATCGGCGCGTTCCTGGCGAGTGCAGTGCTCTACAATGTGCCGCCACTACGCACCAAAGATCGCGTCTACGTGGACGTTCTCAGCGAGGCCCTCAACAACCCGATCCGCCTGACCTTGGGCTGGGCGATGGTCGACCCCACGACGTTGCCGCCGTCCAGCCTACTGGGGGCGTATTGGATGAGCGGTGCCTTTCTGATGGCCATCAAACGCTTCGCTGAATATCGCACAGTAGCTGCCACTGACAACATAGAACGATTGGGTCTCTATCGGACCTCGTTTCGCTTCTACACCGAAAACTCGCTGCTGATCTCGAGCTTCCTCTATGCCCAGATGGCGTCGTTCTTCCTGGCCGTCTTCCTGATCAAATATCGCATCGAATATTTGCTCTCCCTGCCCTTTTTCGCCGCCCTCTTTGCGTCTTACCTTCACGTCGGACTCAAACACGGCTCGTCGGCTCAGACTCCTGAGAAGTTGTTCCGCGAGAAAACCCTGATGATGCTGGTCGCGCTGCTGACCCTGGCCCTGGCCCTGCTGACCTGGATCGACGTCCCTTGGCTCGACCAACTCACCAATCCACAGTTCATTCAGCTACCGTGGGGGCAGGACTAATACCCTCGGTGCTTGCTCGTTCCACAGGTCTCCCCTCACCGAGGCCAAGATGGTAAAACTGAACGAGATCTCCACCTCCAGAAATTGAGTAGCTGAGCGGTCGAGGTCGTGTGGGTGGAGCGAGCACGAGCGAGTATGTTTGAGCGTGCATCATCGAAGGATTCGCGGACTGGTTGTTTTGGGTTAGCTGACGCATCTAGAGAAGGATCCGGCGAGTCACGCAGCCTCGCGCGCAGCCCACCCAGACCACCGACTAGCACAGCCGAGGTACCTACCGGCTGAGTTTCAACCGCACACTGACATGTTGGGCTTCTTTGTGTGACCAGGTTCGGACCTTGTCCGCATCCTTCTTGATAGCACCCTCGACCTTCTGCTCTGCCTCTTTGACCTTGTCCTTCGCGTCTTTCTCAACGTCGGCTTTCAGCTTCTGGCTATCGACGTCGAGATTGCAGGCATACCAACACCAGCTCGCCTTTTCAGCTGCTTTCCGGACGCTGGTGGCAATTACTTCAACAAGCAGATCTTCGAGCGGTGGGTTGTTGAGGCTGAACGGTCCCAAGCCGGAGATGATACGGCCAACGACGACCCGGGTTTGGGTTGCGACGCGGTCGTTGATGCGGGTCATGTGATCGAGGTCACGGGCGTCAACATGTCCTAGGGGTGACTGAAAGAGCGGCAAGCTGTCACTGCCGAGGGTCAATCCGGTTGGGCGATTTGCGCCAATTGGTGCTACCGCCGGCAGTCCTTCGTGAGCATCGAACAACGCTTCGAGAAACACTCGCACGATCTCGGCACCAATTCTTGCTCCGGTACCGACACCGGACGTATCGCTGGCGACGCCCAGATCAGCTAGACGAGTCGAACCGGTGATCACTTCGTTGTTCGCGTCCGCGTCTTTGACCGTTACCAATCGGTTAGCGGTCGGGTCGACGGTGGCGTTTAGGGTTGGCAAGTGGGCCTGGAACTGGCCGTCTCGCGACACAAATCCGGTGGTCGAGAACCGGAAGACGTTGCTCAACTTGTTGTCCGCCTGGTTGAGTCCGAGCTGAATGTCTTGCACCAGTCGTTCGTCGACGTGGCTGACTTCCTGCTGTAACGCCTGCAGTGTGCTATCGATCTCGTTGAGGACGTTGTCGAGCTTAGTGACCAACCTCTGCAACTCGGCATCCACCTTGGTGTCCGCTTGTTGGGTCAACGACTGAGCCAGCGCGCCGGCTTGGGTGGCGAGGGTCGAGAGGGCTTGCGCGATCTTTTTGCCCGCCACGCCGTAGTGCGTCTCCACATCCGTGCCGACCTTGTTGATCAAGCTCGTCACCGCCGTCCCTATGTTGCTGGTACGACTCGCAAGTGCGGATACCACAGAGGCCTCGGCGGTTGCAATCTTCGACTCGAGCGTCGTGACGTCGCCTCTCAAAGTCTGGATATCGCCTTCGATCTTGGATCCTTCGTGACGAATGGCCTGAATCGCCCTCGCCACTTGGACGTCGACTTGAAGGAATTGGCCGTTACGTAGGTAAGCGTCTAGATAGCCGCGGATAAAGGTGGCGCGGCGGCAATCCGAGACCAGATCGTCATAACCTTTGTCACCTCGATGTTTCGCCAGCAAACCATCACAATGCCCGACGAGAGCTTCCCAAGCGGTGGTTCCGATCGAGGACAACAGTCGCGAGTGAAAATGCCGAGCCTTGGCGAGCTTCATGTCGACGGTGATCGTGCTCTCGGTACTGTCCTGACCTCGCGGCGTGGTTTGCGTCGAAATACCCGGAACGTCGCCAACGTCGTGACCCCGCAGGTGATGGTGGAGTCCTGCCGCCTGTGTCACGACCGGATGGCTGAGCACCTCATAGGCGTTGCGGGTCGGATCACCGGCAGTCAGGCCATCCACCGACGAAGCCAGCAGTGAACTGCTGCCTGGCATGATCGGTTTTATCGCCTGCCCCTTGAGGTGTTGTGAGCTGGCCGGCAGGGCGGTTTGAACATCTCCGTCACAAACTCCCCCGCGCTCTTTGAGGCACTGCCTAAACTGTGCCAGGTCGGCCTCGAAGACCTTGAAATCTTGGTTGATCTCTCTGAGATCCTGCTTGGCCAAGTGGGTGGCGATGTCCTCTGCTAGTCCGACGCAGCCACTTGTGATGCCGGCGATGAAAAGCAGCAGAAACAACGAGACTGAGGGGCGACACTCGACTATGCGACGCATGCCGGTCTCCTTTCGACGCGGCTTACGCCGCGTTGATGATGCGCGTACCCTCCAGCTGAGCGCACGTCACGGGGCCTGGGAATTCGAAGCCTCACCGTAGCATGTGGCGTCCGGACTCCCCAACCATTCGCAGATAGTGCGTCAAGACTCGCCGTAACTGAGGGATATCTCGCCAGCGCCAGCATCAACGGTGACCGTGCCGCCATTCTCCAACGCGCCAAACAGTAATTCGTCGGTTAAAGCCCGCTTCACTTTCTCTTCGATCACCCGGGCCAACGGACGCGCCCCGAAAGCCGGGTCGTACCCCAGGTCGGCGAGTTGCTGACGGCCGGCATCGGTCAGCTTGATTTTGACTTTCTTGGATCGCAGCTGCTGCCGTAGCTCGCCGATGAATTTATCGACGATCAGCCCCATGACCTCCGGACTGAGAGACTTGAACTGCAAGCGGGCATCGAGGCGATTCCGAAACTCAGGACTGAAGAAACGCTCGAAGGCCTGTTGACTATCAGCGGCGCGATCGGAGTCGGCACCGGAGCCAAAACCCAGGCTGCGGCCTGACATGGCCCGGGCGCCGATGTTGGAAGTCATCAGTAGGATGACCTGTCGAAAATCAGCCTGTTTACCGTTGGTATCGGTCAGCGTCCCGTGATCCATGATCTGGAGCAGGATGTTGAACACGTCACCGTGGGCTTTCTCGATCTCATCGAGTAAGAGCACAGCATGTGGGCTCTTCGAAACTGCTTCGGTGAGCAGTCCCCCACGGTCGAAACCGACATAACCTGGAGGTGCACCGACCAACCGGGAGACGGTGTGTCGTTCCATGTATTCGCTCATGTCGAAACGTAGGAACGAGATCCCCATCACTTCAGCAAGCTGCTTAGCAACTTCGGTTTTGCCGACGCCAGTCGGGCCGGTTAGCAGGAAGCTGCCAACCGGCTTCTGAGGATCTCTCAAGCCTGCCCGCGAAACTTTGATTGCGCTCACCAGCCGCTCGATCGCCTCATCCTGGCCGAACACCACGCGCTGAAGCTCAGCTTCCAGAAGCTGTAGCCGCTCGCGGTCGCCACCCTTGACCCGACGTTCGGGGATCTGTGCCATGGTCGCCAACACCTGTTCGAGCTCGCCGACACCGACCGTTTTACGCTTCTGCAAAGCGACCGCGGCGCCGGCCTCGTCGAGTAGATCGATCGCCTTGTCGGGTAACCGCCGGTCGCGCAAATATCTCGAGGCCAACTCCGCAGCCGCTTTCACCGCCGGCTTGGTGTACCGAATGCCGTGATGATCTTCATAACGGTCGCGCAACCCCTCAAAGATCTTCACCGTCTCGGGTACCGTCGGCTCACCAACCTCGACCCGCTGGAATCGCCGAGCCAGCGCCTGGTCGCGCTGGAAGCTCTGCCGATACTCCTCCCAGGTAGTTGCGCCGATACACCGCAGCCGCCCACGCTCCAAAGCTGGTTTCAATAGGTTCGAAGCGTCCATGGTGCCACGGCCGGCGCTGCCGGCGCCGATCACAGTGTGGATTTCGTCGATGAATAGGATCGGTTTATCCAGCTTCTCGAGCTCCCCCAGGACCGCCTTGACGCGATTCTCGAAGTCGCCACGGTAGCGCGTGCCGGCCAACAGTGCCCCCATATCCAGCCGAAATACGCGGACATCGCGGAACTGTTCCGGTACATCACCGTCCGCGATCTTGAGCGCCAGCCCTTCCGCCAAGGCGGTTTTACCAACCCCAGGATCGCCGACGTAGAGCGGATTGTTCTTGCGCCGCCGTTGGAGGATATGCAGCGTCCGCAGGATCTCTTTCCGGCGGCCGATCAAGGGGTCGATCAGACCAGCGCGGGCGAGCTCGGTGAGATCCTGAGTGAATCCCTCGAGTCCCTCACCCGCCGCATCTTCCATGCCGTCGTCGTCGCCCGCCGGCAGGCTGGCACCCGGGATTGTCGGCCGGATCTTCGACACCCCATGGGACAGGAAGCTCACCACATCGAGTCGAGACACGCCTTCCTCGTCGAGGAAGTGGACCGCAAACGAATCACTCTCGTAGAACATCGCTACCAGCAGATCAACCCCTTCGAGCTCGTCCTTACCTACCCCCTCGACGTGGGCTTGGGCACGTCCCAAGACGCGTTGAAAGGCAAGACTCAGGCGGGGTTCCTGCCAGGCTTCCGCCTCGACACCGTCGAGCTCGTCGGTGAGATAGGCTTGAAGACGGCGCTTGAGCCGGTCGACGTCGGCACCACAATGGCGCAGCACGTCAGCACTCGATTCATCCAAGATCAGGGCATAGAGGAGGTGCTCCAGGCCAGCGTAGTCGTGACGTAGGCGATCGGCCTCGGACACCGCCACGGAAAGAGAAATCTGTAGGTCTTGCGAAATATTCATGACTCGCTCTCGGTGGTCAGGAGCAACGGCATCCCTTTGGAGCGTGCTTCGTCGCCGACTTCCGCCACTTTGCTCTCGGCAACGTCCTTGGGGTAAACCCCAGCAACACCGAGGCCACGATGATGCACCTGCAGCATGACATGGGTTGCCTCGGCCTCGGACTTGTGAAAATGGCGCATCAGGATTTCGACCACAAAATCAGTGGTGGTGTAATCGTCGTTATGTAACAGCACCTTCCAACGGCGCGGTTTGCGTGTTTTTCGTTTGCGCTCGGCAACAAGTTCGTCGTCGCGCTCGTCAGTGGGATCGAACTCACTCATGACACTAAGTTATGGCGGAGAGACCTTAGAAGCAAGCGGTTTTCTAGCCTAGATCCCGTCTAGTATTGCCATTCTCAGCTCGGTGAGGGAGGTCTTGTGGAGCGAGCCAGCAGCGAGCATGTTTGAGCTTCGCACCTGTTCGCATCTCGTATCCGATGGCAATACAATAACTTAGGCATACTGCAAGAGATCCGGCGAGTTCTGGAGCTGCGGCGCAGCCCACAAGACCGACCGAGCTCTCGATGCGTTGTTGGTTGGGATCTAGCCTAGCTTCCACCGGACCGTTGGAACAGCAGATCTTGCTGTTGATTTGTGATCGTCTCCCGACTGTGCTTATATCCGGAGATGTCCAAACACTCCAAACTTGGTCTCTGTGTAGGTCTCCCAACGCTCGGCCTGTTGGTATTCCTCCTTGCTCCGGCACCTATCGCACCGGCAGCCTACTCACCGCCCAAACCGCCCGCCCTGACCGGTCTGCTGGCGCCAAACCAGGAACTTCAGGCCGTCGAACGCATCGCTGAAGGTAGTCTCCACGGCCCGGAAGATGTTGCGCTCGATGACCAAGGCCGGATCTACGCTGGCACCCATGACGGTCATATTGTCCGCGTTACGCTCTCCCCTACTGCTGGTGGCGTCACCGAGCAAGTCGAGACCTTCGCCACCACCGGTGGTCGACCGCTCGGGTTGCACTTCGATGGCGGTGGGCGATTGATCGTCGCCGACGCTGCCAAAGGCCTGTTGGCGATCGATCCAGCAGGCCAAATCGAGACGTTGACCACCCAAGCTGATGACCTGCCGTTCGCCTTCACCGACGACCTCGACATCGCTTCAGATGGCAAGATTTATTTCTCGGATGCCAGTTGGCGATTCGGCTATGGCCAACATCTCGAAGACTTGCTCGAAGCCAAGCCACGTGGGCGGCTGCTGCGTTATGACCCCGTGACTGGGTCCACCGAAGTACTGCTAAAGGATCTCTATTTTGCCAATGGTGTGGCTCTCTCGAGCTCGGAAGACTTCGTTGTGGTCAACGAAACTTATCGTTATCGGATAACTCGGTATTGGCTGGCGGGACCGCTCGCTGGCACTTCGGACATTTTTGCCGACAACCTGCCCGGATTTCCCGACGGGGTTTCCAGCAACCGCCAAGGCACCTTCTGGGTTGCCCTCTATACGGTGCGTAATCCGGCACTCGAGCGACTCCATCCACACCCTTGGTTGAAGCGCCAGCTCTCGAAAATGCCACGCTGGGTATGGCCCAAGCCCCAATCCTACGGTTTGGTTCTAGCGCTCGACGAAAATGGCGCCGTTCGACGCAGCTTGCACGACCCGACGGGTGAACGGGTTCCTCAGACAACCTCGGCGGAAGAGGTCAACGGCGAGCTTTACCTGGGAAATCTAGACCGCAATTGGATCGGTCGTCTCAGACCCTGAATCGGCGGCCGCACCCTTCCCCGCGGGCGGGGACTTCTCCTTCAGCTGACTCTGCGCGTCGAATGTAGTCTTGGCACGGGATTTCGCCTTGCTGGCTGGCGCCTTGCTGGATGTCGCTTTGCCCGAGGTACTTGTTTTTCCCACGGTGCTGGTCCTGCCCGGAGTCGCCGCCTTGCCAGACGCCGACTTACCTGGCCCCCCCGTCTTGGCCCCCCGCGCCTTACTGGCTATGATCGCCCCCTGTGATGCTGCGGTGTTTCCTGGTTTGGCCGCTTCAACATCCCCAGTGTGATCGCCTCGATAACGGAAAAGGAACTCTTGGAGCCCGTTACGCAGCTGGAAACAGCGCAACGGTTCGAAGTTCTCCATCACGCCCTCGACCAATCGCGTGGTCAGGCCACCGGGCTCCATGCGTTCGTCATCCTGCACGGAGTAAAATAACGACTCCTCAGTCTCGATCTTGAATTGAATCGGTACCAACGGGACACCAGTGAGGGAAGATCCAAGGAGGAAGACAAAGGCGTTCGGTTCGCAATAGGACGCTAAGCGAGCCACGAATCGTCGGCGTTCTTCGGGTGCGAAGTAGTGGATCAAGTCCCACATCAGCACGACGTCGAAACGATCACCGAGCGGTGGCAGCTCCAATTCGTCCGCGGCGCCAAAACGGAAGGCGGTCGACCGACGGCCGGTATCGTGACAGGCACCGTTGAACAAATCCTGGATGCATAAATTGGTGGTGTACCGCGACAGGAAATTGACATTCTCTGTCGACGAAGGCCCTAAATCAAGAATCGACTCCGGTCGTCGTCGATCAAGCTCTTTGCCTAGTCGCGTCAACCCAGGAGAACGATAAACACCACTTTGAAGCACCGCCGGGCCGAGCGCTTCCACTTTGCCCTTACGGCGAGAAAACCAGCTCATCGAAAAGTCCTCATGTTCTGAGGTAGGAAGCGCCGTTGACATCAACGATGGCGCCGGTTGCAAACGTTGCGGCCTCGTCGGCCAGGCATAGGACCCAATAGGCGATGTCTTCGGTGGTCGCCACCCGCCCCAACGGGCTCTGCTGACGGATCGCCTCCGCCATTTCACCGGTCAGGTAGGGTCTCGCCATCGCAGTCTCGACGAAACCTGGGGCTACCGCATAGACGTACACCCCATGGGGCGCCAATGCCAACGCCAAGGATTGACTGAGGGCATTGATTCCAGCTTTCGAAGCCCCATAAGCCGGACTCTCTGGCTCACCACGGAAGGCGCCGCGCGACGAAATATTGACAATTCGCCCGCCTCCCGCCGCAACCATCAACCGAGCAGCGCAGTACGCCGCATTTGCCGCGCCGACAAGATTGGTACCGAGGGTCCGTTCCCAGACTTCGCACCAGGTCTCAAAATCGACGGTCAACGGCGGATGGCGCTCGAAAATGCCAGCATTGTTGACCAGAATATCGAGTCTGCCAGACTCCGTCGCCACGCCTTCCACCATTTCGCGCACGGCCGTCGGATCTCGCAGGTCCGCACTCACTTTGTGGTGCCCGTCTCCATCAAGTTGTTGCAGGCTGGCGTCGGCGGCCTCTTCTCCCCGATGGTAATGGACCCAAACTCGGGCGCCGCGCTCCGCGAAACGTCGACAAACGGTACGTCCAATACCGCCGGATCCGCCGGTGACCAGCACCACTTTGCCTTCGAACTGGCGCTCGGAACCCTCCGTCTTCATGAAGTTGCCTCCGCGATCATCGCGTGTAGCTTCTTCGCCGAGCCAGTCACCATCGACACCATACCCATTAAGCCCATGCTCTTACCCATCGAAAGCTCGCGCCCAAAGATGTCGTACACCATGTCACCGGAGACCATCGCGAGATGCTCTGCTGGCTCCCCTGAGAGATTCTCGTCGAGGATCACCGCCATAGCCTTGGCCGAGATACCCTGAGGGTTCTCGACCGCAAAATACAGCTTGAGGGTCTGGTCGGATTGTTTTTCGGCCCACATATAGGCTTCCGATTCGCAGGCTGGCACCTTGTGCTCTTCGCCATAGGGACGCCGGGCAATGTTGTCGGGGACCTCCTGGAAACGATCGGCGACCGAAATCAGATAATCGATCCGCTCCATCCGCGACAACAACTCCAGTGTCTCGACTAGCTCCGCCAGCTTTGGGGGATATCCCATGGACAGAGGCTCACTTTTCGATCGGCGCACCGACGAGGTTGCCCCACTCGGTCCAGCTGCCGTCGTAGTTACGGACATTTTCGAAACCCAGTAGGTAAGTGAGCACAAACCAGGTGTGGCTCGAACGCTCGCCGATTCGGCAATAGGCGACAACGTTGTCGCTGGGATCGAGCCCCTGCTCGTCTTGGTAGATTGCTCTGAGCTCGGAAGCGCTCAAAAAGGAGCCGTCTTCTGGGTTGATTGCACGTGCCCACGGCACGCTCTTGGCACCCGGAATATGCCCTCCACGCAACGCGCCTTCGTTGGGGAAATCTGGCATGTGCAACCGTTCGCCGCTGTACTCTTCTGGGCTGCGGACATCCACCAACGGTAGCTGCTTCTCGGCGTGCACCAAAACCTGATCACGGAAGGCGCGAATGGACGAGTCGTCGCGCGCCGGGGCCTTGTAGGTAGTCGCCGCGTAAGACGGTTGATCGCGCACAAAGTCGCGACCTTCACGATGCCATTTGAGGCGCCCACCATCCATGACTTTGGCGTTGTCATGGCCGAAGAGCTGGAAGACCCAAAAGGCATAACAAGCCCACCAGTTGTTCTTGTCACCGTAGAAGACGACTGTAGTTTCCGAGGTGATTCCGATCCGGCGAGCCAACGCTTCAAAGCCATCTTTGTCGAGATAGTCACGCCGAAGCTGATCGTTGAGATCCCGCGTCCAATCCACTTCGACGGCACCGGCGATATGCCCCGATGGATACACCAAAGGATCTTCATTCGATTCGACTAGACGTACGTTGGGATCGTCGAGGTGAGCTGCAACCCAATCGGAAGAAACCAGCACATCGGGCTGAGAGTAGCCCCGACTTTCAATAGCGCTCATGGATCGTCTCCTATTTCGAACAAACTCTAGGTTGAGTGACTTCTCTGTTCTCGACACGTCAGCTGTTCTGCCGCGCCTTTCTGTTCTCTCGACGCCTTGTCTATTCTCCCGACGGGTACGTGTCGAATACCAGCGCCGGACGCACGGCTCGGCTTAATCGATCCCGTCCAGATTCGCGGCGAGGATCGACCGCTGCGTCGAACACTCATCTTCTCACGATTCCTGTCGTTCGAAGCAATCCAGGTGTGATTCGTCACTTTTGCCCCTCGGCCGAGCCTTGGCATCGCTGCTCATCACCAACTCTCGATCCGACCGCGATATACTGTGAGGTGCGTGCGAGGGGCTCTGTTACGAGGGACTCTGTTGCAGGAACTCTGTTGCGAGGAGTTCTGTGATTGCACGCACCGGCTGTTGAAAAACTTTTACCACAAGGCGCCGCACCGTATGAACTCTGTCTTGGCTGTCCGAACCGCCGCTCTCGTGATTGTGCTAGCGATGGTAGCCGGCAGCCAGGCGGTCGCGCTCGATTCGCGACTGTTTCCAGTGCCGGAACAGCTCGAACCCAATGTCGCCTTCTGGACTGCCGTCTACTCGAAGTACGACAGTCACCAGGTACTGCTTCACGACGAACGCCACCTCAACGTGATTTATGCAGTGCTCGACTTCACCGCACTCGATACATCCAGGCGCTCAGCGGGTCACAAAGCCCAAGCTCGACGCAACGAGATCCAACAAGCCAAGACCAAATATCGAACGCTGTTGATGGATCTGGCGGCGGGTCGAGTCTCGAAACGTTACCCAGAAGATCAAGTACGGGTTGAGCAACTTTGGAACGGGACCCCTGGCGGGCGCAGCAAATACAGCGCCGCAGCTGAACGTTTGCGCACCCAGCGATGCCTCAAGGACCAATTCGCCGAGGGTATCGAGCGTTCGGGCGTGTACATGGACGAGATCGAATCAATTTTCGAAGGGCAGGGGTTACCCCAAGAGCTGACACGCCTGCCGTTCGTGGAATCCCTGTTTCAATGGAAGGCACGCTCCGCAGCACAGGCTGGTGGCATTTGGCAATTCGTGCGGCCGACCGCCCGTATGTATCTCGACATGGAGCTCGAATTCGACCAACGTTTCGATCCGCTCCTGGCTTCCGAGGCGGCAGGCAAGCACCTCACCGGCAACTACAAAGCTTTGAAAACCTGGCCGCTGGCGATCACAGCTTACAATCACGGGCGCGCAGGTATGCAGCGGGCCGTCAGGCGGTTGGGAACTCGCGACATGGGCGAGATCTCGACCCGCTATAGATCCCGCCTATTCGGTTTCGCGTCGCGCAATTTCTACAGCGAATTCATCGCAGCGGTCCGCGTCTACGAGAACCGCAACCATCACTTTCCCGGGGTCGAGCCAGCTCCAGCGCTGCGTTACGATGCGTACCGACCCGATCGTTATGTAGCGATCCGGGATCTCGCCCGCGCCGCAGACACCGATCTCGACACTCTGAAGACGATGAATCCGGCGTTGGCGTCGAATGTTTGGAGCGGCGACGTCTACTTGCCGAAGAACTATCGTTTAATGGTCCCAGACGGCCGCGGCACAGCCTTTGAAACAGCCTTCGCCAGCCTGCCGGCCGATCGCACTTCGACGCATCAAGTTGGCCACTATTACAAGGTGCGACGCGGCGACACACTCAGTCGGATCGCTGACAAATTCGGGACTTCGACATCCCGCCTGCAGCAGGCCAACAAGCTGCGCAGTGCAAACCGGATCAGTATCGGCCAACGACTGTTGATCCCGCCTGGAAGACGCTCACGGTCTTCCAGCTCGGGAATTACGACCAGCTCGCGCGTCGCTGCCGCTACACCGCAGACAACTCCCGGCAAACATGTCGTCAAACGGGGCGAAACGCTGTCGGCCATCGCTGAAGCCTACGGCACCTCGGTCTCGGCGCTCCGCTCACACAACGGCCTACGTAGCGCCAACCGCATCTATGTGGGCCAACGACTCAGCCTACCGAATTCGTTGTCTACCGACGCAGCCACTACTCACGTGGTGCGTTCCGGCGAAACCCTCGCCAGTATAGCCCGCCGTTATGGCACCACCGTTCGAGCCCTGCAAAGCGCTAACAAGATCCGCAATCACATTATCCAGCCGCGGCAAGTGCTGGTGATCCCCTCCCCGTCCTGACACGGGTGTTGGGCCACAAGGTTGGTTCACGTTCTTGTGGCATCGCACGGTGTGTCGAGGCGGATCTCGTGTGCGCCCTCCTCGTAAGAGGTCAGCGGCTCGAGGCCAACAGCATGTGCCAACAGTGTTTCGCCGATTGCCGATGGCTTACGCCGCGGTAGAAACACTGGACCACCATCACCGAGGCGAGAACCATTGGCTGTCGCTTCAGTAGTCGACCTCACACCCATGTGTTGTTGGCTAGCCGTTGTTGGGCCGAGTCTGCACACCAGCATCTGATCCTCCTTGCGTGGATGTTCGACACCGAAAGAGACGGCGCTGGAAAGATTCCAACCTCCGCGGATGTCTTTTCTAGATCGATTGCAGAGGCAATCTAGTGATCAAATGTGGCGACAATGTGGCGTCAGTAGGGAACGTCTATGCCTTGGCCTCGTACCAGGTCTCTCCCTTGCCAAGATCCACCACCAACGGCACCGTGAGGTTGGCAACACCCTCCATCTCTTCACGGGTCAGCTCACCGAGTGCCTCGATCGTTTCCGCCGGCCCCTCCAGCACCAATTCATCATGCACCGTCAGCAATAGGCGCGCGTCAGGCATTTCACGACGTAGACGGTGATCGACCGCAATCATCGCCAACTTCATGAGATCAGCGGCGGTGCCCTGGATACGAGCGTTGATCGCCATCCGTTTAGCATTCTCGCGCAGTGAATAATTGCGACTGTTGATGTCAGGCAATTGGCGGATCCGGCCATAGAGGGTCTTCACCCGACGGGTTTCCTGAGCTTCAGCCAAGGTCTCCTCGGTGTAACGAGAGACTCCCGGATAACGCTCCATGTAGGCGGCAATGAACCGTTCGGCATCCTTCTTCCCGATCCCGAGGCGCTGGGCCAGCCCCCAACCACTCATGCCATAGATGATGCCAAAGTTGATCACCTTCGCCATCCGACGCTGTTCGGCGTTGACCAACAACGGAGACACATCAAATACCGCTGCGGCGGTTGATGCATGAATGTCCTCACCGGCACGAAAGGCCTTTATCATCGCCTCTTCGTCGGCAATGTGCGCCAAAACTCGGAGCTCGATCTGGCTATAGTCAGCGACCACCAAGGCTCGGCCCTCGGCGGCGCGAAAGGCCTTACGAATACGATTCCCCTGCTCGGTACGAATCGGAATATTCTGCAGATTGGGATGCGCTGAAGAGAGTCGTCCAGTCGCCGCAACTGCCTGGTTGAACCGAGTGTGCAGCCTGCCATCAGCCGCCAGCAAAGCAGGTAAGGCATCGACGTAGGTCGACTTCAGCTTGGTGAGCTCGCGATACCGCAACAGATGTTCAGGCAGGTCGAAGCCACGGGCAGCCAGCTCCTCGAGGGTCTCGGCACCGGTCGAATAGGCCTTGGTTTTACGGGTCTTGCGCAGAACTGGCAGGCCCAATTTTTCGAACATGATCGTGCCGAGCTGGCGCGGTGAGTTGATGTTGAATCGTTCTCCTGCCAGTTCGTAGATCTTCTCCTCGAGCGAGGCAATTTCGCCAGCTAGCTCATCCGACATGTTTTCGAGGTAGATAACATCGAGTTCGATACCCGATTCCTCGATATCCGCCAAAATTGGGACCAACGGCTCCTCGATAGTTTCGTAAACTGATACTAGTTGGTCATCGACCAGATCTTGGTGCAGCGCAGCCTTCATCCGTTGCGGTAGGTCAACTTGTTCAGCAGCAAAAGAGAGCAGTTTGGAGTCGCCGGCCAACGGCTCCTCGCCGCGGGTGAAGCCGGCTTGCGCCGCGGTGATCGCCGACAGGTGCAGTCGCTCGAGCACAACCGCCGGCAGTTCGTGGCTGCGGAGCGCGGAGCGTGTGAGGTAAGACGCCAGCATGGTATCGAATAGGCGACAGCTGACGATGACTCGCGGCGGTAGTAGACGCAATACTTCTTTGAGATCGTGGCCTACGAGAGTGATGTCTTCCCGTCCTGCCCAAGTAACGAGGCTCGCTTCGACCGCGGCACGCAAGCCTGCCTGCCGAAAGTCCGCGTACCAAGGTTCCCCCTTGGCGTCGAGGATCGCGACACCAACTGCCTGTGAGGTGCCAACCACGCCGACAACAATTTCACTGCCGAGATGATCGACCAGATCCTGCCACGCCTGATCCGAAGCTAGATCACCTGCCGGCGCCGCAGGTTTAGCGGTCTGGCCGATCGAAGCCTCCAGCTCCTGTGCCAGACTGTTGAGGTCGAGTTGCCAGCAGAGCTCCCGCAAAGCTCCGTAGTCTGGTTCTTCCAACGCTAACGATTGGGGGTCAAACTCGATGTCGAGGTCGGTGTGAATGGTCACCAACTCTTTCGACAACCGCGCAGATTCTTGATGTTCGGTGAGCTTCTTGCCATATCCCCTCGCCGTGATCTCGCTGGCGCGCTCGATCAACGTCTCCACCGAACCGTACTCGCTCACCAACTTGACCGCGCCCTTTTGGCCAATGCCTGGCACCCCGGGTACGTTGTCCGAACTGTCTCCCATCAACGCCAACACATCGATGACCTGGTGTGGCGGAACACCGAAGTCGTCCTCGACTAGCTGCGGATCGTAAAGCTTGTCGCGCGACGTGTGGTATTGGAAAACCCCGTCGCCCACCAGTTGCATAAGATCCTTGTCAGGACTGACCAGCACAACCTCATAACCCGCTGCCACGGCCTTCTTGGCCATGGTACCCAGGACGTCGTCGGCTTCGTACTTGGGAAGCTCCAGTAAGGGGATTTTGTAAGCCTCGATGGCTTTACGGATCCACGGGATTTGTGACCGGAGATCATCGGGCATCGGAGCACGATTAGCCTTGTATTCGCTGTAGCTGTCCTTGCGCACCGTGTCAGACGAAACGTCGAAGGCGATGCCGAGATATTCGGGTTTATCGTCCTTCAGCAGCTTCCGCAGCATTTGGATAAATCCGAAGACGGCGTTGGTCGGCTCCCCTTTCGAGCTCGACAGACCGCGAATGGCGTAGAAGGCACGGAAGATGTTGGAATAGCCGTCGATCAGGAAAAGGCGGGGGCGTTCGCTGTTCATGGAGCGATTCTACCCTTGCGACCCGTCTTGGCGCAGGTCTGCACAGCAAACTCTAGGCGGGCCAACTCACGGCGCGATAAACTCGCGGTGCGCCAACTCTCGAAGTCGACTCGCCAATCGAAGAAGGAAACCAAGATCACATCATGCTTTTACTCGGACTCGTCTCTTGGATCTTGATCGGACTTGCAGCCGGGTTGCTCGCCAGCCGGTTTCTCCCCGGAGAACCATCCCTAGGGGCAACAGCTGCCTCACTGGTCGGACTAGGCAGTGCAATGATCGGTGGCTTACTCGCCACAGCACTGGGGTTTGGCGGTATGGCGGCCTTCGATGTCCGTAGTCTCGCAACCGCTACCCTTGGCGCGGTCCTCGGCTGCTTGCTGCTGCGCTACGTCAAGCTACCAGCATAACGACCTTGCAGCCGCGCGGATCGGAGCGCCTTTCGAGACAACAAGCCGCGCTTGATCAAGCAGCTAGTCCGGAAGGCACCGCTTTCACTCGCAACTGTCCGCTAGCCACCGTTGCAGGCAAGCTTGTAGGTGGGCGAGATCGAACGGCTTACCCAGGCAGTCGTCCATACCGTAGTGCAAACATTCTTCACGGTCGCCATCCATCACTTTGCCACTAAGGGCAACGATGGGTGTCCGCGGCACGCTGCCGAAGGCATCCGGCGCTTGCTCCTGCTGCCGAATCGCTTGGGTCGCTTCATAACCATCCATGATGGGCATTTGGCAATCCATCAAAATTAGATCGTAAGCGCGTTCAGATGCGAGCTCGACCGCAGCTCTGCCATGGGCGGCAACATCAACCTCGACTCCGAGGTGCTTCAACATGAAGCGGGTGGCGGTCTGGCTTATCGGGCTATCGTCAGCCAGAAGCACTCGCGCTTCCGGCAGATTGGATTTGACTTCGTTGACGGCGGTATTCATTCAGGACGTCCTCTCTATTCGCTAGACGACGATCTGACCGCCGTCTAGAGAGGACTTTAGGCCCCGAACATTACGGCTAGCATAAAGAGCCCAACAACCCCGAGCGGGGACGGGGTGGGGTCGCCTCTATGCTAGCGACCGCACCACCCTCGTCCTTGTGCCTCTCCCCTATCGTGCTGCCTTCTCGTATCTCTGATCGAACTATTTAAAAAGGGGTGGCGCCCTTCGAGTCGTCTCAACCGGGAGAGG
>JAJCXO010000079.1 GCA_029263395.1 Acidobacteriota bacterium | reverse complement strand
CAGCCCCGCAGCCTGGAAACGAGCCCAGCTTCGCTTGGTCTGCCGATAGCTCACCCCCAGCACTTCGCTGGCCTTGTGCAACGTCAAATCCCCCGACTTCACCCGACCAAAAATCTCCAACCGAACTCGCTCTTTGGCACTCATCAAAAACGTCTCCATCCAATCCTCCTTTCGGAGGATCAAAGGGGACATTTCTAATGTGCTGACAAGGGGACATTTCTATTGTGTTATGACCTACTTTCCGCACATCTCGCATCCAATTTCGGTGAATTTCTCCACGGCTACTGGTCACGCTCGGTAGTCGGTCATGGGAACGCCGAGCAGTTTGAGAATCTGGCGATGGATGGGGGCCAGTTCGGTGGTGAAGATCTGGAATTCATCGCCCTCGGCCGGGAAGAGGGTGTGTCGGGCCACGGGGTCGAAGACGTCGAGCACTTGTCGAGTCGTGGGGCGAACACACGCCCGACTCTCTGGGTAGAGTGGCAGCGACGGGACGCCATGCGAGGCCATCGCTTGGCGTAGCTCGCGCTCCAGCAAGGCTTGCACCATCAAGGCCAAGAAGTAGATCGCCAACAAGCCGACGATCCGGGTCACGCTCTTGAGATACACCGGGGCGACGCAGAAGTCGGTCTTCAACTGCGAGAACCGCTTCTCGATGACCGGCTGCCGCTTGTAGGCCTTCAGCACGTCCTCGGCCAGCCAGTCGCGAAGATTGGTAATCAGCGGGAACACTCCGTCTCCGGCCGCGGCGGCTTGGAGTTGCTGGCCGTCCACTTCCCAACTCAGTTCCAAACGCGTTTCTACCTGCCGCGTGTACTGGGTGTTTTTGGTGGGACGGCCCCGGCTGGCTTGGCGAAACTTTTCCTGCTGATGTTCTCGGATCTCGATATGCAGGTAGTCACGCACCCCCAGTGCATCGAGAATCGCCTCGACCGCCGCGACTGCTTGTTCGCGCTGGCGAAAACGAGTCCGCGGCCCGGCCAGCCGCTCCCGGAGATCGCTCAACTGGCGCAGCGCCTTCTGCAAACGACGGGCACGCGTGGCAGCATCGGACTCTGCCTTGCCGCGGCTGTGGAACCATAAGAGGCGGTAGCCTTCCTTGCTTACCTGCTCCTGGGTGCAGACACGAAACAGGTCGCGCAGCGTGCCGTCCTGGTAATTGAGCCGATAAGCTTCCCGCCAGGGAATCTCCTCCGGCTTCTCGCTCAACCGCCCGCGAAACTCGGTGTCTTCCTTCCGCGTGGCGGGCAGGACGGTGATGAAGCGACCGCCCTGACGAGCGATTGCATTCATGTTCTCGGTGGTCGCCAGCTTGCAGTCGGCGACGTACACGAAGTCGGGTCGCTGCACCAACTCGGCCATCAACCGCCAGGTAGCCTGGTGCGTCTGGTCATCCACCACATTGCCGCTGGCCGCCTGAAAGTAAACCGGCACGCCGCCGTCGTCGCTGACCGTCAAGATATAGAGGAGCTGTTTCAGGTCGGGCCGATGGTCTTTGCTGTGGCCCCAGGTGATCGCCGGGGCCTTCCGGCCGCGTCGCTGTTGTTCCACATCGGCATCCGAATAGTCGCCGAAGAACGAGACGCTCGTGGAGTCGTTGTGAAGCTCGTCCAAGCAGACCCCGAACTCGCCGACCACGTGCGTCACGACATCCACGATCAAGTTCGTCTCCAGGGCCTCGAAAAGCCGATCCAAGCAACGTCCGACCCGGTCGTCATTGAGGTGCTTCAGATCCTCTGGCCAGAGATCGAAGAGTTCCGGCCCGAAGTTCTGCGCCCACTCGACGACTCCATACATGGCCTCGCGGGAAACCAGCAGATTCCTCAGCAACAGCAGCACGATGCGGGGCGTATCGACCTTGGTGCGGTCATCCTTGGGTGGCAAGTGGTGGGTTAGGAACTCGAGCAAACGCATCCGCTCGAGCAGTCGGTTGAGGATCGGCAACGCGCCTACCGAATGCGTAAGGATGTGCCTGCCGCCAGCGCGATACGTTCGCTGCCCATCGCTGAGGTTCTTAGGGCGCCGCAGGTCGCCTTGGGTCTTGGGAGTCCGTTTGGGCATCTTGAGGTTCTCCTAAAGTGGAAGCATCCCGCGGATCGTCCGTGGGTTGCTTCAGAAATAGGCGTCCCCAAGTGTCCAGGCGAGGCGGCCCATCGAAGGGAAATCAACTTACGGAAAAGAGCCTGGATGCAAGTCGCGCGGCGCTCACCTTACGTCCCTGGCGCTTGACGCAACTTATTTACGGAATCCGTTCTCCGAACTGGACACGCTTGGCAATTCCGCGTGAAGGCCAAAGGTAGAGGCAGCCATCAGCGGCGCGTGGGCTGCTGTGCTGCTCTCACCGCGAAGCATTGCCAGTTGCCTTAAGCAGTCATTGGCGTCGCGATGCGAAGCACAGTGGCGTCGTTGCCCAACCCGTCAACCGACTCGAAGAAATCGTGGAAATTCAGCCGGAGATGTGCGGAAAGTAGGTTATGACTCCTACACAGGGATCGTGCATGACCGGCCGTTCCTCGTGCGCTACGATGAAAGCGAGCTCGGAGTTGGCGGACTGTTGGCCAATGACACGGACCTCGATGAAGACATACTGATTGCTACGCTGGAAAATGGATCGGCCACCGACCAAGGGGGCACGATCGACCTCTCAGAGTCCGGTGCGTTTGTTTACGACCCTCCGGACGGGTTTACCGGCACCGATACGTTTCGTTATCGAGTGAGCGATGGAATCGAAACTTCTGAAATAGCGACCGTGACGCTTGAGGTAGTCAATTCGCCTCCAACGGCCTCCGCACCCATATTCAGCACAACCCACAGCGCTGGCGTTCTGTTCGTAGACGCGAGCACCGGC
>JAJCXO010000078.1 GCA_029263395.1 Acidobacteriota bacterium | reverse complement strand
CCACGGTGAAATTTCCGTTGCCATCGCTAGGCGGGATGAAGCCTCCGTCGTCGTCGTCGTCGTCGTCATCGTCATCGTCATCGTCGTCGTCGTCATCGTCGTCGTCATCGTCATCGTCGTCGTCATCGTCATCGTCATCGTCGTCGTCGTCCTCGTCGTCGTCGTCGTCGTCATCGTCGTCGTCGTCGTCGTCGTCGTCTTCGTCGTCGTCGTCGTCATCGTCGTCGTCGTCGTCGTCGTCGCCGGTGCCGTCCTGGGTATCGTTGGCGCCATCGCCATCGGTATCGCGGTCGACGGCATTCGATAGGCCATCGCCATCAACGTCGTCATCCATGTCGTTGCCGATACCGTCGCCGTCGATGTCTTCGTCAGCGCTATTGGCGATACCGTCGCCGTCGATATCGTCATCGATCAGGTTCGGTAGACGATCGCCATCAATGTCCGAGTCATCCCAGTTGGGAATGTTGTCGCCGTCGACGTCGGCGTCCATCCAGTTGGCCGTGCCGTCACCGTCGATATCTCCGTCCATTACGTTGGGAACGCCGTCACCGTCGGTATCGACGAGGCCTTTGGCAGCCTCCAAGCTGTTGACGTTGAGCGCTGCCAGCAATCGATTCATGGCCTGGACGACCTGGCGTTGCTCGAGACCTGCACTAGCGGCTACTTGCGCCAGATCAGCGCCGCCTGCGAGCTCGGCGACAACATGATCGAGGTCCAGCGCGGCAAGGTCAGCGACCACCGCGGCGGATGCAACGTCGCCAAGAGGCAGTGTTGTCGCGTCCAATTGAACGCGGGTTGCACTGGTGTGTACGGTAAGCAGATGGTTCACGAGGTCGGTGTGATCGTCCTGACCGAGCAGCGCGATGGCGCGGCTGATCTGACGATCCAGTCCACCGAAGTCCCGGTTATCGCCGGGTTTTGCCTGGGCGACACTGGAGAAGCCCAGGGCCGCGATGAGTGCCAGGCCCAGCAACCTGACAAGTGTTTGGCGGGCAGATCTCGACGCCTTCGCGATTCGAGTTTGCTCTTTGATCATGGTTGAGATCCTCCAAGATTGGGTTGGTCGCCTCCGAAGACTAGACGCGAGTAGGCCGCTTCTACGGGGGCAATATCTGATGTCTGATGGATTATCGATTTCGGTGCATGAACGGATCATGAACAGCTTGATGACTTGGGAAACTGTGCCTAGTTGACATCAGTTCGAGGCGCTTGCGACTGAGCAATCAAGATCTGGCGCAAACCGAGGAGCGCTGAAAGGTTGTGTTGCACATAGTCGATGCGGACTTGCCAGTTGGTGAGGCTGCGACGAAAGCCGCCGAGAGCCAGGTCCGGGCGCGGCAAGTAGAGAGCGCTCTCGGGAGTGAGCTGAGTCCGAAGCTGAAAGGCAGCCATGCGCATGAGTGCCGCTAGAAGCGGTTGGATATCAGCGTCGGCTCGCGAAGCGAGGGCAACCATCGCAACCAAACCCTCGGCGCGGGTGGCGGTTGGAGTTGAACGCGGCGGATCGTAGAACGACCCCACCCAATCGATCTGGGGCGATCGAATACGCTGCGCTTCGACGATCGCCTGGGCGATCCGTGTGGCGTGGGCGAGGTACAGCGATTCGCCGGTGAGCTGATGCAACTCGTTGAGTCCCATCAACAACCAGTGATCGTGAGGTAGATCGGCGGTCTCCTTGCCGGCGTCGCGGACGTTGATTAGCCAGTCAGCCCCACGGCGAGCGGTTGTCAGCCATTCTTGCCGTGGATCGACGCGGTAGAGGCGCGTCAATGCGAGAATTGCTTCGCCTGGATAGTAGATCGACTCGAATGGTTTGGCATCCGGCCGACCGTAGAAATACTTGGACTCGAAGCGACCGTCGTCACCTTGTTGGAACCTCAAGAAGCGGGCCAGCGGCTGGGTGCGGTCGGCGAATGTTGAGTCCCCGCTGGCCTGGCCATACTCGACCAGGGCGAGCAACGCCAGAGCAGCTCCACCGAGTTTGGCTTCTTTTCCCGGTGACACGATAGCTTCGAAGTTGGCGGACCGGTGGTCTGGTTTAGGCGGCGAGGTGGTCTCGAGCAGGGTCTCGAGGCCCTTACGTGCCGCCTGCAAATACCGTTGATCAGCCGTTGCGCCGAAGAGCTGTACCAGCGAATAACAAGTACCGGCATGTCGCAGCAGGTTGTAGTCGTCGGTATAGCTGTCTTTTTTCGGTTCATAAATGTAGTTGAACCAGCCGTCTTCCTTCAGGTGTCGCAGCAGGTAGTCACCTCCGGCTACCGAAGCCGCCAACAACGCGTCGGGTGAGATGTCCGGAGAGCGGTTGTTACCTCGGTAGAGGCGCAGGGCTAGGCCGTCGTTGCCCTCCATGAAACTCTCGAAATCGACTGGGTGATAGGTCGAGCCTTCGCGCCCGGATTGGTCTCCGAGCATCGCACCTGAGCGCCCACCTTCAGCCAGGTAGCGCCGCAGCCGATTGCGTGCAAGCGTTCCACTCGAGCTCACCAAGCGTCGCGATAGTAACTCCTCGGGTAACAACAGCAGGTCGTCTTCGGGTAGCCAGAGTCCTTCCCGGCTGCGGTCGATGGTGGCCAGGCCGTCCGCGCCGAAGGCCTGCCCTGGGCGGATCTGCTGGACGAGGTCAACTTTGAGTCGACCCCAACGGATTTCTTCTGGGGTTGCACGCTGCGCCAAGTCGGCGGCGGCTTCTGACAGGGCTTCGTGCAGCGAATCTCCGTTCGCTGGAGCAACGAGCGCCGTCTGCTGGCGTCGGGATAAGCTCAGGACAACGCTGTGTTCGCCGGGCCTTTCAGATTCCTCGAATCTGTCAACGTCTTGACCCTCCAACAGCTGGCGAGCGGTTCGGAGGATCGATGTTGCTTGTCCTGGAGCCAACTTGGCTGACACTGAGGTCGAGCCTTTTGCGGTTTCGACATCGCGAGGTTGTGGTAGGCCACCGCGTTTAGTCAAGTGACGTCCCAGGACCAGCACGGCGAGACCGGCCGCCAAGACGATGAACGCTCGTTGCTTCTGTTGTCGATTCATGGATGAGTCCAGTTGCGGCAAATTGACGGCTGTGATCGGGGTGAGTGAACTCGACACGTTGCTTGTGCGTTCCTTGCGCAAGTGTCGCGTTTGAACTAGTACTCTAGTGGATCTCAGATGAACACAATATGACGCTCGAGATGACGTCAGACGCCGGATGCTTCAAGTGTTATGTTCATGCTCCGTTCATAGAAAACATCCGATGATCGCGCCATGCAAATCCTAGCGAATTACCGCGCCTACTTGGGCGTCTGCGCCGCGGCATTGGTTGGCGTGGCGAGTGGCGGATGGCTGGAGCCAAATGTTTGGCGGCTACTGGTGGCTTTGGCCGCGTTGGTGGTGCTCAGTTTGCCTTCGGCTGTGATCTCTGGGCTTCGATGGTGGTCGGCAGAAGGCGGCATCAAACCTCGGACCGGCTTGCTCATCCTGGTGGCCGTTGCATCCCTTGCGCAGTCGACAGCGTCGGATCTGTGGCGGTTTACCACCACCTCCGAAGTGCGAGTGTGGAATGTCTATCACTACTACCTCGGAGCCAAGTATTTCGACGAATTGGGTTATCACGACTTGTATCGTGCAACCTTGGTTGCGGATCGGCAGACGGACAACTACTGGCAGAGGATTGACGAAGTGCGGAATCTCCGCACTTACCATGTCGAACCGCGGGCCGTGGCTGAAGCCGGCTTCCGGCCTGCCGACCAGTTCTCCGCTGAACGTTGGGAGAGTTTCCGACGCGATGTAGCGGCGCTGCAGACCCAGTTGCCGGCCAGGAGCTGGCGCGGGATCTTCACCGACCGTGGTTACAACCCCAGCCCTTTCTGGACGGTGGTAGGGGAGGCCCTGGCCGGTCGCTTCCAGGCCTCGAGCACACTGCTGCTGAAGGCGCTTTGTGCCTTGGACCTGGTGTTGCTGGTGGTCACGTTTGTTGTTCTGGGCCGAGTTTTCGGTCTTCATACTGCAACCCTGGTTCTTCTGTTGTTCACGCTGACACCGGTCAACAACGCACGGCTGATTGGCGGCTTTCTCCAATACGATTGGTTCTGCGCCATCGGCTTGGGATTGTCTGCTGCTCGTCGCGGGCGTCCTTTGACGGCAGCGGGATGCCTGGCTTATGCCACGTTGTCGAGAGTTTTTCCTTTGGTGTTTGTCGCCTCGGCAGCGGTACCGTTGTTATGGCGTTGGGTGTGGCACGGCAGGGTGTGGCACGGCAGGTCTTGGCACGGAAAGGTACAGCGCCGGATGGTGGTGTTCTTCGTTGCGTTTGGCCTGTTCTGTGGCTTGGGAGTTGGCATCGGTTGTTTGACTGGCCACGGGACCCAAGCGTGGTCCGAATTTGTAGACAACCTCGGCTCTCACCATGCGGACCACCTATATGGCCAGCGGCGGGTTGGCCTCAAGCATGTCTTCACCCACGACATTCGCACCCTCGATCTCGACGAGGGTAAAGGCGCTCGTCAGACGATGTTCGAGCGTCAACGTGGCCTCTATGCCGCCAGTGCCGCGGTGTTGTTGGCGTTATACCTGTTGGTCATGCCCCGTCGTCAGTTTGCCGATGCCCTGTTGCTCGGTTTGATACCGTTTTTTGTCCTGGCGGTCAGTTCGCGCTATTACTGGGCGGTGTTGGCACTGGTTCCGTTGTTGACACGCTCCGGTCCCGGTGGGGTGGTTAGACAGCGGCTGCTTGCTGCAGCGCAGGTTGCTGTTTTCGCCTGTGGCGCTGGCTTCTTCCTGCTTCGCCCGGATCGTTTTGCTGCCTACAGCGTCTTGAATATGCTGCTGGTGCTTTTCTTTCTGCTGTTCCTGAGTCTCACAATGTGGCGCGACCTGGTTGTGGTCAGGCGGCGAGCAGGGGGCCCTCCCGAGTGGCATCGCAGCCGGTTGCTGACCGGTGTCGTGTTTTTCGGCCTTTTCCTGCTGCTTTGCTTCCTTCGGCTGCCGTTGGCGGACTATCCGATCCGTGACGTGGATGAATCGGTCAGCGCCTTGATCGCCGCCTCGTGGCTCGAGGGTGGCGTACCGTACCGCGACGCGATCGATCAGCGGGGTCCCTTGACCTACGTCGTGTACGCACTGATTTTTGCGGTCGCCGGAATCCACAACATGTGGGCCGTGCATTGGGGGCTTCTGCTGCTGATTCTGGGAGTTGCGTTTCTCTTGTTTCGGTTTGCCAGAGATCTTTGGCCAGGGCCTCACGGAGCAGCGGTAGGCTATTGGGCTGCGTTGTTGTTCGTGATCGCGTCCTATACCTACCGCCGTAGTCAGATGCTGGCGTTCCACACCGAGTGGCCAATGATCGTCTGCACGACTGTAGGGATGTTGGCGCTGTGGCAAGGTCTGCGCGAGAACGGAAGTCTTCACGGTAACCGGCGTGATGGCGGAGGTCCGCACGATAGCCGAGAGCTGCGCGATCGCAGCGTGTGGCCTTTCGTGTTGGCAGGGGTGTGTTACGCCGGTGCCTTCTTGAGCAAACAACCCGCGGCCTTCGATGCTGCAGCGGGCGGACTCTTCGTGCTGTTTTGGCAATGGCGGCACGGCCGACTGTGGAGCGTCGCCACCGTCCGAATCGCGGCTCTACTGTTCGCTGGTTTTGCGGGTACCTTGACGGCCACGGTGGCGTATTTCTGGGCGGCCGGTGCACTGCCTGACTTCGTGCTCTACTTCTGGCAATACAACGTTGACCATTACGCCAAGATTGTCGGTTGGGAGCAGCGCTGGGCGGGTTTCAATCCGTTTGCTCATCGCCGCCACTACCTGACCGCCAACATGCTGCTGTTTTTGGCGACCCTTTGGCAGGGTAGCGTGGCGCTCTGGAACCTCGTGCGCCATCGTCAAGTTGGAGCCCGCCTGTTGTTGACCTTGTGGTTCGCCTTGGCCTACTTCGGTGCCTCGTACAGCGGGCGTAATTTTGGGCACTATTTCATCCAGATCATTCCCGCCGCCTGCCTGCTCACCGCCTGGACGATCGATCGTGCTTGGACGTTGACCAAGCCAGTGAGCATGCGCCGGATGCAGCTGCCGGACCTCGCATATGCCGGCCGAGGCCTGGTTGTTGCCGCCGTGTTGGTAGGGTTGGCGATGCCCCTCCATCGCTTCCAGAAAGACATTGCCTGGTTCAACATCTATCGCGAAACGAAGCCAGACACAGTGCGCCGAGCAGCGCTCAATGCCATTGCCCGAGGCAGCGAGCCAGACGACACGATTTTTGTCTGGGGGTATTATCCTGAACTCTACGTGCTCTCTGATCGTCGGCCGGCCAGCAGGTACAGCAACACCAACTACCTCACCGGTATGTTGCCGTGGGAAAACCATCAGCCCGGAGTCGACACTTCGGAGCACATCGTCGACGGTGGCTGGGAAGTTTTGATGGCTGAGTTGGAGGCCTCACACCCGAAGCTGTTATTGGATACGTCGGTGGGTGACCACCGGTATTATTCGAAGTATCCGGTTGCTGACTTTCCCCAGCTCGAGGGCTTTTTGAAGCGTGGCTATCGTCTCGACCAGATCATCTCAGACGATGATGGGGATCCAGCTCTCGGAGTTTGGGTGCGACAACCCGACGCGTTCATGTTGCGTTCATCGGGTGCCGACTAGAGTCGGCGTGCTGGTGGAGCAAACTTCGATAAGGTGAACCGGTGAGTCAAACCCTGAACATCCTGCTGGTCGACGACAACCTGGACCTGCGTGACACGACCTGCGAGTTGCTCGAGGATCTTGGCCACAAAGTCACGGTGGCGGCTCGCGGAGATGAAGCCTTACGGTTGGCTGAGGCAGCAGCCGAGCGATTCGATCTATTGGTCAGCGATTTTTTGATGCCTGGTTTGAACGGCGTCGAGTTGACCGATGGCATGTTGGCGATCGATGCCAGCCTACCCGTGGTGCTGGTGTCGAGTCGGAGCGACGAGCCGACCCTGGTGCGCCGTTTGCGATTGGGTGACGTTGCCTTTTTGTCTAAACCGTTTGCGCTCAACACATTGATCGCCAGGATCGACGAAGCCAGCCAGCTGGTTTCACGGCGACTTAGCAAACAAGACAACGCCAAAGAATCCGAGTCGATACCAGAGTTGGGAAGCTCGACTGTTGCCGAGATCAAGCCTGCCGTTTTGCAGCCTGCGGTCTCGGTCGGCCGGAAAGTTAGAAGATTGCAGCTGGCGGCAGCCGCGGTGCTGGCGATCGGCGCTGGGTGGGTGTGGCAGAGCCTGGAACCCGGCCCGCCACCGCTGGCGCCGCCCATCGCAAATGACGTGACCCGCAGTGCCACCATCGACTCGACGTCGCCTCGGGGGCTGATTGCGGCGATGCCGACCAGTTTCAGCTGGGGAACGGTTGCCGGTGCCACCACGTATGCGATGGATCTGCGCCAGATCGATGACACCGTGCTGTGGCGATCTGAGGTTGACCGGCCTGAAGTCGAGATATCGGTGGCATTGACGGAGGATCTCGATCGCGGTGTGATCTACTATTGGAATGTCGAGGCCTTTGATTCGGCCCAGAATTTGATTGCGACCTCGGGTCCTGTCTTGTTTTCGGTCGATGTTGCCGCGGAATCAACCAGGGATTAGCCCCAAGAGGATAAACCTCATGACTTTGACCCTTGATCGATCCAAAACCTCGAGTTGGTGGATTGTCCTGTTGTTGGTGGTGATGGTCTGTCTGCCGAGCACGCTCCACGCTGGAGGCGGACAAATGACCCTGCGGATCAACGACACCATGGCCGAGGCCGGCGACATGGCTGCTATCGTTTTGCGCACCTACGCACCGCGGGGTATCTCACAGGGGCAAATCTGTTTCCGAAGCGCAAGCGCTGCCCGCACCCAAGATGGGACGGGCGGACCGTTCGCAACGTTGGAAGAGGTCATCGTCTTCAGTGAGGACGGCGATGCCGAGGTTATCGAAACCTTTGACGATGGTACCCAGACGACTCTGATCGAATTCGAATCACTGTCGGCAACCATCAACTGGGCGGACGGCCCGCTGGCCGTACTCTTCTTCCGTCTGCATGCAACCCTTTCCCCCGGTCAAGAGTTCGAGCTCGAGCTCGATCTAGCCGATACTTTTGTGTTCGACGCTGACGGCCAGCCGATTTCCTTGGTGCCGCGTTCCGGTGCCCTGGAGATCCGTGCCCCCGGAGATCCTTACGAGCTGTCGGCCGAGGGAGATGACGTCGGACCCGGTGAGGTTGCGGTGCTCGGGGTCGAGACCTCGGAGTTGTTTGAGATCGGCAGCGGACAAGTTGTGCTGCGTTACGATCCAGATCTCGCCGGGGGTTTGCCGACGGTGGTGATGGACCCGCGACATGGCAGCGCCTCCTTCAACGTCGACGACAGTGTACCCGGAAGGGTTTGGGTCGACTTCGTCTCCGCCGATGCCTCGTTGAATCAGGTCCCAGGCCAGCTGATCTCGGTACATCTACCGATTGCTACCGACGCGCCTATCGGTAACCAGAGTCTGGTGTCTCTAGATCCACTGTTGACGCAGTTGCAGGATCCACAAGGGATGGCGATCCAGCTGGCCTTGGCTAACGATGTGTTGGAGATCGTCGAAGGTGGTTTGATTTTTGCGGATGGCTTCGAGACCGGCTTGGCGCCGTGGATTGTGGTCCAGTAGATCCGCTATCTAGCTAGCTAGATAGATATTATCTACAAACGCATCGAAAGTTCGGTTGATCTTGTGGGCTGCGCCGCAGTTCCAGCGCCGAGGCGAGTCACGCAGCCGCGCGCGCAGTCCAGAGGGGCGACCGGACAACCGGCGTTACCGGATGGGCTCTAGCGACGTTGACGCTGTCGTCGAACCGCAGCGGCGAGCAGCAGCAGGACCGTGCCAGCAACGATCCACCCCCAGAGCGGTACCGTTCGGCGGTCGACGATCGGCGGCGCGTCGCCGACCAAAATGAAGGCGGCCCAGAGCTCGGGGCGATTCCAGGCGGGATCCGCCCGCAGGCGGAGCTTGGCTTGACGCAGGGCTTCAGCCGGCGACTCGCCTTGCCCCAACTGATAATAGAGTTGTTCCATGAACGTGGCGCTGGCCTCGTCACCGATGTCCCACAAGCTGGCGATGACCCCCGATGATCCGGCGGTGAGCAGCGAACCGGTGAGGGAGGCAAAGGCACGGCCCTCCTCGACGGCACCCAGAGCAGAGCGACAAGCGGCGAGCACCGTCAGGTCGACCTGATAGTCGAAGGTGGCAATTTCGGCCGGGCGGAGCAATCCGTCGTCCTCGGCATCAGGGCTGAGGAGGATGGCGGCGCCCTGGTCGGGAAGGCCATTCACTATGGTGTGGGTGGCGAGATGGACAACGCGGGCGCCAACCGTTGCCGCGTCGCGCAGGGCTGCTTCGGTGGCTTGTTCGGCGATGCGGATAAGGTTCTCGCCAGGCAACATGCGTTCGATGGCCTGCAATTCGCGGGTTGCGGCCGGTAGCGGGCCAAGCTCGAACCGTTGGGCCATGCGCCCAGCTAGCGAATCGGTGCTCTGGTTAGGCAGGCTGGGGGCACCGAAGCCCGCCAACATCAGCTGTCTGGCGGGTGCCGAGTCGAGGTGTGGACGCAGTGCGGAGGCACTCGGTAGGTAGGAAATTACCAGTTGGTCGATCAATACCTGGGAGGAGCCAGGCCTCTGCAAGATCTCGAACGGAAGGTAGTGTAAACCAGCGTCTGGAGCGATGTGCAGGTGGGTGGCTTCAGCGAGCTCACCTTCCAGGCCGGGAAGCAGCTGATTCGCCAGCGACTCGAGCAGCTCCGGCGGCGGGCTGACCGCCCGCGACAGAAGCGCGTAGGCCGCGCTGACCTTATCGAGAATCGGTTGGGCGGGGCCAAGCGCGAGCATGCGGATCTCGTCCGCATGAATCACCCACAGAAAGAGGTTGTCTTCACCGACGAAGTATTCGAGCACAACCGCGCCATCTCCCGCGGCGTCCTCTGCCAATCTCGCAATGAGCTGGTCAGCGGTCGCCGGTGTCATCGGTCCGTGTTCGCCACCCAGGCTGTCGAGCAACTCGCGGGACTTGACACGCTGCACAACGCCTAAAGCCCGCTGGGGGTACCCGGCCGCCGACTCCTCTGCCTCGAGACTAGCGAGGATCTCGATCATTTGGGCATACACCGGACGTTTGTCGCCAAAGTAACCCGATCTCAGGGCACCGGCGGCGATCCCAGCGCGCACCGATTCGATGGCGTCGATCGCGCGCTCGAGATGTTCCAGTGCTTGATGGGAGCGACCATCCAAGGCTGCGGCGCGACCGAGTCCGGCCAACGCTGACCACTGGCCCTCAGCGGAACCGGAGTCTGTTGCTACTTGCAGGCAAGTCTCGAAGATGCTTTCGGCTTCCTGCAGCCGATTGGTGTCGAGCAACAAACGGCCGAGGTAAAAGAGATCCTGGATCTCCTCGGATCGATCACCGCTCGCTCGAGCGAGATCCAAGGCACGACGATAGGCGGCCTCAGCGTCGTCCAGGCGGTTCAAATTGAGGTGGTAGGCCAAGGCGAGATTGAGCCAGGTGTTGGACAGCGCCGCGGTGTCCTCCAGCTTGTCATAAGCCTCGGTTGCTTCCTGCAAGGCGAGCACCGCCTTCACCGGATCACCTAAATTGCGGTAGATCACTCCGAGGTTGACCAACACCGCCGCCTCGTCGGATGCGCTCAGGCCATCGGGTTCGTCGACCAGCGCACGATAGAGGGCTAGCGCCTCGCGGTAGGCGCCAACCTTTTCGAGTGCTACGCCGCGATTGAATCGAGCGAGGGAGTTCTGGCGCGCTGCCCATGGCTCGTCGGCATGCTGCTCGGTCAGTGCTTGGGCTAGGCCAAAAGACTCCAAAGCAGGTCCATAATGCCCGGCTGCGGTGGCAACAAGGCCGAGATTTTGGTGGTTGATCGCCTGCGCTTCGAAGTCGCTGCGATGTGTGTTGATCGCCAACGCTTCACGATAACTAGCGGTGGCTTCGTCGTAGCGCCCCAGGTGTTGGAGAGCGACCGCCAGGTTATTCAACGTGCGTGCGAGGCGGCGCTCGTCGTCCAGGGTGCGTCGGAGGGCCAGAGCCTGCTGGCACTGTTCCAGCGCAGTCGAATACTCTGCCAGAAGGTTGTAGATAGTGCAGGCGTTGTTGCGGGCGATTGCCGCATCCGCTGGCTCGCCATTTGTCGCAACTTCGGCATAGGCGTCCAAAGCTTGACGCCACTGGCCAGCAAGATGGTGCTGGCGTGCTTCTTCCAAGGTATCGCCCGCCGCCAGCGATAGCGAGGCGCAGAGCAGCATCCAGAGCAGAGCCAGATAGGTGAGGGGAGTGGTCAAGGAGGTGGTGGTTTCGGAGATGTGTTGCGTGCAGAATTGCTGCGTTTCCACGTCGCCAGCTCTATTCGGCCGGTTTGACCGTAAAAGAGAACTCTTCAAGCCGGCGGACTTTACCGTCTTGATGTCCGGAGAGACGAAGGAGATAAGGCCCTGGCGACAACATAGTAGCGGGTAAGGTGAAGATAATCTCCGAGGCGCCCTGCCGTTGCAGGTCACTGCTGGCCCACAGCATTTCGGCACCGGAGCTACGCTCCAACTCAACCGCATAGGACGGGAAGTGTTTCGGATCCCAGGTCTCGAGAACTATGGTCACCCACTCTGCTTGGGGATTCAGGAGGATTTCCCGCTCGGTACCGCGGCGGACATCGGTGGCGGGTTGAAACCACTCGAGTTGGGGGTTCAGCTGAGGGGAGGCGTTCGGCACGTCCGGTGGCTTGTGGCTCGGTCCGGTGACGCCCAACACGTAGGTGACGCCTGCCGTGACCACGATGGCAGCGGCCATTTGCCATCCGGTGAAGCGTCCACCAGCAGGTGTCACGGTGGTGTCCGGCCCGGGCGCCACCGCAGCAGTCGACACTGCAGGCCTCGACACTGCAGGACTCGACTCCGCAGGTTTCGACACCGCAGGTTTCGACACCGCGGGACTCGACACTGCAGGAATCGACATAAAATTCGACGCGGTTGCGGGCCAAGCCGACTCGAGCGCTTGGAGCGCCGGCTGTAGCACCTCAGAGCACCAATCCTGGTACTCGATTTCCGCATCTGTCTCCTGTTCCCACGACGTCCCTCGCAGCTCCCCCGACCGCACAGCCCCGACTTTGTGGCGGACCGCTTCAATAACCTCTGGAGGTACGATGCCGGTACGCAGATCTGGACGCAGGGCGGCGTCGGGTAGAGTGGCCGAGACTCCGCAGCGCAGGGTCACAGGCCCGGCCCAACCGTTGACATCGAGCACTACATCGGTGGTGCCAGCCATCGGGCAGAGATCCGCCGCAACCACCTTCCAGCTTTCCGGGCCAGCCGCTTCCACCACCAACCATTCGAGGGGAGCTTCAGCGGTTGCTTCGACCAAGAAGAGGTCACCCGGGCAAGGGCCTTCGCCCATTCGGTCGCCCAGAAACCGCAAGGCTTCGCCATAACCGTAAAGGGCTTCGTCGGCGACTTGACCAGGCTGAGGGGTGGCCATCACAGGTTCCTTCCGCTATGGCGGCGCGGGGTTGGTGGCTGCACCTGCTCCCGACAATGCTCGATGATCTTACCAAGCTGTGTGTAGAGTTCCGGAAGAAGGTAGCGAGGAATGTCCAACAACTCCGCAACCCGGCGCCGAGAGGGGACTGTGGCGCTGCCTGGGTCTGCGCTGCTGGTGCGCAGGAATTCCCACAGCCGGGTCAAATGTTGGCGGTGCGGCATGGTTACTCCTGCGGACTCTACAGCTTCTGAGACTTCGCGTGTCAAGACTCTGAAGTGATCCTCGTCTTCGAAGGTGAGGGGCTGAAGAACGATGGCGGAGCTTGGGCTTGCCGGTCGACTTCGGTAGCCACCGCTGGGTTGTCCCTTCTCGACCGGTTCCTCCCATCCTTGGTCTTGAACCCACACCGCTTTCCAGCGAATTCGTGCGGCAGCCTTCAGCCCATCAACTAGGACTTTGAAGGTTAGGCTCCCCACGTCCCGCGAGTCCAGGGTTGCGAGGGCTTGGGCTAGGCGACTGGCCACCGCCTGGCGCTGACGGCCGTGGGCGAGGAGCAGTTCCGGTATGAGCGCATCGACCCAAGTCTCACAGCTCTCTCTCAATAGATGGTGAGCTTGCGGCGGCCCTGTGCCTTCTTCCGGAGTTGCAGCTTCTGGGGATTCAAGCGTCGGGGAACCTTCCAGGACCGTTCGACGACGTGGTTCTAGCAGGGTGGAATTTTGAATTCTCGGATCGCCGGCAACAACTCTCAGGGTTCCCTGGTCGATAGCCTGACGAACAGCTGCGCGAGTGATGTCAAAAATTCGAAAGCCCAGCGGGTCACAACGCTTTTGTCGTTCATAGACAAAATGTTTCACATTGAGTAAAACCAGGCCGTCGACATTGGGCTTCAGCTTCAGATGCTGATGGAGGGTCTGAATCCTTTGCATCAGAAAGACGTAACAGTCGGAGACCAGTTCCGCCAAGGCTTCATCGCTCCAAGTTTCGGCGGCTTCCAGCCCGACGAACCGCGGTGGGCTATTCCACAGGCCTCGACGACGGAGTTCCCGTTGCGTCGCCGATACAAGGGCTTGCCAGAAACGGTCGAAGACTGGGCCAGAGACCGGCTCCAGGCGGTCTCCCAATTGACGAACATAGGCTGTCAACGCACCGTCTTCTCGAAGCTGGGAAACACCCACTTCGCTCTCGAGATCACTTTCTCCAACTTCGCTGCGAAGCAACGCCTTGCTCAAAAAGCTCCCCTGTCTGGCTCGAATGTTTGGCGCGAAGGAACCTTGGGTCGCGGGTCTCGATGGTACCAAAATGAATCTGCCACGAGATTGCACCGGCCACTTCTAAAAAACCTCCGTTATCAGATTTAGTGATGGCACCCAATCGACAACCGAAAGGATTCTCGGCGACCACGGCGCTCCCCAGAGCAGCCCAGCCGCGATCTACATTCACGCGATGGGCAACGTGCCCAAGGGGTCATCACTACACCTTTTTCCTCGGAGGACTCCTTCATGAAACCGACTCTTGTCAAAACTTCGATCATCGCGGTGTGTTTGCTCGCCGGCCTCTTCCTATTTAGTGGTACGGAGACCAAAGCAGCAAATTCGACACCGGCACCACATGACGGTGTGAATTGTTGGGTCGCCGGGTTCGACGCGATGTGCGATGGCACTCGGCGCGGCTTTTTCGCCGAAGGTGGCGCCACGTCCGCCTCATGTAACGTGGCCCTGAACAGTCTGGTCGGCGAAGCGCAGAGCCAGGGCTGTGTCGTCATCCAATCGACCCTCGGATGCCGCGGGATCTCTGACTCCTGTCGAGGCGAGGTTGATCCGCCGTCATCGTTCTAGTTGCTGAGAGCGGTCTGTAGTCTCAGCCCAGGGCGGCTCGCGAAGTGTGTTGCTTCGGCCATCCTGGGCTTTCTGATTTTGCGGGCCAGCCGATCAACGATCCGTATCGTCGTTCCAGTTGCCGCCCCAGTCACCGCTGAGTTGAAAGGCTGCCCAATAGATGGGCGCCGCAGCTTCGTCGCCGATTTCGCCTCTCAGCAATTCCAACTGAGCTGCCCTCAAGGCTTCATCCTTTGATCTACCAAGGCTGAGGTAGCGATAGAAGCGTGCCATCAATTCCGCCGTGGCAGTGTCCGCAACAGGCCACAACGAGGCGACGACCGAGCGGGCGCCGGCAAAATGAAAGGCCCGGGTCAAGCCGATTAGGCCTTCTCCTTGGACCTCCTTGCCCAGTGCGCTCTCACAAGCGGATAACACCACCATCTCGGTGTCGACCCGCACGCCTTCGAAGATCTCCCACGCTTGGAGAAGACCGTTGGTTTGGCCATCGTTTGAGGGTTCAGGAGTGGCAAGCACCAGCGCCGAATCGAGCGGATGTTTCTCATCCAGCCGCACGTGAGTCGCGAAATGGAGTAGGCCCACCCGCGGCGGCAATTCCCGAATCCGCGCTTCGGTAACCTCTGCACCGAGGTAGGCCCGGCCGCCCGGGAAGAGGGCCGCAATTGTTTCCACCTCCCGACGAGCTGCCGGCAGCGCGGGTAGATCGAATCCTCTTCGATTTGTTGGGGGCGGCTCCGGGTCGGTGGTCTCCGCAACCCTGGTCTCGGCAACCCTGGTCTCGCCATCTCTGGGATTCAACTCGAGGTCTGGTGAAAGATGCGCTCCAAATGCAACCAAGGGCCAATCTTCTGGCGGTGGTGCACGCTCGGACCGCAGGTCTGCGTAGAGGCTCGCCGACAATACAAAATGCACCGGTTTCCATTCCACCAAGTATTGCCACCGGCGACCGACGGTCTCGAGAGAAGCGGTCCGCATCTCTCTGATGAGGGCTGCAAAAGGCAGCTGGTAGAGCGGGCCGTCCGGCAGCAACAGCAATCGCTTGGCCTGGCCGATCCGATCTTCGTAGGGTTGCAGCAACACATTGAACAGCCGCTGGCCGGCCACCCGTAAGCTGGTCGCTCGCAGCCTTGCGCGACGGGAAGCCGACCCGGTGCTCTGCTGAACCAAGGATAGGAACCCTTCAACTTCCTGACGCAACTGCGCTTCGCCGAGGGCTAGCCTGTGGACCTCTAACCCTTCCTCCTTGGAGAGGGCAAACACCAACGAGCTGTTTTGGTTGACACTGTAGGCCAGGAGCAGAGTGCCGGGATCAAGAGTCGCCCTGATCTCCGCTACCGACAAGGCGCGAGGATACTTCAGCGCTGCCAGCCGCGGCGATTGCTGGCGTACCTTCTCGAGTAGTTCCTCGCGCCGCCAGCGTACTTCCGCAAGCTCCTGATCTAGTCGACGAGCCTCGGCCTCGTCGAGGGGTTCGGCTGAAGACGCTAGGGTGATGAATATTTCATCGTAACGACCGGCCAAGGCTTGGCGCTCCTGCGCCAACTCGTCTGGCAGGCTGTTGCCGAGATCGAGATCCCGCTCTGCCAACATTTCGCGGAAGATTCTTGCCCGCGAGCGCTCTTGGAGTTCGAAGGCGGTGGCGTCTTGACCGATCTCGACGAGTAGGTCGATGTAGTCACGAAATAGAGGACCCAACTGGCTCTGAAATCCTTGCCGCTGCTCGTGGCTGCCGCCGAGATCTTCCAAGCGTTCTTCGACCAGGGTCACCGCGCGGTGATAAAAGGCTTGGGCTGAGTCGACCTGCCCACGTTTATGGGCCAGCTCTGCCATCCGCCGCAGCAAGATCGCGTTGCGGCTTGTCGACGGCGCAAGGCTTTCTCGCAGGGCTTGGGCCCGTTGGTAGCCGGTGGCTGCCGCCTCCCACCTGCCTTCCGCTTCGTCCACCTGGGCCAAACGCTCGAGCGACTCCGAGATGACCAGGTTGGAGGGCGAGATGCGCTCTTGGATGGCGAGCGCTTGCTGATGATACCGGCGTGCCTCGGCGAGCCGGCCGAGCAGCCGCTCAAGGCGCCCCAGATTGTTGAGCAGGGTTGCCATACCGAGGGACTCTGGATCCCGTTGCTGCTGGGTCGTCAAGGCCTCCCGGAAATACTGCCCGGCCGAACGGTAGTCTTCTAGTTCGACCGCTATCATGCCGAGGTTCACCAGGGTCGAGGGGGATACGAGCTTGTCGCCCGCCGCTGCAACCTTGCGGCGTTGAGCTTCCTTCAGGAGCCACTGAGCCTTGGCCAAGTCTCCTCGGCTATAAGCCACCATCCCTAGATTGTTGAAAATGGTTGCCGTCAGAGCGTTCGGCTCAGCGATGCGGTGTCCCCATTCCAGGGCTTGCTCGAAGTGCAGCTGAGCGTCTTTCAGATTGCCTTGTTTGGCGCGGAGAATGCCGAGATTACGCCAAGGTCTCGCCCGTTCCGACGCCGTGACGATGAGCGGTTCCAGCATCTCCAGGCCGGCTCGGATGTGGCGGTAGCTCTCTTCCAGAGTCCCTAGGTGCTCTTGGATGTACCCGCTGTCGCGCAGGATACGGGCCTCGAGAAGACTGCCGGGGGCCATGGCTCGGACCGCAACCAGAGCCGGCTCGGTCTGTTGTTGTGCCCCTTCGAAATCTCTCTTCTTCAGCAACTCCTGGGCGACGGCAAACGTCGCTGAGGCCCACCAGAGGTGCGGCTCTTCTGCCGTGGCTTGGTCTTGGGATCGACGGAAAGAGTCCAAGCTCGAGTCTCGATGGCCAGCGTCCCGATAGGCTTCACCCACCAAGAACCAGAAGGCGATACGCTGAAACTGAGAGGGCAAGAGACCTGCGGCAACTTCTAGATGGCCGTCTAGTTGGATTAGCTGCTGTCGATCTATTGGCGGATCCGTCTCGCTGAGAGCGCAACGAGTCTGCTGAAGCCGGAACCAGGCGAGAAGATCCGGGCGATCGAGCCGGTCGGGGGCCAGACGGTCGAGCCACCGAGTCCAAGTCGCTGGATCGGTCCACTGCGAACACGGCTGCGTCTCGCTCCAGTTGATGTCGGCCAAACCCTGTGGCAGAACTGGCCGCAGCTGCACTGCCCAATCTCCACGTGGAACTTGATACGTGACCAGCTTTCCGTCACGTTTCCCAGTCAGCTGGATGGCCGACTTCCAGGCCTCGCCATGGGCCAAGATCCACCAGTCGAAGAGTGATGCGAGGGTGCCCGAGAGCCCGGGTGCACTCCAGGAAAGTAACTGATCGCCGGGCTCAACACCCGCCGCCGCCAGCGCACCTCCTACCGGTATCTCCTCGACAATCAAACCAGCGCGTTCCTCGGCAGCCGCTAGGCTGGCGAGGAATCCAAGCGCGA
>JAJCXO010000077.1 GCA_029263395.1 Acidobacteriota bacterium | reverse complement strand
AGCCCCGAAGCATCGATGGTGTAGAACGTCACGCGATGGGTGTTCGCCCGCCAGGTCAACTCCAGAAAAAGGCGCGACATGTCGTAGCGCAAACCAACCATCAACAAGTTGTCGCTGCTGTCGGTGAAGCGAACGTACATGGCGTGGAAGATGTCGTCCCCAGCCCGCATCGGCAGGCCGTCGCTGACATACAGGATCGCTTTTCGACCCGGCAGCCCGGCGAGGGTGTCGACCAGATCCTTGAGCGCATCGAGCGCAAAACGCATGTCACTGAACAGGGACTCGGCGTATTGCGTCGCTCGCCCACGAACCTCGTTGATGTTGTCTGCCTCGTAAATATCCCGCAGAATATCGCGCCGGTCGGAGTCGGCGTGGACTCCCATGCCGGACATCTCTTCGACCTCATAGAGGGCGGAGCTGATGATCTCAGGATCACTGGTGAACTGATGGCGGATATGTAATGCGCGCTCATAGGTGGCGAGCATGACCTCGTCGCCGGGCCGTAATCGATTGCGCAGGAAGCCTCGAATGTAGCGGATGGTTCGATTGCGCGTGAACGGGCGCAGATTCAGATTGTCGACATAAACGATCAGATGCAGCCGCTGATCTTCAGGTACCTTGCGACGGCGAGGATCCGCCTGCAACCGGGGATCGAGGGCGTCCGACGCCAAAGGTCGGCCGGTCTCGGTGCTGGCATTCCCCCCTTCGACGGCAAAAAAATTGGTGATCGCGATCGGTTTGCGATCCGCCAGCAGTTCGAAGTCGTCTTTCTTGAGACCGGTGATCCGATTGCCCTTCTTATCGGTCACATAAACCTCGACGTTGACTACATTCACGTCGATCGAGTCCAACACCACGCCGTCCAACACCTCATCGACAGCCCCGGTCCCTTCGGTGAGCCTAGTCTCACCATCGGAGACGGCACTATCTGGCACGGCTTCAGGGCTGAGCGCGGCTTCAGGGCTGGGCACGGCTTCGCCGGCAGAAACCGCTTCGGTCCCTTCGTCTTGAGCGACGAGTGGCAACGTCCCGGACAGGACCATCAACAACAACACAAGGCACAAAGAGGCTGGTGTAGACAGGTATGTGATGCGTCGAGTCATGGCGATCTCCAGTTCTGCACTTGCGGCGCGGACAAGGCGGGCTTCGATTATACGAGAACCTCACTCCGCAAGCGCGTCTTGCGTCGTTGACGCCAGCCCGCAAAGCATCGATCCGCTAGATAAGATCGGTCTATCGATGTAGCCCGTCTGTTATTCCGGCACCTCTGCCAATCGATACAAATGATGTACCGGACCGTGCCCCGCGCCCAGTGGGAACGCCGACGCGATCGCTCCTTGCAGGTAGTCGATTGCTCCGGCCACCGCGCTGCGCAAGTTTGCCCCGGCACCGAGGCGAGCAGCGATCGCCGACGACAGCGTACAGCCGGTGCCGTGGGTTGAGGTTGTCGCCTGGCGAGGGTGGCGGTAACGTTTTACCCCTTGCCCATCGAGCAAGAGATCTACGATCTCAGGTCCAACACTCTCAGGTCCAACACGGTGGCCGCCTTTGATCAGTACCGCGGCACCATGTTGAGCGAGTTGACGCGCTGCTGCCAGACAGTCCGCCTCACTCGCCGCCCCCAGGCCGGTCAAACGTTCAGCTTCCGGCAAGTTGGGAGTCAGCAGGGAGGCCAAGGGGAACAACTGGTCGCGTAACGCTGCAACTGCGTCATCCTGCAGCAAGGCATCGCCACTCTTGGCGATCATCACCGGGTCGAGAACTACCACCTCAGGCCGATGCACAGCGAGTCGGGACGCGACGACTTCGACAATCGCGGCGGACGCCAACATGCCGATCTTGACCGCATCGACGCCGATGTCATCGAACACCGCATCGATCTGCGCCGCGACAACCGCCGGTGAGATGGTCTCGATCGCGGTCACCTCGCAGGTGTTCTGAGCGGTAATCGCAGTCACCACCGACATGCCGTAGACACCATGGGCGGCGAAGGTCTTGAGGTCGGCTTGAATCCCAGCGCCACCACCGGAATCAGAGCCAGCGATCGTTAGGACACGCGGCGGGGTCAACGCGGTCAAGAGGTTACATCCACCTGCCGAAGACGCCAAGCAATCACCATGGTCATGATCACGATCAACACGCTGATCAATTGTGCGACGGTGAAGTCGCCCAGCACGCGATCATCCTTGGCGCGGACAAATTCGACAAGAAATCGCTCCGTGGCCAATAGTCCGATGACCGTCGAGAACAGCATTCCAGGTCGCATCTCCCGCCCACGGTGTAACAACCACAGGGCGATCCCCCAGATCAAGAATCCAGCCGCGGTCTCGTAGAGCTGGGTTGGATGAACTGCCACCCAGCCATCCGCGCCGATCAACTCCGGTGGGGTTTCGACTCCAAAACTGCGCCGCAAATTGTCGGCTGTCGTTGGAGGTAGGCCAACTTTGAACGTGGTCGCCCAAGGTAGGTCCGTCGGCTTGCCATAATCGTCTCCGACCAGGAAACAGCCAATGCGCCCAACACCATAACCCAGCGCCAGCCCGGGTGCTGTAGCGTCGAAGGTACGAGCGATCGGCAGCTGACGCCGGTGTAGGGTCCACATCAACGCCACAAAGCCACCAATAAACCCGCCGTACCAGACGATCCCGGCGCGATCGAACAGCAAGTGCCAATCGCCGGCCAGGATGGCGTAGTACACCTTGCCGCCCAAGATGCCGAAGAAACCGGCGGCGAAGATGATCGCACTGGCGTCCTCTTCATCGCCGAGTTGGTAGAACTGCATCGACTTGCGCAACTGCCAATAGGCGACCGACAGACTGGCCACCAGCATGACGCCAAAAGGACTGACGGAAAAGGACCCGATATGGAACAGTTCTTCGATCATGGAAAACCTAAGGGCCACACGCTAAGTGACGCGGGGTGCGGCGCCGCCGGAGCCCGGACTTACCGGTTCACGGCATAATTGTTTGAATTGTGGATTGGCTGGGCAAACTAAAGGGGCCGGATGGTGCCGCACGAGACTGGCACGACTCCGTCGCCGTGACTCGGCGACTGACAAATCCTAGCACGCCACGCACTGAAGTCGCGGCGGCTGCCAACTCTACAACGGTTCCAACGTCCTGGCAGCCTGCTAGCCTTCGCTGTTGAGCCCAGTCTTCATGATCTGGCGGTGCTGCCCAAACGGGATCCGTTCAAGATCAAACGGGTCTCCGGCAAGTTGGTTCAACTCGGCCAAAACGGTCGACAGGATACCCTCATCCTCGGCGTCGAATTGTAAGCTGAGGGCACGCAGATTGTCGCCCAGGTGCTCGGCGTTGCGGATGCCGACCATCACTCCGGCAACCTGTGCCCGGTCGAGGACCCATCGAACAGCAACGTTGGCAATACTGACGCGGTGTTTTGCCGCCACCTCGGCCAGCACCACTAACAGGTTCTGATAGGCAGTCCAGCCACCGACCTCTTCAATAATCAGTCGGTACTTGATCAGCGAACGGTTGGTCAGTTCCAGCGGCTCAGGCACATCGAAAAATTTCTCCGTCAGGAACCCACCCGCCAGCGCACCATAACAAAGCAGTTCGATCCCATGGTCGACACAGACGTCGATCATCCCACTCTTGGGCCGTTGGTCAAGGACTGAGTACTGCACCTGCACCGTCGCCAAGCCAATTCCGGCATCGACGATCTGACGCAGCCGCGGGGCGTCAAAATTGGTGACGCCCAGAAGACGGATCTTGCCAGCACGTTGCAGGTCTGCCAGCCAACCCGCCGCATCGACAGCACCCGGTATTTGATAATCCCACCAATGGAATTGCACCAAATCCAAACGCTCGACGCCAAGCCGCATTAGGGAACGATCGACGATCGCTTCGATGTGGCGACGGGTCAGATGGGGTAAATCGTCTAAATCCGGTACACACTTGGTGTGGATCTGGACGCCATCGAGCGCCGGGTCGTCACCACGTTCGCGGTAACACCGCAGAAAGGCTCCGAAGAGTTCTTCGACACCGGTGTAGATATCGGCACAATCGAATGTCGTGAGCCCACCGTCCCGCAACTGCAGCAAGGCGTCAATTGTTGCCTCGCGATCGATGGCGGCGCTACTGTGCCCGGCGGACAGCTGCCAGCCACCGTTGATGATGCGTGAGATCGAATAGCCAGGAGCCAGTTCGTGGCGCGGACAACTCACTCGCCGGCCTCCCGATCGTCGTCTGCGGCATCGGACTCGGGATGCAAGGATTGGAAGTGCAAGGGTTGAGGGTGCAGAGGCACAGCGGTCACGTCGCCATGCCGGAACGTACGCTCGCCGATGCGACGGATACGAAAAATAGCACCACAGTGAGGATCTGGGCAGGCGATGTCGGTATCGGTTGTCATCCAATCGTTGGCGTGGGTCTTGCGCTGTTTGGCGGGCAGCAGTGGCAGCAGTGCCGCCAGTGGATAGATCGGGAAGCTCTGCCCCGGTGGCAGAGTCAGGTTCTCGCCGCTGAGCTCGAAATAGTCTCCAACTTGATGGTTACAGACCATGTCCTTATCACCTTGAACCACCTCGACCCGCAAGTCGTAGAGGGTGAACTCATCGGTTGGTGTGTCATCGGACCTGGCTCGTTTGGACATCTCAGCGCCTTCCTTCCGGTATGCTTCAACCCCGATCATGACACGACCGAACGCGATCGACGATGGCCCCGGCAGCACGCTACCTTTCCGCGGCGGCACTGCCGGTGCTCTTGCCCCTTTCATACTCTTTCTGAGCGGAGTTGCCTGGCTCAGCTTGTCGGGAGCACCAGACGAGCGCGGCTTCTGGCCGATCTTACTCGCCGCCATCGCGTTCGGGCTGGCCTTGGCGCGAGATCGCCACCGGTACTGTGAGACCCTCATCCAAGGCATGAGTCAGCCGATCGTCCTGCTGATGATCATGGCCTGGCTGCTGGCTGGAGTTTTTGCCGCACTGATGCGTGCGAGTGGCCTGATCGATGCTCTGACCGGCCTGGCGGGCAGCCTCGGCGTCGTCGGAGCCGGCTTCGTGATCGCCGCCTTCTTGATCGCTTGTGTGGTCGCCAGCGCCACCGGCACCAGTCTCGGTACCTTGATTCTTTGCACCCCCTTGCTCTACCCCGCGGGTATCGCGCTCGGAGCCGCTCCGCCGGTACTGCTCGGTGCCATCCTGGGCGGCGCAACCTTCGGCGACAACGTTTCTCCGGTCTCAGACACAACAATTGCATCGGCCGCTACTCAGGAGACGGATCTCGGAGGCGTCGTATGGAGTCGCCTGCGTTATGCGTTGCCGGCAGCTGCGCTCGCAATGCTGGCCTACGGCGCCTTTGGCGCCGCCACAGGGGTGACGGGCACCAATCCTGCGTCAGAGGCCAACCTCCTGGGCCTACCGATGATCGCCGCACCGCTGGTTGTCATCGTTTTGCTGCTCCGGCGGAGTCATCTCATTGAGGGGCTGCTGGCTGGCATCGTCGTGGCTGGGCTCCTCAGTCTCAGTCTTGGCTTGATATCCCCCAGCCAGATCCTCTACATCGACACCGAACGCTTCAGCGCCCGCGGCCTGTTGGTCGAAGGCATGGAACGCGGTCTCGGTGTTTCGATCTTCACTCTGTTGTTGATGGGCCTGGTCGCGACCCTGGAAGCCAGCGGCATCCTTGGCAGGATTCTCGACGCGGTTCGCGACCGCACCACCAGTGCCCGCGGCGCCGAGGTGTGGAGTTTTACGACCGTCTCTGTCGCAGTACTTCTCACCACTCACTCGACAGTAGCCATCCTTGCGGTCGGTCCCTTCGTTCGCCGACTCGGTGAACGCTTCGGCATTACACCCTATCGTCGCGCCAATCTATTGGACATCACCGTTTGTACCTATCCGTTCTTGCTGCCCTATTGCATCCCGACGATTCTCGCCTCCAGCCTCACCGCCGATCCCGAGCTACAACGCATCTCCCCGCTTCAGGCAGGCCTACACAACTTCCACTCCTGGGCGTTGCTCGCCGTCATCGTCATCGCGATTCTCACCGGCTACGGTCGCGATCGAACGCTAGCAAACTGACCATGCTGCTGGAACAACCACCACCGAGTTGAACACGACCTTCGAGGAGATCCAACCAACATGTCCGAACACGAAGATCTAAAAGCTGTTGTCGAGGACGGCGACGGGATTTGCGTCATTCGCGGCGGCCAGAACATCCGCGGCTGGAACAACATTCGCTATAAGGCTGGGCTCTCGGCGAAGAACGTCGGTTCAGAAAAGCTATCGATGAACATCGCCACCATCCCTCCCGGCGGCGTCGCCTACGCCCACATCCATGTCGACTTCGAGGTCATGCTCTACATTCTGGAGGGCAAAGTCCGCCACGAGTACGGCGACTTCCTCAAGAAGACGATCGACAACGAAGCTGGCGACTTCATCTACATCAAACCCGGCGTGCCACACGAAGTGTTCAATCGCAGCGACACTGAACCGGTGGTCGCGATGGTGGCTCGCTCCGACGCATCGGAGTGGGAGAACATCGTCAACTACGATCGTGAGACTGGCAAAGTCGTCCTTGGCTGACCCACGCTCTGGGGACGCCGTCCAAGCCATCTGACCGGTCCCCAAAGGAACTTCAGTTCAGAATCCATCTGAACCAACGCCCTCCGACCTCTCAAATACAGTAGCCGGCAAAGTGAAAAATTCTCTGGCTCAGTTTCCTTGACATTAACCCGTGGTGGCCCGGTAACATCAGTAACAAGCTGACACGCAGAACAGGCACAATTCTGTTTACGCACTCTTCTCTATCCACGGACTAAGGGAGTGGTATCTCATGACTGACCAAGACGTCAGCGATGGCCCGATCGGTGGTGACTACTGCCACGATCCACTCGACCCCCGTCTATTGCCACGGGAAGGCCAGAACCTCACGCAACATGAGCGTGATGCGCTGTGGCGATTATTCGTCGAGATCGGTCGTTGCTGGGATAACGTGATCCATGACTCAGCCAATCTCAAAAGCTCCTGGCTCGAATTCGTCGAGGCTAAAACGAACCAGGAACCGGACTACACTGCCGAATATTCCAATGCGGTCTCGGTGGTGGAGGAACTGATCGAGATTTACGGCGAAAGCAACGCCTACACGTTGCTGTTCTTACGCAATGGCATTCCCGAGGGCCCGCCGATGACGCGCCTCGCTCATGCCAAGAAGTATGTGGTCGATGAGTTCATCCGTGTGAACATCATCGCCAGTGGCCACAAATCCTTCGGTGGCCGCAACTACAAAGGTTATCTCGGTGGCTCGCGCTACAACCGCCTACCCCGAGTCCGCGCCTACGAGCCTTCGGAGACGCCATCATGATCAAAGAGTACGACTACATTTTTGTCGGCTCGGGAGTGGCTGGTTCCACCGCCGCCAAGCGCATCCTGCATTACAACCACAACACGTCCATTTTGATGTTGGAGGCCGGCCCCGAGGTCGAGGCCAAGAACCGCCGCTATTGGTGGGACTATCTGGTGTTGAACCGTCAGCCCTACGCCTTCACCTACGACCAGCCGGGCGAAACCCAATCGATCGGCGATACCGGCTGGGTGTTCGACGGTTCCCGCGTCACCGGCTACGGCGGCTCCACCGTCCACTGGGGCGGCTGGTGCCTGCGTTACAAGCCCGAAGACTTCGAGCTCTTCAGTCGCACCGGCGAGGGCGGCGATTGGTTGTTTTCTTACGACGATCTCGAGCCTTATTACGTGCAGGCCGAAGACCATCTTTCGGTCTGTGGTGACGACAGCGAAAACTGGTCACCGCGCAGCGCGCCCTACCCACGTCCGCCGTTCGAATACACAGCGGCGGACGGCGAGATGATCCAGGCCTTCGAGAAACATGGCATCCAGCCTGGCAAGATGCCGGTGGCGCGTTATCGCAAATGTATGACAACGGGCACGTGTAAATATTGCCCGATCGGTGCCCGCTTCTCCGGACAGTACATTGTCGACGAGTTGCGCAGCGACAGCCGTAACGTCAACTTCGAGATCCGCAGCGAGTCCCCCGCCACCCAGGTGCTGATGGACTCTAAACGGCGGGCCACCGGAGTCGAATATCTCGATCTGAAAACCGGCGAGAAAATTCGCGCTCACGCCGACAAAGTGATTGTTTGCTCGGGAGCTTATGAGTCACCCAAGTTGCTGATGCTGTCCCGCAACAAATATTGGGAGCACGGCGTCGGTAACGATCATGATCTGCTGGGTCGATACGTCGTGTCACACTCGATGCTCAAGGTACGTGGCAAATCGCTGCGTAACGACGAGCGCTGGTTCCAGGAGTACGACTTCCCGACCTTGATGTCGCGCTCCTACGACACCCCTGAGTACCAGAAAGACGGCAAGATTTTCTTGTTCAAAAATCGCGCTCTACCTAACATCGACCTCGCCGCGTTGATGGTCCAGGGTAAGTCCCGCAAGGAAATCGACGCAATCTTGCGCGGCCCCCGCGAGACCGAACTGCAGGCGTTTCTCGAAGAGAAGGGGCGCCACGGTAATCGCTTGACCCTCGCTCCCGGTAAAAATCGCTTCGGGTTGCCGAAGATGAAGATCGAGTTCAACCGGTTGCCGAAAGCGAAAGTCAACGCCAACAAACACCTCGACATGATGGAAGGTGTGGTCAAGAGCATGGGCTACACCATCAATAAGAAGGAGCTGCAGGACCCGGGTGGCCACCACACCTCCGGCACTTGCCGAATGGGGGCAACACCGGAGCTCGGTGTCACCGATGGCGACCTCCGAGTCCACGGTACCGACAACCTCTACATTTGCTCCAATGCCGTCTTCCCTTCCGGGTCGGCGGTCAATCCAACCCTCACGTTAACGGCGGTCGCCTTTCGGTTGGCCGATCATCTGGCGGGCCCCTGAGCCACCGGCCGACGCACGAATGTAATAGGACACGGAGACATCGGAATCATGTCCAACCAAGAACAGATTCAAGCCGTCTTGGAGCACAGCAACCCTTCGATCCCGCAGTTGATGCAGGGTTTGCAAGGGATTCTCGCAGTTGACGATACCCGGTCTAAACAGGCAAACGAGCTGCAACAAGAGCAGCACCTATCCTGGCTCCGAAAGGCGCTTCAGACCGCGGTGACCCTCGAGTTCTCAACCATCCCGCCTTATCTATGTGGGTTATGGTCGATCAAAGAAGACACCCACAACGCCGCCAAATCGATCCGCGAGGTTGTGCAGGAAGAGATGCTGCACATGGCCTTGGCCTGCAATATGCTGGCAGCGATCGGTGGCGAGCCAAAAATTGCCGAGCCAGAGTTCATTCCAAGTTATCCGGGACACTTACCGGGTGGCGTGCACCCCGGACTGGTGGTTGGACTGTCTGGCCTGACCAAACATTCGCTGGCCGTTTTCATGGAGATCGAGCGCCCGCTCGAAGTGGTCGGGCACGAAGACCATGAAGCCCACGAGCACGTCGAAGAAGGTCACGACGGTGACGACGTCACCATCGGTGAATTCTACGACGCGATCAAGGAAGCTTTCCACAAACTAGATCCGCCGATGACCACCGATGATCAAGTGACCGGTCCGCTGGCCTGGACCGTGGTACGCAACCTCGAGGACGTCGACCATGTCATCGATTTGATCAAAGATCAGGGTGAAGGGTCCGACGTTGACCCCACCGACACCGGCCTCGACGACCTCGCCCACTACTACCGCTTCGAAGAGCTCTACGAGGGCCAAAAGCTGGAGTGGGATCCGGTCAAGGAAGTGTTCTACCACGGTGCAACGCTCGAGTTCCCGGATGTTTGGCCGATGGCACCGGTGCCGAAAGGCGGCTATCTACAACAAGATGTGTCGGACACCGTCTGGTGGCACCTCGATCAGTTCGACAAAACCTACACCCGCCTCCTCACCTTGCTACAAGGCACTTGGACGCGCGGCGGGCAGGCTTCGTTTGTGCATGCCATCGATACCATGTTCGAGCTCGAGAAGTACGCTCGCCCGTTGATGGCCATGCCGATCCCGGGTCAAGACGGAGCAACCTACGGTCCCTGCTTCAGATACCAGGCGCCCTGAGCGTCACTGCAACATACGGAGGACGTCATCCCATGGGTTTTCACGTCGAAATCAATTCGATTCTGCGTTCCGACGAGCCATACGAGCTCGAGGTCGGCAAGACCTACGACTTCACGAAATCCGGCAGTCGAGTCTTCTTCGACAACATTCCGGTCTGGCTGACACGCAGTGACTGGACCGCGCTGGCGGAGATCCAAGTCGTCTCGCAAACCCGTCACACCACCAAAGAGCTCACCGGTCAATTTGAGGCGACCCACGTCTACGAAGGCGCTGAACAAGCTCAGGTAACGGCGATGTTTCGTCGCATGTATTCGTTCCCAGGGGAATTTGATCCCTACTTCTATTTGCTGGAATCGAACGACATCTACCAAGCGGCGGTTGACGTCGGCTTTTTGGTCCGTCACGACTTGCGGGACGAAGGGTTCATTCACGCCTCACCGGCCAATCAGCTGACCCGGGTCGCCAACAAGCACTACAAAGACGTGGATGATCTGCGTTGTGCACTAGTTGCCAAAGAACGGGTCTTAGCGGAAGTTCGCTACGAACCCGCCACCGCCGGGGTCTACCCCCACATTTTCGGCCCACTGAATATGGATGCGGTCGATCGCGTCGTGAAGATCAGGAAAGAGGCGGACGGCAGCTACGATATCGATATCGACAAACTGATCGCTGAGCAGTCCGGCTGACCTGGTACTTTGAACGGCCGATCCCATCCAAAAAACTCAGGCCGATCGAGCAGATGAGTGGTGGTGCCAGCAATCGGTCAATCCCGCGGCACTCGCCGCCAGCAGACGTCGCCATACCTCCTCATCAAGATCGAGGTGATCATCAGTAACAAGATCGGTACTCGCCCGCGGCCGAGCAAACAGAAGCTCTGAGGGTCTGTTCGAGGCCGGGTCGTTCGCTGACGATGGTTCATGCCCCTCTGGCTCTCGGATAAGGTCAAGTAAAGGGCAGACTCGACCGATCTTTTGTCTAAGGTGGTTAAGCGGTAGATACGCTTAACCACCTTCACCGTGAAGATAGTTGAGCGGTAGAACCGCTTAACCTCCATACTCATGAAGATGGTTAAGCCGTTTCTACGCTTAACCATCTGGCCCACCAGCCCGGTTAAGCATTGTCTTGCGCTTGACCTGAAGTATGGCCAGGTTGGTTAAGCGGTTCTTACGCTTAACCACCTTGGTGGAGAGGGTGGTTATGCCGTGATTGCGCTTGACCCTATTGGCTGGATTGATGGTTAGGCGGGCGATTCGCTTGACCTACCTGAGGGTCGAATCGGTAGGTGGAACTGAGGGCTGCGGCAGTCCGGTTTCTTCCGTTGCCAGACGCCGTTGAGCCAGGTCGCACCAAGCCAAGTCACCAGTGAGCCGAGGGCCTCGAGCCCAGGGCTGCCCCTGGGCTATGGATCGAACCGACTCGGCTAGCCGAACAACATCCGCTCGGACCGCTTAGCGTTACCGACTTCGAAGTAGGGCTTGATCCACGAATTGTTCGGTACCAGGAAGTGAGCTTGCCCCGCTTCCTCGTCCGACAACTGGTTGGATTTATTGCGCGATCTGAAATGATTGAACAAACGCATGAACTCGCCGAGAAAAATATCGGCGACGCGGGTATTGCCACGGATGATCAACATGTTTTCGTCGTTGTTCTGAGTGGATGCCTGACTGAAGTTCGCCGACCCTGTGATCACAATCGGATCATCCGACAATGGATCAATCAGCATGTATTTGGTGTGGAGATAATTGACGTGGCCGTTGAGGCCGGTCAACGTCTCGATAAATTGTTTGTGTTCAGGATCGCCCCCCTTGCGTGCGAGCAAGGTGTCACCATAGGCGATACGATTCTGCGCTACTTTCTGCATCTCTGGAATTTTTGGTCTCAGCAGTCCGGAATTCCCCTCCAACAAGAGGTACCGCAGATAGGCCTTGTTGCCGACCTCTTTCTCTTGGATGACCTTTTGGAAAATCTCGTCGGCGACGGAAAACGCAGCGGTGAAAAAGACTGAGCTCTTGGCCGCGTCGAGCCGATCAGCGTACCAATTGAGCATTGTTTTACTCAGCCGTGGGCTGAAAATCGGTGTCATCGAGTTCTTCGGCGGCAAGTCGGTCAGGTCTGGTTGCTGCGCCACCGTCCAGTTGCGCATCCCGGTGTCGGGAGGATCAGACTTCGCCGACTTCTTCTTGGGGTCGGTCGAAAGCTTCTGCCAATACTCGTAGTACTTCTGAGCGACGCCTTCGTCCCGTACCACGTGACCGACGTTGGACTGCCCAAAAATCCCACCTTCGGTGAGATTGGTCGAACCCGTCCACACTTGAATCGGCTGATCGTTCTTCAACAGAACAATAAACTTATTGTGCGAAATCTGCGTGTCTGTACGTTCGATCAGCATGTTGTCAAACGCCTGCTGATGAGCGGGATCCTCAAGGCCAATCTTCGCCACCGCGGCATCTGCAGCACGAGCTACCGCATCTTTGGCCAGCACCTCCCGTATTTCGCGATTCTTGAACAGTATCGGTTCACCTTCACCGGAGTTTGGAGCGATCGTGACGCTGCTGTCCTTGTTGCGTTTGAGCACCATTTGTTTCTCGCGCTTCGCATGGTGGACAATCTTGACGTCAGCACCACGCTCCAGCGCATCCACAAATCCTTGGATGGCGGGTCCGTAGGTCAACTCATATATTGCCCCACGCAACGCATATTCCGGCCCCGTCGCCTGGCCGAGGAAACCCAACAAGGCTTCTTCGAGGCCACGAGAAAGCCACTTGTAAGCTGCACGATCCGGAATGTCTTCTGGCTTGACAAATTCTTGCCACGCTACCCGTCCACGCTGATCGGTCCGGTACCATTTGGCGTGTTTGCCGAATCGCCGGCTGTAGGCCTGGCTACCGGCGACACCTCGGTTGAAGTAGACGGCATGGGTCTTATCGTCCGGATCCTCAGTCTCGATCGTGACCTCTACAGCCTCGCCTTCGCGCTGTTCCTCAGGTTTGCCATAAATCGGTACCACGCGGTAGGTGTAGGTGGTTTTCGGATTGACGACATAGTCACTCCACTGAAACGCCTGGATGATCGGCGCCTTGCTCTTGACACCTTCGAAGTCACGACGCCCGCCGGACAGCGGCGTAAAACGCTTGGCTTTTCCCTTGCGTTTGTAAATCGTGAAGCCCAGCAAACCACGAGTGGCTCTCTTTTTGGCATTCAGCCCGAGTAGGACGACTTCCGTACCGGCGATGGCGTTCACCGAAATATCGGCGTTAGCGCTCCGTTGACGCATAAACGGACCCTCCAATTCCTGCAGAGTTGGTACAAGGGTACTGACACGGCGACCGTCTCCACTCGCAAAGACCCCATTCCGAAGGAGAGTGAGACGACTGTCCCGCGAGCTTTCGCCGCCGGTCGCTGACACTCCTCCGCCTAGCGTTTGGCACGCTGCCGTAGCAGATGATTGGCACTCGGAGATTGTAACAGCTCTCGCCAGCCAGCAAGATCCAAGCTGCTACGGCGCCCCTGCCGAACCCATCGCCATGATGATGTCTCTTCGAACCCCTCAGGTTCGAAGCAATCTGGTGCCACCGGTGTGGCACCCCGATCGACTATCGATCGGTGATGTCGATCAAAACACTCCGCATCGGACAGCGATATCTCATAACTAAATACCCTATCGGAGCCGCGGCTCAGCCAACTCGGCTCGCATAATTGCTCTGGGAAATCGTAACTTGCTACGAACTCCGAGATTCTGTCCAACAGAAGCCAGCCAACATCTCTCCGACGTTGAGGCTGCGTCAGCTCCTGGCATCGAGGGTTCCTGATTCGAAGTCATCCGCAAAGATGGAATCCGTGCTGCCGGGTGGCAAATCGACTCCTTGCACCACGGGGAAGAGGGCTTGTGGCCGGCCATCAAGAGTCGTCGGTGCTCCTGCCGCCGCTCGGGCGAACACCCGTTCTCGGTGCCGTTTCTCGCGCTGTACAGGAGTCATTGATCGGTCGATGAGCGATCTCGTCATACGCACTCCTAGATCAAGTGATGTCTTACCAAGGCTTCGAGACTCCTCAACTTTAACGTATAGCAATTCATCTATGCAAGATCACCCAACAGCCGCACTCCTCTCACCCTGGACCGCTCCGGAGGTTGTCGTTAGCATCACACCCATCATTGTCTGACACTGCTTTTCTACCGATCAGCCTCTCCAGGAGTTCTTACGAGATGAGCCTTACGCACACGGCGCCCTTAGTGGAATGTGTCCCGAATTTCAGTGAGGGACGCGACGACAACGTGATTGCCCAGATCACTGATACCGTCGAAACCGTTGCCGGCGCCAAACTGCTCGACGTCGACCCCGGGCGTTCGACTCACCGCACGGTCGTCACCATCGCTGGACCGCCAGCAGCAGTGGTTGAAGCGGCATTCCTAGCGATTGCCAAAGCGACGGAGTTGATCGACATGCGTCGGCACACCGGCGAACACCCTCGCATGGGAGCCACCGACGTCTGCCCTTTGGTACCGATTTCAGGCATCTCGATGGAAGAGACGATCGAATGGGCCCGCCGGCTCGGTGAACGCATCGGGCGTGAGCTCGATATTCCAATTTTTCTCTACGAGCATGCCGCAACCTCACCCCAACGACGTAACTTGGCAGTGATTCGGGAAGGTGAGTATGAAGGCATGGCGGACAAGCTGCGGTTGCCGGAGTGGAAGCCAGATTTTGGACCCGCGGAATCGCGACCACGCAGCGGTGCCACCGCGGTGGGTGCTCGCGACTTTCTGATCGCCTACAACGTCAATCTCAATACCACCTCGCCCCGACGCGCCACCTCGGTGGCGTGGGATGTACGCGAGAAG
>JAJCXO010000076.1 GCA_029263395.1 Acidobacteriota bacterium | reverse complement strand
CCCCGAGCCATTGCCGCAGTGCCAATTTCGGCGTTACCATGCAGGTAGAGTAACCGCCAAAGGGGCCTTTGCATGACTCGCAACATCACCGACGAGACGGTCGAAGTCGATGGCGTCAAGATCCACTACTTGGCGGCCGGTGCCGGGGAGCCCGTGTTGTTGGTCCACGGTTGGCCAACTTCGTCGTTTCTGTGGCGCCACGTCATGCCGCCGATCGCTGAGCGCAACCGAGTCATCGCGATCGACCTGCCGGGTTTCGGCCAGTCGGACAAGCCACTCGATGTCAGTTATAGCTTCCGTTATTACGATCGGATTTTCGAGGGTTTCGTAGATGCGTTGGGATTCGAGTCGATCAGTCTAGCGGTCCATGATCTGGGTGGACCGTTGGGTCTGTATTGGGCCTGCCAGCATCCCAAACGGGTGCAACGTCTGGCCTTGCTCAACACCCTGGTTTATCCCAACCCATCCTGGGCGGTGATTGTATTTGTCCTGTCGACCAAACTACCGATGGTGAGATCTCTGTTGACGAGTCCATGGGGTTTGAAGGCGGCGATGCGCTTCGGAGTGCACGATCGCCGCAAGGTCACCGACGAAGTGGTTTTTGGTGTCCAAGCACCGTTTCAGGATGATGCCTCGCGCAAAGCGCTGTTGAAAGCCGGCCATGGGTTGAGTCCGAAGGGTTTTCAGGAGATTGCAGCCAAGTTGCCGACGCTGGATGTGCCGGTGCGAGTGATTTACGGAGCACGCGACCGCATCTTGCCGGACGTTGCCAAGACCATGCAGCGAGTGCAGCAAGACCTACCCCAAGCCGAAGTCACCGTGTTGCCCAATTGTGGACATTTCCTGCAAGAGGAGCGACCGGGTGATATCGGCGAGTTGTTGGCTGACTTCTTTGGCGCACAAGCCTCCGACATGGATACGCCTGTCAGTTGACGGCGGTTGACGGAGCGTCTGGCGACTGGATGGTGACGGAACTCGAGATCGACAACCTCTATCGGTTGCCCCTGGCGGAGTTTGTTGTGGCTCGTAATGAGCTTTCCAAGACGCTGCGCAAGGCGGGGGATCGCGAAACAGCTACGCAGGTGAAGGCGTTGGTCAAGCCGTCGTTGACCGCCTGGGTGGTCAACCAGTTGGCGTTCGAGGCGGCTGACGAGATGGCGGCGTTAATGGCCGCTGGAGCACGGTTGCGAGAAACTCATTTGACGGCACCGGCCGAGCACCAGGAAGCCACTCGCGCCCGGCGGGCGGCGATTTCGGTGTTGCTCGACCTCGCCGACAAGGTCATGACAGCGAGCGGTAACCCGCCGCATCGTGGTCATCGCCAGCGCATTTCTCTCACCCTCGAGACCCTGTCGAGCCAAGTCGCGGACACGGAGGAGCCGAAAGCAGGGCGGCTGAGTCGAGACCTCGAGCCCAAGGGATTTGATGCGGTTGCCGACCTGGCGTCAGCCCTCGGACAGCTGCAAGCCAGCCGTCCGACCACAACCCCACCACCGCTTCGCCTCGTCCCGCCGCCAGTAGATGCTGAATTGGACGGGGATGCCGAGGACGCCGTCGCGGAAGACGCTGTTGTGGAAGACGCTGCCGTGGAAGACGCTGGCGTGGAAGACGCTGTCGCAGAAAACGCTGACAAACTGGACGAAGACGATGTGCGTCGGGCCGGCGAACAGGATGCCGCGGAAGACCGTGCCGCCAAACAGCGAGCCGCGGAGGAGCTCCAGCAACTCGACGAAGCGCTCGACGAGGCGCAGCAGAAGTTGGCTGAACTCGAGGCCCAGAAGATTGCTCTGCGCTCGCTGACGCGGCGTGCAACCGACGAGTTGGTGGTGGTCGAGCAGTCGACCGAGGAGTTCGAGACTGCTGCGGGGGTTGCCGAGCGGCACGTCGACGAGACCCGAAGGCGGGCTGAGGAAGCTCAGCAACTCGCCGACGAAGCCCAGCGCCAGTGGGAGCTAGCACAGCAGCGCCGTCAGGAGGCGCGCGCCGCGTTGGACCGTGGGCAGCAGGAAGCGAACGCATCGGCGTTGGTGTTGCGTCGAGCCGAGCAGGACGCTGAAATCGCTCGCCAGTCCGTCAACCAGTTGCAGGATCGACGTCGGAAGCTGACCGACGCGGTGGACGGAAGCTGATCGTGTCGGCCGTCGGTCAGCGTTTCGAGCAGTTGGTGCGGGACCATTCGCGGGTCATGGCGGCCGCGATCCGGCGGGTGTGTGGACGTCGGCACAGTGTTTTGACCGCCGATGTCGAGCAAGATGTGTATCTGGCGTTGTGGAAACGACTCCAAGGTGGGAACGAGATCCTTTACCCCGTCTCCTACCTCTACAAGATGGCTTTGACCACCGCCCTGACTGCTGTTCGCAAGATCGAGCGTGAATCTCCGTTGTTCGAGGAAGAATCGGAGGCGCGACCGGAGTCCGCAGTCCGCACCCTGGGGGGCCTGTTGCCGGCGGAACGCTCACGGCTGCTCGATCAAGTGATGGATCGGCTCGATGAGGAACATGCGAGGGCGCTGCGGGCATACCTAGCCGGGTTCAACCATAAAGAGGTGGCCGCGCTTTACGGCTGGAGCGAGTCTGCGGCGCGACACAAGATCTACCGCAGTATCAAGCGACTGAAGACCAAAATGATGGAGCCTGACGATGCATCGTGAATCTCGCCTCGAGCCGCCGACGGATGAGCAGCTCGCTGCGTTCCGTTCAACCTATCAGCACACCATGGCCACGGCGTCCGAAGACTGCCCTGGCGATGAGGCCTTGGCGGCTATGGTGGTTGGGGAGTTGACCTCGCAAGATCAGGCTCACCTTGCGGACCACATCGTGAGTTGTGCCGCCTGCGCTGCTGGGTATCGCACGTTGCGGGAGTTACACAGTGAAGCCGTAACAACACCAACTTCCATTGAAGCGGTATCTTCAGGCAGGTCCTTACAGGCACCTCGGCGCCGTCGCTCGGGGCTTATGATGTTGGCTGCTGCGGCAATGATTCTGCTGGCTGTGGCGGCTTTCCGTTTCAGCGGCCCAGTGTTCTTGCCGCCAGCGGATGACTCGGCGCTGCGTAGCGATTCGGGGGGGAGCGATTCTGAAGGTATGCCAGTTCTACCAGCAGATGGTGCAGTGCTTTTCGAGGTACCCACGTCCTTGACTTGGCCGTCGCTGGTTGCGGCAACCAGTTACCAGGTGCGCTTGTTCGACGCCAACGCTGAGCCGTTGTGGGAGAGCGCTGCAGTGCTCGAGTCGCGCGTCGATCTCCCCCCCGCGATCGTCGATGGTTTGGCGGTGGGCCAGAGTTACTTCTGGGTTGTCCGCCCCAGTGGCTCGGTCGACCGTCGAGAGCTCGGCCCGTTTTGGTTCGAGGTCGGCGAGTGAGGAGCCTTGGAGAGTACCTGGCGCCGCGTTGTCTCCAGGTCCTCATCGGTGGGGTATTTTGTGGACTGGTAGGTTGTGCCACACCGCCCCCAGAACCCGCCATCGGTGGGGTGGTCCTCGAGGTTGTCGAGCCAGGCGGTGCGGCCCATCGGGCGGGGCTCGAGGTCGGCGATCAGATTATCACGTGGCATCGAGGCGCGACGGCACCCCTCGAGTTGGGGACACCGATCGATCTGGATCGGGTCGAATCGAAGGCGGCGGGCGACGTGACCCTCGGCGCTCGGCGCCAAGGGGAGGCGTTCGATGTGACGCTGCCGCCGGATCGCTGGCGGATCGAGTCCCGACCCGCGTTGGTCGAGCCAGTGCTGGGGTCCTATCTCGAGGGGCAGCGGTTGATCGCCGAAGGCCAGGTTGAGGCAGGCGTGAAGCTTTGGCAATCCGTCATCGACGACAATAGGGCAGAGGGCAGCGGTCGTGATCTGGAGGCGATCTGGTTGTTGAACCAGATCAGCGCAGCACAACAGCGCGGCGGAGACTTCGAGGCGGCTGATGTGGCCCATCGTGAGGCCGAAGCTCGGGCAGCGGACGACCCGAAGGTCATCGCCTGGCTGTGGCAGCGGCGCGGAGACCGGTCGCGACCCGCCGACGCGGTGGATGCATACTCCCGGGCGCTCGCCAGCCCGCAGCTGGCCGAGGGGTGGCGAGCCCGATTGCTCGTCGACCGATGTGGCGCCGCCTTTCGCGCCAGCCGGGTCGAGGCCGCGGGAGAGGATTGTGATCAGGCCTGGTCGTTGGTTGGCAAGCCAGCCATGGCGCATCCGTTGGCGATCGAAAGTGGGATCTTGCTCGCCAAGATCATTCGCAACCGAGGCCAGTTGGCCGACGCTGGTGCCCAGCTCGACGCCTTGCACACCGCGGCGATGGAGCTCGACGCCGGCAGTCGATTACATGCCAGCGTGTTGAGTGAGTTGGGGATCGTGACGCAGCACCGCGGCGACTTGGCCGGTGCTCAGCGCTGGCAGCGCGAGGCGCTGGCGATCTACCAAGAGTTGGGGGTTGATGACCGGAAACTTGGCCAGACCTACATGGGATTGGGCATCGTCGCCCAAGACCGAGGAGCCCTGGCTGACGCACAAGAGTACTTTCACCAGGCGTTGGCAATTTTTGAACGCGAGGCCCCAGAAACACCGTTCGAAGCCTGGAGCCTGCAGGGATTGGGATTGGTGGCGATGAGTCGCGGTGACTACGATGCCGCTGAGCGTTACTTGCGTCGTGGCAAGAGTGTCAACGAGGCCGCGGGTGCTCTTTTCGATGTCGGGCAAGCGGAGAGCAATCTGGGGGCGGTTGCCGATGCAAGAGGCAACCGACCGGCGGCGATTGAACACTACGAAACGGCCTTGCGAATATATGCCGAGCACTATCCCGACAGTCGAACGGTGGCGCGCCTTTTGGGTGACCTCGGTGAGTTACGAGCCCAGGATGGCGACTTGGAGTCAGCCCGCCTGCGGCAGGATCAGGCGCTCGATTGGTACCAGACGCATGCACCAGACAGCATCAGCCACGCCTATCAACTGCTGCAGCGGGGCCGCACGGAATGGCGAACCGGACGTTTGGAGGCCGCAGAGCCCTGGCTTCAGCGAGCGTTGAGTCTTCGGCAAAGGCTAGCGCCGGGTAGTTCACAGGAAGCGGTGGCGTATCATGCGCTCGGCCTGTTGCGTCGCGACCAAGGGCGTGTAGCCGAGGCATCGGAGCTGTTTGGGCGCGCGATCGCCGCTCTCGATGAACAAAAGTTACGACTTGGCGGTAGCCGACAGGACGCCGCTGCATTTGCGGCACGTTTTGCGCCGATCTATAAAGATGCGATGGAGCTCCAGCTGCGGGAAGAACATGTCGACGACGCCTTTTTTCTGCTCGAGCAGTACCGGGCTCAGGGGTTGCTGGCGATGCTCGGTCGTCGTGATCTTTTGCTCGACACCGATGTGCCGGCGGAGCTAGTGACGCGCCGTCAAGAGCTTGCCAGGGAATACGAGGAGGTCCAAGGGCAGCTCGCTGATCTCGACGGCAACGCTGAACTCGGGGAAGTCGACAGCCTGGTAGCAAAGCTCGAGACACTGACCCAGCGTCGGCAAGCGGTTGCTGCTGAGATCATCGAGTCTTCACCGCGATACGGTCAGCTGACTCGGCCGCCGATTTTGAACAAGGTCGGTGCTTCCAGCGTCCTCGATACTGGCACCTTACTCTTGTCTTTCGCCGTCTTACCGCAAGCGACGTATCTGTTCACCTTGAGGCGGGATACTCCAACCACAGGCGGCCTCACCCCGGGCAGCGCTGTTGGCCAAACCGAGGGGGCGGAGGCGCGGCTGGAAGTGGTGTCTCTGGGCATCGGGGAAGACGAGTTACGCCGTGAGGTGGAGGCCTTTCTTTACTTGATGCGAAGCCCACAGGCGGCGGCGAGCCATGCCAGGTTGGAGCGTCGTGGCCGGGAGCTGTATCGACGTCTGCTTGCGCCTGTAGAGGAGCGTATCAACCGTGCCGAGCGTTTGCTCATCGTACCGGATGGGCCGTTGCACGCGCTTCCGTTCGGTGCTTTGACCAGCGAAGCCGGCTCGAATATCGATCGCTTCTTGATTGCCACCAAACCGTTGCACACAGTGGTGTCGTTGACCGTCTACGGTCAACTCAAGGCGCGTCGTCAGGTGGTCTCCAGAGCCGATCGCAGCGCTCGGCTGGTGGCGTTTGGTGATCCGAATTACGGTCCCTCGTCGCCAACGGGTGCAGCGGTCGTGGGTTTGGCCGCCCGGGCGCGTTCACTGACCGCGTTGCCGGCGACGCGAGCTGAAGCCGAGACCGTGGCGGGTCTTTATCCTTCCGGTGAAGCCTACCTGGGTGCAGACGCGACCGAAAGCCGTGCCAAGTCTTTGAGTTCGTCAGTGCGCTATTTACACTTTGCTTGCCACAGCGCCGTGGATCATCGTTTCCCGCTCGATTCCTACCTTGCCCTGGCGCAAGTTGCTGGTGGGGACGCTTCCGAGAACGGCTTTCTTCAAGCCTGGGAAATTTTTGAGCAAGTACGCTTGGATGCCGAACTGGTCACCCTCTCGGCCTGCGAGACCGGCCTCGGGGAGGAGGTTGGAGGCGACGGTTTGATCGGTTTGACACGAGCGTTTCAATACGCCGGAGCGCGTTCGGTGCTGGCTTCGTTGTGGGGGGTGTCCGACCGCTCGACCAGCGCGTTGATGCAACGTTTCTACCGCTACCTGCGTTTGGGTCGAGCGAAAGACGAAGCGCTCCGCCTGGCGCAGCTAGACCTACTGCGCGGTCCGGTAACTCTGCCGAAGGCGCCCCGCGGGTTGTTCTTTGGGCCCCTTGATTTTTTCCGGGGTCTCAGGACGCGCAAGGTTGCGATCGAACCCTCAGTGGATGGCAGACATCCCTTCTATTGGGCAGCATTTCAGATCCACGGTGATTGGCGTTGAGTCCAAGCGTCGGGGAACAGAACTAGCAAGATCGCATCTAGCGGTAACGCCCGTTCCTTGGAAGCAACCGGTTCTCGCGCCTCCTAGGGAGCCCCCTGTGGATCGAGCACGCGGCGAGTATGTATGAGCAAGAGAACAATTCCTAGCTCTCCAACATCTTGTAACCAATAGGGTTGTCGGACTTTAAGGCACCGAGGCGAGTTACGCAGCTGCGCGCGCAGTCCACATGGGGGCGACCGGACAACCGGCGTGCTCGGAAGGGATCTAGCAAGACGGTGACACAAGTCAGTGGTTTCTTACGCATGAGTAGTCAGTGATACCAGACTCGAGGACTCGCCTCGGGTACTATGGCTCCTACCATGCACAAACCGAGGACCGCACCATGTTGAGCTGGCTGCAAAGGAGCGACCAAGACGTTTATGCGTTGATTGGCCGCAAGAGCTATTCGAAAGCGATCAAGCTGCTCGAGCAGCAGCTGCGGTCGGATCCACAGAGTGTCCACCTGCGCCAGTTGCTGTCCGATGTTTGTGTTCGGGCTGGGCAATCGACCAAAGCGGTTGGCATACTCGAACAGTTGGTTGACGAGTTTGTCGCCGAGGGCTTCATCGCCAAGGCGATTGCTGTCTTGAAGAAAATCCAGCGTATCGAGCCGTCGCGTTCCGATATTGATCAACAGCTGACCCGGCTGTTGCAACCGGTGGACGAAGAGGCTGCCGCGCTTGGGCTCGACCTGGTCCGTCCGCCGCTCGAGGACGATAAGCCACCAACACCCGAACCCCCTACCGGGCGGTTTCCGGAGGCGACCTCCGAGTTGCGGGCCGATTGGTTCGACGACGCGGTGGATGCTCGCCGGGACTTTCACTGGTCACCGCTGTTGGCCGACTTCAGCCGTGACGAACTGGCAGCATTGATCGGTGGGTTGCGGCTGTTGGTCAAGAAGCCGGGGGCGATCATTTATGGCGAGGACGAGCCCGGAGACAGCATGTTCATCCTCTCTACCGGCCGGGCTCGGGTCTATCGTCGCGATCCTTCGGGCCGCTACCAGCAAGCCGGTATGTTGCAAGAAGGGCAGTTCTTCGGCGAGGCCTCGGTGCTCACCGAGAGCCATCGCCAGACAACCATTACCGCCGCCATGGAGTGTGAGCTGCTGGAGCTCGACAAACGGATCTTCGACCAGATTTCGGCCCAGTATCCGCGGGTCCGTGAGACCATTCAGGATCTCTACGATCGCCGGGCGTCGTTCGAGACCGCAAGCCTCACGATCTGAGCGGCGCCGCGGCGTTGTTCGTCAGCTCAAGGACACGCGTCGAAGGCACCGATGTGCTGCACCGGCTGGAACGGTGAACCCAAGGCATTGAAGTAAAACTGCTGTTCACCGGTTTGGGTGTCGGTGACCATCAGCGTGACTTCGACGTTGGTGAGGCCCGCGGCGTAAACCCAATAGTTGTGGAATGGCACCAAATTGCAGGCGTCGAGCACCTTGACGACAAGCTCGACGTTGTCTTCGTCGAAGAACCAGAAATAGCCGGTGTCGTTGGTCATCAATTCGGCGCTAGCCGCGGTCGGCGATCCGTCGGCGGTGGCCCAGAACGCCTCGACGACAAACCGCCCGCCATCCAGACCGAGGTTCTTGTTGGGCGTCAGGTTACTTGACTGACTTGACTGACTTGACTGACTTGACTGCTGACGCCTTGCGGTGGCTGGGACAGCCCCCGCCGGTTGGCCCGCGCTCGCGCCACAGGTGGCAAAGGCATCGGTGTCGAGGATCGGCTCGAAGGCGACACCTTGTGGGTTGTCATACGTGCGGACCTCGCCGGTCACGGTGTCGGTCACGGTGAGTGTGGTCTGGACATTGGTCAGTCCTCCCGCGAAGACCCAGAAGCGATCGAAGGCGCCACCGCAGGCATCGAGTACCTTGACGACGAGCTCGACGTTGTCTTCGTCGAAGAACCAGAAGTAGCCGGTGTCGTCGGTCATCGGCTGGCCTTGGCCATCGCCGGTGTTGTCGAGGGTGTCCTGCCAGGTGATCTCGACTTGGAAACGGCCGCTACCGAGACAGAGCGCGGTGCCTGAAGGGGTACAAGTTGCCCCCTCTGGCACCAAAGCGAAGTCGATTCCGCCGGTGAACCCGCGATCGGCAACGACGATCGGGGTGCCGGTTGTCGGATCACAACCGTCATGGGTGCCACCCGGACACGGTATGGCATCGTAAAGCTGAGGTTCGAGCGGTTGGGCCTCAGCGATGGCAAAGTAACTCCCCGGAGGTAGTTGTGGTGAGATAAAGCGCCCGAAGTAATCTGAAGACCTAACGGTGATCAGGGTCCCATTTTCATCGTAGATGGAAATGGCTGCGCGAAGCGGTGTGCCTTCATAGGCTTGGGACACCAGACCGGTGAATTGACCGCCCGGCACTCTATCGAGCGCGAAGTCGATGCCCGACGTCTCCGAGTTCAGCTGAGCGACGATCGGTGTGCCGGCCCTCGGATCACACACTGCGTCGGGGCACGGCAGATCATCAAAGATTTCGTCAAAGTAGGTTTCGGATTCGGTTTCAGTGTAAGCGAAGTAGGTTCCCGGCTTCATGTCACGGTGGGAAAATGTGCCATCGCCGCCAGTGTAGGCGACATAAACTGGGTTCACATCGTTGCCGGGGATCAAGGTCACCTTGGTGTGGACCGGCAATCCGGTGGCGGCGTCGCTCACCATGCCGGTGACCCTGCCGCTGAACTCGAGGTGGAAGTTGATATCCTCGATCGTGTCGCCGATGCTCATCGCGAGGGTAGAGCCAGCGTCAAGATTACAGAACTGATCTTCGCACGGGATATTGGGATACAGCTCATCGAGGTGGTTGCTGGATTGGACGATCACTTTGTAGCTACCGCCTGCCAGGCCGCGAACGGCGTAGGTGCCGTCGTCGGTAGTGAAGGTGGTGCCCACCGTCTGACCCTCGGAGTTGACGATCGCGATGTCGCGCCAAGGGATCGGCCCGTTGTTGTCGGTGACGGTGCCTTTGATGGTGCCTCCTCGCAGCAGCGCGAAGTCGATTCCCGACGTCATCGTGCCGAGCTCGGCCGCAATCGGTGTACCGGTGGTGGGATCTGTGATCCCACTTGCCCAAGGCAAATGATCGTACAGCTGGTCGATCAGATTCACTGAGTCGGTGTGGGCAAAATATGTTCCGGGGTCGAGTCTGTTGATGGTGTACTCGCCGTCCAAGCCGGTGTTCGAGGATCCAAACGAGCGGCCTTCGGAGTCTCGGATCTGTACTCGGACCGAACGAATCGGTTGTCCGCCGATCTCATAAGTGACCGTTCCCGAGATGCTGCCGAGTGGAGTCAGAGCAAAGTTGATGTTTTCGGTGTTGGCGTCCAAGCTCACGGCAACGGCGGTACCGGTGGTGACGTCACAGTCGGCGGAGCCGCAAGGTAAGTCATCGTAGAGCTCGTCTTGATATCCGCTGTAGGAGTTACTGGTGCTCAGGAAGTAGCTGCCTGGCGCCAAGCCACCCAAGACGTACTCGCCGTTCGAGGTCGAGAAGTCGCGGCCCAGGTAGCTACCCACGGAATCGTAGATGTTGACCCGAATGGAGCCCACAGGTTGGCCGGTGTTCTGGTCGGTGACCCTACCGGTGATCAGGCCGAGCGATTCGAGCGAGAAGTTGATGCCTGGAGTGATGTGGGGAGCGGTGACTGGGATCGCCTCGCCGTCCGAGATCATACAGCCGACATCTGGCCCGCCTGGGCAGAGAGCGCCGTTGTACAGCTCATCGCGATACCGTGAGGTGGTGGTGTAGGCGACGTAACTACCGGTGGGCAGTCCATGGATCGAATATTGGCCGTCGTCGTTGGCGTCGGTGTTACCCACAGTCTGGCCGGCGAGATCTCTCAAGGTAACCCGTGCATAAGATATGGGCTCGCCGGTGGCCGAATCCGTCACGGTGCCTTGGATCGTACCGCCGAGCTCGAGAGCGAAGTTGATCCCTTGGGTCAAGCTGCCGAGATTCACTTCGATCGGGGTACCGTTGGTTGGAGTGCAATTCCCGCCGGGACAAGGTATCCCGTTGTACAGCTTGGGTTGGTAGGTCCCGGCATCATCGATATGGGTATAGTAGGTGCCCGGCGATATGCTCTCGATCGAATACACACCGTCAACGTTGGTGCGATCGCGACGGGTACTACCGTACGGCCCCCCTGTGGCTACAACTTCGACGAACGGGATGGGATCTCCGGTCACCGCGTCTCTCACCGTTCCTGAGATTCCCCCTAGGGGACCTAGCGTCAAGACGTAGCGACCGGCAGTGTCGGCAAACCCGGCGATCCGGATCAGGTACTCGACCCCCGCTTGGGCGGTGAGAGCGGTCGACGACTGGAGTCCACTGTCATTGTCGCTGCAGCGAATGGTGTTGAGTTGGGTGCCGGGACAGCCGGTATGGACAGACAACACGGTGTCGAAGTCCGACCCGAACGTATCGATTGAAAGCGTCGTCGTCACCGGCGAGGTGAAGCGGTACCAGACGTCTGGGGCAGTTTGAGAGTAGCTGCAGCTCGCATTGCCATCGGGGCTTGCGAAGGTGGCTTCGCCGACATAGGTCCCGGTCGTAATCGGGAGGGCGTTTCGACAGCTATCGTTGCTTGGCGAATCGGCTTTGGTGAGCCATGCTGGGCCCAATGGGTCGTATGGGTTCGAGCTCGGCTGGCGACTGAGCGTTCCGGCTGAGCCCACCGGTCGGTTCGCTGATGCGGCGAGAGCTGCCGCTCGGTGCCGCAGGGAGCGAATTCCGTCGCGCAAAGCGTCAGCGGGATCACCCGCGGTGTCTTCCAACGAAGACTCCAAGAACTGCAAGTGATCGAGAAAAAGCTCGGCGGTCGTTTCAGGGTCTACAGCGGGTGTTCGTCCCTCAGCTTGATCAATTGCCAGGTTCTGGAGCCGTTGCTGGAGCTCCCGATCGAGGTCCTCGAGGCGTTCGTGCAACTGCTTTTGGCTCGGCGTCAGCCCTGAGCCGAGTCCGGGGGTCGCGAAAGCAAAGGCCTGAGACAGCAGGGTGAAGAAAGCGACCAGAATCCATGGAACAGACTGTCGACTCAAAAGTGGTTGGACTCCGAACATAGCGAGGCTCCTTGGTTCTTGGCTCGCGGCCTCTAGGCAATCTCTCGGCACGCGGTGCTTGGGGAGAAGTCCCCGGACGCTCAAAAGTTGAGAACGTCTTCTGGTATCGAATGCGAAAAACCAGTTTGGAATGGACCATCCGATATCGCTCGAGCTTCCGGGTCCATCCGCCAAGCCCGTCATCCCCCGGAAGTGAGGAAGATCTCTCAAGTTTGGGAGACGCAAAAAACCCCGAACGCCGAGGCGCCCGGGGTTTCGATCGCTACGATTAACGGTAGGTCCTACTGCGGACAGATCGACAGATCGTCGACCCCAGCCTCGATGATGTCGCCAGGACCGGCGCCGTCTGAGACTCGCACCCGTAACTGGACGCTGGCGCCGGCTGACACCGTCGTCGTGCCTTCGGCCCAAGCGGCCACGGTCTGCACATCACCGATCGACACGAAGGGCGCGTAGGCACCACCGTTGATCGACGCTTCGAGCGCGAAGTAGTCGCCCGCAGCATCGTCACCGGCATCGCGCTGGCCATGGAAATACCAGATCGACAGATCCGATGCGTCCGTGACGTTGAACACCGGCGAGGTCAGC
>JAJCXO010000075.1 GCA_029263395.1 Acidobacteriota bacterium | reverse complement strand
TCGAGCCCATTCTCGCGAATCACTCTGACATGGTGATCGGCTCCAGGATCCTTGGTAATCGAGAAAACGGCGCCCTCTTGCCCCAAGCAAGGGCCGGCAATGTAGTTGCTTGCAATCTAATCCGCTGGCTCTACCGCTTTGAGTACACCGACCTAGGCCCTTTTCGAGCCATTCGTTGGAAGTCGTTAGAACGCCTCGCCATGAAAGATCAAGACTTCGGTTGGACTGCCGAGATGCAAGTCAAGGCGGTCCGCCAGGGCTTGAGAATTAGTGAGGTCCCCGTGAGCTATCGTAAGCGTATTGGGGTCTCGAAGATCACTGGCACGGTCAAGGGGACACTTCTTGCCGGATACAAGATCCTATGGACGGTCTTTCGTTACAGTTGGTAAGAGTAGAAGAAAAGGCAAGTTATGGAATTCATAGAGATAGCTCGCTTCTCGTCTCGGCTCGAAGCCGAGACGATCGGCCATGCTCTCGACTCATACGAGATACCGTTCTTGGTGCAGAGCCACGATGTTGGTATGTTCGGTCCTGGCCACACTGGACCAACACCTAGCGGCGCAGGCTTGTGCGTTCCGGCGAATCGTGCGGAGGAAGCTTCCGAGCTCCTACATTGCGCGATCAATCCGGTTGAGGACGAGGTCAACACTGAGCGCCGACCAGAGCCCGAGACCAATCATCCGAATTCGGAGGAAGATCGATGAACAAGAGACTCCTGCTGCTAACTTGTGCTGTCATCTTGACATTCTTGGGTGGCCAGGCGTTTGGCGAGCTTTGCACGATTGACGCCGTGCCGGCCGCAACACTCCTGCTGCCCTACTTCGAAGTTGGACTCACCTCCTTGCCTGAGGATCCGGTTAGCTCGACAAGATTCGTCGACACCTTCTTCTCGGTCAACAATGCTTCGGCCGCTCCGACCGTCGCTCACGTCGTGTTGTGGGGTGACTGGTCTTTACCTTCGATCGATTTCGATATTTTCCTGACGGGTTACGATATGGAAACCGTCAGCCTGTCCGAGGTCTTCAATTGGGGGAACCTACCGATCACGTCCCATGCTTGGAACGATGTCGACGACATGATCAGCCCCCACGGACGAGCTGTTGACGATCCTGCTAATGCGAGTGGTCCCAACCCTGGACTCTCGGAGAATCCACAGTGGGATTCCCAACTCCAACCAGGCTTGACAACCGGCTGCGATCCGATGGTCGATCCCGGTTGTCCCCGGTTCCCTGGATGTGACGTCAACCTGCCGTTGCAGCCAAGAGATCGCGGTAATCTTTCTAGCACAGCCCTCGACCGAGTCCGGTGCGGACACACAGGGCGAGGGTTGGCCTGTGAGAGCGTATCGTGTATCGGCCAAAAACATGACGAGACAGGCGCAGGTGACAACGACTACATCGCCCGCGGCTACCTGACGATTGACAACGTCAATGACTGTAATTTGCTGTTCCCGGCCCAAGAGGGTTATTTCGGGAATCCCGGCATCGTGTCTTTCGAGAACCAACTCTGGGGAGATTGGTTCATCGTGCAAGAAGGCCGTGCAATCGGGGACATCCTGGTTCCGATCGAGGCAGACCCTGACGGTGTAGCTTTTGCTCCTGGGGACGCCACCTTCTACAGCCGTTTCGTAGACGGGCTGGCCACCGACCAGCGGGAGCCCCTGGGAAACACCTGGGCCGCGCGCTACTTTCAACCGGGCCCTGCGTTTTCGAACGGTACCTCCCTGTTTGTTTGGCGCGACTCCAAGTGCCGGTCTAATGTACCCGGCTTCGGCAATGGCTGCGTTTCCTCCGCCGCAGCCGGAACTCCACCGTGGTATCCGTTGGATGAAACACAGGTTGTGAGTTTCGACGTTCAAGAAGATGCAGTAGAGATCTGTGGCTCGGTCACAACTCCCGGGGGCGGCGGTGTCTCGCCTCCAGACCCAGATGTGACGTCCAACCCAACATGTTTCCCTCTCGAGACTGGCCGCTACCTAATCGGAGAAGGGGATCTTGATCTACCCTATGATTTCGGTTGGATTTACCTCAACCTGAACTTCACGCTCGGAGATACCTCAGGCTCTCCAACACCTTGCAGCACTGATGGCCTATTAGGTGATATCGCCCAAAGCTGGGTCTCGATCGAGCTCGACTCGGAGGGGATATCCAGTGTCGGGTTCGCTGCTAATCAGCTGACCAGCGCCTGCTCCTTATCCAATCCGATTATCGGCTTGGAATGAGACCAACCTCAGCCTCGACTACCAGCTTGCCGAAGGGCAAGGGGCCGATCTCGAGCAAATCTTCGACGGCACCGGGGCTGAGTGGCTTGGCGAACAGGAAACCCTGAGCATATTCACAGCCAAGTTGGCCGAGTAGCCGCAGCTGTTCATGACTCTCTACTCCCTCAGCCAAAACCTCTAGATGCATGTTGTGGGCCAACAAAATGATGGTCCGTACGATCTCTTGATCTTTCGCGTTGGAACTCATACGACCGATGAACGAGCGATCAATCTTGAGGAAATCGACTGGGTATCTATGAAGCTGAGAAAGAGAAGAGTACCCCGTCCCAAAGTCGTCGATGTGCAGACGAATACCTTGTTGATGGAGCTGAGACAAGATTGAGTGGGTCAAGTCTGGATTCTCGATGATCGTCGCTTCCGTGATCTCGAGCTGCAGACATCGTGCTTCGAGATCGCTGGCCGCAAGCTCGCTTTCCACCCGCTCAATCAGCTCGGTACTCGACAACTGTCTCGCATCGAGATTGACGGAGACTGATAGCTCTGAAGTCCACGGGAATCTCTCCTGCCAACTCTTCATTCGACGGCTGGCCTCACTCAACACCCACCAGCCGATTCGAGCTGATAGTCCGGTTTCCTGTGCCACCGCGAGAAACTCCCCCGGAAGCAAGACGCCCTTCTCCGGATGCCGCCAACGGACTAGTGCTTCGAAACCCTCAAGTCTCCCACTGCCGACGCTGACTAAGGGTTGGTAGTACACCAAGAATTCCTGGCGGTCGACAGCTCGCCGCAAATCACTCTCTAGATGCAATCGAGTCATCGCACGATCATGCATCGCAGGATCGAAGACTACGCGGCGAGTTCGCCCCTGCGATTTGGCACGATACATAGCGGTATCAGCATCACGTATGAGATCCTCCGGGCGTTCATAGCCAGTAGAACTCAATGCTATTCCCAGACTGGCCGCCGTGAAGAACTCATGGCCATGAATATTGAAGGGTCTGTCGAGTTCTTGATCGATGCGGTCCGCGACGGCGTCAACTTCCGATAGGTCCTTGATGTCGGTCAGCAAGATCGCAAATTCGTCCCCACCCAGACGAGCAACCGTATCGCCTACCCGCAAGCAAGACTGCAATCGCCGAGCGATCGAACGCAAGAGTTTGTCTCCTGCAGAATGCCCAAGACTGTCGTTGATGACCTTGAAACGATCCAGATCGAGAAAAATCACCCCAAAATGGTTGTTCGCACGGCGCCGAAAGCGTTTGACTGCATTGTCTAGTCGATCCATGAACAACGCCCGATTCGGTAGCCCTGTCAGGACGTCGTGAAGTGCTGCATGTGTCAAGAGCTCTTCCGAACGCTTGCGATCCGTGACGTCACGCTGGGAGCCTGCCAGTCGATAGGCCTCGTCGTTGTCATCGCGCACTGCAACACCGCGAGTTTGCACCCAGCGATATACGTCGCTTCGAGTACGGATCCGATGCTCGTTCTCAAAATCTGAGGTTGACCCCTCGAGGTGGGCCTCGAGCTGCGCCTTGAGAAGATCCAAATCCTCGGGATGCACCAGATCGAACCAGCTCTCTGGCCGGTCTCCGATCTCCTCCTCTGAGTAGCCCAAAATCGACTTCCAACGGGTTGAAAAATAGATTCGCTTGCTGCGAAGGTCCCAATCCCAAAGCCCATCGTTCGACCCGGCAGCCGCCAGGGCATAACGTTCTTCACTGGCTCTCAGCGCTTGTTCCCAGTCTTTTCGGTCAGTGATATCACGCACGGCAGTCACCACGCCACGGCGGCGATCTCCGCCATCGATAATCGGTGAGCGCGAGATCAACACAGGTAAGACGGAACCATCGCACCGCCGGTGAAGACATTCCCCCTTTTCTCCCTCAGGCGGCATCTCATCTGGATAAGCAGGCCCAAGTTCCTGTCTCGCTCCCTTGCTCCACAGTTTTCTGTGGTGGGCGCCGAGGATCTCGCCCTCGGAATAGCCATAGGTTTTGGTGAAGCTCTCGTTGACGGTCGTAAATCGACCTTGCAGGTCTGTCACATAGATACTGTCGTTGATACTGGTCAATGCCTGCGACAAGGTTCGAGCTTCCATCTCAGAGGTGTGCCGGCGACGAGCATTCTCGATCGTCACAGTCAACATCTTCAGGTACCGACGGGCGATATCCTTCACCAAATAGTCGCAGGCTCCAGCTCGCATTGCCCTGACCGCAGTCTCTTCGTCTCCGGCCCCAGTGATTACAATCACCGGCAAGCCGGTGTCGAGCTCGAGAACCTCGACACCAGTACCGTCACCTAGATGGTAGTCAGCCAAGATCACGTCAAAGATCTCGGAGGCGAGCAGCCTCTTGGCTTCATCCGTTGAGCTAGCAACGGAAAGCTCGTAAGGCAACCGCTCCTGCCGCACAAAGCGCTCGATGGCCATTCGATCGACAGTATCGTCTTCGATCAGCAGCAGTCGCAGCGGTGGTTTGGCATGACTGGAGGTCATCAACTAAGCTGCCTTCCGTTTCATGGACTAAGTTGGAGTTCGGGCTGTTATCAGACGCCTCAGGCTGGCAGTTCACTCATCGACCAATATCGGTCGATAGTCTTCATCACCTCGACAAACTCGCTATAGGCGACTGGTTTTATCATGTACCCAGAAACGTTGTACTCGAATCCCTCGACGACATCCTGGTCTTGCCGCGAAGTCGTCAAGACGATAACCGGAATGCCATCAGCGCAACCTTCTGCTCGAGCCTGGCGCAGAAACTCCAAACCGCTCATTCGCGGCATATTCAAGTCGAGGAATATCAACGCAGGACGCGGTAATTCGTTGTCTCTCAAGCGCTCTAGGGCAATTTCGCCATTGCCGGCAACCGTAACGGGGTTGGATACTTTCAGCTCCTTGAGCACTCTTCGAACGAGCAACACGTCAACTTCATCATCTTCGATCAACAGGATAGGTTTCTTGGTTCGCATCACGATCTTGTAGACCTCCTCCCCAGTTCAATGCGCTCACGCGGAGCTGTAATAGGCTGCCGAATCCTTCAACGACTGCATTGGCCAGGTAAAGCGGAATCGCGCTCCCTTCCCGATGTCCGACTCGAGGACAATCGTCCCTCCCTCTTCCTCGACTAGCTTCTTGACCAGTGCCAACCCTAAGCCGGTACTTTCAACCTCATCGCGCGGCTGCAGAGTCTGAAACATCACAAAAATCCGTTCGTGGTGCTCGGGTGCAATACCAGGCCCGTCATCTTCGACAATGAACTCATAGAACTCATGCTGTTGCTCAGACCACACTGTGATCTGGCCTTCCAAACGATCATGATACTTGACAGCGTTGTTGATCAGATTCGAGAAGACTTGCCCAAGGCGCAACCGCTTCGTCCTGAAGACGGGGAGATTGGGCGCGATGACTACAGAAAATCCGTCCGGAAGTGCCTGTAATTCAACGAGCTCGCGGATCAATCCGCCTACATCCACCAACTCCTCACCAGTCTCCATCCGACCTACCCGCGAGTACCTCAAGACGCCTTCGATCAAGGCATCCATACGTGCCACTCGACTGCGTAACAATCTCATCTGCTGGCGACTCTCGTCCGACAAACTATCTTCAAGGTCCTCTTCGATCCATCCCGCCAACGTTGAGATCGCTCGCAGAGGAGCTTTCAGATCGTGGGAAGCGACGTAGGCGAACTGATCGAGGTCTCGATTCGAACGCTCCAGCTCTTCTTGCCGTCGCTGGATCTGAGCCAGCATGTCATTGAAACCGTCGTAGAGAATGCCGATCTCGTCGTTTCCGGGTTTTTCTACCCGAATCGAGTAATCGTTCTCGGCAGAAATGTGTTGTGTCTTCGATGCCAAGTGCAGAATGGGCTTGGAGACGAACCCTTGCAGAAAATAGGCCAGAATGACCGACACAATGACCAAGACTGTCATCAGCCCTGCCATGATGAGTAGGTGCTGTCCTTGTCGTTCAGCTAGGGCCTCGGCAGTTCCCCTCACATAGATAGTGCCGTAGCGCTCGTCTTCGAATATGACAGGTGTTGAAAAATGCACGTAACCATCCCGGATCTCAGACAGATCGTCAGGAACAGAAACGGGTGCACGATAGGCATCACTGCGCTGAAAGGACGCGAACAGCGCTCCGCTAGTATCGTACAAGTAGGCACCGTAGATGTACTTGAACTCCTTCAACTGAGCTAGGGAAATCTCGGCCTCTTCCTTTTCCTCGAAAGCCAGGTTGATTGCGTTGTAGCTACCGGTCGCTTTCGCGATTAGTTCGGTCGTGCGCAGCAAGTCCTGCTCGAACAGCCGAAGATTGTTCAGAATCACCAGAGTAAACCCGGTACCTAGCGACAACAACGTTGTAGCGAGAATGATGCCGGCGACTTTGTTGCGGATCGATAAGTTGGCGAGAAACTTCAAACACACCCCTTCCAGCTCGCTCTTGAACTGCAAGGTAGCAGCAATCGAGGGCTACAAATTATGGGCAGCCCAATTCTAGAGCGCCCAACAAGTGATGGGCTCCCAGACTGATGTCGGCGAATAGACTCTGGGACGCTGTACGATTTACCTGGATATACCAAATACAGGCCTTGTGCGCAACCGACAGAATATCGCACAACACTCGGCGTCACTATCCGCCACCGAATCCAATTCAGCTAGAATGATGATCCCGGCAAGACTTTGGACTCATGTTGTTGACTGCGCCAGCAAGCTTGTTAGTTTCTTGTGAGGATCTGGCTCGCCTTCCTGCATCAACTGATGGCTAGGCCGCTCTGTGTTGAGTGAAATCATGCGATTCGGTCGTTTCGAAGTCCAACGGGTGTTGGGTCGCGGCGGCATGGGTACAGTCTACCTGGCAGAAGATCCCTTGATTGGGCGCACGGTCGCAATCAAGGAAATCCGAGTCGATCCAACTGACGACGAGCGCGAGCGTAAAGAGCTAGAGGCACGGTTCAAGCTCGAATTTCGTGCTGCTGGCAAACTCTCCCACCCCAACATCGTCACCATCTACGATGTTGGGCAGGGTGGCAATTCGTACTTCATCGCAATGGAGTACGTTGCAGGCATGAGCCTCGCCGAGCTCCTGCGAGACAAGCCCAGTCTCGAGCCCGGTGAGTTGGCTGACCTCGCCGGTCAAATTGCCTCGGGGCTGGATTATGCCCACGATCGGGACATCGTGCATCGCGATATCAAGCCGGCAAACGTGCTGATGACTCGAGATCGTCGCCCGAAAATTACTGACTTTGGTCTCGTCAAGATGCTCACCTCCGAGCTGACTATGACTGGCACGGTACTCGGAACGCCCGCCTTCATGTCGCCAGAACAAGTTATGGGCGACGATGTCACCGGCAAGTCAGACCAATTTTCTTTCGCGATCATTCTCTACTTGATGTTGACTGGCGACCAACCATTCGCGGCAGACCATCCATCCGCAATTCTCTACAAGATCGTTCACGAAGCTCCTGTGCCACCTCACACCGTCAATGGCGCGCTGCCAGCGGCGATCGACCGGGTGGTTTTGCGAGGCCTCAGCAAGCTACCTGCTGATCGCTATCCGACTTGCTCAGACTTGGCGGCCGACTTTGCTGCAGCGCTAGGAGAAGCTCAACCCATAGGTCTCAGCGAGGTCTCAACGCAGCCTGAGCACAACCCAACACAGCCCGACCCTGTCCACGAAGATGAACTCTCCGATTCCAAGACCATCGGCGCCGACACAACACAGTTGACCCCAGCTAGTTTTAGACTAGATGCTGGCCCTACACCGACGCCAAGGCGGTCTGTTCGCCAGAAAGATTCAGGCCCCCTGAAACTGCTGGGCGCAGTGGCTTTCATCATTGCGATGGCTATTTTGGGGTACGTGGCGAGTTCGCACCAAAAGAGCGACCAGCCTGGTAAAAGCCCCGCGTTTTCTGAGGAGATACTCATTCAGCAGAGATTGCAGGTCGAGGCCGGCCCGCCTGGGGCTTCAATTCTAGTCAACGGAGAAAACTCAGAGTGGACTGTTCCGGCAAACATCCTTCTGAATGGCCGCTCCGGAGAGATCTTCCACCTGGAAGTGTCTGTTGACGGTGAGATCGCTGCGAGCCGAGACATTGTCCTGAGTTCTGAGCCGCTGGAACCTTGGCTACTGAGCAGCCCAGTCGCGACGACTATCGACGTCACCAGTCAGCCTGCTGGAGCCGCTGTCTTCGTTGCGGGCAGTGACACGGGGATAACGACGCCGGCCAAGCTCGACTTTGCCGCGAATCAAGACCATACCTTGGTCTTGCGTTTGGAGGGCTACGAACCAACAAGTTGGACGTTTCGAATCGACGAGCTGAGTCAGGAACAACAACAATGTCGCTGTATCCACTTTCCCCTGCGTTCGTCTAAGCCGCCAGGCTTCGTAACGATCAACGCCCCTTACGCAGTCAAACTCCTAGCAGGTGGCAAGAGCCATGGTCCTTTCGCAGCTGGCATAGCTACCGAAGTTGCACTGCCTCCTGGCCGTCACAAAGTGACTTTGGTTGCAGAAGACGTGTTCTTGAGTCAGACTAGCCTGGTCGAGGTTGAAAGCGGACAGCAGGTTTCGATGCGTCCGCCCCCGGCTATTGCGATACGGATCACGGCGAATCCAGCCAACTGCCGAGTCAGTATCGATGGGAAAGATGTCGATGACACACCGATCAACAACCTCCTGATAGTAGCCGGCCCTCACGATTTCTCGTTCTACTGGCCAGCTCTTGGACAAACTAAGCACTTCAAGAAGACTATCTCACGCTCGCTGAAGTCGATTTCAGCTAGCCCTGACTAGCCAAAAGCGCTACCTCAACGTCGTTAGCACGCGAAAGTTCTGCGCGCCGACAGTGACCTACTCCCCATGTACCGCGCCGCCACGCTTTCTTGCCTTGCACTCCTGCTGCTACTAGCACCCTTCGAACCGCGGGCTGTCGCCCAAGATGCGGCAGCCGAGCGCCTGTTCACTGAAGCGCTGCGCATTTTGAAGACTGGTGATGGCAACGGCGCTCTCAAGGAATTAGAACTGCTGGTCCAGCAGTTCCCAACAGATAGATTGGCGCCCAAAGCCCTGCTGCAAGTCGCAGACATTCGTCGAGCGCAAGGGGATAACGATGGCACCCGCAAAGCCCTCGAGCGTCTTCGGTCGGACTATGGACGAAGTCTGGAGTCTGCAGCCGCATTCGTCAGACAGGCTGAGATCGAAACCGAGCAAGCGCGACGACGGAGCGATCTCGAGGAGGCGCGAGCGACCTTCCGTAGAGTACCGTTACTCTACGGTCGAGCGACCTATCCGAATCTCACCGACCGCGTGAGAGCTCGTATTCGTGTTGGCGAAATCAGCTTACAACTTGGCGACAATGCGACCGCAGTTGCAGAGTTGCTGGCAGCAGTGGAAGACGAACCTGCCAGCAACTTGACAGGACGCGCTCGCCTGCTTCTGGGAACCGCCTTGACTCGATCTGGCGAGTGGGTGGCAGCGGCTGAAGTCTTACAGCGACTAGCGACCGAAGCAGACGCGACAACTTCTACCGAAAATGAGAGGGAAGCTGCGATCCGCCTTCTCAGTCTGATTCACCGTAGGATCATCAGACCGCAGTCCGGGTCTAGCCCTTTCCTCACCGCCACGCGCTACCCCGCGTCCGGTATTCAGCTGAAGGAGCCGAGCGGTGTGGCGGCGGCAGAGGACGGTCGCCTGTTGATTGTCGACCCACGATTGCCCCTTGTTGCACTCATCGATGCTGACGGATCCTTTTTGGAGAGCATCGCATTACGTGATGCTGAACGGCCAGGTTGGAGTTTAGGCGCTGCTTTCACCGTCACCGCATCTCGTATTGTCCTACCCTTTGTCGATCAAGAATCTCCCCAATTTCTCGAGCCGATTCCAGGCAAGGAGAAACCGCTCAAGGACTTGCTAGCTGCCGAACGAGGACAGTTCGGAGATTGGTTCATCCTTGCCAAGGGTTGGCGGAGCCTGCTGATATTCCAGTCCTCTAGGCAGGGCCAAGAGTTGCTTGCAACTAGCAAACCAGAACCCAAGGATGTTGCGCAAGATTTCCTCGGTAGGATTTACGTACTCGACGGGAAGGGCAAACAAGTACTGCGAGTTGGTGTCGATCGCCGACAAGCCGACATCGTCCTCAAAGGGAACTGGAAGCGCCCAACCGCTCTGGCCCTCGACCCATTGGGCAACATCTACATTCTTGATCGGGGAAACCGCATTATCGAAATGTTCGACAGCAGCGGGCAGAAACAGGCTAGCCTAGGCCCGTCGCTGGGTGGTGGTATCGAGTTGCGAGCCCCGGTTGATCTGACGGTTGATGGCAGTGGGCGCCTGTTTATTGCAGACAGTAAACTTCCCTTCATTGTCTTGCTGGACTGAGGCGGCAACATGAGGCCTTTGAACTTCGCGATTCTATGGGGCGTCTCCGTGACTGCCGCGCTGCTGATCTCACAATCAGTCATTGCTCAAAACGCACTCGAAACCGTTACCGAGATTGTTGAAGAGGATCTCGAGGACGTCGGTCTGGACAGCTTGCCGTCATCCTTCCCGGAGATCGATGAGCCAGAACTGCTGCAGAGCTTCGAAGAAGCCGAGAGACAGTTTCAGTCTGTCGATCAGGACGCGTCACTTCCAGCCTTCGGCAACTTGGTCGAAATTCTTCAGCCTCGTGCTGCGGTCGATCAGCTCAGCGACCGTCTGCGCGAGATCCTGGTCCGCAGTCTGGCCTATCGGGCGCAACTCTACTTCAACTTTGAAGAAATCGCTTTGGTGGAGCAAGAGCTCGTTCAGATGCTGCGATTTGACTCGCAGGCGGACCTGGATCGGTCTCGAGCCTCCCCAAAGTTGGTCGAACAATTCGACCGCTTGCGGCGCAGCATGCTTGGAGAGGTCACGTTCGTACTCCAGCCTCTGGACGCTGAAGTTCGAATTGATGGACGGAAAGTAGATCCTTCCCTGGGGCCGGTCGCTTTATTTACTGGCCAGCGTCAAATCGATATTTCCCTGCCAGGGTATTCACCGATCGCACGTCAGCTAGAAATCGATGCCGATGTCTCGATCACGTTAGAGCTTGAGCTCGAGCGTACCAGTGCCGTGGTGCGTCTAGCGACTCGCCCAGCTGGCGCAACCGTCTCTCTCAACGGAGAATCGCGAGGATCTACAGAGGGTGTAGCGCCAGAGGGCTTCCTCCCCAAGAGTGCGGAGTCTGCCTATCGCCGAGAGGAGTTCTCCAATGAGTTTGTTGTCGAGGGTATCGAGCTCGGCCTGCAGGTGCTCAAGGTAGAGTTAGATGGCTATCGGCCTCAGCGCTTCGACCTTTCGATCAACCAGTTGCTCGACTATCCCATATCCCCCATAGTTCTCGAGAAGGAACGCGGCAGCCTGGTTTTCAACCAATTCCCCAAAGGGGCGAAAATTCATGTGGATGGAAAGCTGCGGCAGCCTGACAATCCAACAGCGCGTAAGCCACAACTGACGCTCCCGCCTGGCTCATACCATGTCACAGTCTCAACCAGCTCATCGAAGATGTTCTCTACCCATCTCGAGCTGGCAGACAGACAACGAAGCGAGATCGATGTTGACCTCCGACCTGGCCTCGCCTTTCTTGGCGTACTCGGCGGCGACAGAGACACCGCCCGCAACCTGGATCAGTCACTACGTGTAGTACTAGCGGAATCCGGTAAGTGGACGCTGATCAACCGAACTGCCAACGCCTCACGTGTGCTCGCGAACGTTGGCGTCGATGCGGATAGCTTGCGCACGCTAGAGGCCGAGTCGGCTGCTGGCTCACGCTCGAATATTGATTGGCGAGGCGTCCAGGCAGCTGTCGACCAAAACGTCCCAGGCTTGGTCTATGTGGTAGCAGTTCCCTCCAATGATCTAGCCGCGACCCATGCAACCCTTTGGATCTGGCCGAGAGCCCCGGGCCCGGCAGAACCTGATCGAATGCGCCTGCCGTTGGGAGACACCGAAGCTCTGGCGAACCTGAAACACTCTTTCAACCGCTCGATTCAACTGCAACGCCCATGGGTAGGTGCCCTGGTCATCGATACCAACGGTGCGCCCCACCCTCTTGTCGTAGAAGTTGCACCCGCGAGTCCGGCAGAGGTCGCCGGAGTGCAGATCGGCGACCTGATCGCGGGTGTCGCTGGGGTTCCGGTCACAAGCCGCTCTGCCTTTGATGAACGAATTGCTGCGGCAGAGATTGGTGAGACACTAGATTTTGGCGTCCAATCGCCTGGAGGTGCTCGCAGTTTGAAGCTCAAACTTGGCGCCAGTCCAGATCTGTTGGCCGCCAGTCGCTCAGATCTCTTGGACTCAGTCGCTTACACCGAGCTGGTCTTACTAGCCGAGAAAACTGCGCCCGAGCTGGCTTGGATCGTCCAACTCGACCAAGCGCTTATCTTGCTACGATCCAATGAGTGGACCGAGGCCACTCGCCAGTTGCGCTCGATCCGAGCACCACAAACGTCTCATGGTGTTAGCCAAGCGACGGTCGATTATTTGTTGGGGATCGCCTTGAGTGGGGCTGGGCCGAGCTTCCAGGAGGCGGCCAAACAACACTTCCAGAAAGCGGCTGCGGTCGAGGGTGCTCGCCTATTCCATAATGATGGTGCCTGGGTTGCGCCTCGAGCGCGTGCTAGGTTGACCTCTATCGGCCGCTGACCTCTCTGGCAATCGGGTACAAGCGGTACTCCCGGTCATAGAACGGGGTCTGTGCATAGAACCACTGTAGCCGCTGTCGCGGGCTCCCTGCAAAGACAGGATCTTCCAAGAGCTTCGTGCGGAAGGCTTCCGCCAGGCTAGGGTCCTCATCCAACATACGTTGAGCCATCGGCTCCATGATATAAGCTTCAACGTATTCAGTACGGTTGAGAACTTCTAGCATGAAGCCCCATTGAAAGTAAGAATCCGGAGACTCGGGCTCCAGCAACAGCATCGCCAACATACCTAGAGGTTGATCCGTAGTTACGCGAAACGAGCCCGCTGGAAACTTAGATCGAGAAGTCTCAATCAAGAGTTTGCCTGGATCAACTCTGGCATGTCCCTCGAATGGATTGCGACTAGAGGCCAACGCTGCATCGGGCAGGCGGTACCTCTCGACCTCAACCGAACGGTCCTCCTTCAGCTCGTCGACCTTGATGCCGTGCATCGCCAATCGTTTTGCGATCTCCTGCCAAGCCCTGGGAATATAGTAGGCCGTCGGTCTTGATACTTCTGCTATTGGCTGGTTCATTCGCACAAAGGGAACCGTTTGGTCGATTGCCTCTCCAGTCCAGCGCACGACTAAACTCCCCGTGACATGAGAATGTACGAGCTCAGACCGAATGCCTTTGAATGGAACGTTTGCCGGCTTCCCTCTTTCCACGGTCCAGCCCAGCGCTACGATCGATGGCCGACTTTCGAGATCTTTGTTGATGGCACGTTCGAGATCGGCCCCCGCACGCCCTACGGTCCGTAGAACACTCTCCAGAAAGACGTAGGTCCCGAGCACACGGCGATCAAAGGGTTTGAGCGAGTGGTTCTCCACCAACACCGTCGGAAGGTGCCGCGCATCGCCGTAACCATTGGAGAACCTCGGACCTGCGGTAAAGTCTGGGAAACCGGCTGTTAGATCTCGCTGATTGTTGGACAAGATCAACGGTCCACCTAAATGCCCAGCCGCCTCGAGATCAGTCAATGCCGCGGGTTTCAGAACCTCATCGAGCCAGCGAGCAATGTTCGGGGACCACGCCTCCTGGCCATTGTTTCCGAAGGTGATGTCGTATTGATAGTCAACGTCATCTGTCACATGAAAATCTAAGTAAAGATCCGGTTGCCAATCGTGAATAGCTCGCACAACTGCCCGCAGTTCTGGAGTATCAAGCTTGGCGTAGTCGCGATTGAGATTGAGATTACGACGATTGGTCCGCCAACCCATCTCCACTGGGCCACGTTGATTGACTCGGCTGAACGCCGAGAACCGCTCGTGGCCGTCAACGCTCAAGATGGGAATGAAGAGCAAGTTGACGCCGTCTAGCAAGCTGCTGCGACGTCCGCTTACAGTCATATCGCGAAGCAGCATCAAGCCGGCGTCCTTGCCGTCGATTTCGCCTGAATGGATACCAGCTTGCGCCAACACTGTTGGTTTGCCATTGCTCGCAAGCTGTCGCGAGCTACGGTGACCTTCTCGACTGGCGATGACCATCCAGATATCTCGTCCCTCGTCGCTGGTACCAAGCGACTCCATGTGAAGCTCTGGAGCGACCGCGACCAGCTTGCGAAGCCAGGCAACAGTCTCATCGTAACGAGGTGTTGCCCTCAGACCACTGGCTTCGGCAGGAGTGATCCAAGGATCTTCTCCGGAAGTTACCAACTCGCGACTCGCACCATCCCAAGCCGTGACAGGCGGCAGGACTGGCGTCTGTGCTGCGGACCCCGTCTCAGCGATAGCCGGAGAGAGAAGAGAGAACCCGATCAGGGCTGTACTAGCCAGCCTCAGCACGTTCCAAACTCGGCTTCCAGAAAGTCGAAGACGCATGATCACAGTTCCTCGTTTTGAGAAGATCGCCACCCTCGGTAGTGACGAGTGTGCCTGAGGCAACCAGTTCTGTTCACTAATGTTCTGCTAGAAACCGCTCTTGCATCGCCAGAAGCTGGGCTTCCATCTTCTCCCTCTGGGCGAGATCTGAAGTCGCCGAGATCGCTCGGTCGAAGTAACTCAAACCAGCTTCGATCTCGTTCCGCTCGAATGCATCGACAGATGCTTGGATCATGCGGTGCCGAAGAACCGTCTCTCGAGCTTCTGCGACAACATCAAAAGAAGCCAAGAAGGCCAAGACATCTTCAACCAGAATCTCGGCTGCATCAAAACGCTTAAGCCGCAGAAGCAACCGCACTTCAGACTCGACGACATCTACGCGTTCAGGTAAAAGCAGACGGGCCCGACGAATAGCCTCGAGTCCGGCCAAGATCTCTTCCGATCCAACCAAGTAGGCGCGACCCAGCAGTGCCCAGCCTTCGCCAAAGGTGGCATCGATCTCGACTACCCGTTTGAGCTGCTGGATCGCTTGGTCAGCCAGTTGAGCCCGCTCCTCCATGACGGTAGCAGAGGCCCGTATCATTAGATGCCGACCATAAAGCAGATACGTCAGGGGATCTTTACTACCCAGCGAGACTGCATCACGGTAGAACAACTCGGCCTCTTCGAAACGATTCTGCAGATCCCGTACAAAAGCCAGCCCAGCGTGAGTTTCGGGATGATCGCCCCAATGATCCAGAGCTAGTTGAAAATGTTGCTCAGCAGCCTGTTCTCTTCCAGAGTGCGCAAGTAGGTCTCCAAGATGGAACAGCATATCCTCCGGCACCATTTCCCGGACCTTGACTCTTGCCGTTGGGAGCCGCGACAAAGGGATGGATGCCGAAGGAAGCTCTCCAGATGCAATATAAGCCTGGAGGTCTTTCTGGAGTGAACTCAACCGCAACTCAAAAGCCTCTTCGAATGCAACCTCCGCAGACTCCCCCGACCGCAGGCGTAGAAAGAAGTCAGCCGCACGATCGAGCCGCTCGGAGTCGCCCGAGAGTAGATAGTGCACCAAGGCCCAAGAAACGGCATAGAACCGACCAGTTTGCTGTTCACTGTGCCCCCCCTTGGTCCCCTCATCAGCTGTCAAAACGCTGGCGAGGTCTAGTTCGCTATGCTGCTGCAGCCAGCGGACATGACGCTCAACTGCTTGCCCAACATGTGCCGACTCGCCATCGGTCGTAAACGTGCTGTAGTACTCGGCAAGTCCCTCGTTGAACCATCGCGGAATGCCTGCAAAATTGTGCCGCACGAAGTAGTGCACATACTCGTGGTAAATCACAGTAAACGCGCCGACCAACCGAGTCCCGGCATCAAGAGTGAGGTAGTTCCCATCTGGATGGCTCAAAAATTGACCCAGAATCCGGCTCGAAAGCCGATCGGGTGAAGTTTTGTAGGGCGCGTAGGACTCTCCGTTACGGAACGCTAGAATCTTGGTGGGCGCAGGAGAACGCAGATCGATCTCGGGCGAGAGTTGCGCAAAGACAGCCCGAAACCGCTCGAGGCTCGCTGTAATCTCGACGCCACGATCCTGGCCAGCGTTGGTATAAACCGTGAAGTGCTGGGAAGCTACTTCTAGCCACCCCTCTCCATCATCATACTGGGCAGCAGCAGGTGGGCTCAGCTGGAGCAAGCAAAGTAGGAATACTGCAGGAATTTGGCCAAAAGCTCGTTGCATGAGAAAATTCACCGAACCCAACCACCAGAGCCCTGAAAAAGATGAGACTCACCGTCGCCCTAGGTGCCAAGGATAAGTTTATTGTATTGTCGTTGTCATCTCCATCGTTCAAGGTACGGCTTGGCGGTAGCTATGGATCCGCGGGGTGTCGCAAACCATCCTATTCCGGTCATATCAGTCCTCGATCAGAGCCCCCAAACCGTGCCTACGCCGACCACCTGATAACTACCCAATCAGAAACTCACCGGTAGGGTTATCCCCTACTCTTGGCTGGCTGCTCAACGGCCTAGCTTCGAACTCTAGAGGAGAAAAGTCTTGTCTAATGGAGCTCCCCCCCCAATTCCTGGAACTGCACCGACCAAGAAGGGACTTTCTCCCTGGGCTTGGGTCGCTATCGGCTGCGGAGGCCTGCTCGTTGTCGGCTTCTTGGTCATCGCTTCTTTGACCGCCTTTGTCTTCAAGAAGGGCAAGGATATGGTCCAGGAAGCTACTGGCTCAGATAGCCTGCAAGAAATCGTTCAGAAGTTGGAGGACAATCCTGCAAAAGCTGCGGCGGAGTTGGCAATTCGCGTCAACCCGGACCTCGAACTGATCGAGACCAACGACGAAGCCGGCACCATAACCTTCAGGAACACAAAAAAAGGTGAAGAAGCGACTGTCAACTTCGAAGATATCGCTGAGGGCCGACTCAGCATCACGACAGGCGAAGGTGAGTTCTCGGTCAGCGCTGATGATACTTCGGCAGGCGGTGTGACCTTCAAAGGGCCCGAAGGCGAAGCACGGTTCGGTGCCAGTACCGACCTGAGTGACGTGCCGAATTGGGTACCGCTCTACCCTGGCGGAAGCGATACGCAGAGCTCTTTCCACTCATCGTCAGGCGAAGGCACGATGGGGGCTCTGACTAGCAAAACCTCGGATGGACCGCAGGCTGTTGTCGATCACTACAAGAAAGTCTTCGAAGACGAGGGGTACGAGATTGGAGCCCAGTCCATGACGACGACCGGCCAAGGAGCCTTCGGAGCCATCAGTGGTGAGATTGTAGGCGAAGGCAAGACTATCAATGTAGTCGTCATGGGAGAGGGTGCGGAAACGACCGTCACCGTCAACTACAACCTCAAGCAACAATAAGCTCGTTTCACTCCAATAGCAGCTCAACCGCCGGCAGACACCGTCCAGCATCACAGGCCTGATACGTCAGTCTGAGGTGCGGTACGTCATCGGCGGTCGAGCGAAGCTCGCCGCTGAGTTCGATCGTTCCATAATACAAATCGACCCCGCCGGTCTCGCTACCAAGCGGATAGACGACATTGCGTAGCTTGGCATTCTCAGCCTTGAGTTTAAGTGGTGTCATTGCGGGGCCTTCATGGGATGGCGGAAATAGATGCCAGCCATCGGCAATCACCACTTGAACTCGGACTTCCCGCCAAACGGACGAGTTTTCCGAGACCTCATAAGAGGCCGAAACGACAGCCCTGGCCTCCTCGACAAGCGAGTCATCGCTTGACCGTGAGGTCTCAGCGGAGTTCTCGCCGGCCTCACCAGCCATGTCACGATAGACGCCGGATGCCAATGCCAACATCCGAGCCCCGTCAGGCCGTTGCTCTATGACCGTTGCAAACGCTCTCAGGGCTTTCCCAGCCCGCTCGAGCCAGCGTTCTTCACCGCTGAGACGCGCTAACTCCAATAGGTTGAGTACGGCCACACCGTTGGTCGAGGGCAATGCGCCGTCGAAGACTTCGCGGCTACGAAAGAGCAAGTCTGCCTGTTCTCCTGCTAAAAAGAAACCACCCTCGGGATCGCCCAGTCGGAGGTCTTGCTCATCCGTCAACTGGATTGCCCGCTGCAGCCAGAGTGCATCATCTGTCGCTTCATAGAGCGCCAGGAGGCCCTTGGTTAAAAATACGTAGTCAGATAGATACGCTGAGTTTCTTGCCACGCCAGCGCGCCAAACATGCAGCAACAAGCCAGTTGGGGTACGTAGGTGAGCCCAGACGAAAGTGGCCGATCGGCGAGCCAATTCGACCATCGAAACATCACCGAGAATTCGCCCGGCTGTCGCCAGGCCTGAGATTGCCATTCCATTCCAATCCGTCAGCACCTTGTCATCGGTCGGTGGGCGCTCTCGATCACTGCGTGCGCTGAACAATCGCATCTTGAGAGACTCGAGTTGCTCCAGCAATTGCTCTCGATCCAGACGGCGACGTTGAGCCTGCTCTTCCAGAGAATGGGGTAAATGGAGCACGTACTCGCTGCCCTCGAAGAATGGGGCGCCGTCGAAGCCCAAGAGCGGCGCCAAGAACGTCGCATCTTCGCTGCCAAGCACTCGCTCTAATTCTGAAAGAGTCCAAACATAGTAGGCCCCTTCACGA
>JAJCXO010000074.1 GCA_029263395.1 Acidobacteriota bacterium | reverse complement strand
ATGGAGCCGGAGGGTTCGAGCACCCGCTACACGGCCATTGCCATGCACGCCAACGTGGAGGGGAAGACCAAACACGAAGAGATGGGCTTTCTCAACGGTTGGGGCAAGGCGCTCGACCAACTCGTAGAGCTCGTAATGGAGTGGGCATGAACCCCAAGATTGCGAAACGTCGCTGGCGCTCAAGGACTCTTCCCGGGCGTCGATTCGTTCCTTCAACGGCGCCAGGCCATAAAGCGAGGCGAAGGTCACCAGGCTCAACGCGATGGCGATCTCGTAACGCGAAAAGGCGACCGCCGCTCCGACTGCCGCCGTCGACCGGATTATAACCTCTGAGCCTGGTGATCTTCGGGGCGGCACTCAGACCGGCGCTGGCTGCGCCGTGAGCAATTTGCTATCTTCAAGCAGGGCCGCGGCTACTGCGACGGCTCCGGCCGCTCTATGCCACTGCCCGGTCTTGACGGCGAGCCGATCCCTCCACAGCCTCTTTCTTCCTAGAGTCATGACGTACGACCTCGATACCTTCAGAACCCTAGGAGAGGCGCTCGCTATCGGCCTGCTCGTGGGCATCGAACGCTATCGCGGGCGCAAGCCCGGCGAACAGAGCACTGCCGGAGTGCGCACCTTCACCATCGTCTGCTTGTTGGGAGCGCTGTCCGGACTAACGGCCAACACCGCGATCACTCTTGCCACGTTTGCCGCCGTGGTTGGCCTGATTCTGCTCGGCTACTATCGATCTTCTGGCGAGAGCGTCGGGCTGACGACTGAATTCGCGGCCCTGCTGATCTTCTGGATCGGCTATTTCCTCAACGACCAAGAGGTGCCTGCCCTCGCTCTGGGGATCGTGCTCACGATCATCCTGGCCTCCAAAGAGAGCCTTCATCGCCTGGTCAAAGAACAGATCAGCGTCGCCGAGTTCGAGTCGACGCTCAAGTTCCTGGCCGTCGTTCTGGTGGTCTACCCGATCCTCCCGGATCAGGAGTTGGGGCCCTTGGGCTTGATCAACCCGCGACAGGTCTGGGGCTTTGTGATCCTGGTCTCTACGATCAGCTACCTGGGGTACTTCCTGATCCGCTTCCTCGGCCCCCAGCGAGGCTTGATGGTCGGTGGCCTGGTAGGCGGCCTGGTCTCGACGACGGCAGTCACGCTGTCCCTGGCGGAGCGCTCTCGCAGGGTTCCGGAAGCGAGTCGGCTCATGGGCACGGTTGCCGTGTTGGCCAACGCCGTCCAGGGACCACGCTTGCTGTTCCTGATCTGGGCCGTCGATGAAACCCTTGCCGGTTTCCTGGCTGTTCCCCTGATCAGCATGGGCATTGTCGGGGTTTCAGGTGCCTGGCTCCTGGGTCGCCGCGCCGTGGGTCAAACGGACATCGAATTCCCTCTCGAGAACCCCTACTCGGTCAAGCCGGCGGTCAAGTTCGGCATCTTCTTCGTCGCCATCTTCGGGCTGATCAAAGTGGCGCGGCTGTGGCTGGGAGACCAGGGGACTCTGCTGGCGAGCGCGATCGCCGGTGCCGGTAGCACCAGCGCAGTCGCGTTGTCGGTCTCCGAGCTGCTCGAGCAGGGCGCCGTGGCGCCACTCGTCGCGGCAGGATCGGTTGTCCTGGCGGTGGCTACCAACGCTCTCTCCAAATGGGTCCTGGCGCTGGTCAACGGCACCCGTCAAATGGCCTTCTGGCTGGGCGGCGGACTGCTGACGATGGTCGCCGCCGCCTTTCTGGCGCTCGCCCCTAGGTTGATCGAAAGCCTCGGCGGAGCTTCATAGGTCCAGTTAATCGTGACTGGCACTGGTCTCGACCTGGCCCGATTGTCCGATCCCGCTCACAGCCCGCGCGCCCACTCCGGCCGCAGCGCCACCTCGCCAGCCAAAGCGCCGTCGACCGCTGCCACGATCCGCTCCCGGTCGCGGGGCAGGCGGCCGGAGAGTGGCAGGTAGTTGGAAGCGTGGTTGGTACGGAAGATCGCCGCCGTCGGTTCGGCGAGGGCGACGATGGTGCGCAGCTCGCGCAGCGTGCCCTCGATCGTCGGTAGCTCGAAGCCGCCGCGAGCCTCGAGCTTGGCGATCGGCGTGTCGGGGATCACGGTCAGGGTCAAGAGTGAGACGAACTGCGGATCCATGGCGGTGATCAGCCGCGCCGAGGCCTCGGCATGCTCTCGCCAGCGTTCGGTGCCGCCCGCTCCTAAAAGAAAGATCGTCGACAGCGCGATACCCGCTGCCCGCGCCCGTTCGGCCGCCGCCACATGGTCGTCGAATCCGGCACCCTTGGCGATGCGCTTGAAAGTTGCGTCGTCGCCGGTCTCGGGGCCGATGTAGAGGAGCGTTAGCCCCAACTCGCGCAGGCGTCTGAGCTCGCCCTCACTCTTGGCGTTGAGGTTCATCGCCGTGGCGTAGGCGCTCACCCGCACAAGTCGCGGGAAGGTCTCGCGGCATGCCTCGAGGATCGGCTGCCATTGTGCCAGGTCCATCACCAGGGCATCGCCGTCGGCGACGAACACTTTGCGCACGTCCTCGCCGTAGGCCGCTCCCGCCGCCTTCACGTCGGCCAAAATCTGGTCGAGAGCGCGGACGCGGAACGTCTTGGCCCGGTACATGTCGCAGTAGGTGCAGTGGTTCCACGAGCAGCCGATGGTCGCCTGCAGGATGTAGGACCGCGCCTCGCTGGGCGGGCGGTAGATGGCGCCTTCGTAACGCATGGTAGATTGTCTCCGGCTGAAGCCTACCTCATTGGCAGACAGCCAAGACGGTGCAGTCAGCCAAGTAGGTGCGTGCGGAAGGTGTCAATGACTTTGAGACATTGAGTTGCTGAAATTAGTGTCGCTCCATGGGGAAACAAGAATTCGGATCTCCGCTTGGCGCTCGGAAACAAACTCCTCCTCTCATCCCAGCCCAGAAGACAAGCTCAGGCGCCGCATGGCTCAAGGCAGTTCCCTCTCGGGTTCGAGGCAGGATGAGACTTCATCAATCACCGAGACCGTCGGCGGATTGATCCACGTCGCTTTGGGCAAGACACCCGGGCTCTGGAGTCGGCCTTTGAACCGTGCCGGGTGTTTCTCGAAGGCGGTGCGAAGTACTTCTGCGCGTTGCTCGAGCAGCTTCTCAGCTCGGCCATAGTGTTCCCTTTCCTTTCAGACTCAGATTGTATCCGTCGCGCCCGGTGACTCAGTCAGTCCGTCGACTCAGTCAGTCCGGCGACTCAGTCAGTCCAACCCGAGAAAGCTTGATGAGGGGACATCGGCCCGTTGGCACTACTCAAGTGGGGCACTACTCAAGTGGGCCATCGGCGACTCGGTCAGGCGAAAGGGTTGTTTGAAGCCTCCAACTCGCGACGTGATCTCCGACCACCGACGTCAGCGTGTACCGTTGCCTGTCCGGCGCCCCACCGGACTACTCAACACAGGCTTAGGTCGATCTCTCAAGTTGTCTCAAGTCGTCTCAAGTTGTCTCAGACTGTCTCAGCCCGAAGTAAGAATTCAGTCGCATACAAAGGCGGGCAAGGCTCTTTTGGCTGGCATGGAACCTGCTCTCTTGGGGTGGTGCAGACCAGCACAACCCCTTTAGGAGAGCCGCCGCATGAATCGACAGCTTCTGACCTTTCTCCTCCCTTTTCTGTTCACCCCCCTAAATGCCTTCGCCAGCGGCCCGCCGGTGGAGGAGCTTCAGTCTGGCGGAAGGTGTCAATGACTTTGAGACACTGAGTTGCTGAAATTAGTGTCGCTCCATGGGGAAACAAGAATTCGGATCTCCGCTTGGCGCTCGGAAACAAACTCCTCCTCTCATCCCAGCCCAGAAGACAAGCTCAGGCGCCGCATGG
>JAJCXO010000073.1 GCA_029263395.1 Acidobacteriota bacterium | reverse complement strand
GGTGCCCAACGGGGGGGGTGCCGGGCACGTCTCAACGAGGCCAGGGAAGCCTCGATCAAGCCTCGATCGCCCTCTCTGCCTCGTCAGGGCGGCCAGCCTCGTCGGCCAATCGAGCAGCTCGATCAGCCCATGCTCACGCGTCGAGGGATGTTACGGACACGATGCGAACGCCTGAGTGTCCGTAATGGCCGGCGCGGCGGTCCCCTGCTGATGGGTGTAGGTGCGTTCCAAACCGGTATAGGTGTCTGTGACCAAAAGCGTATAGGCCACATCGGTGGTGGCGCTGGCGAACACCCAATAGTGATCGTTGACAAGGCAGCCATCCAACACCTTCACCAACATTTCCCAGTTGTCTTCAGCGAAGAACCAGAACAGCCCAGAATCGTTGGACTGGAACGGAACGACCCGCCCGGGGCCGGTTGCGCCTGAATCATCCTGCCAATCGACCGTGACCCGGAAGCGGTTGTCCAGTAGGCAGAGCTCACGTTCTCCGACACGGCATCCGCCCTGAAAGACGCCGATCGCCGATTCCCGACCGGCGGCGGTGTAGACCCGAGCGTCAGCCGGGCTGACTTCCAGGCTCATAACACCGAAAAGCCCATCCGCATCTTCGTCATCGCGGTGGACCTCGACGAAGCTCAATCCACCGCTTTCGGAATCCCGTTCGAACACCACCAGCGCATCCCCTCCAAGGCGGTTCTGGCCACCGCTAACGGTATACAACGCGTCGCCGCCCCGACTCAAGCCAAGATCTTCGATGTAGGCCAGCTCGTCGATGCCCTGATCTACGTTGAACCAGGTCTCGAGCAGGCTCAATGCGCCTGTCTCAGGGGCCCGCGCATACACCGCCACGCCACTTCGAATCTCGCGTGGAGGCATGCGGGTCCCACCACCATTGCCAATCAGGTAGACGAATCGGCCATCGGGCGCCATGGCTAGCTTGAACTGACGATCGATCTGGTCGAGGTCGTTTTCGCGCCACTGAAGGAGATCGAGCGTGCCGGTGGCGTTATGTCGTTCGAAGATGAGAATGCTGTGACCTCTGGCCACATAGAGGTGTCTCCCGTCGGGGCTCGGGACGATCGAGCGCGTCGACACACCTCCCGCGTCAGGCTGGCGCTCGACGACACGCAGCACTCCCGTCTCGATGTTCCGCTGTAGCACCACGAGGTTGTGGAGCTCCGTCGTGTAGAGAAACCGTCCATCGGGGCTCAGGCCGAGCGCTCCCTTGCTCTGCACCTCTTCGACGACGCCACGAAAGTGCAGTCGACCGGTGGCCGGATCACGCTCGAAGGTGCTGACGTCACCGCCCATCCCACTGTAGTTAGGATCGTAGAAACTTGCGGTGTAGACATGACGACCGTCAGGACTGACTTCGACCCTTTGCACGAGATCGAGCCCCTCCGCACCCTCCTGGCCGTTGCGGTGGCTCTCGACGAATTGCAGCACACCGGTCTCCGGGTGCTTTTCGAACACGGTCAACGCATTTTGACTAGAACTCACCGCATAGAGGTGGCGGCCATCGGGAGTAACGCTGAGGTCTCGCACCTCATTGAGTCCTTGGATCTCGTCGACTCGATGGGTGATAAAGCTCAACTCGCCGGTGGCGATATCGCGAGAGAACGCGGCGACCCCGTCGTTGTCCCCCTCACCGACAGCATAGAGATGCCTCTCGTCGGGGCTCAGGATCACCGAGTCGGCCCGCTGCAGGCCGTCGATGTCGGACATCCCCTGAAAATAGGAGCTCCGCAGGCTGGGGACGCCCTGGGTGACGTCGTAGAAGAGGACCGCTCCAGCAAGCTGGTAATGGGCGATGTAGAGATGTCGATCGTCCGCGGTGAAGACCATCTGGGCATGGTCAGAGCTACCGGTGGGCTCGATCGGCTGAGCTTCAATGAAACGCAGGGAGCCGCTCTCGACATCCCGGCGGAACGTCACCATGGACTCGAAGCTGAGCACGATCAACAGTTGGCCATCGTGACTGAGGGCAAGGGTTCCGGCTCCGGTGATGCCCTGAATGCCGTCGGCGCCATCGGCGTAAACCGCGAGCAGGCCGAGGGTGCCGGTGGCGGCATCGCGACTGAAGGCGGTGAGCGTCTGCGGTTGGCTACAACAGGTCCCGTTGCCGCTCATGACGTAAACGTGGCGGCCGTCGGGGCTCACCTTGACGTCATCAGACCCCTCCAGGCTCGGGAATTCACTGACCAGATAGGCCGCGACGAAAGTCAGTGAGCCGGTTGTTGCATGGCGCGCAAAGACCGCCAGCCCTTCTTCCTCGCTGACGACGATCACGTGCCGTTCGTCGGCCGTTAGGACAACGCGGCGAGACCAGTCCAAGCCATCCACCTCATTCTCGTCGTCATGATGGACCTCGAGAGTCGTCACGTTTCCGGTGTCGGGCTCACGAATCAGAACGGCCAGCCGGCGCTGGCCCAGCACGTAGAGATGGTCTCCTTGGCGGCTGAAGACCATGGATTGGGCTCCGCTGAAGCCTTCGAAGGCTTGTTCGCGTTCGAAGAACGCCGTCGCGAACTCGAGGGCACCGGTCTCCGGACTGCGATCGAACTTCGACAGAGCGCCTTGGCTGCTGACGTACACATGCTCTCCATCTGGAGCGATGGCGATGTGTTGCGGAATGCGGATAGGAGCATCGCGGACGACGCTAGAGAAGGTCAAGCTGGGGGTCGACGCCAGGCTGCCCGTTGATGCCAAGAGCCCTGTCGCAACAAGGATCGCTCGGGCCCACCCACGAAAGCGACTTGATCGTTCCCACCCAGCGATGACGCCGGTTGGCGCTTCCTCGCCAAGGAACAGCAGGATCGGCGAGACCTGAGTTTGGCAAGACCTGGGTAGACGCACGAGGGGTTGAAACCCCTCGCTCAGTGATAACGTCCATGCCTGGACGAAGATAAAAGAGGTCAATGTCAATCTTGCTCCTTGGAAGAAACTCGATTCGGAACGCGGCGTCCGGTCCCCTGCGGGCGGCGCTGCGCTGAACTCGCGCGGCTTCTTCGTCTGCGTAAATAGCTGAATCCAAGAACTTTGCCATAGCCCAAGGGGGCCACGCTCAAACACGCCTCCGCGCTGTCCTCGGGCAGCCGAACGCCGCTCCTGGTTCGCAAGAAGGCCATTTCTGGACGGATCCTAGATAGTCCTGCCACCCACTTGTCTTGGGACATGATCCTCCTCTGATAGGCCTCTACCGTGGCGGTGCCCATGAATCGTTCAACCAGCGTGGGGCCTGAAAGGCCAACTTCAGGGCTAGATGCGCAATCGGTGCGCCTAGCGGACCATCGTGTGGATCGGTGAGCCCATCACCCGGTCACTATGGTGCGAGTTCCAAGTCTAGAACTGAGGTTGTTCCAAAGTTGAGACGGCTAGCTTCGTCAGCGGGCAGGAGACTCGATCCAGCGCTGTTTTAAGGCCTGGAACGAGTCTTGCTCTATTGCTAGGCCGAGGGACGCAGAACCCTGCTTCCGGAATTCGACCGACCGCAAATTGGAGACAAGATGAACTCGCAACAATCGCAGACCACCCTTCGTCGCCCACGGATGGCAAACCTGATGCTCCTCCTCGCCATAACCGGCCTCCTGGCTACTGCTTGTGGCGGTTCCACTAGCACGGCGGAGTCCGCCGAAAGCGACAGCGCGGGCTCGGCTAATGCAGCGGCGCCAGCCGAGAAGTCTGCCGGCATCCAGGCCGCCAAGGCTGCGGCCACCATCGAAAAGCAGACTTTTCGCACTGTACTGCCGGAGGGTTGGGAGATCTTGGCCGACGATGTGGATCGCATGGGCCTGATGACTCTGGCCGAGAAGGGAACCGGTGGCGCCCAAGGTGTGTATCTGAAATTCGAAAAGGGATTCAACGGCGATCCGATGAAGGCGATCGAGAAATTCTCAGGCAAGTACAACGGCACCGCGGCAGCCACCAGCCTGCGCAACGGCATCGAGTGGGCGCACACTCGTTACACCTACAACGGCATCGACCAAAGTCTGAACATCACCGCCCATGACGGATCCAAAATCACCTTCACGGTGATGGGTGAAGGCTACGACACCAACCCTGGCGTGAAGGCCGTCTTCGACAGCCTGGAATTGCTCTAGATCCAAGCGGTGATCAAACTCGACAGGTTCGTCCGGTGGTGGCCCGGCTCCGCCGGCCTCTTGGCCCTGCTCGTGAGCTTTGGTCTCTCGGGCTGTGGTCTCTCGAGCGGTCGAGAGATCACCTTCGACGCCGTGCTGGAAGGCCAGGTGGCGCTCGATTCGGAAGATGGGCAGGCTCTGGAGAGGCTCCTCGCCGTCGCCGGCTTGACCAGCCGGGAACTACGGCTCCACGGCCCCGAAGCGTCCAACACGGCTGCCCCTCCTTTTTTCGCGATCGACGGCGATCGGGTTGTCCACCTGGCTCTCGAAGGGCTGGGCGACCCCTCGGCCGCGAGCCAGCTAAGGGGCCTGCGAAGTCTGCATTTGGAGGGTCCGTTCTCGACCCTCGACCTGGCCGACCTGCCGCACCTTGCTCGGCTCAGAATCGACAGCCGAGGCGAGCTCGGCGAGCTGAAACTAGCGCGGTTGCCAGACCTCGAAGAGCTGCTCGTCCACGGTGCCCGGTTGCGGCAAGCCCCCGACTTGAGCCAGCTCGACGCCTTGCGGGTGGTGGCCCTGAGCGACTGTGGTCTGCGTAGCTTCCCCCGGCTGGCTGCCGCTGGGGTGGAGGATCTGGCGTTGCCCAGCAACCGGATCGTCAACCTGGAGACCCTGGTACCGCAGGCCGACCTGGAGCGGCTCCAGCTCAGCGGTAATCAGCTACAGACCCTGGCCGAGCTGCCGCTCTTGCCGCGGTTGCGGGTACTCGACCTGTCGGACAATCCGCTGGCACCCGAAGCTCGGTTGGACGCCGAGCGCCTGCCAGCCCTGGCGACCTTGGACCTTCGGCGCACGGGCTGGCGCAAGGTCTTGCCCGGATTAGAAAAGCGCGCCGGATTACGTTTGAAACTCGAGGAAGCTGTGGCCAATGAAGTGGCGTTTGAAGAAACCCTGGCCAAAATACGCCATCAGCGGGCCTCTTGGGCGAGCGAAAGGGTGGCAGCACTGCCGAAGATCGGAGGCACCCTGAGCAAGAGTTCGGGTAAATGTAGTTGGCGGGTCGGCAGCCACCACCGGGCCCGGGTTTCCTGCCGTTTCAGCTTCGCCCAGCTGCGAGGACTGGCATCAGCCCGCCTAGGGGAAACCGATCTGACCTTGCCCTTCCAGGGCGGCGGTGGGCCGCAAGTCCGAGTCACCCTGCGGGTTAGCCAGGGGCAGGCGGCAGTCTACCTGCGGCAGGAGTTCGACTCGATCGCCGACGCCCGTCTGGTGAGCGGTCTCGACCAGCAGACGGCAGAGACCTTTCGCCAGGCCAACGATCGATTCTCCGGCCACCGACGGGCCGTGGCCAGCCCATCCAGTCCGGCGGCGATCACCGGCGAGCCCGACCTCCTGGGCTCACGGGTGGTGCTCTGGATCGAGGCGATCGATGGCACGGCAGAAGATCTGGAATTGATCGTCGAGTCGCTGTGAGTCGCCCGGCGGTTCTATCGCCAACTTCGCCGTCAAAACGTCCAACGCGCAACAATACAACCCTATGAAATCATTGTAACGAAGTACACCGAGTCTGCATTGATCCATCTACTGAGCGCTGTGCACAGGCGCACAACGTCCCTTCAGCCAACTCTTCAGCTTCGACACCAAAAAGCCCTTTCTCGAATCTCCGGCTTCCTTCGAGGGGGATCCCGTTGAAGACTTTGTCGGTGGTGCGTTCGATCGGCTTGGAGATCCCCAAAACCACATGAGTCAAGGCAGCCCAGCGAACACAACGGTCCTTGGCTTCTCCACATTCGGTCTCGGAAGGCCAACAAGCCGGCTGCTCACCCAGGAACGTCTCTGCCGTCCAGGCCCAACAATGTGTGCCACTGCTCCCTCTGAGGATGTGTGGTCCTTGGTCAGTTATTCGACAATTGCTGGTTAAAAACGCTACTTTCCAATCCACCTCATAACAGACGGTACCAAGCCCGTTGGTAAACTCTAGGCGCCAAGGTTCCCATATGCAGCTACCGAGACGCGCCTCGGGGGTGGCGAGTGATTTTATGTTTTCGAAGTAGAGGATCGGTTCGTAAACGACCCGGCCGTCGTCGTCGGCAATGCCCACCGTCGAGAAATGTTTGTTATCGCGATATTCCCAAGTGGCTTGCACCAGGTATCGTCTGGTCTGAACCAGCTGGCGCGAAACCATCTCTTCCGCCAGGACTTCGAGGTTGGGGTTGGTTGCGTTGCCGGGAGCGGCAGATGGCTTTCCGTCGTCCTCGAGGAACACCATCCTATTCACCAGCTGCCGCGCGGTTGACTCGACGTCTTCTTCTTGGATCATCCGACCAACTTTCAGATCGGACAACTTCAACCACAGGCCAGCCGCAGCAACAAACTTCTTGACCTGCGCCTCGAACGGTCCAAAATCGACCACTCGAATCTCCAGGACGTTGACCCTGCTACCCGCACTACATCGCTTACGTTTGCAGTTGATGCAGTCGAGTGTTATCGAACCTTTGAATCTTTCTCTTTCGGATCTTGTCGTATCGAGGTCAACAATAACCTTTTTAGACTCGCCTGCCGCCAACGTGAACTCTGGTTGTCGGACACCCGCCAATTCGAGGTTCTGGGCGCCGACCCGCCATTTCACCGACTTGGGGCAACCGTTGTTGATGCTGACCGTAAACTCTCTGCGCCCCCCCTTCTCGATCGCCAATCGGTAGGTATCCGTAGCTAGCGAAGGAACTGCGAACAAGATCATTACGAAAACCGCCATTACGACGCCACGCCTGCAACGCAGGCCCTTGGCCAGCAGCGTTGATCGCTCATCACGGATTACCATGCCGGATCCGATGGATAGGACTTCAAATGTGTTCTTCATCCGTCACCTTCACGAGATACAGGTGCCAGGGCTGCCGGAGCAATCCGAAAGCTGGCCCGTTGAATCAGCAGGTTTGGGCTGCGGTGCAACCATTGAAACTTCACCAAAGCTCAACAACTTACGAACCAAGAGCAAGACCAGAAGCAAAATCGCGAGCCCCAAAACGATTCTGAAGGGGTTCAAGCCCTGGCGGCGGGTCGAATTCAACGGTCCGAAAAACAACACCTGGAGAAGCGAGGCCATGCTCCCACCGGCCATGGCGTAAATGCCGTTCGGGCTCAACACACGCTTGTGATCGAAGATCCACCGGTGCCTCGTCGAGATCCTCCCAACGGCCTCGGGCGGGCACAGCACGATGAACTGCTGGACCGGCCCAACTACCGCTCGAACGCTTGCTGTTCGATGCGCGGAAAACCAAGATTCCGGGCTAGCGGAACAGGCCGGAGCCAGAGCTTGGCCGACCTGGGTTGGATCCACTAAAACGTAGTTTAGTTGGCAGTTTTCCTAGAAACTCAACGAAAGCCTACCTGCCCATTCACATCTGCGATCAGTTTTTTCGGATCGTAGCCAGTACCATCTTTGAAAATTATTTCGACGCTCCTGATGGCAGCAGGATCAGCGGCCAAGTCGCCCTGAAGCACGACGAGGTCCGCGACGAAACTGGGAGCAACCCGGCCGAGCTCAGCGCCAACCCCCAACACATCAGCGCCGTTGGCGAGCCAGAGGCGAGACGCCGTGTAGCCCATGAAGGTGATACCCGGCATGTGCGTGTGGTCGTGCATACCGACGAGGCCGGGGATGACAGTACGGCCGGATAACCGTAGGAGCCTTGCGCCCCGCGGGATGTCAATCGAGCCCGATCGCCCGACGGCACGAATCCTTCCTCGCTCGATGAGTGCCACTTGATCAGACTCAGGGGCCCGTCCCGTGCCGTCGATCACCGTAACACCCACAAGTGCGAGGGCAGAGTCGTTGTAGGAGACGTATTTCAGGACCTCTTCGGAAACGCTAGCCTGATGATCCGGTTTGGACGCATGGGCCTGTTGGCCCTTCAGGGCTCCGGAATCCTGAGCGCCAGCAACAGGAGCCAACAAAAGGGCAGCAATCAGCGCAAGGCGAAGCATTGGGAAGAGCACGAGGGATGGCCTTATAGCGTTGAAGCTCAGGGGTCCAAGTAGCGTTAGCGAGCTCGGCCGCACAGACAACTCTGTCGTTTTCGATCTCAATACATTACCAATTGGTGAAAAAAAAGGAGCTTAATGCCCATAAAAACACACCCATCCAAATGGCCCAGTACCAACCTCTGCTGTGTTTTCTTGCGAAGTGCTGCGTGACGTAGAGCGAAAGGACTAAAACACCGATTGCCATAAGAAGTATGGCCCGGACGATGCTCAGCGTTCTTGCTGACGCTTGGATCCAGGCAAGACACTTTGAAAGAAACTTCCAACACCTGGAAACCATACTGGGACGCGGTTTTTGTGTTCGACAGACCTTTCGATTCGCAAATGACAGGTCTCAACAAATCGCGAGGCATTTTTGACCGGTGGCCTGATTATTCCCGACGCCAAAATGCTCAGGCCACCCGGTGGCTTGGTAATTCTCGCCTTAGAACTGCTCAGGCCACCAAGTGGCTGGGTAATTCTCGACGCCAAACGGCCCAAGCCACCCAGTGGCCGGGTAATTCTCGACGCGACACCGCTCAGGCCACCAAGTGGCGCAGCGATTCGGCACGCGAGAACACTCAGGCTACCGAGTTGGATGAAACTCACGCTCGCGAATGTGCCATCCTGAAAAACTGTCTTGCAGGTGAGCTTCATGTAGGCGGTTGCTAAAACTTCGGCATCCTGCCCATGAAAGGGAGCCGATGCGGCCCCCCTGGTGTATGAACGCTACTGGGGCGCTGCCGTCAGCGTGCCGTTCCCTGCGATCAGGAGGGGGATTGGAGACCCACGGTGGCCCAGATGTTGGACGACACCAGGGCCGACCTGTGTGCTGGCGCTGGAACGCTCCACCTCGAGAAGCCTGCCGTCGTCGAGCTGCCAGCGACCGCGCTCGAGGATGAGAATCGCCACTGTTTCGTTGGTATGAGCACTATCCCAGTTCGGCGCCTCGTCGACATACAGCGTTACCCGGTCGTTGGCGGCGTCGGTGATCCTCACCACGGCGTCCTGGCCACCGGGCGAAACTCAGCGCCGGATGTTTCGGAAGAGCCCGGCGACGGCCCCGCCGACCCGCAATTGAAGATCACGCAGGCTGCACATGAAAGCCTCGTCCCAATGCATCGCACGCGCAACCTGACGCGACATGACCTGGGCTGAGTTACCCCGTCGGCAGATCTTACGCTCGTAGACTGCCACCGCTGAGTTGACGTCGCCTGCTGTGTCCAGGGCGTCAGCGAGGTCTAGGGCGTCGAGCATCGCCAAATTGGCCCCTAGGCCGCGATAGGGGGTCATGGGGTGGGCAGCGTCGCCGAGCAGGGTCATGCGGCCACCGGGTCCCGGATCGAGGGGCTCACGGTCGTAGACCTGGCGGATGTTGAGTTCTTCCGGAGCAATCGCCTCGAGATAACGCGGCACCGGGTCGTGACAATCCCCGAGCCGGCGCAGCAATTCCTCTTTCAGCGCGCCGCGATCGGGAAATTGCCGATCGATCTCCCCTTCTATCGCCGCGATTCCGACGCTCCAACGGATACGATCCTGCATCGCCCCAAGAGGCGTCGAGTAACAGGAGCCACGCGGTGTCAGGGTCATGAATTTCCCTTCGGAGAAGGCCTTGCTGCTCGCCGCCGCCGCCGCCGTGTCGCCGCTCGCCTCGCCGCCGACGATGGTCACGCCGACATAGATCAGGGCGTCTCCGACCCGCTGGCGACGTAGCGCCGATCGTACCCCGTCGCAGGCCACCACAAGATCACCCCGCACGCTCGATCCATCGTCGAAGTAAAGCGTCACGCCCCGGTCGTCTTCGGCGTAACGTTGCGCGCGGGCGCCCAAGAGGATGGAAGATTCCGAGACGGCGCTGAGCAAAAGCCGCCGGAGCGTAGGCCGAGCAATTGAGAAGGCGTCGTGCGAGGGAAACTCGATCAGCACCTTGCCGCTACTGTTCAGAATCTTGAGCCCCGCGGTAGCAAAACCGGTCCGCCTTACGGCGTCTGCGAGGCCGATCCGGTCAAGGGCGGCAAGCCCCGTTTCCAGATTGACGACAAATCCCTGGTCCCTCGATTCGGGCGCCGCGTCGCGCTCGAAGACTTCGATCTCGTAACCTCGCTGCTCGAGCGCTGCGGCCAGGGTCAGCCCGCCGAGCCCGGCGCCGACGATCAACACCTTGGGAAGTCGTCGCGGGCTCATCTCCGCAGCTGCACGCTCGACTCAGGAGTCTCTCTTGCCGCGATCACCGCCTCCGACCCTGCTCCACCGCCTGCTCCAGCGCCTCGGCGCAGCACCTGATAACGCAGGGGCTCGGCTTCGAACAGCTCTTCGAGGCCACCTGGCCAACGCACCCGGACGCCATCGATCTCGGGGTCGTTTCCCAAACCGAAGACGACTCGCGGATCGTTCGCGGAAAGATAGCTCCCGTCGCTGCGGACCCAGCGCACGGCCTTCGTTTTGCCGTTTCGCATGAGCTCGACCCTGGTGCCGTACATGTCCCGTTCGCCACCATTTGGCATCAATCCGAGGAGCCGAAGCCCCACCCATGCGGGATCTTGCCCGACGGTGTTGAGAAGCACTTTCACCGGGCCGCTGTTGTTGGTGAGGACAAGATCGAGATCGCCATCGTTGTCGAGATCCCCGGCGGCCAATCCACGGCTGATTTCGAGGTGGAGCAAGGCCGGCGTGCTGCTCGAGATGTCGGCGAACCGACCGTTCCCCAAGTTCTTGAAGATCTGGTTGGGCATGTGCAGTGGGCGGGAATTCTCGGCATAAAGCGTCGCCGCCCCCGGCAACATCTGGACACCGCCATTGGCCGTCGCCAGGTCGAGCCAGCCGTCGTTGTCGAGATCGATCCAGGCCACACCAAATCCGGTCTGTCGCCAGGTCGAGTCGTCGAGGCGGCTGGCGCGCGTTGTGTCTTTGAACAGACCCTCGTCGAGGTTTTGGTAGAGGGTGTGGGTTTCGAGATTCATGTGGGTGAGGAAAATGTCTTCGTCACCATCGCCGTCGTAGTCCCCGGCCACAACCCCCATTCCCGCCTCGGGCTCACCTGCTCTGTTGACCGCCGCCCCCATCTCCATCGCCACATTACGAAAGGTGCCGTCAGCCTGGTTGCGCCACAAGATATTCGGGGCGCCGTCATTGGCGACAAAAAGATCGAGCCAACCATCACCGTCGAAGTCCCCTGCCGTCACCCCGAGGCCCGGGGCGGACTCGACCAGGATCCCCGCCCGTGCGCTGACATCCTCGAAGGTGACTTCACCATCCGCGCCGCGGCCCAGGTTGCGCAACAGGCGATCGGCCAAGGCCGGATACTGCTGGGGAAAACAATAGTCGGGATCGCCGCTAATGGTGCGGCAGGGCTTGTCCTCGTCGACCGCGTAGTCGAGGTAATTCACCCAATAGAGATCGAGCCAACCGTCGCGATCGTAGTCGAAAAAAGTTGCCGAAGCGCTCCACTGAACGTCTGCCGCACCACTCTTGTCGGTCACATCTTCGAAACGACCGTCGCCGCGATTGCGATAGAGTCGGTTGGCGCCAAAATTGGTGACGTAGAGATCGACGAAGCCGTCGTTGTCGAAATCTCCCGTTGCCGCACCCATGCCGTAGCCACCCGCTTCGCCGAGCCCGGACTCGGCTGTGGCCTCCGTAAAGCGCAGCTCTCGAACGCCGTCTTCCGCCACCTCGAGATCGTTGCGATAAAAGCTATCCCGCCCCGCTTCCGGCTCGCTTTCCGCCGTCACCGTCGCTGCCACCGCCGCCGCCGCCGAGGTCTGGAGCAGATGGCCCTGGAGGAGGAAGAGATCCAGGTCCCCGTCGTTGTCATAGTCGATGAGGGCAGCTCCACCTCCCATCACTTCGGCAAAATAGAAATGCCCCGTGGCGCCGCTGCGGTAGGAGAAATCGATCCCCACCTCGTGGGTCACGTCTTGAAAGATAGGCGCCCCCGGCGCTGCTTCCAGGCCCTTGTCGAAACCACAGCCGATGAGCAGGCCAGCAATCGCGGCGAGCAGCCCGCAGGCCAAGCTCGAGGGCACAGCTCTCAAGTCCACCGGAAGCTCAGCATCACGACCGCAAAGGCCGCCAGGGAAACTCCGATGAGCACCACGATGGACGTCATCTGGTTGGGAGACGGTTGGTTCACCCAAACTCCAGTCATCAGGTCGACGACGTGGCTGAGCGGCACGTAATCGGTGACCTCCCGCAGCCACGGCGGAAATTGCCGGCGCGGAATCGCCGAGCCCGAGGTGAAGAGCATTAGAAAGAACACACAACCGCCCGCCGCTAGGGTCGTCCGTGGCCCCTTGCAAAGACCGACAACCGCGAAGCCGATGGTGAAGATCGGCACGCAACAGAGCAGGATCGTCAATGCGATGGCAAATGGATCGACCACCAATCTGATATTGAAGATGAGCCGCGAAACGACGGTGAGCAGCACCCCCGACACCGCCAGCAGGAGGAACTGAACCCCGATATGCGCCGCCACCAGATGGCTCAAACGCAACGGGCTGGCGCGGAAGCGCTTGAGTACGCCTTGCTCACGGTATTCGGACACAGCGATGGGAATTCCCATCAGGCCGACGTAGGCGATGACCATGGAAATCACCGCGGGCACATAGATGTCGATGACACGAAACCCGGGTATGGCGTCGCTGTTGCCGAAAATCGTCCCGAAGACGAGGAGCGGAATAAAAGGGAACACCAGGGTGAAGAAGATGGCGACGGGCTCGCGGAGAAAGAGCTTGAGCTCGACCGGAAAAAGCTGGAGGAAGGTTTTCAATGCGTCTCCCCATGCTGATAGTCCCGACCGGTGAGGATCAGGTAGAGATCTTCCAAATTGGCGGTGCGCGATGACATGTCACCAAGGCCCTGTTCCCTGAGGATGTCGAGGGCTCCCTTGAAGAAGTCATCACCCTCGCCGTAGACATGGAGTCGTCCCGCCACGGCTTCGATGCGGCTGACCCCCGGCAGGCGATCGAGCGCCTGCCGCACGGTTGCTTCCCCGCCACGGTCATCACCCTGGTCAACTCGGACGGTGATCCGGGTGCCGAGCTGCTCGCGCTCCAGAAGCTCTTTCGGTGAGCCCGAGGTCACCACCTTGCCACGATCTACGATACAAATGACGTCGCAGTTATCCTCGGCCTCACGCATGTCGTGAGTGGTGAGGAGGATCGCCAAACCCGAACGACGATAACGTTCGAGAGACGTCCAGAAGTCGCGTCTCGACTGGGGGTCGAGCCCGCTCGTGGGCTCGTCGAGGATGAGCAACCGAGGCCGGCCGACAAGAGCGAGGGCGGTTTGCAGCTTGCGCTTTTGCCCCCCCGAGAGACTCTCGTAGCGCGCCTTGGCCTTGCTCTCCAGGTCAAATTCGTTCAGCAGGCGATCCGCGGGCACGGGGTCCTTGTACATGCTAGCGAAGAGGCGCAGGGCTTCTCGCACCTGAATGTTCTTGTGCAGGCCATTCTCCTGGAGTTGCACCCCGAGCTGAGAGTAAATCCGCCGGTGCTCGGAGCCGGGGTCGTATCCGAACACCCGCACCTTGCCGCCGTCCGGATTCCGCAGCCCTTCGATGCACTCGACGGTTGTCGTCTTCCCGGCGCCGTTGGGGCCAACAAGTCCGAAGATTGTGCCGGCTTCGACTTCGAAGCTGACGCCGTCGACGGCCACCAGATCGCCATAGGTCTTGCGCAGATCCTCGACCTTCACCAACACATTGGTGGCGATCTCGGTCGCTGCGCCTACCGGTTCCAGAGATTGCTGTAGGAGCACCATAGTCGGATCACCTCTCGAGGGTCGCTTTGAATTTCTCCAGCACTTTGGAACGATCCACTTTCACTCCACCTTTGATCAGATCTTGCACCTGCATCGTGTGGGTGATGTCCTCCGTCGGATCGCCGTCGAGGAGCAGGAGATCAGCCAAGGCCCCGGGCTTGATGCGGCCGAGCTCGTCCTTGCGCAGCAGATCCGCCGCCGCCGAAGTGGCGTAGGTCAAGACCGCTTCGGCAGGCAACCCGGAGGCCACCAAGAGAGACATCTCCTGATGCAAGCTGAAACCCGGAACAATCGACGGATTCGGTGAATCCGTGCCGACGACGATTCGCACGCCAGCTTCGTGGAGCCGCTTGGTGATTTCGCGGATGTTGGCCAAGCCGCGATCGATCACGTCTTTCTCCTTACGCGAAGGACTGGGCATCGGCATGTACTTGTCGAGGTAATGGCGACCGATCATCTTGCCGAAGGTGCCTTGCATACGCTTGAAATAGCTGTGGTAGGGCATGACCCCGACCATGTAGTCGAGATAAGGC
>JAJCXO010000072.1 GCA_029263395.1 Acidobacteriota bacterium | reverse complement strand
CATTCATGGGTGAGCTAATGGACGGTTCGTTCATCGTGAGACCTCGGCTACGTATTCAGTCGTACGCAAATCCTCGGGCTGCCGTTGGGCAGCCCGAGGGTCAGACATGCGGCCGCGGGCGACCGCATGGGCCAAACCGGTCGAATTAGCCGAACAGACCGAGGAACCAGTCGATGATGTTGCCGAGGAACTCGAGGGCAGAAGCTCTGATGCCGTTGATGACGGCAGCACCCGGATTTCCCCCCGAGACGATGAAGCCCACGATGGCTCCTTTGGTGTCGGCTCCGGACAGTTTATTCATCAACCCAGACGAACCCCTTGTGATCGGATCGCCGACCACCTCGCCGATCGTTGTTCCCAAAATTCCCCAGGCACTTTCAGGGCCGCGGAAAACTTCGTGGGTCCAGTAAGCTGCGCTGTGGCGTGCGACGCTCGCCATGATCTGTAGGGGTTCTGCCTCTTCGGTGGCAAGGTCGCGAACGATGTTGGTTTCGAGATCCCTCAGCCTGCCGAGAGTGGCGGTTGGATCGTTGTCCTGGATATCGATGGCTTCGAGAATCGCATTGGCATAAGCGACTTGCTGTGGGGTGAGATGTTGGTCGAGGAAGGATTGGAATGTGTCATTCGTAGAGTCCAGGGACATTGCGAGCTGCTCGGCACTCATCAGTAGCGAACACGGCGAGCTGGATGGGAAGTGGTCACTGACGAAGGCATCGATTTGTTGCAGCGTCCCGGCGGTGACCGCAACCCAGTCGTCGTTCGTGGGGTCATGGGCTGCGATGGCATAGTCGAGGCCCTCGTTGTGCAGGGCTCCGACGTAGTCGAAGGGATTGTCCGAGTTGGAGGGGTCGACGGGCTGAGCGAGAGCGGCAGCGGACAGACCGCCGGTGACCAGGCAGGTGATGAGGGTGTTGCGTAGGCAGGTGTTGAGGATGTTCATGATCTTTCCTTGGTTCGGGTTTCTGGGGCGCCGGTGTCTCTCATGAGACGTTGCGGCTCGATGACCTCGGGGACCCGCCGGCTGGGCATGGAGGACGTAGATTCCGATCCCCGTGCGGGTAGACGGCCGTTTTCATCCCCGTCTGCTTGGTTTGCGGAAGACAGCTTCAAACAGGCTCATCGAGAGGCGAAGCAGAGGAATCCGATGTTTGGTCCCATCGAAGTCGATGGGCATGACGTGAAAAACCCCGGAACGCAACTGGATCGTTCCGGGGTCGGCATCGCGGACGGTCCCCAGCTTCAGGGTTGGGTTGGGCGGTAAGGGGTCAGGCAGAACCACCCAGCACCGCGCTCACCCGCACCGCATAGGGACCCTGCGACGGGGCCGTCAGGAGTTGGTGTCCAACCGACGTAGAGGTTCGAGGTAGCGGGAGCCCACGAATCTTCGGTCCCGTCACAATCCGTGTCCACGGCGATGAGTCCCAGGTCGATATCGACGTCCTCGGGGGGTGGCTCGGACCAGTCTCCAGTCATTAGGAAGTTAGCTTCTTCGACAAATTCCACGATGCGACCGGAGCCGTGCTCCTGTAGCCGTACCCGTAGGCGCAGGGCAACGTTTCCTCGGACGGTACCGCCACCGTCGAGGTCTCGAGAGAACGTCAAGAGGCCGCCGGGGGGCAGCCCGGTGGTCTCGGCTGTCGTCTCATCTAGAGCGACCGTGTAGCTCCAGGTTCCGCAGGACGTTTCGATCGGTTGGATCGAGGTCGAGCAGAAGCGCACCGGAGTGATGAGCGACTCGTCGTCGGCGGTTGAGGTTGGGTCCCGATCGAGAAGAAAAGCCTGCAAGGTGGGACTCGAAGGGCCACCGCCTCCCGAGGTGGGTTCCAACAGAATTTGGTCGATATCGGGGGGTTCGGGGACCGTTTGATCCTCGAAATCGCAGAGGTCCTCTTCGAGAGGCCGATCGGGGAGGCCCAAGAAGTGGGTCTCTTGAGGGGATAGCTCAAAGAGAAGCAGTCTCGATTCTTGTTGCGCGTCAACTGAAGGCCCACTCATTGTCCAGGTTGTGATCACTATCCAGAGCGTATTTAGGGTCGACTTCGTCAGTGGTTTCCATCGCATCGGATTCTCCTTTTCGAAGGGCTGTATGACTCGAGGAAGTGGACGGATTCATCCAGAGGGTCGGAGGGTCTTGGCCCCCTACCTAGTCTTGCGGAAAAGGAGTAGCGATGGGCTCAGCAGGCGAGCGTGATGTCGCCCGGTCAGCTTGCGGTCCCGCTACCACCAGCAAAAAAAGGGATTTCCGGATGGAGATCCCCTGCGACGATCAACTGCCGACGGCAATCTATGGAGAAGTGCGTTGCCCAACCGGCTGACAAAGGTCGTCGAGTCGAGTGGGATGCATACCGATGCTGAAGCGGTCGTCGGCGGTCATGGTCGTCATCATCCAAGTCTGTAAACGAACAGGCGGCTCGGGGATGATCGGCACCAAACAAAAGATTTCGGATTCCAAATCAACGGTGCCAAAGTTGGATTCGATCGGAAGGTCGTCACTTCCAACTTGAAGTCTCAGGATTCTTTCGATCGGGTAAATCTCTTGCGGCTCAGCTGCGGCGCCTTGGGTGTCGCGCACTCTGGCGCGGACTCGCACCGACTCGGCGATGGTGAATGGCACCTCGCCGCACGTGACCGCGGCAATATTTGGCCCAACCCCTTCGGTCCACACCAACAGTTCGGTACCGCCATCGAAGCCGCCGCCAGATAGGTAACGGGTGCGAAGGTTCGAGCTCAAAGGAGCACGATCATCGCGGCCGTCATAGTTGACGTAGGCGCGGTAGAAGGTGTCGATCCGTCCAACCTGGCCTTCGAATAGGGTGCTGTCGGCGACCAAGGGTATGGCTTCGAGGCCTTGGGCCGAGTCGTTGGAGGGGTCGATGAGGAAAAAATCGCCCCACAGCACGTTGCGGTTGTTGGCGACGCCAACGCCACCGTTTTCGAAGTAGCCGACGTCTTGGGGATGCTGAATGGTGCCGGAGCAGCGATTTAAGCCGTCGACGGTGATGTAGCCGGTCGCCAGGGCGGGGTTATGGTCCGGGCTGGCGTAACACAAGCCGTCGACGGGGCTGGCTTGGCCGGTGTGTTTGGCTTTCAGGTCGGCAATTGCTTCTGCGTCCAACACTGGGTTGGCCAGTGGATCGCTGCAGTCGGTCGGCATACCTGCGCCGTTGCTGCCGGTGATTGGTAGCTGACCGGACAAGAGGTCGCGCACACCGAGGGGCTGAGCCGCCTCGGATGGCAGGTAAAGGTCGAAGGCGAGGGTGGGTAGTCCCCAGTTGGTCCACAGGATGACGTGCACCACGGTCGGTTCGGTGCTGGCGTTATTGATCGAGATCAGCGTGGACCGGCCCTCGGGATCTTCGAGATCAACCTCGAAATACGGAAAGAGCAGCGAAGCGCCGGGGACGTTGCCGAGAGAACAGGCATCAGCGATACCCGCTGCAGCAGGCATGGCGGCGAGAAGGGTGGCCGTGCAACAGAGTGCGAAGCGGGAGAACTTCATTAAATCTCCTTAATAGTCAGTATGCTTGTTTAGCATATATCTTTGTGCGCGCTTGTCAAGACTTTGAGAGAGAGAAGAGCTTGAGTGCAGCGCCAGAAAGGTTGATTTTGTGGGAGATTTGGGCCCAGTTCTATTCTCGATACAACCCATCGCTCGTATTTAGTGGCCTGATCTAAATGCTTCCAAAACATTCGATTTGAAGCTTGACTCACCTGCTCATCAAAAGTTGTCGAGCCGATAGCGGCAGCTGCCCAGGATCTGGGCAGTGAACTGCCAAGGCCAGGCCATTACAACCTAAAAGTCGCCGTTGAGGAGCTGCCTGGAATCTGGGCGGTAGGGCTTGAGTCAGTTCGGTTCACGCTTCGAGCAGCGGTTGAATCGTAGCGGATCGAACCTCAGTCAGCCGTCGCTTAACTCTTTTCTAATCAGAGTTTAGCAGTAGGTCTTGAAGGTCTTTTTGGTTTTCCACGTGCCGTCCTTTCGAGAGGTTTCGCGTCTGGATGGTTGGCACGTCTAATGCTCTTGTGTCCATCGATCTATCAACAGACCGTCTGCGCACTCCGCCGGGCGGCATCAGTTTTCATCTCGAGGAGGACACCATGGCGATAACAATGCAAGGTTCGTGGACGGTTGCGGTCAAGTCAAAGAGTGCCAGTCGGCCTCAACGGTTCATCATCTCAGGCGCGGTCTCCGGCAACGGTGTGTACGAGGGAAAGACCTCGACACCACCAGTTCTAGTGACCGGTGATGCCTGGGCTATCACGATCCAAAACAACCCGGGTGACGGCTTTACCACCTCTGCCGAGCAGATCACCTTTCCAACGCAATCTGCAGGTCTCTATCGGTTCGACATCCAGTCGGATGATGGCGGTGGCGGTGGTGACCAGGACTTCAACGACTTGATCCTCACTTGTTCGATGCCGGTTTCGGTGAGCGATTTCCTGATTTACGGCAACGTCAAATGTTACGAGGGGTTCTGTTTGAATCCCTGTTATCCAGGCTTCTTTGTGATCGATTCTTGGGAGATGTTGGACGAAGTGAGGCGGCGTCCGTTGCTCCACCGATTGCTCAAGGAGCTTTATCCCGAGCGGCTCTACGAGGTGCGCCCTGAACTGGGGCCAACTCCGGATCCACCGCCGTTTCGACCGATGATGTTGCCGTTGACCGACAACCGTGCGTTGCCTCCCAAGAAGGCTCAGCTATTGCGCGTGGGGCAGGCGGAGGTCCCGAAACGTTCGAAGAAAGGGCAGGAACCTGTCGCCCGGGTGTCCTCGGCGGGTTCGGTCGTTCTTCATCCGTCGGATCGTGTGAATCTCGGGATCGATACCGTCGAGCTCGGTTCGTTGGTGGATCGTATTTATCCCTTTCGTTGTGAGACGCGGCCGATGGCAGGCGAGGTGTTGCGTTTTCTCGAGTACGACCGCACTCACGCTGAGAAGGCAGGGGGCCCTTATACCGGCGATGGCACGCGGGAAACCTTGGGCGTCTGCGCAACCGACCGGCGGGGCAACTACATCTTCCGCTTTCAGCATGCCATCGATCTCACCGGCGACATCGAAGCGCCGCTCGATCTGGCGCCTGGGGAAGATCTTGCAGTGCAGATCCGTCCCGACGTGATTGTCCAGGTGCTGGACGCAGCGGCACCGGACGGCGTGGTGTACGAAAGCGCTCCGTACTGGAATGTCCCCTTGTTTCGGCGGATCAACATCTGCAAGAGCGGATGTCGTCGGCAGCCGACTGCCTGCCAAGGTTCCCATGCCATTCAGGCTATTGGCAACATCGATATCGGCGCGCCGCAGAGCGGGCAGCCGCAGTGGGCGCCCCGGGTCGGCTTCAGCAACACACTGAATGCTGAAGGGCGGATCACAGCCGACAATCCAGACGCGCCACAGGCCCGGTGCGCGGCGTGGGGTGGGACTTTAGATCTATATGCCTGCTTTCTCGATCACCCGGAGGTGACTCACTATACGATCCGGCATCGGCGTGCCGGTGAGAGTTGGCAGTTCTTTCAAGAAGCGCTGCGGCACGAGAAGACCGCCAAGGTCGGGATCCCAGGCTACATCGGTGACTCGATTGGCCCCATCGACAAGGCGTTGAGCGTCGGTGGTGGCGCCTTGGTGGCTGCCAAGGCCTATCGCAACATCGAAAGTGATGAAGATTTCAGGCTGCACAACCGCGATCGCAAGGCGCGGATTTCGACTTGGATTTATGCCCCTCAGCCGAGTGAGGTCTTCTTTCGTATCGAGGGTTATGACATCGACGGTAATCGGGTTCTGGGTACCGTCGACACAATCAAATTGTCGATCGATAACACGTCGCCGGACTTTGCCATCAGCTCGGTGCAGATGGGGTCGCAGCTTGGAGGTGATTGTGCACTGTTTACGGTTCCGACCGACGATCCGGGTGCCTCGTTGACCGTGCGGTTCAAGGCCAATCAAGCGCAGGGCTTCCTCAACACCTACGGTCTTGGAGTGCGGAGAGGCAATAGCGGCAACTTGCAGATCGATAACCTGGGGCCTGCCGATATCGCCGGTAGTTATACCCATGGCTCGAACGATTTGATCTGCGCTCGGTTCCGTGGCACCTTGGACGACACCGAGGTCGACGGCGCCGGTTATGTGACCACCGACATCGAACCTCGGAATGGTGGCAGCTGGCTCCACGGTCAGCCGTTCTGCACCTTTGCTGTCCAGCTCAGTTGCAGTAAACGGGTCACCAACGGTTACAACACGGCAGTGGTTGGCTATGGGCCGCGGCAGTACCTGTTGGGTATCCAGGCAGAGTAGGTCCCCTCACCCCCTCTTCCCCTCTCCCGCCGGCCCCTCATGTCCGCCCGGGGGAGTGGGGATCTGCCGGGCCTTAAGGGATAAGCTACATAACGTTATGGACTTGCGTCATCATGCCTCGGATCTGTTGTTCGAGTTGGCCCGGCAGCTCCTGCAGCTCGAAGATCACGATGCAATGCTCGATACCCTGGTTAGGGAGTCGTTGTCGATCCTCGGTGCCGAACGGGGATTTGTGGTGCTGCGTCGCGAGTCGGGGTTCGACTTCAAGGTGGTGCGCAACTGGAGTCGTGCCCAGCTCGAAGGTGACGGTGAGCCGGTGAGCCGGTCGATTGTGACCCATGTAATGGCAGGGGGGGAGCCGGTGTTGATCGAGGATGCCCTCGCCGACGATCGGTTCGCCAAGGTGGAGAGTGTGCTGCGCATGGGGTTACGCTCGGTGCTCGCTGCGCCGCTGATGGTTGAAGGCCAAGCGGCGGGGGCACTTTACCTCGAGAGCAGCTTGCCGGAGCGTCTATTCGACGCCAGCCATCTTGGTGTCTTCCGGCAGATCCTGGAGCTGGCGTCACGGGCTCTCGAAGTCTCGACCCGTCGATTGCTCCTCGAGCAGCGCAACCAGGCGCTCGAGAAGGACTTCCTGGCGCGGTACGATTTTCGTGGCATTGTCACTCGGGATCCCGGTTTTCTGCGATTGCTCAAGACCGTTGGGCAGGTTGCGACATCCCATCTGCCGGTACTGGTGCAAGGGCCCTCGGGGACCGGCAAAGAGTTGATCGTGCGGGCGCTCTATTTGAACAGCCGCCGATCGAAGCGGCGGTTGGTGACAATGAATTGTGGTGCGATTTCGCCCACCCTGCTCGAGTCTGAGCTTTTTGGCCACGTCCGTGGGGCCTTCACTGGTGCGGATCGCGACAAGGTGGGAACCATTGCCGTTGCCGACGGTGGCACACTTTTTCTCGACGAAGTCGGCGAGTTGTCGCTCGAACTGCAGACCAAGCTGCTACGGACGCTTCAGTTCGGAGAAGTGCAACCGGTCGGCTCGAGCCGGCCGATCAAAGTGGACGTCCGGTTCCTGGCCGCCACTAACCGAGACCTGGCACAAGATGTCGAGCAAGGGCGCTTTCGTGAAGATCTGCTTTATCGGCTGAATGCCATCACTCTCGATCTGCCGCCTTTGAGACAACGGGCCGGCGATATCTTGCCGCTCTTCTACCATTTCTTGGAGGCGGCCGCTGAGCGCGATGGGCGACCGGAGCCCGCCGTTACACCAAAATTGGAGCGGGCGCTGCAAGAGCACGACTGGCCGGGCAACGTGCGCGAGCTTGAGAACGAAGCCGGACGATTGGTGGCGGTCACTCCGGAAGGGGCTCCGCTGACCGTCGACAGTCTGTCGCGGCGGATCCTCGCTGCAAGGCTCGAGAAAGCGCCGGGCAGCTTGGCTGATCAGGAGAAAGAGCTCATCGAGCTTCACCTGCGCCTCGCTGCTGGCAATCGAACTCACGCCGCCAAGAGTCTCGGGGTCAGTCGCGAAGGGTTGCGCCAGAAGATGTTGCGTTACGGCCTGAGCTGATGAGTAAAGTCTAACCTAGAGATCCGTCCAGGAACGCATCGAGAGCTCGGTCGGCCTTGTGGGCTGCGCCGCAGCTCAGGAACTCGCCGGATCTCTTGCGATATGTCTAAGTCCTCTTGGTGTCAACGAATACGAGATGCGAGCAGGTGCGCAGCTCAAACACGCTCGCTGCTTGCTCGCTCCACAAGGCCTCCCTCCCTGAACCGAACACGGCAAAACTGGATGCGATCTAAGCAAATTGAGTACAGTCTGAGCTAATGACAACTATCAGCCCGAAACGCCTCGCCCACTTCGAGCTCCAAAAGGAGATCGGCCGTGGAGGTATGGGCGTCGTCTACCAGGCCTTTGATACCAAGCTGCTGCGCACTGTAGCGATCAAGGTGCTGCCGGCGTTGGTGGCCGACGCGCCTGCCCGACGCGCACGCTTGATGCGTGAAGCGCAGGCCGCTGCCAAACTCAACCATCCGGCGATTGCTGTCGTTTACGAAATCGGTGAGGCCCGTACCGACGATCCCGAGCTCGCTGCCTTCGCGGATGAGGTGATCTACATTGCGATGGAATATGTCGAAGGGGTCGACCTGCGTTTCCATCTCGAGGCTGGATTGTCGATGGAGCAAGCTGTGGACTTCGCCAAGCAGATTGCCGAGGGCCTGGCGAGTGCCCACCGCGGAGGAGTAGTTCACCGCGATCTGAAGCCCGGCAATATCCGAGTCACGCCTGAGGGGCGGATCAAGATCCTCGACTTTGGCCTCGCCAAAGTATCGTGGGGGGATCCCGAACCGGATGCCAAGACCAAAGCTGCCTTGACCAAGACTGGAGTGATCGTCGGCACGGTGCCATACATGGCGCCCGAGCAGTTCCATGGAACCGATCTCGATGCGCGGGCCGATCTATTCTCCCTCGGAGTGATCCTCTATCAGATGCTGACCGGCCATCTGCCGTTCGACGGCGTCCGGTTGGTCGATTATGTGCGGTCGCTGGCAAATCAAGAGCCCGAATCGCCGTCGAAGTCGAATCCGGCGATTCCTGCCCGCCTCGGTCGGCTAGTGGAGCAGCTGCTGGCTAGGGATCCAAGCGACCGCGTGCCTTCGGCGGTTACGGTTGGCGTTGAGCTTGCGGCGATCGCCCAAGGCGACCCGGGTTCGATCGTGACTCGCACCGAGTCGATTTATCGTGATTCATTGCGGCCACTGCGTCGACGCTGGCCAACGGTTGCCGCTGCCTTGGTCGTGATTCTGGCGGCGGTTGGATGGGGACTGGTCAGTAGCCGTCAAACCCTTCCGTCGATTCGTAGCCTGGCGGTGCTGCCGTTCGAAAACCAGACCACCGATCCGGAGCTCGATGCCTATTACGAAGGGATTGGTGCGGCGCTGATCCGCAAGCTCTCCCACGTCCGTGGTCTCAACGTCGTCAGCGAGCTCGACGTACGGCGGTATCGCGAAACAGACAAGACTGTCGAGCAGATAGCCCGCGAGCTTGATGTCGGTACGCTCATCCAGGGTTATGTTCAGGGTAACGACCAGCGGATCAGGGTGGTTGCGCAGTTGATCAACGCGGTGCCTAGTGTTTCGATCTGGGACGGCGAAGTTGATGGCGAGCCGGATCAGTTGCTGGATCTTCAAGAGCGGTTGGCTGACGAGATCCTCCGCAACCTTCCGGTGAGTCTGTCCGAGCGTCAGCGGGAAGAGTTACAGCGTAATCCGACCCGTTCACGGGAGGCTTATCGATTCTATTCCCAAGCCGATGCCGCTCTGAGGCAAGTTGGCGATGCTGCCTCTAGCGAGCAGGCCGTCGAGCTATTCGAGCGAGCTATCGAGGCGGATCCAGAGTTTTCCTGGGCCTACGCCGGGCTGAGTGAAGCATGGCTGCGCCGCAACGAGGATACGCGCTCTCCTGGTTTTGTGCTCGAGGCGCTGGAGGTTGCTGAACAGGCCGTCACACTCGAGCCCAACGCTCCTGAGCTGTTGATCACGCGGGCAGCTGCTCGGCGTTCGAACGGGCAGCTGTTGGAGGCAATTGCAGATCTCGAGGCGGTGCTGGCGATCAATCCTGATTTGGACGTCGCGCATCGTCAGCTAGCGATCTGTTATTGGGAACAGAATGAGATCGAGCTTGCTGAGCGCAGCTACCGACGAGCGCTCGATCTCCGGCCGTTGTCTTGGTTGCACTGGAACGACTTCGGCGGCTTCTATCTGCGGATTGGCCGCTACGCAGAAGCCCGTGAACACCTGGTGCGGGCCGTGGAGTTGGCGCCCAGTGATGTCATCCGTCCCCTCGAGAACCTGGGCACTTTGGCACTGCATCAAGGTGACCTTCAAACCGCCCTGCAAACCTATCGCAAGATTCCGATGTCACTGAGAACCGGAAGTCTCTTGGCCAATATGGGGTCCTTGGCCTTCATGCTTGGGCAGCTGGATCAGGCCGCCGAGTTGTTCCAGCAAGCGGTCGATCTGCAGCCTGAGGAACCTTTGCATTGGGTAAATCTAGGGGATGCCCAATGGCAGCTCGGTCGAGAGGAGACTGCTCTCGAGAGCTATCGTCATAGCGCAAATCTGGCCTGGGAGCAGGCCGAGGCCAATCCTTCTGATTCCAGGCTCCGAGTGTTGATTCCGCTGCTGCTTGCGAAGGCTGGCGATTGTGCGTTGGGAGTCGCTGGAGCTACCGCCCTACGAGACGACCTTGACGGTCAGGTGGAGGGTCTATTGCTGATTGCGAAGGCATTTGCGGTCTGCCGTGAGCGAGAAGCCGCTATCGCGACGATTGAAGACCTGCTGACGATCGGGCTGCCCTCTGAACGGTTACGTGGTGAGTTTGAGCTGGCCTGGCTGCTGACAGACCCGACGCTCGCCACCCGATTGGGTGCTGGCAACAACAATCCTGGTTAGAGCCTATCTGATAACGCGTCGAGAGCTCGGTCGGCCTTGTGGGCTGCGCCGCAGCTCCGAGAACTCGCCGGATCTCTTACTATTTGCTCAAGCCCTTGTGATGCCATCGGCTACGAGAGGCCAACGGGTGCGAAGCTCAAACACGCTCGCTGCTTGCTCGCTCCACAAGACCTCCCTCACCGAGCCGAAAGTGGTAAAACTGGGCAGGATCTAGGTAGTGTTGATTAGGGCGTAGGTCGCCTAAGGTTTAGTCGTTTCGATCCATGTGATCGGGTCTACTTTGAAAGGCTTGCGGCCGGGGCGACGGACTTCGATTTCGTAGACCCAGCCGATGTCGTGGACCGACTCACTGAGCTTCATGGGTATCTCGTCTTTGGGGGATCCATCGCAGAACGTTGGAATCTCGTCCTGTCGCTTGAACAACTGCTTGGCTTCATCAACGTTGGGGATGCCACTAGGGATAGCGTTGTGAGGTGGGCGAATGCGGATCTCACCATCAGGGGCCCCGGCTGTCGCTCCAAAGAGCGTCTTCGAGCATCCTTCCTTGGGACGGATAATCACCGTTGCATCTTTCGGGCAGGCGACATCGTCTTGGTCGTGGCCATCGCCGAGGACGCAGCGTACGGTCCACAGTATTTGAGACATAGGATTCTCTGAATCGAACCAGATGATCACCGGGTCGGGAGCGACTCGGATGATCTCGCTCTCGTAGTCGATCGCGATCGTTACCGTGGAGTAGGGGCTGACCGTCGATCGGAGAGGACGAAAAATGATGCTTTCGTAGGTTGTGCAGCCGGAAGCCACCAGAGCAGCTATAAGCGCCATCGCGCCTGGAAGTTGGCGAGAGAATCGTGTCATGAGCATCGTCTCCATCCCATGTGATGAGTTATCCGTCGTCTCCAAACACTGTCGGTCGTCTCCGAGCATCGCCTTGGGCGCATTGCCCTCCAAAGATCCGCACCGTAGAAGGGAGCTTTTCTTGAAATATTTCACAAGTCTATCGCAGTGTTCGCGATGGAGCTGCCAGGCCTGCCTTATGATCCTAAGATGGGTTCGCGGTAGACAGGTCTGGAAACAGATCCTTTGGTATTCAGATGCGTTGAGAGCAGCCGCGCGTTGTATGCCGACGTGCGTTTCTGCAGGCGCGTTGCGTACAGCCGATGGATTTGCTTTACTGTGAACATACATCCTAAAAGGAGGAGACGATGGCCGAGACGCAAACTCAGACCTTTGCCACACATCGGAAGTACGTGCCGATTTATCATTTCTTCGCGTCAGTGGTGTTGCTCGCCAACTTGATTTGGGCCGGCTGGAAGCTCGTGCGTTCGCTATTATCTGCCGAGCATGCCTTCGGCTTCGATCTCGTCCTAGGCTTGCTAGTCGCTGTGACCTTGATCGTCATGTGGCTCTACCTGAGGCTTTTTCCCCTGGCGGTTCAGGACCGTCTGATTCGGCTCGAGGAACAGCAGCGGATGGCCAGAATTCTGCCAGACGACCTCAAGAGTCGGATCAGCGATCTCCAACGTGGGCAATTCGTGGCGTTGCGGTTTGCCAGCGACGGTGAGCTAGCAGACCGTGTGCGCGAGGCGTTGGATGAAGGGCTGAAGAACGAAGCCATCAAGCAGCGGATCAAGAGCTGGAAACCCGATCATTTCCGATTTTGAGGCACAATAAATGTCCGAAAACAATCTACAAGTGTTGCTGTCCTCCAGACCTGAAGGGCTGCCTAAAGCAAGCGATTTTGAATTCCGGGAACAGCCTGTTCAAGATCCGGTTGAAGGTGAGGTCGTGGTCCGGTCAATCTACCTCAGTCTCGATCCCGCAATGCGCGGTTGGATGAGCGCTCGCAAATCCTATGTGGCACCGATTGGGATCGGTGAAGTGATGCGAGGATTTGCCGCCGGAGAAGTGGTCTCCTCTCGCCACGAGGGTTTCTCGCCAGGAGATCGGGTGGCTGGCGTGCTGGGGTGGCAACGTTTCGCCACAGTCCAAGGTAAAAACCTCGAAAAGTTGCCATCGGGCGTGCCACTGACTCTAGCGATGGGGCCTCTCGGTATGACAGGTCTCTCCGCCTATTTCGGTTTGTTGGATGTCGGCCAGCCGAAGTCGGGCGACACCGTTTTGGTGTCGGGCGGCGCCGGTGCAGTGGGTTCGGTTGTCGGCCAAATCGCCCGTATCAAAGGGTGCCGTGCGGTCGGGATCGCAGGTAGTGATGACAAGTGTCGCTGGTTGGTAGAGGAGTTGGGTTTCGACGCCGCAATCAACTACAAAACTAGCGATGTCAAGGCTGAGATCAAGCGCACTTGTCCAAACGGTGTCGACGTCTACTTCGACAATGTCGGCGGCGAGATTTTGGATTTGGCCTTACAGGCCATCAACCGCGGTGCGCGGATCGTGATTTGTGGTGCAATTTCCCAATACAACGCCACGACGCCAGTGCCGGGACCGGCTAACTACCTGTCTCTTCTTGTCAACCGGGCGCGTATGGAAGGGTTCTTGATCTTCGACTACCAAGATCGTTTCGGGCCGGCCCAGGCAGAGATGGGGCAGTGGATTCAAGAGGGCAAGATCCAGGCGCGTTCAGACATTGTCGACGGTTTGGAGAATGCTCCGCAGGCCTTGTTGCGGCTCTTCGACGGCAGCAACACCGGGAAACTATTGGTCCAGGTCAGCGCGGAGTAGCCTAGTCTGCATCCAACAACGCCGGTCGGTAGTCCGGTCGCCCCCTGTAGACTGCGCGCGCAGCTGCGTAACTCGCCTCGGCACCTTAAGGTCAGGCAACCTTATTGGTTACAATAGTTTGGAGAGTGAGAATATGTTCTCTTGCTCATACATACTCGCCGCGTGCTCGCTCCACAGGGGTCTCCCTGGGAGGCGAGAAACGGGTTCTGGGCGGGATCTAGCCTAGGTCGGACCGCATTGCCGGTATCACCAACCTGTGGGGCGGACTTCGGGTCCGCCCTGGTTGTTCAGCCCCGTCCGGGCAGCTGGCGTGGGAAGCCGTACTCAAGGCGCAACCGCTGAACCAAGCGACTGCCGCCGAGTAAGGGGCTCGTGGTTGCGACGTCGAAGGCTCGACAATCCCGGGCGGCTTTGAATAGCTGCCGGATCTGCAATTCAGTCTGTCGTGGACGGCTATCGTCGCTTTCACTAGGTAGGTCGGTTGTGATCAGGCGGGTGGTGATGCCTTCTGCCGCTAGTGTTGCGAGCGTTTGCAGGCGCTCTCTGAGGTCGGAAGAGCTTGGATCATCGGTTGCAATCAACATGTCGACCGTCACCGCATGGGTGCGGTCGAGCTCGATCAATAGCTCGAGGTCCTCGAGGATCTCGGGCGAGCGAGTGGTAATGACAATTTCGAGATCTTGGAATTGTCGTAACGCTGCGAGTGGAGCGCCGTTCAAAACCAGAGGCTCGTACGGAGTCTCCGTAGTGCCGAGCACGATACGTTGGCCACGCCGGGCCGATTTGCAGACTAGTTTTTCTGCCTTCTCCGACGCTGTTTCATTGGCTGCCAGGCGAGCTTTGATGCCGGTCAGTAACCCTAGGTCTTGAAGCACTTCGTGCCATCGTCGCGGTTCGGTGCGCGACGGTCGGTTGGAGGCGGGAAGAAACGAGGGAAGACTCAGAGAGTTAGTGTGCATAGTGTGCTCCTTGGGTGGCAGCCTGACGTATTCAAAGCTCGGCGTGTTCGCTAGTTCGAATGGACCAACGTGGAGCTTTACGTCGTGTTGACGTTTGATTAGCGCTCAACTGACGCTCTAATTACGCTCAGCTTACGCCTCTCGGGGAATCTTGTCAAACTGCGTTGAATCAGCTGAGACGGTCTCTAGAGAAGATCTCGCTGGAGATACGGTGCTTGGGTTAGCATCATCACCATGCCCGAGCTACCCGAAGTCGAGGTCTTGCGCCGTAGTCTCAAGCCTCGGCTTGTACGGCAGGCGGTGGAGCGTGTCGAAGTGCTCTCGCCCGGCCTGCGCGAGCCATTCGATCATCGGGCGTTAAAACGACTAGCTGGTCGTTCGATCGGTGGTTTGAGGCGACGGGCCAAGTATTTGTTGATCGACTTCGAGGGCGGCTCGACGTTGGTGATCCATCTTGGGATGAGCGGGCGTTTTACGATTGTTGCGCATGACGAGCCGGCGGCACCTCACGAGCATCTCGCGTTCCATCTGGCGACTTCCGAGCGGCTACGTTTGGTCGATCCGCGTCGCTTTGGTCTCGCATTTGCGCTTCCAACCGCCAAGCTCGAGGACGACCGACACTTCGCGCACCTCGGGGTCGAACCGCTGGGCTCGAAGCTCACCGCCGATCATTTACGTTGCTTGGCGAGCAACCGGCGGGGTCCGATCAAGAGCTTTCTGATGGACGCCCGGATCGTCGTTGGCGTGGGGAATATTTATGCCAGCGAGGCCCTGTGGCGTGCGCGGGTGCATCCCCGCCGTTCGGTGGCTCGCATCGGCCAGGGTACTTGGGAGCGCCTGACCGACTCGGTGCGGGCGGTGCTCGGCCAGGCGATCGAGGAAGGAGGAACAACCCTCAATGACTTCGCTGACGGCGAAGGCAACGCCGGTTATTTCCAGGTGTCGCTAGCAGTCTACGGACGGGAAGGGGAACCTTGCGTTCGTTGTGGTCGCGATCTAAGGCGTTTCGTTCAGACCGGTCGGAGCACGTTTTATTGTCCCGGATGCCAACATTAGGCGTGTTACACCATTAAGATACGCCGATGCCCAATTCAGCTCCCGTGGTCCTCGGCGTCGCTGGTGGTACCGGCTCCGGCAAAACCACCGTCGCACGTGCCATCCTCCACTACGTCGGCCAGGATCGTTTGGCGTTTGTCGCCCAAGACAGTTATTACCGACAAATCGACTGGAAAAGCCCGAAGCACCTCGAGGAGCACAACTTCGACCATCCCTCGTCGATTGATACCGAACTGTTGGTGTCACACCTCGAAGCACTGAAGCGTGGCGAAGCGGTTGATGTGCCGGTTTACGATTTTGTCGAACACTGTCGCAGTTCGGAGACGGTACGTACCGAGCCGCGTCGGGTGGTTTTAGTGGAAGGCATTCTGTTGCTGGCCGAGCCTCAGATTCGTGACCTACTCGACTTCAAGATTTATGTCGACACTGACGCCGACGTGCGCCTGAAGCGTCGGATCTTGCGCGACATCCATGAGCGCGGTCGCGATCTGGACGATGTACTGCGGCAGTACATGGAGACCGTGCGTCCAATGCATCTCGAGTTTGTCGAGCCCTCGAAGCGATGGGCTGATGTAATCGTGCCGGAAGGCGGCGAGAACCGGGTTGCGTTGGAGATGGTCAGTGCTCGGGTCGAACAATTGTTGCACGCAGCGGAGCACTAACCGCTGTCTTCGGGCTGAACGAGTGCGGTTGCCATAGAATCGAGCGCAACCTTTCAAAGAAACTCCAAAGGAGCTCGAATCAATGCGTCATGCTGTGGTCTGCTGCTCTCTTGTGGTCTGGCTCGTGATGTCAGTGCCGGTTGCTGCTTCCGATCCCCTCGCCCACACCTATTCGATCGTTGCACGGGATCCCGCGACCGGAAACTTCGGTGTTGCTGTGCAGAGCCACTGGTTTCAAGTGGGTCCGACCGTACCGTGGGCAGCGGCCGGAGTCGGTGCGGTGGCGACTCAGTCCTTCGTAAAAATTGACTATGGTCCCGAAGGCCTAGCGCTGATGCGCGCTGGTCAGTCCGCGCGCCAAGCGCTGGATCACTTGTTGGGGGACGACCCGCAGAAAGATGTGCGGCAAGTGGCGATGGTCGATGCCAAGGGGCGAGTGGCGGCGTGGACCGGGCCCAAGTGTATCGTCGCGGCTGGGCATCATGAAGGTGACGGTTATTCGGTGCAGGCCAATCTGATGGACAAGGACACGGTGTGGCCGGCAATGGCGCGGGCCTACGAGAACGCCGAAGGCGATCTTGCAGACCGCATGTTGGCGGCGCTTGCTGCGGCGGAGAACGAAGGTGGCGATATCAGGGGACGCCAAAGCGCGGCGTTGATCGTGGTGCGAGCAGAGTCGACCGGCAAGCCGTGGGAAGATCGGTTGGTCGACTTGCGCGTCGACGATCATGCGGAACCGCTGACGGAGTTGCGACGCCTGCTCAATCTCCACCGTGCGTATGCGGAAATGAACGCTGGCGATGAAGCTGTGGCGCTGGACAAGATTGACGATGCCGTGGCTCACTACACACGGGCAGCCGAAATGGTGCCGGATATCGTCGAACTGCCGTTCTGGCAGGCGGTGACTCTGTTCCTGGCTGGCCGCGAGGACGAAGCCTTGCCGATCTTTCGCGATGTCTTCGCTCGCGAAGATCGCTGGCAACGTTTGGTGCCGCGGTTGCCGTCTTCAGGTCTGTTGCCGGACGATCCGGAGAAGATAAAGAAGATTCTGTCCGTGAGGCCAAAGGGAGCGGGCGACTCCTGAGGTCTGTTGGTGCGTCTCGAATATGACCGTGGGACTCTCCTGATTCATCCTGGGGAGTCTATGCCGCCAGCCGAGTTGGAGCTGCCGGGCTGTACGTTCGACTCACGGGTCGGATTGTGGCGTGCGCCGGCGTACCGTTACCGCGAGTTGGTGACCGTGCTGCATCGCGCAGGCGTCGAGATGGTCAACGAAGCCGGCGGCTTTGAGGCGCTCGATCTCCGGCTTCGTCTCGAGCGCACACCTTTCCCGTACCAAGCGGAGGCGGTCGAGGAATGGTGGACGAAGGGCCGGCGAGGGGTTGTTGTGCTGCCGACTGGCACTGGCAAGACCTATGTGGCTCAGCTGATCGTCGAACGGATCGGTCGGCCCAGCCTGGTGGTAGTGCCAACCCTCGATCTGATGCAGCAGTGGTATGGCGAATTGTCCACCGCGTTCGACACCGAGGTGGGGTTGATCGGGGGCGGCTACTACGAGCCGAAGTCGGTCACTGTCACGACCTACGATTCGGCTTACATTCACATGGAACGCCTCGGTAATCTGTTTGCGCTAATGATTTTCGACGAAGTACACCACTTACCAGGGCCGTCTTATGCCACCGCGGCGGAGCTTTCCTTGGCGCCCTTCCGGCTCGGCCTCACCGCAACGCCGGAACGCGAAGACGGAGGCGAAACGCGACTCGATCGGCTGGTCGGGCCGATTGTTTACCGGCGGGAGATCGGCGAGTTGGCCGGTGAGTTTCTGGCTGACTATGAAACTCAGCGCCTGCGGGTACGCCTATCCGACGAGGAGCGCGAGGAGTACCTCGAGTCGCGTCAGATCTATCGTGACTTCGTCACTGACCATCGCATCTCATTCGGTGGCCCCGGCGGCTGGGCGCGGTTTCTGATGTTGACGTCTCGCAGTGAGGAAGGTCGACGGGCCTTCATGGCTTACCGCAGGCAGAAGATGATCTCCCAGGCGTCGCCTGGCAAGCTGCGCCTGCTCGCCACCTTGCTCGAACGCCATCGTGGCGACCGTGCGCTGATCTTCACCAGCGACAACGATACGGTCTATCGAATCTCCAGGCAGTTTCTGATTCCTGCGATCACTCATCAGACGAAAGTCAAGGAGCGACACGAGACCCTTCAGAGGTTCAATGCCGGTGTGTATCCTTTCCTGGTGACATCACGAGTATTGAATGAGGGGGTTGATGTTCCGGCTGCCAACGTTGGCATCGTACTTTCAGGATCCGGTACCGTACGCGAGCACGTCCAACGGCTAGGGCGCATCTTGCGGCGCGCCGAAGGCAAGCGGGCGATCCTCTACGAGGTGGTTGCAGAAGACACTGCCGAGGAGTACACCAGCTCGCGACGCAGACAGCATGGTGCTTACCAGCGTGCAGGAACCTAGGGAGTTGCTGGGTGCTGACAGCTGATCTGGTCCAGGCGAGGGTCTACCGCAAGGAGGTCCGTCCGCGGTATATCGATGCTGGCGACGAGGGGAACCTGGCGTTGGCGCGCGAATTGATCGCGTTGTTCTCGACCCACGAGGGGCTTTCCCGTCGCGAGCTCGACAACGAGTTGCAAGAGCTGTTGGGGACCGGGACCGAGTTCCTACTGCACCGTTCCCTCGCCAAGCTGCTGTTCGATCGTTCGACGTTCGAAACTCATGCACCGGTGGAGCCCGAGTTGTTGCGAGACTCGGTTTTCAAAGCGGCGGCGTCGGTTTACCGAGAAGCTGGCGAGCCACCGGGTCTGCCAGCTGAGGCTGTGCCAACTCGAGACCCAATGCTCGACGCTTCGTCGAGCGAGGAGGTGGCCGAAGCAACTCGACGATTCGACTTCGACCGTGCGACGATACTCGCTGCGGTAGCGGTCGAACACGACTTGGAGGAGAGCCAGGTCGAGGCTGGTCTTTATGCCGACCTCAAGAGTGAGCAGATCCTTCGCGACTGGAAACCGTGTCGCCCTCGTTGGCTTCTCGAGCGGTACAACGTGGCCTTGGCGCAAGGGGTCTTGTTTCGAGCTGTCGAGCTTGAGATCCGGATCGACGGTGGTAGCGTCCGACGTCACCGGGAGCTGTTCCGAAAGATCAAGTTCTTTCAGCTCATGCACCGAGTGGAAGGTAACGCCGCTGCGGGCTACACGATTCGGCTCGACGGACCGATGTCGGTCTTCAAGTCGAGCGGGCGTTATGGCCTGCAGATGGCCAGCTTCTTGCCGACGTTGCTGCATTTTGATCGGTGGTCGCTGACCGCACGGCTGGCCTGGGGCAAGAAACGTCGCGACCTCGGCTTCCGTCTGTCTCCGGCGACTGGGCTTCAGCCTTATACCCGTTTGACTGGCCAATGGCAGCCCGAGGAGCTCGCATGGTTGCCGGAGCAGTTCGACAAGTTGGCGACCGACTGGCAAATTTCCACGGATGCCGAGCTCGTCGATCTCGGGGGGCGTGGTGTGTTGGTCCCGGACTATGTCTTCGAGCACCCGAGCGGCCAGCGGGTGTTCATGGAGGTTTTTGGCTTCTGGAATAAGGGCGCGATTGCCTCACGGGTGGAACTTTTGCGTCAGCATGGTCCTGGAAATCTGATTCTCGCCTTGTCTAAGCAGCTCGCAACGGGGCGAGAGGGGCTCGAAGAGCTCCCCGGAGAGATTTACGTGTTCCGCGCCTCGCCGATCGCACGCAAAGTTCTGAAGTTGCTGGAAGAGCAACGTACGGACCACGGCTGAATGCAGACCCACAAATCCAGTTACTGTACAATGTCGAAAATCAACTCGAAAAGAGCTTGTGAAACTTTTCACAAGCTCTTAGACTTCCTCGGCTCGCCTAGAAGATGACCCGCTCTGGGAAAGCCCTGGGCTTCTAAACGGCTAAATCACCACAGGCAACGGTATGGCACAGATTTTCCACCCCGCGACGGTATCGGCTTCAAAGCTCAGTATTCTCCTGGGAGTACTTCTGGCTGCAGGAGGAGTTGGGCTGATGATGGCGTTCGAGCGTTCGCCCTACCGAACGAACGAGAACGTGGTTTATGATCAGCCGGTACCCTTCAGTCACGATCACCACACGGCGGCGATGGGAATCGATTGTCGCTACTGCCACACGACGGTGGAGCGGGCGGCTTCGGCGAATATCCCGGCGACCGAGATCTGCATGAACTGTCACAAGGAGATCTGGAAAGACAGTCCCATGCTGGAACCGGTGCGAGCCAGCTATCGGGACAATCAGCCGCTCGAGTGGAACCGAGTTCATGACCTTCCAGACTTCGTCTACTTCGATCACAGCATCCATGTTGCCAAAGGAGTGGGCTGCGCTACGTGTCATGGGCAAGTCAACGAGATGCCTTTGATTGCCCGAGGCGCGTCGCTGCAAATGGGATGGTGCCTGGAGTGCCATCGCAACCCCGAGCTTTTTGTTCGTCCGCCGGAAGAAGTGTTCAACATGGATTGGGAACGTCCGACCGACGATCCAGAATACGGGTCAAAGTTGGTGGCGGCAGCTGGTATCGAGGACGAACAACGGCTGACCAGCTGTTCGACGTGTCATCGCTAGGTGGCCTGAGCCGAATCCTCAGAGACCTTTTGAGCAAGAATGAGTTGGGCAAGAACTGGTGCGAGTAGAGACCCCTTGAGGCTGATATGAACGAATCGTTGCCGATACTGAAACGCCCTGCGGCCGAGCTTGACTCGGAGCCGTCCGTCGAGGCGACATCGAGCCCGTCTTCCTCGAGCCCGTCTTCACCGAGTCCAACTTCGCCGAGTCCGGTTTTCCCCAAACAGTGGCGCAGTCTCGAAGAGTTGGCGGAGACGCCAGAGTTCGACGATATGTTGCATCGAGAATTCCCGCGCCACGCAGCGGTTTGGGACTCGGGGCTCGATCGCCGTAAGTTCTTGACCGTCGCCGGAGCCTCGATAGGCCTTGCGGGTCTCACTGCATGCACCAAGCAGCCGGCGGAAAAAATCATCCCTTACGTGCGGCAGCCTGAAGAGATCGTGCCCGGACAGCCTCTCTTCTACGCCACCGCGACAACCTTGCTTGGGCAGGCGATCGGTCTGCTCGCTGAGAGCCACATGGGCCGTCCGACAAAAGTCGAGGGGCATCCGGAGCATCCAGCGAGTCTCGGTGGGTCCGACGCGATGACCCAGGCGTCGGTGCTCGACCTATATGACCCGGACCGCTCCCAGGCCCTGACCCACCTCGGTCGTATTCGCGGCTGGGACACCTTCGTGAGTGAGCTCTCGGCTAGCGTGGCGGCTTTGAAGGCGCTGGGTGGCGAAGGCTTGCGGATCCTCACCGGGACCTCGACGTCGCCGACCCTGGAAGGGTTGCTCACCGAGCTGCAGAGCGAGATGCCGCAAGCCCGCTGGCATCAGTTCGAGCCCGCTGGGACCGACAATTCCCGTGCTGGGATCCGCCAGGCTCTTGGCGAGGAATTCGCTCAACGCCTCGACTTGACGCGGGCCGACGTTGTGCTCGCGATCGATTCGGATTTTCTGGGTTCCGGGCCGACTGCGGTCCGCCATGCCAAAGACTTCGCCAGTCGACGACAGGTGAAGGACGCGGAGGCTTTGAAGCGTGACGGCATGAGTCGTCTCTACGTAGTGGACACTGAGCCGACGGCAACCAGTACGGCGGCCGATCACCGACTGGCGTTGAGCCCCACCGACATCGGACATTTTGTGGTGGCTCTCGCCGCCCGTCTCGGTATCTCGAGTGCAGCGGCTCACGGATTCGATTCGGGGCCGCGTGCGGCCTGGGTCGAGGAGGTTGCGGCGGATCTCGAAGCCCATGCCGGGACGAGTCTGGTGGTGGTCGGAGATTACGCCGACCCCGAGATCCACACCCTGGCTTGTGCCATCAACGCTAAGCTCGGCAATATTGGTAACACCGTGACCTACAGCGATCCGATCGAGCTACGCCCGGCCGGCGCAACACTCGATCAGGCGTCGTCGTTCGCCGAGCTGTTGGCCGATATGGATGCTGGGCGCGTCGACACGCTGCTGTTGCTCGATGTCAACCCGGTGTACGGCGCCGCTGCCGATCAAGATGTTGCAGCGGCTCTTCAAAAGGTCCGTCTGCGAGTCCATTTCGGGCTTCACGACGACGAGACCGCGGAGCACTGTCAATGGCAGGTGCCAGCGGCTCACTACCTGGAATGTTGGGGAGATGCCCGCGCTTTTGATGGCACGGTGTCGATCGGCCAGCCCATTGTCGAGCCGCTATACGATGGTAGGACCGCGCTCCAGCTGGTGGCGGCACTCCTCGGACGGCCGCTAGTGACCGATCGTGAGCTGGTCGAGGATTACTGGAAAGGGCAATGGCAGGCAGGTGCGGTCGGCGACGGAGGCGACTTCGACCGTTTTTGGCGCCGGGTTGTCCATGACGGGTTGATTGTGGACTCGGCAACCGACGCCCGAGAAGTGGCGGTGGATGCGGCCGCTGCCCAATCGGCGTCACAAACCTTGGCAGCTCGTTCAGCTTCTGGCCCAGAACTGATCTACAGGCCTGATGTCAATATCTTCGACGGCCGTTTCGCCAACAATTCCTGGCTCCAGGAGTGTCCTCGTCCGCTGACCAAGCTGACTTGGGACAACGCCTTGTTGATGAGCCCACGATCCGCCCGCGATCTAGGACTCGGCGATCTGGTCAAAGGTAGCGACCAAAGCAAACAAGCGCCGATGGTGACGCTGACAGTTGGTGAGCTCTCCCTCGAATTGCCGGCATGGGTTGTTCCCGGACATGCCGATGGCAGCTTCACCTTACATCTTGGCTTTGGCCGCTCTCGCGGTGGTCAGGTGGCGGCTGGCGCGGGTTTTGATGCGACCCAGGTACGCACGTCAGGTGCCCCGTGGCGAGTGTCTGCCGGCGTTGCGGTGAGCGCCGCTTCCGGTTCCTACCTTCTCGCCTCGACGCAGGACCATCACAGCATGGAAGGGCGTCACCTGGTTCGGATGGCGGATCTCGAAGATTATTTGCATGATCCGGAGCACGCTGGCGCGGCCCACCATCATGGACCGACAGACATCTCATTGATGACCGGCGAGGAGTTCCCCTACGACGGTTATTCCTGGGGCATGAGCATCGATTTGACGTCGTGCACCGGCTGTAACGCCTGTGTTGTTGCCTGTCAGTCGGAGAACAATATCCCGGCGGTGGGCAAAGATCAGGTGGCGCGGGGCCGCGAGATGCACTGGATTCGTATCGATCGCTACTTCCAGGGCGAAGATGCTGATGACGTCGACGGGGTGGTGCTCCAGCCGGTCACGTGTATGCATTGTGAGCAGGCACCCTGCGAAGTGGTCTGCCCGGTGGCAGCAACGGTGCACAGCGACGAAGGCCTGAACGACATGGTCTACAACCGCTGCGTTGGCACACGTTATTGCTCCAACAACTGTCCCTACAAGGTGCGGCGTTTCAACTTCCTGCTCTATCAAGACTTCGAGACTCCGTCGTTGCAGTTGGGTCGCAATCCCGACGTTTCGGTGCGTAGCCGTGGTGTGATGGAGAAATGCACTTACTGTGTGCAGCGCATCAATCAAGCGCGGATCGTGGCCAAGCGTGAGGATCGCAAGATTCGCGACGGCGAGATCGTGACCGCCTGTCAGGGAGCGTGTCCTTCGGAAGCCATTCTGTTCGGCGATATCAACGATCCTGAATCGAAGATATCGCTCGCCAAGGCTTCGCCGATGGACTTTACGTTGCTCGAGGAGCTCGGCAACCGTCCGCGGACGACCTACGTCGGCCGAGTGCGTAATCCGAACCCGAACTTGGTCACTAAGCTCGGTGGTAAGAAGAAGACCCATGCGGAGGCGGGACATTGACGAAAGCTGCGGCGACGGTGGACTTGGATCGGGCGATTATCGGCCCGGGCCATGATTCCGTTTCGGTGACTCGCAAGATCAGCGAGATTCCCTAC
>JAJCXO010000071.1 GCA_029263395.1 Acidobacteriota bacterium | reverse complement strand
ATGCCTACCGGTCAGCCCGGTACCCCCAGGGCTGAGATCCATCTGTAGCCAACCGAAGGTAAAAGGCAGGCTCAACGAATCAATGCTGACACGTTGAGTCGCCAACGGAAAATGCTCATCCCCGGCAAGGCCAACAATGCTGCCATCGAGATCCACAATCGTGGTCGAGTCTTTGAGTGGGAAAGGGGGCGGTACGGTGCCACAGTCAGCGGGGTCGGTTCTCTCTCCTGGATCACGCCATACAATGAGATCAGCGCCACCAGCAAATGGGCCCCCGTTGAGAAAACGCTGGTTCCAAATCGCTGGCAACGGCACCCGTTCGTCCCGCGCATCCCAGGCACTGAATCGACCATAAAACGTGAACTGGTCTGGGCCTTGGAAACGAGCGGAGTTGGCCCAAATCGGTACTGCTTCGCTGCCCTGAGCTGAATTGTCACTGAAATCGACATAGATGATGTCGCCCCACAGCCGGTTGCTTACTCTGGCAACTCCCGACGCACCGTTGCTCTCGGCGAAGTAGGGACGGGCGATGTTTTCAGGAGTGATGTCCGGGCTACCTGCTTCGACACCACTGCATTCGTCCACCACGTCAACGGTGATGTAGCCCCGGGCGATTTGATCTGGATGCGCAGAGCCCACGCAATTGACGAACTTTGGGCCCAGAAGCCCTAGGTGATCTGCAACAAGTTGTGTTCTCTCATCAAACGAAAGCACTGGGTTGACATGAAACGGCGGTGCCGTGTCACAGTTCGGAAATCCACTCAGATCGACGCCCGATCCAGTCGCCGGCAAATTGCCGTTGAGAAGATCACCAACGTTGATCGTCTCAGAGTCGAACGACTCCAAGAATATGTCGAACGCCAACGTGGGTATGCCCCAGTCGCTCCAGACCACCACCCTGGCAAGGGTCGAATTGGAGATTCCATTGTTGATCGCCAACAATGTGCCAACACCCGACGGATTTGCGATATCGACCTCAAAATAGGGGAATAACAGGGTCGAAGCCAACCCCGGGCCGACGTAACACTCATCACCAGCGAACGGCTGGGCGGACACCACCTTGCCGGAACACAACACCGTTAGAGCCAGCCCAGCGATGACGTTCCGATTCATTGTACGAAGGCGATTTTTGGTAAGACGGCAATTCATGGCAAGACTCCTGATTCGGCCAATGCTGAAAAGTCTTCGACAGCCGGCCCCATGCCCGCTGCTTCCTCACTACCGGTTCTCCTGACCACCGGCGTCGGATCTCGATCACAAAGGAAATCAGCCGGGGTTGCATTGAAATTGGCGCTAAAAAGTCCACTGGCGTTGAGGGACGGTTGGACCCACGCCTGGGAAGCCCCAGGATCCAGCCCAAACTGGGCCCCCAATTGAATCTGCATCCAACCGAAGTCAAACGGAATTGCCAGTGATCCAACGCTAACCCTCTGGGTGGCCAACGGAAAGTTGTCGTCGTCTCCCAGAAGCACGGTGTTGCCATCTAGATCGAAAACCAGGGTTCTGTCCGGTAACGGAAAAACGATCGGCCGCAACCCACACGGCACGCGACTGATATCAACTCCTGGATCGCGCCAGACGATCAAGTCCGCGCCGCCAGCGAACGGACCACCATTGAGGAATCGCTGGTCCCACACCGAAGGCAGAGGAACCCGCTCGTCGCGACCGTCCCAATTGCTGAAGCGCCCATAAAACGTGAACCGATCGGTACCCTCAAATCGCTCGGGATTGGCCCAGATAGGGACCGCTTCGCTACCCTGAGCCGAGTTGTCGTTGAAGTCGACGTAAATGATGTCTCCCCACAGAGCATTGAACGCTATAGCGGTACCAAACTCTCCCCCTTCAAAAAAGTAACCGTCTTCACTGTTGCGGGGAGTCATGCCCGGATTGCCCGCGGAGCGGCCGCTGCAGCCAGCCACGACATCAACGGTGATGTAGCCACGGGCAACCTGGTCTGGCTGCGGCGAACCGCCGCAGGCGAGAGTCGGACCTGCCAGTCCCAAATGGTCGGCTACCAGCTGCAATTGTTGATCCGCCGAAAGGGCAGGCTGGGGGTAGGTAGGAGGATCTTTGTCGCAGCCGAGAAACGAGCTCAAATCACTCCCGGCACCCGTGGACGGAAGATTGCCGCTGAACAAGTCCCCAACGTTGATCGTCTCGGTATCGAAGGGCTTCAGGAAAATGTCAAAAGCAAGCGTCGGAATGCCCCAATCGGTCCACATCACCAATCGTGCGATGGTAGAGGTAGCAATCCCGTTGTTGATCGCCAACAAGGTCCCGACACCCAAAGGGTCCCCAAGATCGACCTCGAAGTAGGGGAACAGCAAGGTCGCCGCCAACCCGGGGCCTACATAACACCCCTCGGCGTCGAACGGCTGGGCAGCGGCAGTTGTCGACAGCAAAAGCATCGACGCCAACACGGTGAGCACAAACAGAGGGAACAGCCTCCGATTCATGTTGAGACCTCCTAGGGGTGTAGCCGGACGCTGGGATTTCGATCGAGCAGTGACTGATACGCTACCATGAATATCTAGCCTCAGGACGCTGCCTCCAGATCATGCTCCGCCCTAAGGACTACCGACCGTGTCTACTTTCGATCGGCCTTGTTCTCGAGGACATGGAATGGAGATAATCCCACTCGATATTTCACCCTATGACGCAGAGGAGATCTAGATGTCTCAACCCAAGCTGACGGCAGTTAATGGTGTAGGTCCGGCCACCGCCAAACACCTTGCAGCCCACGGCCTCGACTCAGCCGAGGCCCTCGCTACATCTTCGATCGAAGATATCGCGGCGGTACCTGGTTTCGGACCTGCTCGCGCGACTGCAGTCCGCCAAGCGGCCGCCACATTGCTCGCGGCACAGGAAACAGTAGACCCGTCGGCGCCACCCGCCGGTGCCACAACGGCAGATCCCCCAGACGAGGCCCCGGCAGCACCGTCACCTAGCCCCTGGCCGGAGAAGCCCAAGAGAGCAAAGGCCAAAAAGAGGCAAAAGGCCAACGCCGAAAAGAAGACTGTGTCAAAAGCCAGCAAGAAGTCTGATACCGCTGACAAGAAGAAAAAGAAGAAGAAGACCAAGAGCAAAGGAAAGGACAAAACCAAAGCCAGCGCTGAGGGTAAAGCAGCCAAGAAGACCAAGAAAGACGTCAAGTCGACGCCCAAACGAAAAAAAGGCAACAACAAAAAGACACAAGGCAAAAAGGCAGGCGGGAAGAGGGACAAGGGTAAGCAGGGCAAAAACAAAAAGAAGTAGCTTCGCTCAAACCTGTCTTGAAGCAAACACCTGCAAAGAGCCTTAGCTGGCTTGTTGCGATCCAAGCAAAATTGACAATGGCCACCGGATGACGCATTGGTTGAACACAGGCTGGTTCAAAAGGTGGCGACAGCCAACGAGAAACTCGGCCACATCTCGCGAGGTGTTGTCTGCCGCAGAGGGCTATCGTCGCTGGGCCAGCAGCTATGGCCGCGAGCCGAATACCTTCCAACAGCTCGAAGCCCGAGTTCTCCCAAAGTTGCTCCCCGACGTTACGGGTCGGCGGATTCTTGATCTCGGCTGCGGCAAGGGGAGGATTTCGCAGCTAGCGCTGGAGCAAGGGGCAGCTCAGGCCATTGCCAGCGACTTATCGTTAGCCATGCTGGTCGACCGAGAATGTTACGAGGGTCCGAAGCTGGTCAGCACCGCAAGCAAAACCCTGCCCTTTCGCCGTCATAGCTTCGACCTAGTGGTCGGCGCCTTGGTGCTGGGACATGTCGAGCATCTAGACCGCGCCCTGGCAGCGATCGGAAATACCCTTCGCCCCGGTGGAGTTCTTGTGGTTTCGGACTTTCACCCCTTCGCCACTCTACGCGGATGGCAGCGGACGTTCGAGGACTCGGAGAGTGGTGAGACCCATGCCATCACTCAACACCTCCATCTCTTCTCGGACTATGTCCGGGAACTCGGTCGCCAAGGGCTGACGATCGACGCGTTGGAAGAGGTGTTGTGGGAAGGGTCACCCGTGCTCTTTGTACTCCGCGCTCGCAAGTTGCCCGTCGACACAACAAGCTAACCGTAGTCCTCAACGAACTGCCGAGTTGCCGCACTAGAACCACATACATAAACCAAATCGTCAGCCCGAAATCGAAACTCTGGATCGAACTCGACGATCAGGTCATCTGCCCGTTCCACCGCCACAACAGAACAGCCGATACGTTGTCGCACATCCAGACTTGCGGGCTGACGACCGGCGAGGCGAGAGGCCGTGGTCTTGAGTACGCGCAGTTGTGGATCAACCGCAACTGCCTCCTGTTGCAGCAGTCGATGGGCGAGCAGTTGTCCGGAGACTTGGCTGATCGACAGCGCAAAGTCAGCCCCGGCATGATGTATCCGCTCAACGTTCTCGGCGTTGTTGACCCGCGCAATAACCGTAACATCGGGTGCCTGATCTTTGACGATGACGGTCGCAAACAAAGTACTCGAGTCGTTGTCGAGCGCCAGGATGACGGCCTGAGCATCTGCGATCTCGGCCGCTTCGAGCACCCCCGGTTCCAAGACATCTCCCTCGACGTCAACTCCGGGACCCTCTTGTTGGTCGATGACCACCACAGTCTCGCCGGCATCGTGCAGCAACTGAACAACCTTGCGACCTACTTCTCCAAAACCTGCGACGATAAACGGCCCGTCAGCCTTTGCCACACCCCGATCGCCGGCCGTGATCTCAGTCAATCGCTCGAGACTCTCCTCGCTACCTACTGAAACCAGGATCGAACGAGGCTCCAGACGAGTTTCGGCACTAGGTTCGGTTTCCAGCTTACCCTTGTTCCATCGACCAATAACGGTGGCGCCGGTGCGTTGACCGAGGTTGGCCTCGGACAGCGTCTGACCCGCAATCTCACACCCGACACCTACCGGAATCTCGGCAACACGCAGCTTGCGACCGAGTTGTTGGATACCGCTCACCCGCGGACTAATATGCGGGCTCGCCCGCGCCGCCAACGCCGCCCCCAGCACATGACGAGGTGTGTACACCGCGGTCGCGCCAGCCAACTGCATCGGCTTGCGATGGTAAGGCTCTTCGACCAAAGCCAGCACCTCACCTTGGAACGTGTGCTGCTGCGCGGTCAGCATCATGGCAGCGTTCTCTTCGTCGGTGCCGTTCGCAATCAAAGCCCGGGCCCGGTCAAGATGAACCCGGCTCAGCGCCGTACTGACCGCATCGGCATAAATCACCGGCAACTTGCGCTCGAGCAGACTCCGGACCACGTTCGCATCATGCTCGATAATCAAGAGCGGCATGCCCGACCGGATCAACTCTTCGGTCAACGTTTCGACCAACGGTCCGAAACGATAAATCACAACATGGTCGGTCAACTTCGGCGCCTGCCGCGGAAGCCGGGCCTCGAATCGCTCTTCGATAAACGGGATGAGGAACATCGGGACAATCATGTAGAGCAGCACCAGGCCGGCAAATTGCAAGCTGATGACGTAGAGCACCATCACCGGATGCTGCCAATCGGCATCGGCACCATAGCCGGTGGTCGTCACCGTCTCGGACGCAAACTCGAGAGCGCTCCAGAAATCACGTTCCTCACCCTCTAAAAACCTCATGCCTGCCTGATACAGGATGGCCGCCAACAGCACAACCAGAGGTAGGATGACAATGAGGATTAGAAGTCTCTTGCGGGCTCTGCTCATGAACACGATTGTATCGCTCGAGCTCTCTGGCCTCGTAATCTGACGGAAACCGCCATGAACGATAGTGGAAAGCTCAAAGTTCTCTTCCTCTGTACCGGCAACTCGGCCCGAAGCATCCTGGGCGAGTATCTCTTGGGCACCATGGACCCGAGGGTCGAAACCTTCAGTGCAGGCGCCGAGCCGACCGGAATGGTCCACCCGATGGCGCTGCGAGTGCTGCAAGAGGTCTACGATATCGATGCCTCTGACGCCACCAGCAAGTCATGGGAAGCCACCGCAGACATCACCCTGGATATCGTCGTCACGGTCTGTGACCACGCTCGAGACACCTGCCCGCTGCTGCCATCGAGCTCGGCGATCCAGGTGCACTGGGGCTCTCCCGATCCGGCCGGCAGGGGCGGAGATGCTGTCCAGACCGAGGCTCTTTTCCGTCAAGTGGCGGATCAGATTCATCACCGCGTGCAACGCTTCCTGGCTTTGCCGATCGAACAACTCAATCGCGACGAACTGGCGGCGGAGCTTCGCAGAATCGGTGACGATTCCTATCCAGCCTATCGCGCTGAGGATCGAAACGATGTCTGACTCGGTGGTTCGTCTCGATAAGTGGCTACAGGTTGCGCGGGTGTTCAAAACCCGTTCCAAGGCTACCCATGCCTGCACCCTCAGCAGGGTGAAGGTCAACGGCGCAACTGCCAAACCGCATCGGCGCCTCGCTTTGGAAGACCAGGTCGAGATCGAATTCGGTGATTGGACGCGTGTACTTGTCGTCAAGGAGTTGCGCGACCGCCCACTCCCCAAAGCCGAGGCCCAAAGGGTCTTCGAAGATCTCAGCCCGCCACGGCCGCAACTCGACGAGTTCGAAAAATTGCTCCGTCGGCTGCCTGCGCAACGCGACAAAGGCACCGGGCGTCCTTCGAAAAAGCAACGCCGTGAGCTCGAGCAACTGCGCAAGAATCTGCTCTAGCAAGATATCATCCAGCAACCCGTTCTCGCCCCTCTGAGAGCCCTCTGTGGAGCGAGCACGCAGCGAGTATGTATGAGCAAGAAACAGTCCCTAGCTCTCCAGACTATTGTAACCAAGAGGTTTGGCAGACATTAAGGCGCCGAGGCGAGTCACGTAGCTGCGCGCGCAGTCCACAGGGGGCGACCGGGCAACCGGCGTTTATAGACGGGGTCTAGCTACAACCGCCGATTCGTAAGACCTCACAACTCGATGTCATAACCCTTGATCTTGTTGCTCAGGGTCTTGACATCGATCTTCAATAATCGAGCTGCAGGGGCCTTCTTGCCTTCGGTGAAACGTAACGCCTGGATGATGTGCAGACGCTCGATCTCCGACAATGGTAACGGGGACTCTGTACCGTCGAGTTTCAGCGGTGCCGATGGCCTCAAATTAGGTGGAAGATCCTCCGCCCGGATCACATCTCCAGGGGCAAGCAGCATAAGCCCTTCGACGGTATTGGCCAGTTCCCGCACATTGCCTGGCCACGCATAGGCGATCAGAATCTGCGCCGCTTCCGGCGACATCCGCTTGATCGGGCCACCAGGAATGCGAAATCGGTTGAGAAAGTGCGCGATGAGGGCCGGGATATCTTCGCGACGCTCAGCCAGCCTCGGCACTTTGAGACGGATGACATTCAACCTGAAAAGGAGGTCTTCGCGAAACCGTCGTTCCCTGACTTCGGTCTTGAGATCCTTGTTGCTCGCCGCGATGATGCGCACGTCGACCTTCCGAGTTTTAGTGCCACCCACCCGACGGAGCTCACCATCATCGAGAATCTGCAGGAGCTTCGCTTGCATCGCAGACGACATGTCCGCTACTTCATCGAGAAAAAGCGTACCGCGGTCAGCGAGCTCAAAAAGCCCAGGTTTGGCGGCAACCGCCCCGGTAAAAGACCCCTTCTCATGGCCAAAAATCTCACTCTCGAGCAGGTGCTCCTGGAAGGCGCTGCAGTTGATGGCCACGAAACGCTGGCCGGCCCGTGGGCTCGACGCATGAACTTCACGCGCAATCAAGGTCTTGCCGGTACCGGTCTCACCCTGGATTAGGATCGAGGCCGAGCCGGCAGCCACCCGATCGACAATCGCCATCAGATCGATCATTGCTTGGCTTTGGAAGACGAAAGGCTGCCCAGCAGCTGTCCGGATGGTTGGCTGCGGCAGTTCTTGCTGCCGATTTAGCCGCGCTTTTGCTTCCTTCGCAACCAGACTCAAGTCCGAGGCTCTCAGTGGCCGAGTCAAAAACTCTGAATCGACACTATCGAGGTATGCCGCTGCCTCGGATGCAAAACTTCCATCAGCTCGAGCGCCTCGAACAGCAGCATCTCCAGCAAAAGAGCTCCCGGGTTTGCCTTCAGCTTCCAGATTTTCGAGTATGACAAGATCAGACCCGGCACCACGGCGCTGCCTATGCCGGGTCTCAATTCGGCCGACTCCAGGCACCTCGAAGTCAAGCTGGCTGGTATCCAACTGGCGATTGACCAGGTCCGCAGCCTCATCGCCGGACTGAATCGCAACAACAGTCGACATGTTGTCGGGCAATTCACGCTCGAGCAACATCTTGAGAGGGCGCTCTCCAGCCATGAGTAAGATGCGCAGTGACTTATCTGACATTGCCGTCGCCCCTTCGCCCCGGTCCGTTTTTTACTAACCGACGCTCAGCAGCCTGCAGCTGGTTCTTCACGCCGACATCTCGCATGCCAACGCCTTCCAATCCACCACTTGGCGTTCCCTTCCATCGTGGCTTCTAGTCTTTGGTCCGCGCAAGATAGTTATTCGAGAGTGCACTGGCTTCAAAAGCAGGTCACCCAAGACTATGCGGTCTTCAGTTCCCTGCCAAGACTACACCGCAACCGCAAGTTCGGATGCCCCCGTGTCTACTCTCCCAAAGCTCGCCAGGTGCCGACGTCCCACGGCGCAAAACTAAGTAGGATTCAACCGTCCGGTCGGAATTCGGAAACCCATGAGGCGAAAAGGACGAGTATTCGGCTAAAATCGCTGGATTCTTAGCGCATACTTGCGTCACTCAGATCGCCTACCCCGCTCTCTTGACTACGAAAGATCACTTTGGCGAAGCTTCTCGTCAGCGACGACGACCCTCAGGTGCTCGATCTCGTCACGCTTGTGCTCGAGGATGCAGGACACACCGTAGTTGCCACGGGTGATGCGACTGCTGTCCACTCCTTAGCTTCTCAGCCCGGTATCGACGCGCTAATTCTCGATGTCAACATGCCCAAGTCAGGCTTCGAGATCCTGAACGAGCTGCGCCTCAATCCAATAACTTCGACGCTGCCAATTCTGTTCTTATCCGGCCTCGGAAGTCGAGAATATCGAGCCCGCGGACTAGTCGAAGGTGCCGATGACTACATGGTCAAACCGTTCGAGCCTGCCGAGCTTGTCCTCCGTGTCGCCCGTTTGCTCTCCTGGCGTCGCACCAGCCCCCAACTAGGGACGGCAGACAACGCGGACACAGACACTTCGACTGACAACCAGCTTCGATTCGGCCGCTACGAAGTGCTCGACGTCATCGGTCAAGGCTCGATGGGAACCGTCTATCGCGGCCGTGATCCGCGCCTCGAACGCCAGGTCGCACTGAAGACCATTCGATTGGAAGCATCGAACTCGGCGAGTCAACGTCAAGAGCTGCTCGACCAACTACGCAACGAAGCGATCACCATCGCCCGATTCAGCCATCCCAACATCATTGTGGTCTACGACATGGGCGGCGTCGAACGCTCGGCCTTCATCGCCATGGAGTTGGTTGATGGCCTGAGCCTGCGGGATGTCCTGCGGACCTGCGGCCCCTTACCAGCCGATCGAGTGGTCCCTATGGCGGCGGCGGTTGCCAAAGGGTTGACCCTTGCCCACGAACGTGAAGTGATTCATCGAGACGTCAAACCGGGAAACGTGCTGCTCGGGCGTGACGGTGCAATCAAAGTCAGCGATTTTGGACTCGCCTTCGTCGTGTCTTCCCTAGCCGTTGACTCCGGCGAGATCTCAGGGACACCCGGCTATGTCCCACCTGAGGTGATGAACGCCAAACCGTATTCAAAGCCCGGTGACCTCTTTGGCCTGGGGGCTACGATCTACGAAAGCCTGACCGGAGTTCACCCACTCACGGGCTCGACTCTGCGCGAGACGATCCACAACACCTTGCAAGGCAAGATCAAGCCGATCCGCGATTACGTGATGGTTTCACCTGAGCTCGAGGAGCTGGTGCTAGCGCTGCTCTCCACCGACCCGAGCCTACGACCGACAGCTCTCGAGTCTGCCGAGAGCCTCAGCCGCCAGGCAGCCGAGAAGCAGCTTCAGTGGTCCGCGGACATCCTGCCGCCAGCGTCGCCGACGCCCTGAAAGCCTTCCTTAGGTGTGTGGAGCAAGCTCAGCTGAGGATGTCTGTGCCTGTAACCCTTCGGCGGATCACAGGAAGACACCCTTGAAGAAAAAGAAGAAAAACGCCGCCAGGGCGGCACCAATCGGCAACGTCACCACCCACGAAGTGACAATGCCAAGCACAACCCTCAGATCGATCGCGGCAATCCCCCGCGCCAGCCCTACACCGAGTACCGAGCCGACAATGATATGAGTCGTCGACACTGGTAGCCCAAGCCTCGACGCGATCACCACGGTTGCGGCTGCCGCTAACTCGGCACAGAACCCACGGCTCGGCGTCAGTTCGGTAATTCGCTTGCCGATCGTGCGCATGACCTTGTAGCCCATAGTGGCGAGTCCAAGCACGATACCGCCGCCGCCGAGCAGCAGGATCCAGATCGGCATGGCCGATGTCTGAGCCACTTCTCCGGTCTGGGCAATACTCACCACTGCGGCCAATGGCCCCACTCCGTTCGCGACGTCATTCGAACCGTGCGCAAACGCCATCGAACACGCGGTAAATACACACAGTGGCGCGAAAACCTTCTCGACCGTTGCGTAGTGGAAGTCCTTTTCTGCCGCGGGATCGACCTCGACCTTCTGGATCAGCTGTCTGCCAATCGCTGCGATAACCAGCCCTACAGCCACGGCTACCATCAAGCTCTGAATCAGTGTCATCTCGATCTTGAGATGCTTGAGACCCTTGAAGAGGGTCACGAGAGAAATCAAGATCCCCATGAAAAAGATGTAGACCGGCCCATAACGCTTGGCAGCGTCCAATGGCAATTCCGCGTCGAGAATGAAGCGCCGTACGCTGAGCGCCAGTAGGTACGCAAAAAAAGCACCCAACAGGGGCGAGATCAACCAGCTGGCAACGATGCTGCCGACTTTGCCCCAGGCGACCGCTTCACGGCCCAGACCGACCGCACCGAAACCCACCAACGCGCCGACGATCGTGTGAGTCGTCGACACTGGCCAGCCTGCCCAGCTCGCGACCAGCAACCAAATGCCGGCCGCCAACAGTGCCGAAAGCATGCCGAAAATCAGAATTTCAGGAGACGGTACGAAAGCGGGGTCGATAATCCCTTTTCGTATGGTCCCGGTGACGTGCCCTCCTGCCAGGACCGCGCCGGCGAACTCAAAGACCGCCGCGATGAGGATTGCTTTCTTGACCGTGATCGCCCCAGAGCCGACCGAGGTTCCCATGGCATTGGCAACATCGTTGGCTCCGACCCCCCAGGTCATGAAAAGGCCGAAGATCACGGCGAGCGCGATAAAAACAGCTGCGAGTTCCATAGCTCGTTCCTTTCTCTAACGGGCCACGAGAAGGCGCAACCGGTCGCCGACGTCCTCGGCATAGTCCGCGATATCGCCCAGTTTCTGAAAAAGCTCATACCAGAGGAAGAAGGTGCCAGACGACATTTGCTCCTCATGTTGAAACAACAGGCGGGTGAGCTTGTCGCCCTGAACATCGGTTTCAGACTCAATAGCCGAAAGCTCTCCAACCAATGGTTCGACCTGGTCGACCTCACGGCCCCGGAAACCAAGCTCGAGCAACTCGTCCAGTAGGCCAATCAACTTGCCGCACACAAACGTGGCGTCGACATTACGTTGCACAAAAGCCATCAAGAGCTCGCGGAAGCTGGCTGGGACCTCTAGCTGCTTCAAACAAACCAGGCCAGCGACATCCTGGGCTGTATCCGCAATCGAATCCTGAGCATGCAGCAGGTCCAGGAGATCCCGCCGATCGATAGGCATGAACAAGCTCTTCGGCAAATGCGCTCGAATCTGGTTCTTGATACCGTCGGCTTGGTGCTCGAACTCGGAGATGGTCTGCTTGCGAGCTTCGACCTGCTCGAAGTCGCCGGCAAGCAGTGCCTCGAATAGAGGGACAACTTCCTCCACACACTGCATCACGGCTTTCATGTGCTCTTGGGTCGGCCCGAAGGGCGAGCGCCCGAACAGACCCGCAATGGGGTTGGTGCCGAACATGATTGAACCTCCAACTGATTGAGTGGTCTCTTAACTCATTCCTAACACATTCCTCATAGTTTGCGGGGCTTCATGAAGAACTGAGTCAGATTGAACAGGAAACCTTCTCAACAAGAAATTCAGTCAGGGGTCTCGTGCCCAAGCCCACACATTCCTGGGAAACGGGACGGGCCCCAAGACAGCAAAAGCTCGACCCCATGGTCGAGCTTTTCCCGGGGCCACAGGAGAGGCCCCGTCCGCCTGTACGAGCGCAGAGCGCCCGAGCTTTTCTAGAAGTCGACCTGCCAGCGGACCAGGAGGAAATCGGCCTCACCGACCTGGTCGACATCAGCATGCACAAAGTTGATCATCAGCCGGGTTGCCGGATTGGGATACCAATTGAGTCCCAAAGTCCAGTTGTCCTCCTCGCCGCCGGTGATACTCCCGTCGGTCAGGTCGATCGTCGAGTAGCGGAAAGCGAGCTCCCACGCGCCCTTGCCGCCTTCTTTTCCCCACGGATCTTGCGGTTTCTGGCGATCGAAGGCGCCGTCCGAGGTCTTGAAACGACGATAGTCGCCCTTGCCACCGAGAAAGTAACCGAACTGGACATATCCACCATCGAAAGACGGGTCGACGCCACTTGGTGTGCTGACGTCAGCTTGAGCGTACTCCGCCGACGCCCAGAAGGCATTGTGCACAGCGGCCAGTTCGAGGTTGTAAATCAGAGCATTATCCGCCGCGAAGCTCCTGGTATCGACGAATCGGCCCGAGAAGTGGGCCTCGGGGCGGGACCGAAAGCGAATGCTGCTCTCTCGCTCTTTCTGAGTCGCCGACAGACCAATGTGGAACATCCGCTTGCCCTTGTCTTCGTAAATCGGACGGAAGGCGATACGACCGGTGAGGTTGATGTTGTCCTCACTGGTGCTGACCCCGAAGTCATCCGCATCGTAGAAGGCGCCAATACCCCAATTCACTTTGTCGCCCCTCTTGCCATGCACACCGACACCGGAGTTGCGACTCGGTGAGAAGGCATTGTTGAGCGAGCGTTCGAGGAAAGCCAGATACTTGGAGCTGGTCGCCTCTTCGAGGCTGTAGTACTCCTTGAAATGGCCGAAGCGAATTTCGCCAAAGTCTTGCTGGAGGCCAATGTAGACATCCTTGAAGTCAGCATCGCCGCCGGTGAAATCGTAATTCGCCTTGAACTTGACACGATCGTAGATCGTGCCGGAGAAGAACAGCCGTGCACGCCGGAACTCGAAGCCGTCTCCATCCGTCGAGCCAACCAACGCATCGTCGGCATCGACAAAGGTGTAGTCAGCCATGAGCCGACCACCAAATTTGAGCTTGAAGGCCCCGTCTTCCGAATCGACTTTGAATCCATTCGACCACTTGGTATTCCAACCATCCGCCGATACGGCCGGCGCCAAGGCGAGCAAGCCGCAGGTTACGATTGCTGTCAAGAAACGAATGCCCACACAAGAGCTTCCAATACTTCGAATCATTACCATCTCCTCAGTTCCGGCAGCTTTGCGGCCGGCTAGGTTCGAACTCCAAGACCGGAAAATTCTTCTTGGTCACCGAAGATGCTGATTCCCGCAAAGTGAGTCGCGAACAGATAGCTTAGCTCAGATATAGATCTCACGACTCACCCCAAGATCCAGCATACTCGACGACAGCTCGGGAGATCCCCGTCACAGGTCCGAGTCGTCAAGCTTGCCGATGACACGATAACTGCTGACGAAGAGTGCGGCTCGAAGATGAACCCTAGGCAACTCAGTTCGAGAAGATCAAGTAAAGAAATCAACACAAGCCCGATACTCTTGGTGACTCCGCTGCCAAGCGCCGAATCGGCTGACTAGGCCTCATCGTCTAAGAGGTGACACCGAGCGGCGAGCGGACGCCTGGCACCAATCCTTGGGCGACCGCAAGCTCGGCCAGTAGAACAGATCCTCCGGCGGCGCCACGCAAGGTGTTGTGTGACAGAGCGACAAATTTGAAGTCGAGAATGGAGCATGGCCGGACTCTCCCTACGGTCACTGCCATGCCACCACCCCGGCTACGATCGAGACGAGGTTGCGGGCGATCTGGCTCGCTGCGGACTCGAATCGGCGGCTCCGGAGCCGTCGGCAATCCCAACACTTGGGGCACAGAGCTGAAGCTCCGAAAAGCCTCTTCGACCTCAGCAACGCCCACCTTCCGTTCGAGCCGCAACGCAACACACTCCGTATGACCATCGATTACCGGCACACGATTTGCCTGGGCGCTGACTACGATCTCGGCCGGCTCGACCGAGCCCGCATTCGCACGCCCCAGTATCTTGCGCGTCTCCGATTCGATCTTCCCTTCTTCATTGGTGATGAAGGGAACAAGATTGTCTATCATCGCCATACTGGAGACCCCGGGCAAACCGGCTCCTGACACCGCCTGCATCGTCACAACTTGGACTTGCGACACGCCGAACGCATCGACCAGGGGCTTCAATGCCAACACCAGACCGATCGTCGAACAATTCGGGTTGGTGATGATCGCTCCGTCGTATGGCTGATGGCGGATCAGCTCCAGGTGATCAGGGTTGACCTCTGGAACGACCAGCGGAACATCCGGATCCATCCGATGACTACCGGCGTTGGACACGACAAAATAGCCAGCATCCGCGAACTCGACTTCGGCTCGATCCGCAGCACGGGCATCAAGAGCGGAGAACACCAAGCGACATGGCAACGGCGGCGCTGTCGCCTTGACTTCCATGCTGGCGATCACCTCCGGTAGCGGCTGCTCCTGCATCCAGTGAACCGCTTCGCTGTATGGCTTTCCGGCTGAACTCTGCGAAGCGGTCAACGCCACAATCTCGAACCAAGGATGGTCCGCCAACAAGGTTACGAACCGTTGCCCGACACTACCCGTGGCTCCTAGCACGGCAACTGGAATTCTTGGCTGGCCGTCCTGATTAGGCTCGATCACTTGGTCTGAAGCTGTCACTAGGTCTGGTGTCGTCACGCTGTCCTCCGATCGATTGCGCGCAGTAAGTCAGCAAAAACACCTGCGGCGGTAACTTCCGGCCCGGCCCCTGGCCCGCACAAAACCAACGGCGAGTCGCGATAACGCGTGGTGGTGAAGGCGACGAGATTGTCAGCTCCGGCCAGACCGTGAGCCGGATGCTCAGGCGGCACCGACGCGAGGGCGACCCGAGCTCCATCTTCATCGAGCGACGCCACATAACGCAAACGGTGACCACGCGCGGCAGCCTCGTCAGAACGTTGACGGAACTCTTCGTCAACCTTTGGCAGAGCGTTCCAGAAAGCGTCTTGGCTCATCGCCTCCCAATCTCCGCTGATCACCGGTTCGACGTGAATATCCCTCATCTCGAGGGCGTGACCGGCTAGCCGACTCAGGATGCACAGCTTGCGAGCCACATCGCCACCACTCAAATCTTGCCACGGATGAGGCTCGGTGAAACCCTTCCGGTGGGCATCCCGCACAGCCTGACTGAACGTCTGGCCAACGGCCAGTGCCTCGAGCACCGAGTTGACAGATCCGGAGAGTACACCGTCGATTTTCACAATACGATCGCCGCTACGCACCATATCCTGGAGGGTCGACAGGACCGGCAAGCCGGCTCCCACCGACGCCTCGTACAACAGTGAGCTCTTCCCCGTCCTGGCAGCGCAGCGCAACTGCTCAAAAAGTGCGGTCTCGCCAGCGAACGGCAACTTGTTTGCTGCGATTACCGAAACACCTGCCGTCAACAATCCCTCATAAGAAGCCGCCATCTGGTCACTGGCAGTGCAGTCGATCATCACTCGCTGTGCACCGACGACTTCGCGGAGGGCCGAGTGGAACGTCTCGGCATCGAGAGGCAATGCCAAGCCTTGTTCTTCATCGACACGCTGCCTTCCCTGCAGACTCTGCCTTCCCAGACTCTGTCGCCAGGCGATCAGGTCGATGCCGGCGTCGTGGATCACCATTCGCCGACTGTTGCACAACGCGACCACTCGGATGTCGAGGCCTTCGCGCTCCGCCAGGCCCGACGCAGCCATCCGCAACTGCTCGAGAAAGGCTCTTCCGACATGGCCTACACCGGCAACTGCTAGGGCTACCCGTCGATGGTTAGGCGCGAAGAACGCGTCGTGGATCGCGCACAACGCCGCCGTCTTGTCCGCCTTATCGATGACCATCGAAATATTGAGCTCAGATGAGCCTTGGGCGATTGCTCGCACGCTGATGGCATGCTCGCCAAGTACTCCGAACAAGCGTCCCGCCAATCCAGGTCGCTGACGCATCTGCTCGCCGACCACCGCGATCACCGACTGATCCTCTTCGACAATCAAGGTGTCGACGATACCGGCTTGGCGTTCGAGCGCAAGCTCCTGCTCGACGGCATGACGGGCGCGCTCGGCGTCGTCGGGCGAGACCGCAAAACAGATCGAGTGTTCTGACGAACTCTGGCTGATCAAAATGATGGAAACGCCACCTCGTGCAAGCGCACCGAAAAGCCGCCTAGCAATGCCCGGAACACCCACCATGCCATCGCCTTCGAGGCGCATGAGCGTCACTCGGTGGATCGCCGAGATGCCGCGGATCGGTTGGTCACCGGGGGGAGCAGTCTCAGTGACCAAGGTGCCCGCAGCCGTCGGATTGAAGGTATTCTTGATCACCAACGGGATTCCCTGGCTGCGTGCCGGATGCACACTCGGTGGATAGACCACTTTGGCGCCAAAATGCGACAGCTCCATTAGCTCCGCGTAGCTCAGTCGAGGTTGCGAAAAGGCACCGGGGACCGAACGCGGATCAGCGCTCATCACACCGTCAACATCGGTCCAGAGCTCGATCACTTGTGCATTCACCGCCGCACCGACCAACGCGGCCGTATAGTCAGAGCCGCCGCGGCCGACAGTTGTCGTGCGGCCTGACGGAGTGGCGGCAATGAAACCGGTGATGACTGCAACCTCGTTGTCATGCCGCGAGGCACCTCGAAGCATTTCGTCACTCTGTATCTCTTCACACTGTATCTCTTCACGCTGTATTTCTTCACAGACCTGCCGATACGACGTCTCGAGGTCAACCTGGGCGTTGCCAAAGGTGCCGTCAGTAACGATCAACCGGCGCGCATCACAGGCTCGGCCAGCGAGCCCAGCTTTGCACAGACTAGCGGCAACCACTTCGGACGACATCCGTTCACCATAGGACAGGATGCTGTCGAGCGTCTGCGGGCTGGTTTCACGCAGCAGAAAGACGCCATGGAAGAGATCGCGTAGATCCTCAAGGAAACCCTCGAGTCGCTCTGTAAGATTGTCACTGGCGACGCCATCGAGTTTTCCGTTGGCGCCGGGCTCCATCATCACATCGTGCGCTGCAGCCAAATGACGCTGCCGCAACGCCTGCCACTGTTGCTGATAGGCCTCATCGTGACGAGACGCGGAGTCGGCGGCAGCGATCAATGCATCGGTAACACCTCCGAACGCCGACACCACCACCGCCAGTGGCCCCTCTTTGCGAGCTTCAGCCACGATGCGAGCGACGCTTTCAATACGATCAGAGGTGGCTAGAGATGAGCCACCGAACTTGAGTATCTTCATGCCATCATCCTAGAACTGGCCCGTGTTTGTGCGAACGAGCAATGGACGATGGACTGTACAAGTTTCCAGCGGATCAAGCCAGAGGCCAGTTGCGGTTCTTAGACCTGTGGCTCTTCGACCTGCTATCGTTGACCTTGAAACAACATTGAGCGACCTGTTGAACTGGAGTTGGGGCCCATGCCGGAGCACAAAACTGGAACGCTGGATACCAAAGAACTCGACGACTTGTTGACGTCGTTGGTCGAAGGGCTGCCAGCGCAGCAGCAGCGACTCGACGAAGACTACCTGCAACGTGCGACGGTCGCACTGCCATTATTGCAAGCCGCCGCCAAGCAGGGACTGAACGGCTTGCAGGGTCTGCTGACACCTTCGCATTGGGTCATTCAGCAAACCGAGCTCGACATCAACGTCCGAGTCTCTAGAAGTCGGCAGCAGGCCCTGCAGTTGTCGACCCGTCCACTCAATCTGGCATATGCGAGCAAGTACGCCTATTCTGACTATTCTGAAGGTCAATTGCGGATCGTGGTAGACCGCGTGGCGATCGAGCCACGTCCTACTGCGCCCCGCCAAAATGAAAGGGGATCAACACATGGCAAAACCTGAAATACAAGAATTTTTCGATGGTCTACAAAGCGTCTCCAAATTGGTGGGGGATCTCGCACTCAATATCGCCGAGGCACAAACCCGGCTCGACGAGGACTACCTGAAGACCCTGAGCGGTTTTGCCAAAGTGCTGAAACAAGTGGTGGCAGACCAGGACTTGTCCAACGAACAATTCATCGCCTTTTTCAAGAGCCTTGCCCCTGCAAGGTATCAATTCACCGAAACGACGATTCAGGTGAGGGCAGACCTACAGATGGCCGGCGGCAGCGAGATCCAAGCCGCCACCGAGCTCGGCTACAAGACGCCGGTCCTGGCCGCAACAGTCAACGCTTCGTACGTTAAACGTAGCGCTTATGACTATCGAGCTGCTGCCAACATTCGCACGGTGCTACACGCCGTGCCTCCAGATCTCGATGTCCTGCAGACACTACTCGCTCGCACCGACAACCTCGAAGCACTCGAGCTACCCGATAGTTCACGCTTCCACAGCCTGGCAGAAGCATTCACCCAACTCCTTGGACCGTCTACCGACTCCACGCTCGACGCGACTGGCTTGCCGATCGACAACTCGACGACCGAGAGCGGAGTCTAGGAGGAGATGGCTTCGGATATTGTCAGTAGCGCCCGACTTGTCGCAGGTCTCCTCGAGGATCTGGCGGGATCACCAGATCCGGCATTTGCCTCCAATTTGGATAAAGCTGCCCGCAAACTGCAGAAAGATCTCACGCTGATCCAGACCCACATCAAGGGTCTGGCCAGCAACAAAGCCACCGAGCGAAAGACGGCCCTTCAGGCGATACGCAAACTAAGACCGTCTTCGGGAACCACTACCGAAACCTTGATCAGTGGTGGTGATTCGCAAGGTACCGCAGACCCAGCAGTACCGATGAAAATTGATGCTTTCTTCGAGCAAGTTTCGGACGCGGTAGTCAACGCCCAATCACGACTCAATAACGTGTCGTTGGAATACGTGCGCAATCTGGATCCTCGGATAGCCCCCGCCTACTTCACCATCCCAACCTTGAAGGCCGAGCTCAAAGTAGGATTCCAGAGTTCCAAGAGCACCGGATTGAACCTGATCCTCTTCTCCAGTGCCGAAGACAAACAGGCTTATGGCGAGAGCACTGTAACATTCGAGTTGGCAGCCACACCACCGCCGCCAGGTGCAACACCAGCAGGCGAGCTCGCGATACCGACACCCCGATTTCTGATGTTGGGCGAACAACGTCGCCGATTGCTGACGATCGTCCGTCAGCTGGCCGAAAACCAAGGAAAAAAGCTCGGGGCTACCTTCGACAACACGGAACGCAACGACTTGGCTCAAGTCATTCGTTTCGAACGTCAGCCGGACGATCTTGAAGCTCAGAGGACTCGATACCTCGTATTGTGGCCCTCGCAACAAACCGGCACCAAGGATCACACCAAATGGCGAGAGTTGTTAGTTGCGCCACTGGTAGTTCCACAAAACGCCGACTTCGACAAAGTTGACTTTGATCCTGGATTTCCATTCCTGTCCGATCCGCCATTCCTGGTGCTGACATCCAAGGATCCTGGGGACGACGGCAACGCCAAGCTGGCAGCCGATCTCGGGGCCACGCTCAACTGTGTGGCAGTAGCTATCCGGGATTGGGCCCAGACCATGCGTCTCTCCACGGTGCTGCCGCCGATACCGCCCACACAACCGTGACGGACTCGGCCTCAGATCGTCCCGATCTCACTTTAGAACAGTTCGTCGATCGTGCGACGCGCTCCGTGCTCGCGGGGCAGCAGAAGCTCGACCGCTCGATCAACCCGAACAGCCAAGCGGGCTTTCCCGGGCAGGAGCTGGTCTACTCGTTTCCACGTGCCGCTTTTGCGATCGAGTCGGCTATTGTGATGGACAAGAAACGGGTCCTTTTCAGACGCCGCAGTCGCACATCCACCCTGTTTCATCGTCTGAGCTTCGACCTTATAGCGGTTCCCGAGCCGCCGACACGCCCAACTCAACCCCTAACGCTCGAGCTCGCCGAACCGGCATTTCTGCTCTCTCGTGCCGGAGAGCAAGAACTACTGACCATGCTGATCGATCGTCTTCGTGATCCTGCAGGCTGGTGGATCGTAGATCAACCAACGACCAAACGGCTACTCACCAAGAACCCAGGATTGACGGAACAGATCCGCCGATTGGCAGACCAGCTGTCGCCAGAGTTGATGGTATTCTTTCGACTCACTCGCGGACGGTTCTTGGCAGCTCGGGTTCAAGGTATGGGGAAACGTGGTGAGAAAGGTAAACGCGACAGTCTTTTCGTGATTGACTCCAACCACGCGCCGCAGTTGACGATTTATACCTTCCCCAAGGATCCATTCCGCAATCGTGTCAGTTATCGCCCCTTTCACGACTTAGCAACTATTGCTCGGCGCTGGATCCGAGGTGAGCTCGCCGCTCCCCGCTCGCCCTGGCAACCAAGCGACAGTTTCGGTTTCGAGGCCTTGGACGGCTTCGTTCAGAACCTTTCTCTGGCCTATAACAACAGCCTCGAGACACTCGCCGACCAACAAGACGACTCGGCGCTGCCGAGCTTCTATGACTTGACGAAGGTTCAAGCGACCCTCAGCTTTTCGGTCGATACCTCGGATGGTCGAATCAGCTTCCGAGAACGATTCGAAGCGGAAAACCAAATCGCGGAACGGGCAGCCACTAGCCGCGTTGTCATCCGTGCCACTCGTCGCAAGGGGCATCCCAAAGTCTTCATCGAACTCGACAGAATTGAATTCTTACCTCGCGGATCAACGCGGGAGGCCTTGATCGATTTGGTACTGGCATCTCGGCACCAGATTGCACTCCGGATCAACACTGCAAACAGTGAACGTTACCTCGAGCTTTTCGAAAACCCGGAGTTGCGTCGTGGAGCCGTCGTGTTTCGCTCCCTTCAAATCAAAAAGGTTGGTGAGGAGTTGATTGTGGTGTGGCCGGGACGCCTCGGTGCACAACCGCGTGACTTCGTCTTCGCCTGCGAACGGACGGGCAACAAGATCCACCAGATTTCCAAAATTATGGCTCTCGAGGAGAACTTGGACGACGTCATGATCGATCTCTCCGGCTTTGGCGCCTTCCATCGCTTCTTTGCAGCTGTGCGGCTGTGGCGCGACCGAGGCATCACATGAAACGTCCTACTTGGGTCCAAATGCGTCGGTTGGGGCACCGCCTGAGGTGGTTCTTCGACATAAGGCATCACCTCGGTTGGCAGCAACAACCCCGAACCGCTTCCAAAGCCGACAAATGGCCGCCAGAAAACACGACAGCCGCTATCGGCGGACCGGAGATCCGATGGCTCGAGCCACCATCCGAAGAAGCCAACTTGACTGCACAGCTTACTGCACTCGCACCTGACGCTGACGGCGAAAAACTCGCCGAGCTGGTTGCCAGGCTGACATCTCGGGAAACGTCCTGCCTTGGCGGCACCTCCTTCCCGCTCGCAACCTATCTGCAGGCGACCGTCGGTTGGCAAACGCCATCAACCCAATGGCTACATACCGTCGAGGCCAACCCGCGCCCATCCCGGCTCTTCCTCGACGCTCACATCGGCGAGACGGCCAAGGTTGAAGCTCCCCCTAGCCACCTGCTGATTTACGGCCGCGTCCGGTCCTGAGTCCGCAGAAGAGGTCGATCACGGATCGTAGCCGCAGATCGTGCGGGCTTGTAGATCACCGTCGACCCGGACTTCGCCCGCTCGAAAACGTTGATCGCGAACATCAGCCGCTTGATAGACGAGCAGGTATTACGAACGTAACCCCGCCTCGAGCCGATAGATCTCGTCGAGCTGTTCGACGCGATCGACCGAATAAAGGCTACCGCCGGTCTCACTAGCGAGCTGCCGGAGGCGTTTGCGATCCTTCGCCCGGCTCAACGTATTGCGGTTTGCCTCAACGAGAAACGGCTCTTCGAGTTACTTCGAAGAGCCGCACATTACGATGCTCAACTGGGGTCAGTGAGCAACTGTCCTGGGGATGTCTACTTTCCCCAAGACGTGTCGAACTTGTAGCTCAGACGGGCATACCAGAACGCGCCGTTGAAACCGAACGGCGAGAACTGACTGTACTGGTTGCCAACGCCGGAGCGAGCACCCGGGTTGTCTTCCGGGAACGTATCGAGCACATTCTGACCACCGAGGGTCACAGTGAAGCTCTTGTTGAACGAGTAGGCTGCTTCGACATCGAAGAGATACTCGCCGTCGTAGACCTGGCCATCTTCAGAATCGAACCAACCATCGTAGTAGCTCAAACGACCCAGAAGACGCAGGCCGTTGTTGAGGCTGTGGTTGGCGGATATATTCCACCGGGTTTCTGGCAATGCTTCCTGCAACTCACGGATCCGCGTCGCATCCAGCGTAGCTGGATTGAACTTGGTCACTTCGGTATCGGTGTTGTTGAAAAGAAGGCTGAACGTAGTGTTGCCACCCAAAGCCTCCGGGACGTAGGTTGCAACGAGATCAATACCCGAAGTCTCGGTGTCGAAATCGTTGGTGAAGAACCGGAAGTTCTGCAAGTTGCCCGCACTGGTAATACCTTCAGCGATGAGGTCATCCACCTCATTCGCGGTCAGTGAGAACAGCTGCGTCACTGCCAAACGATCCTCGAGATCGATCTGGAAGTAGTCCACGGTCACCGTCAAAGGACCGTTCTGAAAGACCGTACCGACAGCCAGGCTGGTCGACTCTTCCGCTGTCAGCGGCTGGCCACCACGCAGCTGGGCCACTCGAGAAGACGACGGAATCGTCCCGTTGTTGACCAGATCCATCAGCACCAAATCAAACTCTGTCGAAACGTTGAAAGCGTTGGACTGGCCCGGCGTCGGCGCCCGGAAACCGGTGCTGGCGCTGGCACGAAGTTGCCACATGTCGTTGAGCTTCAAACGACCGGCGAGTTTACCGTTGGTGGTGGTACCAAAATCTTCGAAATCCTCGAAGCGAACCGCTGCACCAACTGTCCACCGATCGTCACCGCTGGTGCGTTCGAGGTCGACATACACCGCGTAGTTGCTGCGACTCCAGTCGCCGGCCGCAATTGGGCCAAAACCGGGGAAACCGTTCGACGCCGCGCTGAAGCCTTGATCAGCCAACGCACCGATCTGGTACGACTCGAGCTGACCAATACCGATCTCGAACTTCTCGTCGCGCCATTCGAGGCCGCCCGCAAGATTGGTACGGTCGTTGATCGCGTAGGACAGATCGACGTTGACGTTGAGCTCTTCCTGCTTGTAGAGCCCCGGATCAAACGCTGTTGGAGTGTCCGGGCCGAGGGACGCGTTGACGGTGTTGGAGATGAAGAAGTCGACTTCGTTGGCGCCCGAGCTGACGCTCACGTCCCAGTTGAGGCCACCGTTGGTGGTGCCACGCAAACCAGCGACGATCGAGGTGTCCTCGACTTCGCCACCGAAGTTCGGAGTGAAACCACCCGGAAAAAGCTCCTGGAATGAAAAGCAGTTCGGGTCGGCAAACACCTGAGCCAACGCCGCCGGATCCGGCACGTTGTTGGAGATGTTGACCGTCGGGCAGCCAGCCGAACCATCGAGGATGCCATCTTGGGCATCCAACAAATCACCGATCAACAGCGTCTCGCCACCGTCACCACTGAACACCGAACCGCGATTGTTGGGGTTACGGAAGTAGAAGCCGCCGGTCACTTCCTTGCTGACGTAGTTGGCATGGCCATAGAACTGCATGCCACCATCGGTGACGTAGCCGAAATTGGCCCAAAACTTGAGGTCGTCTTCGATCTCGGGCGAGCCCCAGATCTGTGCCGGGTTCCCGACGGCAGTATTACCCGCTGCGATCAGGCCAGCGGCGTCGTCGCGCTGGACGCTGCGATCCGTTGCATCGTTGGAGCCGAGCTCGACACTCAGATTGACGAAGCCGTTCTCGCCCAGGGGCAAACCGATGTTGCCAGCAAAAGAGAAGGCATCGCCGTCACCAGCGGTGTAGCCACCCGTGCGCAGCTCGATGCTGCCACCTGAGCTGGCGTCCTTGAGTAGGAAGTTGATCACGCCGGCAATGGCGTCCGAGCCGTATTGTGCTGCAGCACCATCGCGCAGGACTTCTACCTGTCGCAAGGCGATCGCTGGGATGGCCGAGATGTCGGGGCCCTGGGCACCATCAGCAACACCATTGCCGAGCCAGTAGATGACGGCGGCACGATGACGACGCTTGCCGTTGACCAGAACCAGCGTGTGATCCGGAGCCAGATTACGAAGGTTGGCCGGTCGGACCACGGTTGCGGCGTCGCTGATCGGCTGCGTGTTGACGTTGTAGGACGGGGCCAACGTTCGCAGCAGAGTGCTCACATCGGTGTCGCCTTGGTTGGCGAAGTCTTCGGCCGAAATCACATCGATCGGCACGATCGATTCGACCACCGACCGCGGCTGCGCACGAGTACCGGTGACGACAATGACTTCGGAGAATTCCTCCTCAGCTTCCGTCTCCGTGGCCTCAGCCTCGGTGTCTTCGGCGCCCTCCTGCGCAACGACAGGCAGCGGGATACCTACGAGTAGGGCAAGAAGCCCGAACATCACCAACACTCTTCTTAATCTGCTCTCGGCCACAATGATCTCCTCAGGTTTTTCTACGGCACGACTTCTTGCACAGGCTACGCCTGTGTCTCTCGAGAGCTAAGCGGAAGCTCTGCGATGCCAGGGCTGACCTGGGTGCCATTCTCTTTATTCCTCAAGGGAATCATAGCGATCGGCACTTAGCACGTCAATGTGAAGAAACCCGCTACCAGTCAGTAAAACGGGTTGTAGCGCCAGAGACTTCGATCACACCGCCGGTGGCTCAGTATTGACGCGCCACGATGAGCCGACGACGGAAGTTGATCTCGATGATCCTTCGAAATCCGTCAGAGGGAACCGAGGCTGCCGAGTGGGATCACAGGCTGCAAGACAGTGCACTTCTGCCCCCAGTGTTCAAACCCTCGCTCACCCGGCGGCATCTCAAGGGTCGACAACGCAAGAACCTAGACGAAACAGCCTTCGATCCAGTTGCCTTCGACCGAGTACTCCGCTACCAAAGACCTGCGACCGAGTACCCCGCGACCGAGTACCTGAGCAGACCCTTTCTTCGAAAACAAGGAGCTACCCATGAACCGTCCCGCCCTGATCCGTGCTGCCTGCCTGGCCACCGTTCTCGTTTTGGCCCTGACGTCCAATGCTTCGGCACTAAAAATGACCGAAGAGTTCGACTTCTCTTATCCGCTTACCGCCGACGGCCGACTCAGCCTCGAAAACATCAATGGTGACGTGACCATCGAAGCCTGGGATCAGAATGAGGTCAGCATCAAGGCGGTCAAGCGAGGCCGCAGCCAAGAGGCCCTCGACAACGCCACGATCGACATCGACGTGCGCGCCGATCGTATCCACATCGAAACCCGCTACGACCAAGACGACCGCGGCTGGAGCAGTAAACGCGACTCCGCCAGTGTCGACTACACGATCTTCGTACCGCGAACCGCCGAACTCGACGAGATCGAACTGGTTAATGGCTCCCTCGATCTCGAAGGCGTTGCGGGCGACGTCCATGCTTCTCTGGTCAACGGCCGCGTCAACGCCAGCAGCTTGACGGGCAACGTCGAAATTTCGACCGTCAACGGCCAACTCGAGATTGAGCTTGCAGCCCTCGACAGCGACCGCTCGATCGACCTCAACTCGGTCAATGGCTCCCTGACCCTCGAAATCCCCAGCGGCGTCAACGCCGACGTCGAAGCCTCAACCGTCCACGGCAACATTCGCAACGACTTCGGCCTATCGGTCGACAGCAGCGGGTTCGTCGGCAGCGAGCTACGCGGCGCCATCGGCAGCGGCGGTGCTCGCGTCGAACTCTCCAACGTCAATGGCTCAATCAGCATCCGCGAAGCGCGCTGACGACAACTCCGGCTGCGTCTATGCCACCTGCGCCACCGGAGTGGCTTGGTTCGCGTCCACTTCGAGACTCTCGAGTAGCTCAGGTGAGACGTCATCGGGCAGCGGACCGAGGGCAACATCACCCCAACGCATCACCGATGCGCTGCACGTGGACACGCTGCCGACGGTGTAGAGCAGCACCAGATCACCGGGCTGATACCCCTTCCAGTGGGCGGCGTGGAGGAGATTCATGCCGAGCAGCGCGGGCCCAACGTTCGCGTACAGCGGATAGACGCTCAGGGCACGCTCACGATCGATACCCAACGCTCTGGCACAGAATCCCTTGTACCACGCGAGTGGGGTGTTGAACACGAAGTGATCGATATTACCCAACTCGATCCCAGCGGCCGCGAGAGCGCCCTGCGTACACTCTTTGAGGTAACGCTCTGATGTCTCACGCAGAATCCGGGCTGTCTGCCGGCCAGCCCGGAGACGCAAACGCGGCCGCTGGTTGGGATCGAGCTGCAATTCATACGACACTGCTTCACAAGTTTCGGCACTGTGGACGGTGTGCCCGCCGAGGAATCCGAAATCACCCGCCGTCGGCCCGATTACAAACGCCGACGCCGCATCGCCAACACCCCAGCTGACGGGATCGGTTGGGACTGTCGTGCGGGAGTAGGTGCACGAGCTGACCACTAGGACGTTGCGATATTGACCGGACTCAACCAAAGAACAGGCGGTCTGCACAGCTACCAAGGCTGACGAGCACGCCGACTCCAAGTTCCACGCCGCACCGGTCAGCCCCAGGTCTCGGGCCAGAAAGGCGGCACCGCCGATGCCATGGACGTCGGGCTGGAACGAGCTGCAGATCAACAGATCAACGTCTTCCGGTTCCATACCCGCGGCTTGTAAGGCATCCCAGGCGGCGGTCAACTCAAGCTCCAAGGCGGTGCCATCACTCTCGATGTGCCGGCGCTGCCGGGCACCGCGAAAGGGATCTCGGACATACGGCGCCATCTCTCGGTTGAAGGCCTCGGAACCTTCCGTCCACTCCATCGGCTTGCGCCACATCCAAATCCGTCCTTCGATATCGGCCACCATCTGTGGGTGCCGTTCACGCCAATGGTCATTGGTCAGGACTCGATCGGGGACACTTACGCCAACGGACTGTAAACCGACTGATTGCGCCATGTTCTCCTCCGACGGTAGCTCTCAAATGGAAGGGACGCCTCAGGCCTCCCAGCCTGCGACGTTCTTGGAATTACCTTGTTTGATCAGGCTCTCGAAACGCTTCAGCAGCGGCGAAGGCTCGCTGGCATCGATGCGGACGTCGACTACGAACGGGCCACTGGCCTCCATCGCTTGGTCGAGGGCGGCGTCGAGCTGGTCTTCGGTGTCGACTGTGGCGCCGTCGGCGCCGACGGCGCGAGC
>JAJCXO010000070.1 GCA_029263395.1 Acidobacteriota bacterium | reverse complement strand
CGGCTGACCGTCGGCATGGCGACCTACGACGACTATGACGGTGTCTTCTTCACCGTTCAATCCCTGGTGCTCAACCACCCGGAGATTGCGGCCAGCCTCGAAATCCTGGTCGTCGACAACCACCCTGAAGGACCGGCGGCGAGCGCCCTGCAGAGCCTGGCGGAAGCCGTGCCAGGCGCCCGTTATCTCGCCTTCACCGAGATCCGCAGCACCGCGGTGCGAGATGTCATCTTCCGTGAGGCGCGAGCTCCGACTGTGCTCTGCATCGACTCCCACGTGTTGTTACCGCCGGGCGCCTTGCTCCGCTTGGTGGAGTACTTCGAAGCACGGCCAGACTGCCTTGATTTGATCCAAGGCCCACTGCTTTATGACGATCATCGTTCACTGTCGACCCACTTCGATCCGGTGTGGTCCGCAGGCATGTATGGGGTCTGGGCCACCGACACTCGTGGATTGGACACCGAAGCACCTCCGTTCGAGATCCCGATGCAGGGACTCGGCCTCTTCGCCTGTCACGCCCGAGCCTGGCCGGGCTTGAATCCACGTTTTCGCGGCTTCGGCGGCGAAGAAGGCTACTTACACGAGAAGTTTCGACAGCGCGGCGGACACGTCCTCTGTTTACCCTTTCTACGCTGGCTGCACCGCTTCCAACGCCCCGGCGGCGTCCCCTTCGGCAACACCTGGGAAGACCGAATTCGCAACTATCTGATCGGGCATCAGGAGCTCGGTCTGGCGACCGACGACCTCGAGGCTCATTTTCGCTCGTTCGTCGGCGACCAGGTCTACCAGCACGCCGAGGCCGAGACCAGAGCCGAAATGGCAAACCCATGGTGGGCGTTCGACGGCATTTATGCCATCGGGCTCGACGACGCGGACGACGTCGACTTCAGTCGCGACGGGATACAGCGACGCTTCTCCGCCACCTGCAAAGAGACGGGTCTCACCAAGCTGCTGCGCTACCACGAGCCCGCGACGGATGTGGTTGCGCCCCCCGAGCTGCGCACGGCCCTGAATCACCGGCGTCTCGTCGAACGAGCCCTGAATCTAGGTTTCGACACGGTGCTATTGATCGACGCCAGGATCGCACAACTGACATGGCTCCAGGAGGTTTTGCAGCAGGCGACTTCCGCCTTGCAAGCCGGTCACAATGCCGTGTTGATCCATGACCCGACGCTAGAGCCCACATCATCAATCCCATTTCAGCAGAGCGAGACAGCAGTACCCCGGACCGAGACAACCGTGCCCCATCTCGGCCCTCCTTGGGCTATTGCGTACTCTCAGCGAGGTTCTCGCCAGATCTGCGAGAACCTACCCCACGAGCCGGAAGCGCTCGCCGCGAGGCTGCAGCAGCACGGCGGATCGTTGCAGCACTATCTAGAATCCTTGCAAGCGATCGTCTCGATCCCATGAAGTACGCCGGAATGAGCAACTGCGCCGACCGGCTCGAGATCCTCGGCCGCAGCGGCGCCGCCCCGAGCTTACTCACCCGAACCGGTACTCTTCTCCGAGAAGACCGGGAGCGACGAGGTTCTCATTCGCCGTGTGTCGGTCCCGCGGTGGGTTCGATCCCCGGCGAGCAGGTTCCGAGGTTCCGAGCAGGCCCCCAGAAGGCGTGACCCGACACACGAAAACCGTCGATCGCTACCTGTCACTCCGATGTCCAAAACTACCTCACGGCCGAAAGACCTGCGAACGGCAACTCTGAACGAACATCACGGCCGCAGGTCCTGCGGACGTGACATTCAGAGAAACATCACACTCTAGTTACCCGCGACCGTGATGTTGAGAAAAACATCACGGTCGCAGGCTCTGCACCCGTGATGTTTCTATTTATCTCACGCCTGCAGGCAACTAGAGTGTGATGTTAGCCACGGCTTTCTAGCAGCCTTCTTTACCTTGCCGACGCCACGCCGTGCAGATCACGAGCAGCAACGGGAGCTATAGCCGCTCATCAGCAGTCTCGGCGCTCTCCCGCACGCGACGCTCCGAGCCAGTGAATCGACCCCCATCCGAAGCCACTCCCGCGAGGGAATTCTAGTTGCTGCCGAGCCCCCGAGCGTTGCGGGGCTCAATCATCATCATGCCGCCAACGGCGCACCTTGCGCCGAATCCGTTGCATGGTGGTCAACCACTGGCGCTTCGACATGCCGGTTTGTTGCTGGATCTCGGCGCCTGACAGCCCCTTCTCCAGACCGGCGATGACCGCAATCGCCTCCCGATCGGACTCGAGTCTCCGTTTGATCCGCTCGACTTCCACGGTCGCGATCCTCGACGCCTCAGGCGTGGACTCCGTGGCTCGCGCCCGTTGGAATGGGTTGGTGCTGTCATCGGGCTGCCAAGGTAGATCTGCCTCCCGCCGCTCTAACATTCCTTGCTCGGATCGAAAAACAACCCGTCGACGCCAATCGCTGGCGATGCTGCGCATGATCTGAATCAGCTGGTAAACGAGGTCGACCCCTTGTCGCCAACTACGCTCGCCCGACAATAGGCGGCTGAGCGCTTCGGAGAGTAGGTCGTCGTGGTCGCGCTGTACACGATCGATGTAGAAGCCGCGGATCAAGTGGACTGCTGTTGCTCGCAACCGGACAGTGTCCTCGTCGCCGAGGGTCCGCACCGCATATTCGACTTCAGCACGGTTGTGGACCGCGCTGCTGCTCACATCAATGCGACCGACATCACCGCTACCCACATCACTGCTACCCACATTGACACGGTCGTTACCTGAGTCCCCAGCTTCGAGGCGACGCTGCATCGAGAAGTTCATGGGATCTACTATAAAGAAAATCACGCCCCCTAACAGAATCAATTCATCTTAACCTGTGTATTTTCTCCATCTGATGAGTATTGGAAACAAGCGGGACACTCCCGCACTCGGTCGAGTCGCCTCGAGGGCAGCATCGAAACCTGCCACACGAGGCTCAACGACTCTCCGAAGTTTGACTCAAAAGGAGGTGATATCCATGGCATCCAGACTCGTAGTCCTTCGTCAACGTTTGGCTAAAACGATCCTCTCGGCTTTAGATAGCTTCAGCGGATTTGTCGCGCCAGAAATCGGCGAACGTACCGGTTCCTTCCTCCAGGAAGGCGAGGTTCTCTTCGACTTTTCCTTGCTACAGCGTGTGCTCAGCAGGATGATCGAGACGAGCTTCGAGCAGATGGTTGCCGCCGACAAGGCTCATTTCGATGAGCTCACCAGCCACATCGCGCCCCGTATGGAGCGCGACAACTTGGTGGAGGCGGTGCGCCAAAAGCTGATCGAGACCCGTCGTATCGCGCAGGGCCTCTTCGGTCTCGAGCGGGCGGTCGAAATCGTCGCTATCGAGGGTGATACCGGTCGTCAACCGGAGCTCCTGTGGCGTCAAGCCGAACATACGCTGAGTCGCCTACGGTCTCCAGATCTGCGGCTACCTACGGCATCAACAGCGTCCGTCGTCATCGACTCTCAGACGCTCGCCGACGAGCTCGAACCGCTGGTGACCCGTCTCGAGGCGGCCATCAAGGCAGTCGAGCGGCAAAGTCGGTCTGCAATCACGAGCCTGCAAACGAAGCAAGATGCGATGACCGACCATGATCAACTGATCGTGGCTAGCAGCCGCATCATCTCGGGCTTCTACCTGCTCGCTCGTCGGCCCGACCTGGCGAAGCGAATCCGGCTCGCGCTGCGTCCAAAGCGGCAAACGCCGAGCGACGACACGTTGACCGATGACACTCAGTCGCCACCCCCGGACGCCGAGCCCGACACCATTCCCGGTGTCGAGCCGTCAACCGTACCGTAACCACCAGCGGGCGCCTCACTGCTGAGTGACGCAACCGCGAATTCATTATTAACGCGGGCGGGTCTTCGGACCCGCCTTTTTTGCGCTCAAGGAACCAGGGAAGCTCACGACGAGGGACACTGGTCCAAACTCAAAGGCAGTACGTCAACACGCTATAATTGCTCTATTGTGCCGCATTCGAACGTGCCACATTCGAACGTCGAGCCCAACAACGACTCGAGAACAACCGGGTTGACCTCAATTGGCTTCATTGCATGTTTGGAGGCGCAAAACCACTCCACCGCTCGAGCACGACAGCAAATCACCAACCCTGTCCGTAGGTACTGCACCATGAAGCCCGTCCAACCCCTCGATACTCTACCGTTGTTCTCTCGACTCGGCCCCGAGCTAGTCGCGTTGCTACGCAGCCTCGACGCCGACGACTGGTCACGACCGACCGCTTGCGCATTGTGGTCGGTGAAGGACATCGCGGCCCACTTGCTCGATACCGATATCCGGCGCCTGTCGTTTCAGCGTGATGGTTTGGTGCCGCTGGCTCCCGAGACGCCAATCGAAAGTTATCAAGATCTGGTCGGCTTCTTGAATCAATTGAATGCCGACTGGGTACGGTCAGCTCAACGGATCAGCCCGATCCTGTTGACCGAACTGCTGGCCTTCATCGGGCCCAAAGTTTGCGAGCTATTGGAATCGTTGGCCCCCGAGGGAACCGCCTTGTTTCCGGTAGCCTGGGCCGGGGACCAAAGCTCGCTCAACTGGTTTGACATTGCCCGGGAGTACACCGAAAAGTGGCTCCATCAGCAACAGATTCGCGACGCCGTCGGGCGGCCGGGTTTGACCTCGCGCGAATGGTTGTACCCGGTCCTCGACACCTTCATGCGGGCCTTACCCCACGTCTATCGAGAGACCTCGGCCGACGAAGGAGCGAGTCTCACCGTCACGATCAAAGGCGAGGCGGGAGGCGACTGGTCGTTGGTCAGAACAGAAGGTGCTTGGCAGCTCTTCCATGGTGTGAGCGCTACCGGTCTGGCCCACACCACCCTCGATCAAGATACTGCCTGGCGCTTGTTCACCAAGGGTATCGATGCCGACACAGCGCGACACCGCTTACAGATCAAAGGTGACGAAAGCCTGGGTTCGAAGATCCTGCATATGGTCGCAGTGATGGCCTAACGCCGGGGAACAGCTGGTCAGAGCTGGCGCCACGCGTTGGTAGTCGAACCGCCAAGCCGAGCTGTGGACGCCTCAACGAGAGAACGCGAAGCCCCAAACGGTCCCTGGTTTCCTGGGTGCTAAGATTTCTCAGCCCCCGATAATCCAAGAGTGCGAATGATCATGCCGGTACCCGTTGCACCAAAGATTTACCACATCGTCCACGTCGATCGCCTATCCCCGATGATTGAGGCCAATAATCTGTGGTGTGACGCGAAGATCGTTCAGGACTCGACGCCAGGGACATCCATCGGCATGAACGAGATCAAGCAACGGCGGCTCAAAGAGTTGACGCTGACAAGCCACCCGAACCTGCATGTTGGCGACTGTGTTCCGTTCTACTTCTGCCCTCGATCCATCATGCTCTACTTGATCAGTCAGGCTAACCATCCTGGTTTGTCCTACCGAGGAGGCCAGAAGCCTATCGTTCATCTCGAGGCAGATCTGGGCCAGTCTGTCACCTGGGCGGAGAAGAACCGCAAACGCTGGGCTTTCACTCTCTCGAATGCCGGGTCCTACTACTTCGAAGATCGGTGCGATCTTGCACAGCTGGGTGAGATTGACTGGAGTGCCGTTCAGGCCACAAGCTGGCAGCACTGCAAGGACGGCAAGCAGGCAGAATTCCTGGTTGAATACAGTTTCCCCTGGAATCTGGTTTCACGTATCGGAGTTCTGGAACAGCCAACCTATGGGCAGGTTCTCACGGCTCTACAAGCTGCAACTCACAAGCCTCGGGTCGAAATAGTGCCCGACTGGTACTATTGATAGCGATGGAGAGTCCGATGATCGAATTCAAGACAGGCGACATTCTCTCAGAGGACGCCGAAGCCCTGGTCAATACCGTCAACTGTGTCGGCGTCATGGGCCGTGGCATCGCACTTCAGTTCAAAAAATCCTTCCCGGAGAACTTCAAGTCCTACGCAGAGGCTTGCAAAAGGAGCGAGGTCACTCCAGGAAAAATGTTCGTTTCCGAGACCGGACGCCTGACGAATCCGCGATTCATTGTCAACTTCCCCACCAAGCGCCACTGGCGTGGCAAGAGCCGTATGGAGGATATCGACTCCGGACTCGAGGCTTTGGCTGAAGAAATTCGTTCGCGAAGAATTCGGTCCATTGCGATTCCGCCGCTTGGCAGCGGGTTGGGTGGCCTAGACTGGGCCGAAGTGCGCCCCCGCATCGAAGCAGCAATGGTTGGGCTCGACGACCTGAACGTGATCATCTTCGAACCAGGCGGCGGTCCCTCGGACTCACGTACAAACCGTTCCACCAAGGTACCCAAGATGACTCCCGGCCGAGCAGCACTGGTCGGCCTGATGCACCGCTACCTGGACGGGCTGCTCGATCCGTTCGTCACACTGCTGGAAGTTCACAAACTGATGTACTTCATGCAGGTCGCCAACCAACCATTACAGCTTAAATTCAAGAAGGCTCACTATGGCCCCTACGCTGAGAATCTTCGGCATGTACTGAACGCAGTAGAGGGGCACTTGATCGCTGGCTATGCGGACGGAGGCGACGCTCCAGATAAGAAGCTGGAGCTAGTGCCTGGAGCTCTCGGAGATGCGCGTGCATTGCTTGACAGCGAGCCCGAAACCCAAGCCCGCTTTGAGAAAGTCAGTGATCTCGTCGAAGGCTTCGAATCACCATTCGGGCTCGAGTTGCTGGCGACCGTCCACTGGATCGTCAGTAACGAGAGGGTCCAGACCGCGGATGACGTAGTCGCAAGGACCTACGCCTGGAACGACCGGAAGAAGCAGTTTTCCCGACGCCAGCTCGAGCTAGCGATCGGCGTTCTCTCCCGAAAAGGTTGGATCCCAGACCTTCAGTGAGGCGGGCCAACCATGACAAACGACACCACGGAACACGGCCTAGAACGGCTGATCTGCACCGCTCTAGTCTAGTTATGTCGACGAACCTTGTCGGGCATCAAGGCGGTCCAGGCCCTTTTGCGTCTCGACCACGGTCAAACCAATCAACCCGGAACCGCGATCGTTCGATTGACCATCGATGACCTCACGCAGAGCACGACCGTAGCTCTGCGTGAGGGCTGAGGTTTCGTAACGCAAAGTCAGCGCGGCCTGACGTTTGCCGTGGTCTCCGCTAAGGCAGGCTGACTTCCGTCGTGCCGCCTGGATTCACCACCGCACTGCCACTCCAGGTTCGGCCATCGGTGTGGGTGACTGAAAAGTTCCAGACGCCAGGGGTGAGACCGGTGGCTACCGACTGGCCAGAGGACATCACCCATTCTCCGGGAGCAAAGTTCATGCCGGCGACGCCAGCGTAGGGCTGCCCGTCGGGCCCCGTGAGTAGGACCTTCGCCAACAACTCCTGCTTCAGCTCCGGCACCCGCAGATGCAAGGTCCCGGCGGTGGGCAACACGACCCGGCCTTGATCACCGGGTGCGGTGACGGCAAAACGGGTGGCGGCGCCATCGCCGGCCTGGATGACCAACGTCCAAGATCCGGGTGGTACAGTCGACACCTTGACCCGGCCTTCGATCACTGGATACGTGCTAGAGGCAAGTTGGCGCCCCGAAGGATCGAGAATGGCGATTTGAGCTGACGACAAAGGGGCACCCGATTGCAGGGCGAGGCCAATAGACACCCCCTCGGTAGGTGTCAACGCGATTTCGATCTCCGGCGCGACGCTGCTGGTGACGGTGACCGTTGCATCACCCACCGAGTAGCCAGGCTTGGTGACGACGACCCGCCAGTTGCCCTGACGTACTTGCAGCAGGCTAAACCGGCCCCGCGAGTCGGTCACCGACCGATTGCCGAATCCGAACTGCCGCGACAACAAGGCATCACCTTCCGCGATCAGCTCGAGGGCGATGGTAGCACCGGATACCGGCTCACCATCGGCGGTACTGCGCACGACGCCAGACAAGGTGCCAGTCGAGACCTCGATCCGTAACTCGTGATCCCCAGTGAGCTCGATAGGCTCGACCTGTTGCAGGCCCATCCCGGCCATCACCATCACTTGATAGCTGCCGCCTTTCAGGTTCTCGATCCGAAACCGACCATTAGCACCGGTTGTTCCATGACCAGAATTGGACGTTGAGCTGTTGGCAGCGATGGTTGCGCCCAGCACTGGCTCGCCGTTGTCCAGCACCACGCCCGTCAGCGTAAAGCCAGTACCGAACTCGATGTCTTTGACCACCTCCGACGCCCCTTCGGGGAGCTCGACTTGTAACGATGACGAGCGTCCCGAACCCGAGACCTGAGCCTGTACGTGCCAATCCCCGGCCGCTAGCGAGTCGAACATGTAGTCCCCCGAGAAATCGACATGACCGCGTCGCATGCCTCCTTGTTGGCTGTAGGCCATGAGCTCCAAGGCACCGAGCTCGTCGAGCTCGAGGCCAATGACACGGCCCTTGAGGGTAGCACCGAGGCGCAACGTCAACAGCACGCCTGAAACATCGTTGGCGACCTCCAGAAGTTCAGAGGTTGCCGGGGCGAAACCCTCCAGCCCAGCCGCAACCCTGTACTGACCGGCCGAGACATCAGTCAAAGTAAAGGTGCCGTCTCCGGTAGTGGTGACCTGGGGCCCACTTAAGGAGAAATGCATAAAACCTGGCTGAGAGCCTTCTTGGATCGACACCGCAGCCCCGCTCACCGGTTCACCGTCTGGAGACACCACTTGACCGCTGACCTCGAAGCCCCGCTCCAGTACTAGGTCGACGACGTTATTACCGGGCTTGACCTCGATGCTCTTCGTCAACCGCACGGTGTTTTGATGGTAGACCGTGATCGTCGCCGTCCCAGGAGCTGCCCCGGTGGCACGGTAGTGCCCATCGGCATCGGTCTGACCACTAGCGGAGCCCCGCATCCCCATCGAGAAGCTATCTTGAGTCTCGGTGATGCTGACCGTCGCCTGGATCAGCGGCTCTCTAGTAGCGGTCGTCACCGTACCTTCGACCACGGCGCCGGTCTCGAGCACGAGCTCGAGCTTGTGCTTGGCACCGGCTGCCACTTCGACTCCTTGCTGCACCTGCTGTTGGTAACCTTCGGCCATCGCCGTGACTTGGAGGACTCCGGGCTCGACATCTTCGAGCACAAACCGCCCCTCAGCGTCGGTCTCGGCGTGGGACGCACCGCTGAAGTGGCGCACGCCGCGGGCGGCCCGAAAGTCCGGATGGGCATTGACCATCGCACGGTGAATCGGGTCACCTTCGCGGTTGACGACCCGCCCTTCGATTTGCGCTGCCGGACGCAGCACAATCACCAGCGGCTCCTCCGTGGGTGGTCGTAAGTCACTCACCGATTCGGAGGCAAATCCCTTGCGGCTAATCAGCAGTGTGACGGGCATTCCGGGCAGCAAGTCGCCCAACGTAAAATACCCTTCGGAATCAGATTGCGTCTGATTGCCGGTATCGCGCCGCACCATGCTCATCGTCCGTCGTCCCAAATCAGTATTGATATCAGCGCCAGCGATAGCAACGCCATCGGGATCGACGACTCGTCCTTGGATCCTCGCACCTTCGACCATGACCACGGTGCCCAAGTCGACCGGTCCGCCGGCCTCCTCTAGCCGCACACCGGGGATCTTTGCGGGTGCAAAACCGCTGGCTCGGACCTCGAGATCGTAGCGTCCACCGGCCAAATCACGGATCTCGTAACGCCCGTCGGCATCGGTCAGTCCGACGGGATCATTGGTCTCGTCCTGAGAAGAACGCCTCATCCGCATCATGGCCCGCAAATCGTCCGTAGGCGGTGGAGCAATCAACCGAACCTCGGCCCCAGTGACGGGCAAATCACCCTCGTCGACCACCAGACCAAAGGCGAGATGGCCGGGCCGCATCACAACTTTGATTTTCGAGCGAGTCTCGAAAGCCTCGAGGGGCTCAACCACAAACGTCTGCGGTGCATAGCCTTCTGCCTTACAGGTGAGCTGAAAGCCGACGTCAGCCGGCAGCCCGGCAACCCGAAACACCCCCCGCTCGGAGGTCCGGCCACGCCAACCGTCGCGCATGAAACGTTGAGCCGCTCTGGAGATGCGGCCGCTCTGCGGCTGTAGCTGAAGCTCGATCGAGACCCCTGCAAGCAGGCCGCCAGCATCGTCGACTACCTTGCCGGTCAAGCTGCCGGCGGGGGCCAGAGCGATCCCGGTACTGTCTTGATCACCGCTTCCTTTCAGTTTGCTGAAGCCTCTGAGATAGCCTCCCGCCGCAGCATGCACCCAACCCGACTTATAAACGCCGATCTCGACCGTGTATCCACCGTGTTTGTCCGTCACTGTCGACTCGCCTCGCACCGACCATACCAAGGCACCGGCGATCGGATCACGGCTCGACAGGTCGAGTACCCTGCCCTCGACTGTTGCCGGAGGATCGAGCCGCAAATCCTTGAGCCCCTCCTTGACCGAAGCGGGATCGAGTTGGAAGGTGCCATTCCATCGGTTCGCCGTCGAAACCTCGAGTTTCAACAACCCCTTGGCCGGCAACGTCAAGGCTAGCAGGCCGTCAGTCTCGGTAAGACCCACAGGCAGCAGGGCGCTGCCTTGGAAGGCCAGGGCAGCAGCCAAAGGCCGTTTCTGACGATCGATGACCCGCACCGTCTTGGCTACTCCTGGCTGTACCTCGATCGTCACCTTCGTCTCATCGCTCACTTCGGCGACCACTAGCGGATGACCATCCGCTAGGACCTCGAGCTGGATCTCCTCACTTTTCCCCACCGAGAAACGAGTTTTGCCATTCTCACCAACCACCGCCAGACGCGTTCGAGGTCGCCAGGCATCGTTGCGGACCCGACGTGTTACAACCCCTGCAACACCAGCCCGCGGCTGGCCCTTGGCGTCGACCACTCGGACCTCGAGCTTCGACGCTGGCTGCAACTCGATTGCAGGTAACACTACCTCTTCGACCAATGGGATCAGGCGGCGCTCCATTGTCAACAACCCCGGGGCCGCCACCACCACTGACCACATACCGGCTGCGGGCGCGGCGAGTTCGAAGGTTCCGTCCGCACGGGTCCGCGAACGGACCACCGGCTCCGGACCGGGCAGCCCTTCCAACCGGAGTCGAGCCCGCTCGTAGGTCGATGGCATCGACTCCAGATGGACTTCGGCCTTCGCCAGCGGTTCACCATCGGGCCCTAAAACAAGGCCGAGGATCGGAATACCGGCCGACGATACGGCGGCCGCAGGTACGGCGACCGCAGGTACGGTGACCGACGACAGAACAAACAGCAACGTTAGGATCGCGACACGATAGGACATATCCACCTCCCGCGATGGAGTGACAGATTAGAGACTCGACTCATTGTACGCCCCAGCCAGGCTATTTGTTCAACCAGCACTGGCTAGCCCGGGTGTTCGCCTCAGATAGTTCCCCTGGACCTACCGGCAACATGCTGGCGTGCCTGATCAATCAGTCGGTTGCCAATGCGGCTTGCGTGTCCAGGCGGAGGATCATTCTGTCGCCCCAGGCTCGCAGTTGATCCCTGGGCCGAGACATTTGTCGTGGCCATCTCGTACCGTTCCCACAAGAGCATACTTACGACATGACTTCACCAAGGGAGCGACACGATGCAACGAATGTACTGGAATCCAAACTTGCTGGTAACAGCGGTCTCGGGCCTGCTGCTCATGCTCCTCCACCCGGTCCTGGTGCTAGCGGCCGGGCCAGCGCCGGGGGCGGAGGACGGACCTATGGATCGTCCGGCCTGGGAACGGGTGGACGGGGGCACGCGCCTGCATGGCCGAGACGTGCTTGCTGATCCCGCCCTGCCGCTGCCGGCTGCGGGGGAGAGTTTCTATCTCTTCGTCGACGCAGCCCTCGACAACGACCACTTGGCAACCTTCGCCGACCGTGGCCTGCGCTACTTGGGGTTGCAGGATCGACGGACCTATGTCTTTCTCGTCGCGACGGACGATCCCGTGGGCCAACGCAATACGCTGGGCGCGATGCCACAGATCTTAGGCACAGCGTCGGTGCTGGCGGCAGATCGGCTCATGCCGGAGGTTGCAGCGATAGTGACCGCGGAAGATACGGCCACAGAAGATACCGCCGCGGAGGATGTGGCGGCACTCGACGTCGAAATCACCTTCTGGCCCGAAACCACAGTGGCAGAATTGCAGGCTGTGGTGGGGACATCGGCTACGGCAGGCCTGCTCTTACCCTCGGTAGACACGGCACGAGTCGGCCCTTGGCGGCACGTGTCGCGACCAGGTGCGGACGCAATGGTAGTCGACACGCTGGCCACCTCGCCCTTTGTGGCGGCCATTCATCGACGCGGAACCGTGGTGGGCCTCAACCAAGGCTCACGGCAAATGAGCGGTGCAGACCTGGTGCGCGCTGTGCCTTATGAGCTCACCGGTGACGGAGTGCGGGTGGGGATCTATGATGTCGGCACCCTGCACCCCCACCCCGACTTCGACATGTCGCGGGTCCTGATTCAGTCGGGTGACAGTGCCGAACATGGCACCCAGGTCACGGGTACCCTATTCGGTTCGGGGCTGAACGACCCGCGGGCCTGCGGATATGCGCCGGAGGCTGAGCTGCTCTCAGTGTCGATCTCAAACAGCGGCAGCAACACCCTAGAGCATGAGCGCCGTAACAATCGCCGATCCCTCTACCATGCCGTCGACAACCATTCCTGGACGGCCGATCCGGTGCCATCGAACAGCTACAACCTCGAGGCGGAACTATTCGACATGGATGCCCGGGACTATCTCTTGTTAGGGGTGAAGGCGGCGGGGAATTTTGGCGCTCCGAACACGCCGCGTTCGCTCCATGCTGACTCGACGTTGAAAAACAATGTGGTGGTGGGAGGTGTCGTCCTGGGCGGCATGCCGTGGCCAGAGACCGCTTGGGGACCAACCCAAGACGGCCGCCTGAAGCCCGATGTCATGGCCAAGAGTGGCGGGGTTTACACCACCACTCGCGACAACGGTTATGCCTGGGTCAGCGGCACTTCCTTTGCGGCGCCAGCGGTGACCGGCATGGTGGTGCTGCTCGAGCAGCTCTACCGACGCGAGCACGACGGTTTGCGCATGGCGCCGGACCTGGTGCGTACCCTGCTCACGCACTCCGCACAGGACATTACCCTGACCGGGCCGGACTACCGCACCGGCTGGGGGATCGCCGACGTCGAAGCGGCGGCAGATCTGATCCTGGCCGACGTCGCGGGTCCGGGGCGCCACATCGTGCGCGGTGCGGTGCGGGAGGGAGAAACCTGGACGATCTCGACCCTCGATGTCGCAGCGGGCAGCGGACCGTTGACAGTGACCCTGGGCTGGCTCGACCCCATGGGCAGCGCTACGGCCCTTGGGCAACTAGTCCACAATCTCGATCTCGAGTTGGTTGCACCCAACGGTATGCGGTACGGCCCGTGGCGACTCAACCCAGGCCAGCCCTTTGCCTCGGCGGTCCAAAGCAGCGGATTTGGGAAGATCATTCCCAACCACCGGGACAATACAGAGCAGGTGTGGATCGCTGCTCCGGCTGCCGGTCTTTGGCAGGTGCGGGTCGCCGGCACCGAAGTCGGCGACCCAGCGGTGCCAGTGCAGGGCTTTGTGGTGGCTTCTAGCCACGGACTCGACCAAACCTACACCCGGGCGGTTGCCGACATCCCCTTGTTGGTCAATCCTTTGGATCAAACCGTCGAGGGAGTTGTCATCCCCGATGATGACCCGACCGGCGTGGAGATTCCCTTGCCGATTGCAGGCTTCGGCACCGTGACCGCGGCGCGTCTCTATCTCGACATCTCGCACTTTCGTCGGGGCGACCTCGAGATTGATCTCATCGCCCCCGGCGGCGCGCCCACGGTGCGGCTGGCGGAGGTCAACAGCTTCACGGCTGGGCCGCTCTTCGCCCTCTTCCCCGATCTTCATTCCCCGCACGGCGATTTTGACATCCTCACCGGCTTGAACGGTGCAGGCACCTGGACCTTGCGACTGCGTGATCGTACTTCGGGTTTTCCAGGCAGCGTACTGATGGCCGCCCTCGAGCTTGATGGCGTAGAGCCCAACGCACCACCGGTGGCAGCTGCTGTCGCCATGCCTACCTCGGCAACCACCGGGCAGACCGTGTCTCTCGACGCCACCATGAGTAGCGATCCAGACGGCGATCCCTTGAGTTACCTATGGATCCAACAGGCCGGGCCAGGGGTGTCCCTTTCGAATCCGGCCACCGCGGTGGCACAGCTCACTGCACCGACGGTGGCATCATCAACGGTCCTCAGTTTCGAAGTGACAGTCGAGGACGGCCGCGGTGGCGTGGACAGCACTGGGGTCGACCTGACGGTGAACCCCAACGCCCCGCCGGTGGCGACTGCCACGTTTGTTTCGAGGGTCGATCGGGGTCTCGTCGAACTCAATGGCAGTGCCAGCATCGACCCGGAAGGAGCAGCGCTCACCTATCACTGGCGTCCGTTGGATATCGAATTTGCGATCTTCAACCACACCCTACCGAATGCCTTCTTTTATGCTCCGACGCCGAATGTCCCGTATCGGGTCGAGCTAGAGGTTACCGATCCCTTGGGCGCCAACGGCACCGCGGTAATCACTTTCGATTGCACCAATTTACCGTGTTCTGAAGCTAACGACTAACGACTGCGGCCTCAGACGTCCTGCCAGCCACCACCGTCGCGCTGCCGTTCCAAGTGCGACCATCATGTTCCACGATAAGGGTCCAAACCCCTGGTGCGAGGCTGGGCACCGACGCTTGCCCCGATATCAGGGGCCAGGCTCCAGGATCGAACGCCGAACCGCCAACATGAACCAGCGGCTTGCCATCCGGCCCGGTGAGGAAGACCAGAGCCCAAGGCTCCGCTGCAAGCTCGGGAACACTGAGCGACAGCCTGCCGCTGGTGGGCAAGAAGATTCGCCCTTGATCTCCTGGCGAATCGACTACCACGCGGGTCGCGGCGCTGTCGCCAACTTGGACCACCAGCTCCCAGCGTCCCGACGGCACCGTCGGCACGTGCACTCGGCCTTCGACGATAGGGTAACTACCACCGCTGAAGTGACGCCCGGAGGCATCTAGGATCGAGACGCGGGCCCACGTTGCCTCAGCACCTGATGCCAACGAAACTTCAAAACTCACGCCTTCCGTGGGCGTCAGCTGGATTTCAGCATCCGAGACTCCCTCGGCAGCGATAGCAACCACCACCTCACTGGGCGCGTACCCTGATTTGGAGGCGACCAGCCGCCAACGGCCCGGACGGATCCGAGCCACGCCGAACCCTCCCCGGGCGTCGGTTGTCATCCGCTCGCTGAGGCTATTGCGCCGAGCCTCGGCCGGATCGCTGCGATCGAGCAGTGCAAAGGCGATGCCCACCCCGGACACAGGCTCACCGTCGATGGCGCTTCGCACCACCCCATTCAGGGCACCGGTCGCGATGTCGATGCGCAACTCGTGGTCACCAGTCAGCTCGAGCTCCTCGGCCTTTCTGGCTCCCATGCCCGCCGAGACCATCACCGTGTAGTGGTTTGCCGGCAGGTTGCCGATGCGGAAACGCCCGTCGGAATCGGTCTGGTCGTATCCCGAGCTCGAGTCGGCACCACTGACGCTGACACCAACACCTGCTGCCGGACGATCGTTATCGAGCACGATGCCACGAAGCGTGAGCGTGGGCCCAAATTCGATATCCCTGACCACCTCGGTGACCCCCTCCGGGATGTCGACCGTGAGCGCCAATGAGCGGCTCGAGCCCTTCACCTCCGCCCGCAGGTGCCAAACGCCAGCCGCTAGTTGATCGAATTGATAGTCACCTGGTGCCAGCACTCGAGCCGCCCGCCCACTTTGCCGGCTGTAGGCCGTCAACTCCAAGACGCCAAGCTCGTCGATCTCGAGACCCACGATACGCCCCTTCAGAGTAGCGCCCAGGCCGAGCTGCAGCACCAGACCCGCCACATCGCTTGCCACCTCGAAAGATTCGGTGCTTGCTGGAGCAAAGTCGTCCCGCGACGCGGTGAGCCGGTAGGCCCCAGCCACGACATCAGCAAAAACAAACGATCCATCCGCGGCAGTCTGGTCTCGCGACGAGTTGAATGGCGAACGGCTCGTCCGACGTTCGGGGTCGACGTCGAGGGTCACCGCAGCATCACCGATCGGAGTCCCATCTGGCGCCACCACCTGACCGCCTATCTCAAAGCCGGACTCGAGCAGCAGGTCGACAACATTTGTCCCTGGACGCACCTCGATACTCTTCCCCAAACGCCGGGTCGAATTTTGGAAAACAGTCACCGTCGCAAGACCGACCGGAACGCCCACCGCCCGGTAGTGGCCCTCCGCATCAGCCAAGCTGCTTACCGTGCCCGATTGCCTGCTTGAGAGGTTTTCGGCCTCCGCAATACTGATGGAGGCTTGTGTCAAGGGTTCACCATCGGCCGTCAGGATTGTGCCTTCTACCACTGCCCCAACCTCGAGCACAAGCTCCAAATCGGTGGTGGCCCCCGCTTGTACCTCGACGCCTTCCTCCACAAGCAGCTGATACCCCTTGCTCCTGGCGGCCACCCACCAGGTTGCAGGTTCCACTTCCTCGATCAGAAAACGACCGTCGGCGTCGGTCGAGGTATGCCTCAGTTGACTCCAGCGTTGAGAGCCGCCGAACAACACGTTGGACCGCGAGTCCAGTCGCATATAAATGTCCGAGTTGGGCTGTGGATCACCTTGTTGATCGACCACTCGCCCTCGTAGACGCCCGGCCGGCTGCAGAATGATGGTCAGCGGCTCTATGGTTGGCGGTTGCACCTCCTCCACCGTTTTGGAAACGAACCCTGACTTGCTGATCAAGATCGAGATCAGTCGTCCAGGGTTCAGGTCGGGCGCGACAAAACGCCCCTCAGGGCCGGTCGCCAACGGCTCCCGGGCGCTCCGCGGGGCGCCGTAGTTCGAACTCCCTGGTCGCTTGATTTGGATCTTGGCATCGTGAAGCGCCGCACCGTCGAGATCGACCACTCGGCCTTCGACCGACACCCCCGGAACCATCACAACCACGCCAAGATCGACGGACTTCGTTGCATCATCTCCCGTCATCTCAAGGACCTGGACACCAGGGATACGGGATGGCGCATAACCACTCGCTGCCACCTCGAGATCGTAATATCCCGCCGCAAGATCAGACATCTCGAATTGTCCGTCTTGATCGGTGAGCACCGTCGGAAGCTGGCCATCGTCCTGACGCCTACTGATCCAATTCCTGGCCTGCAGGTCGTTGGTGAGCGGGGGTGCCACCAAACTCACTGCGGCACCGGCGATCGGCACCTCGTCCTCGTCAACCACCCAGCCGACAGCATGCCGTGCGGGCGACATCACAACTTCGAGATCGGCCCGTCGCTCGAAGGGTTCGAGAGGTTCGATGGTAAAGCTGTGAGCAGCAAAACCTGCCGCTTGTAAGGTCATCCCGAACGCCATGTGAGCCGGTAAGCCCGGCACTCGGAATGTGCCACGGTCGGAGGTCCGAGTTTGCCAGCCACGGGCTATCGCATACTGGACCGCTAAAGCTTGCTGGCCACTCCGTGGTTTGGGTCGAACAGTGATCATGACGCCCCCGAGCACCGCCCCGGTCGCATCGCGTACCTTGCCACTCAACACCGCGGCGGCTGGAGCCAGCCCAATCGCAAGGGATTCGGGCTCTGCTGAATGGCTCATCTGCGCGTAGTCGCGCAGATACCCAGCGGCCGCCGCTCCCATCCGATGAGGCTTGACCAGGTCGACCGCGAGCTCGTAACTACCTTGCTTATCGGTCACCGCGACTTGACCCTGGACTGCCCATACCAAAGCCCCGGCGATCGGCTCACGGGTCGTAAGATCTAGGATTCGGCCAAACACAGTCTTTGGCGGATCGAGTCGAAGGTCTTGGATCTCGACGGCATCGAGATCGGGTACCAACGATCCGCTCCAGCGATCCGCAGTGAAAACCTGGATCGGGTCCGGCTCGTCAGCCTGCACCACCAAGTCGAGGCGTCCTTCGTCATTGGTCAAGCCGAGCGGCAAGACGAAGCTGCCCTGGAGGACGATCGCCGCTCGAAGTGGCCGATTCTTGCGGCCGATAGCCCTCACCGTACCGGCAGCACCGATCGGTAGCTCGACGATGACGGGTTTCGCTTTGGATACCTCAGTCACCACCAAGGGATACCCCTCGGCCAGCACTTCGAGCTGGATCTCCTCGTCGCGCCCCAACGGCAGGCGAGCGAGGCCGTCGTCGCCAGCGGTCGCCAGGCGTATCCGAGGACGCCAGCCTTCATTGCGGACCCTCTCGTAGCGCACACTGAACGCGTAGGCGCCAACTCTCCCAGGGCGTGGCTTGCCTTGCCGGTCAACCACCCGAACTTCGAGCTCTGACTTCGGCATCATCTCAACCGGCGGCAGCACCATCTCCGCAACCAACGGCAGTAGCCGACGCTCCATCGTCAGCAACGTCGGGGAGGAGACCACCACCTTCCACATCCCGGCAGAGGGTGCACCCAGTTGGAAAGCGCCGTCGGCATCGGTCTGGGTAAGCGCCACCGGCTCCGGCCCGACAAGCCCGGCCAGTCGCAAACGAGCACGCTCATAAGTGGAGGGGATGGGCTCGAGGACGACATCAGCCTTGGACAGCGGCTCACCATCCGGCGCCAGGACATAGCCGCTGATTGGGATCTCGGTAGTCGTGGGGGTAGCCCTGATGGTTTCGACAGGCAGCAGAACAGCGGCTCCTGCCATCAGCAACCCAGTCAACGTCACAACAACACGATAGATCACATCCGCACTCCACGTTCGATCGCCTGCCATAGCTGGGACTCTTCGAACTGTGTCGTTCATCATAGCGTTGTCGCGACAACCTTGGATGATACCGTCGGTGGACTCGTCCTACTTTACGCCTCTAGGAGCCTACTATGTCCCTGATGCATAGCCACCATCCCTTCGCCAGACCCCTCGTCATCGGCGGTCTCACGCTACTACTTTTTGCCTGCAGCCAGGACGCTGAGGTCAACGTGCCACCCGACGCGGACGACGCGGTCGCTCAAACCCTCGAGATTGCCGAAGCATATGTCGACGGCTACTACCAAGACTTCACCGACCAAGCCTACGATTCGGGCTACACCGATCTCGACTATGCGCGTCTGGTCGATCACAGTCTCGACGCGTTGGCAACCTGGCAACAGCGGGTGGACGCCTGGCTAGAAAGCTTGCGCACCATCGATCGTGCAACGCTCGACGGCACCGATGCCGCGGTGGTTTACGACTATGCCCTCGACCGCATGTCTGCTCAGGCCGATCTGAGAGCTTGCCGTATCGAGCTGTGGAACGTCAGTCCAGCCTGGACCGGCTGGCAAAGTGCCTTGGCGTCGACCTTCCAGCAACAGCCCGTGGGCAGCGAAGCTGCCCGCGAGGACGCCGTGGCTCGAGCCCGGGATGCGGTGCGCTTCATCGATACCGAAATAGTCAACCTCCGTGAGGGCTTGCGTCTGGGTTACGCCGCACCGCGTAACAACGTCGACGCAGTGCTCGGCCAGGTTGACCGGCTGCTCGAAGCGGAGCCGAAGGAGTCACCGTTCTATGGGCCCGCCAGCCGCGACCCAACGCCAGCGTTCGGCGAAGCGTTGCTGGCGATTGTCGAGACCGAAATCACTCCCGCCATCGAACGTTACCGAGCCTTCCTCGCCGATGAGTACCTCGATAACGCAAGGTCGGAGCCCGGCGTCAGCGCCAACCCAGACGGCGCAGCCTGTTACCGCAACTCGATCCGCTACTACACCTCATTGCCGTTGACGCCGCAGGAGGTCCACGACAGCGGCCTGAAGGAGCTGGAGCGCATCAACAACGAGATGCGCAGCATCGCCGAGCGCAGCTTCGACACCACCGACACCCGCAAGCTCCTCGCGGCGGTGCGCAGCGAACCGCAGTACACCTTCTCGAGTCCTCAGGAAGTGATCGCCTACGCCCAGGCTGCCATCGATCGGGCCCACGATGCCGTACCCAAGTGGTTCGGCACCATGCCCACTTCGCAGGTCATCATCCGACCCTATCCAGATTTCATGAAACGCTCCGGTGGCGGCTTCTATAACCCGGGCACTGCCGATGGCAGCCGACCGGGGGTTTATGAACTCGGCACCTGGCAGCCTGAGACCATTCCCAAAGCGGGTATGGAAGCCACCACGTTTCACGAAACCTACCCAGGGCACCACCTGCAAGTCATGACCGGCCTCGAGCGCGACGGCGTTCACCCGATCTTGCGTTACCTGTACTTCTCCGGCACCGGCGAAGGCTGGGCGCTCTACACTGAACGGTTGGCTGACGAGATGGGTCTCTACTCCTCCGACCTCGACCGCCTCGGTCTGTTGTCGAACGAAGCCTGGCGGGCCGCACGGCTGGTGGTCGACACCGGTATGCACGCTCTGGGCTGGTCTCGGCAACAAGCCGTCGACTTTCTGCTCGAAGCGACCGTCCTGTCCGAAGCCGAAGCCAACTACGAGATCAACCGTTACCTTGCCGTCCCTGGACAGGCGTTGTCCTACATGACCGGCAATCTCGAGATCCAGCGTCTACGTCGAATGGCTGAGGAACGGCTCGGCGACAAATTCGACATTCGAACTTTCCACGATCGGGTGATAGAAGACGGCACGGTGACGCTCGGCATCTTGCAGCAGAAGATCGAACGCTGGGTCGAATCGGGAGGCTAACAAGCCGTGGCAAAAGTGCTCCGCGTAGCCTGCGGAGCGTAGTCTCTGAAGCTCCGTCATAGAGTTTGTGATGTTGAGACGTCATTGTGATGTTGGACGTCTTGGCTAGGCAATCAAAATGGACATCAAGAAATCTACTGGAGGGGGCAGGCTGCGCCATCGTTTGCTATCACTCGTCGATCGATTGATTCCGCCCAACCTACGTGGCGATGATCAATCGACCTGGAAGGGACGATTGCTGATCCTCATCTCCGCCAGCGGATTCGTCTGGGGACCGCTCTTCGCTCCACTCTACTTTTTCGTCTTCAATTCCTCCGGCGCAGGAATCGCTTTGCTGACCGCTGGGTGTTCAACACTCCTGATTCCGGTGCTTCTCCACCGCTCCCGCAGCTTGACTCTCGCCAGCCACACACTGCTCTCGATTCTGTTTCTGATCGTGATGGCGGTGACAATAGCGCGCGGCGGCTATCCAGTCTCCGGGTTGATGTGGAGCTGTGCGATCCCCATGTTGGCGATCTTTCTCCTCGGCCTTAGAGCTGCTCTGGTCTGGGTGAGTCTTGTGATCGCCAAATTCTTAGCCCTCGGGCTCGCCGTGGCATGGGGCTCAGGCCCGACTCTCAAGATGACCGAGAGCCAGATGCATCTCCTCGACATCACGGGCCTTGTGGCTTTTGTTCTGCTCTTGCTGTCGATCGCAACGATCTATGAGCTCGAGCGGATCCGAACCCTGAACATCAGCGAATCCGCCAACAAGGCCAAATCGGACTTTCTTGCCCGAATGAGTCACGAGATTCGGACTCCGATGAACGGCGTGATTGGTGTCAACGGACTGTTGCTCGACACGGATTTGACAGTTCAGCAACAGAGTTATGTTCAGACGATTCGCCGATCGGGTAATGCCTTGCTCGAGATCATCAATGACATCCTGGACTTTTCTAAAATCGAAGAGGGCAAAGTCGAACTCGAAGCGAGCGTTTTCAGCCTGCGTGACCAAATCGATGAGATCGTCGAATTGTTGGCCGAGGCGGCTTACGGCAAAGGTCTCGAGCTAACCTGCCTGGTGTCGGACGACATCCCACCGTTGCTTCTTGGTGATGCTGGACGCTTCCGCCAGATCCTCACTAACCTGATTGGCAACGCCATCAAGTTCACCGAAGCGGGCGAAGTTGTGGTCCATGCTCGGGCCGGCCGGCCCGACGTGGCAGACGACCCGCAAGACACCACGTTTCTGGTCCAGGTCGATGTCGTCGATTCGGGCATCGGAATCCCTCTCGACGGTCTAGAGACGATCTTCGAACCATTCTCGCAGGTCCAGGAATCAACCTCGCGACAGCATGAAGGCACCGGCTTGGGACTTGCGATATGCCGCCAGCTGACCACGATCATGGGGGGTGAGATCTGGGCAAAAAGTACCTTCGAAGAAGGCAGCACATTCTCCTTTACCGTTCGCCTCGAACATCATGCTGGCGAGCTGACGTCTTCCTTTCTCGATATTGGCGGTAAGCTGCTGGTAGTAGACAACAATCCCAACTGCCGGCGGAGTCTCATCCAGTCAGCGGCCATCTTGGGAATTGAAGCTGATGCTGTGGCAACTTCGAGCGAGGCGCTAAATCGGCTACGTAAATCCGCTGCCAAGGACGCCTACCCCTTCGTCATCGTCGATCTCGAGATGGCCGACGGCACTGGGCTCGAGCTGGCACAGGCGATCCACGAGGATCGGGATTTGCCGAAGATTCTTGTGGTCCTGCTCGTCCCGATCGGCAACAGATTCGAGACACCGTCCCTCGAGGCTGCAGGATTGGCATCCATCCTGGCGAAACCGGTTCGGTATGGCCGGTTACGCAGTTGCTTGGCCGAGATTCTGGCGAGGGGGCGCTCGACCAAGGTTGCTCCACCCCTGGCACCAACCGATGTCGATGCCAATCCTCGAGGCCGAGTCCTGGTAGCCGAGGACAATCACGTCAACCAAATGGTCGCGGTCGCCATGTTGCGAAATCTCGGCTACCGGGCTGACGTTGTCGCCAACGGCCTGGAGGCGCTAGAAACACTGGAGTGCACGCCGTATGATCTTGTCCTGATGGATTGTCAGATGCCGGAAATGGACGGCTACGAGGCTTCGAGAACAATTCGGCGGCGCCCGCCTTTGGTCAACCTCCCGATCGTCGCCATGACAGCGCACGCGATGACCAGCGATCGTGAGAATTGTATGGCGGCTGGAATGAACGACTACATTACGAAGCCGGTGCGAGTGGAGGTGCTGAAGACAGTGCTCAAGCGGTGGATCGCAAGCGACGCCATTAGAGACGCGGCAGCATCGTAGAAAATCGGATAGGCTGAGCTGAGGATCCGTGCCAGGAGACTGCCTGAAGGACCGCAGTGAAAGGCAAGCAACACCCAAAAGAGGCGACGATGCGATCGCTCCGAACCGTTCTCTTTGGGGGACTCTTAGCCCTCTGGGTGGCGGCGGCCGCAGGTGCCGAGAAGGTCAAATTCGACCGCCTGACGCTGACCGACGGGCTCTCCCAGGGCTCGGCCAACGCCATCCTCCAAGATCGCCAAGGCTTCCTTTGGATCGGCACCCAAGATGGCCTCAATCGCTGGAATGGCTATGAGATCGAAGTCTTCAAGCGGGACATCGAGGACGAGGCCTCACTTGCCGACAACTTCATCGCCGCTCTCATAGAGGGCAGTGACGGGACGATTTGGATTTTTCATCCCGGTGGCCGGGCCTTGACGCTGCTCGATCCGACTCGGCTGACTTTTCGACGCTTGCTTCACGACCCCAACGACCCGGAGTCGCTGGCGGCAGCCAGTCAGTTCGCCGCCAGCGATGCGTTCGAAGACGAGCAGGGCCGGGTTTGGCTCGCAACTCAGGACGCCGGGCTCAATCTCATCCACCCTGCCACCTTGAAGGTCGACCGGGTGCATCACAACCCGGAGAATCCCGAGTCGTTGCCCGACGACCGCATCAACCGAACCCTAGAGACCGAAAATGGCACTCTGTGGGTTGCCACCGCCAGCGGTCTGGCACAACGTTTACCTCCCGCCACCGACGGCACCGAACGGTTCGCAACCTATCGTCACGATGCCGAAGACCCAACGAGCCTCCCAAGCGATCGAGTAATCTCGTTGCTCGAGGATCCCGAGGGTTCTCTGTGGGTCGGCACCAACCAGGGCTTCGCTCGCTTCGAGCCAACCACCGGTCGTAGTCAACGGTACTTCCAAGGTGATGCCTATCCGGTCCGAGAACAGGACCGCAACGGCCAAGACCCGTTTGCCTTCCCAGGACTCATCGACCGCCGCGGCCGGCTTTGGATAGCAACTTTCGGTGGTGCCTCGATTCTCGACCGTGCAACCGGCCAAACCTGGCACCATCAGGCTGAGCGTGGTTCGCGGCGTGGCCTCGCCAGCCCCAACATTCAAGGCGTAATCGAGGATCGCGTTGGCGACATCTGGATCGCAACCGACGGTGGGGTCAATCGGTACCTGCCCAACGACGACACCTTCGAAGTTTTTGTGCACGACCCGACCGATCCTCGAAGTCTCAGCAACAACATCGTCAATCAGATTTACGAAGGTCCATCGGGAATCCTCTACTTCGGCACCTTTGGTGGAGGCCTGTCGAGCTTCAGTCGAACGAAGCACAAATTCCAGCATTTTGGCCACGATTCCAACGACCCCGATAGTCTGCGCAGCAACACCGTTTTTGCTCTCTTGCTCGACCGTCGAGGCGATCTTTGGGTGGGCACTCAGGAAGGTGGTCTGCATCGCTACGGTCCAGATCGCAGATCGCTGATCGATCGATTTTTTCTCGCTCCTGGAACACCCCACGACCTAGGGACCAACTACACCCAGGTCCTTTTCGAGGATCGCGAGGATCGCTTCTGGGCAGGAACCACCGGCGGAGGCCTAGCCTTGATCGACCGCGATCAGGGTAAGGTCACGCGCCGCTATCTCAACAACCCTGACGACCCGAGCTCGATCTCAGCCAATGCCATCACTGCTCTTTTCGAGGACCGAGACGGCACATTCTGGGTCGCAACCCGCCGCGGACTCGACCGCATGGACCGTTCGACGGGAAGCTTCGAGCGCCTGACCGTCAACCCGGAAACCCCCGAAACCAGGCTGCCACAGCCTCGCATTCGGAAGCTCCTCGAAGACCGGCAAGGGCGGTTCTGGCTAGGAACAGACGAGGGGCTCTGCCAACTCGACCGTGACACTGGCAAATTCACTTGCCTGCGCGCCGATCCCAACAATCCCAAGAGCCTCGGGCACGACAGCGTGATGGATATCTGGCAGGCCCCTGACGAATCATTGTGGCTCGCAACCTATGGTGGTGGTCTGAACCATTTTGAGCCTGAAAGCCAGGTCTTCACCCGGCTCACAACCCACGATGGACTGCCCAACGATTCCCTCTACAGCGTGCAGCCGGACGACGCCGGCTATTTGTGGCTGAGCAGCAATCGCGGTTTGGCTCGATTTGATCCCGGTACCCGCGAGGTCCGCACCTATGACGTCGAGGACGGGCTGCAGAGCAACGAATTCAACGATCGCGCCTTCTTCGCCAGTCGTGACGGTGAGCTGTTTTTTGGTGGCCTGAACGGCTTCAACAGCTTCCGCCCCGACGAGATTACCAGCAGCACCTATCACGCCCCCGTTGTCCTGACATCGTTTCGCACTCTGGGCTCAAAGCGTCGAACCATCAAAGTCTTCGCCGATCTGGAAGAGGTGGTCATCACCCACCGCGACCTCGGTTTTGCGTTCGAGTTTGCAGCGCTCGATTTGAGCAGCCCGCAACGCAACCGTTATGCCTATCGCCTCGACGGCTTCGACGACGACTGGATCGACAGTGGCCATCGGCGCTTCGCTCAGTACACCAATCTCGATGGTGGTCGATACCTCTTCCGGGTCCGCGGGACCAATGCCGACGGCCGGTGGAACGAGGAAGGCACAACCATCGCAGTGCGCGTGATCCCACCGCCTTGGAAGACCTGGTGGGCTTACAGCCTCTACCTCGTGCTGGCAATCGGTGGGGTCGCCGGCTACGTTCGCACCAAAACCCTCGCCCACCGACAAGAGATCGAGCGTCACCGGCAGGAAGCGGAGCGGCTGAAACAGATCGATCGGATGAAGGACGAGTTTCTCGCCAACACGTCCCACGAGCTGAGGACACCCCTCAACGGCATCATCGGCATCACTGAAACGGTGCTCGATGGTGCAACCGGCGAAGTCAGTCCAGCAACCCGAGACAATCTCCAGATGGTGGCCTCGAGTGGCCGCCGGTTGGCTCACTTGGTCGACGACATCCTCGACTTCGCGAAGCTCAAGAACCATGAGATTCTGCTGCGCGAGCATGCGGTCGCGTTACGGGAGCTGGTCGAAATCACGTTGACTCTGAGTCAGCCGTTGACCGCTGGGCGCGAGCTCGCGTTGATCAACGCCATCCATGCCGAAGACCTACCCTCTGTCCGGGCTGATGAGGACCGGCTGGCACAAATCCTCCACAATCTGGTTGGCAATGCGATCAAATTCACCCATCAAGGGACCGTCCGGGTCTCCGCCGAGCGCGACGGTGATTGGGTGGCGGTCAGCGTCTCCGATACCGGCGTCGGTATTCCGGCCGACAAACTCGAGCACATCTTCGAGTCATTCCAACAGGCTGACGCGTCCTCTGCCCGTGAGTTTGGGGGGACCGGTCTCGGTCTGACCATCACACGCCAGTTGGTGGAGCTTCACGGCGGGACCATCAAGGTCACCTCGACGCTCGGCGAAGGCTCGCGCTTCGTGTTCACGCTGCCGGTCTGGCAAGGTGAGGTTGGCAACCTCGCAGGCTCCGACAGTGGTCGTCGAGAATTGTCGCAGGTCCGTGATCGTTCACCGAATGTGACACTCCCCGCTTCCACTACTGCAACGACGATCGGCCAACCAACCACCAGCCAGCCAGAGTCACAGCCGCAACCCGTGTCTGCACCGGGTGGGCCGGTGGACGGCTCGACCAACGGTCACATTCTGTGTGTCGACGACGAGCCGATCAACCTCCAGGTGCTCGAGAACCTCCTGACCTTCGAGGGTTATACCGTGCAGCGCGCCAACGACGGTCTCGAATGCCTCGAGACGCTGCGCCAGGGTATGCTGCCGGATCTCATCCTGCTCGACGTGATGATGCCGCGCATGACCGGCTTCGAAGTCGCCAAGAAGATTCGCGAGGATTTCCTAGCCAACAAGCTTCCGATCCTCCTGGTCACCGCCAAGAACCAGGTCTCCGATCTGGTGGAGGGTCTGTCCTCAGGCGCCAACGACTATCTCAGCAAACCCTTCTCCAAGCAGGAGCTCCTGGCACGGGTGAGGACCCATCTGAATCTCTCCCGAGCCCACACGGTAGAGGCCGAAAACGAACGCAAGAGCGAAGAGATGAAACAAGCTCGTGCGATCCAGATCTCATTGTTACCCAAGGCACCTCCCACCCATCCTCTGTTTGACATTACTGGCCATCTCGAAACCGCCACCGAGGTCGGAGGCGACTATTACGACTTCTTCTCCCAAGTGGATGGCTCACTCTACATCGTGACCGGTGATGCCACCGGTCACGGCATCTCGGCCGGGATGATGGTCTCGATGACCAAGTCGGCGCTCAAGGCACTCGACGTACGGGCCCCCGATGTCCTCCTTGGGCAACTCAATGCGGTGATGCGGGCGGTTGATCTCACCCGCATGCAGATGGCGCTCAACGTCGTTTACTTGACCGACGATCAGATGAGCCTGTCGTCGGCAGCCATGCCACCCGCTTTCCTCTACAGATTTTCAAGCCAGGAGGTCGAGGAAATCCTGATTCCCGGCCTGCCCCTGGGGGCCATGGCGGACAGCCACTACAGTCGCCAGATGCGGACCCTGGGGTCCGGTGACGCGCTGGTTCTGCTGTCGGATGGCCTGCCCGAGCTCATCGACGGACGAGCCGGGCGCGGCGGTTATGACATCGTCGCCGCGATGGTTCAACAATGCGGCGGAGGGTCTTCCAAAAACATCCTCGACGGCCTGCTCGGGCTGATCGAGCCCGACGACACTCTGACCGATGACGTCACGATTGTGGTCGTCAAGCGTCGGTAGGAGCTAGCTCGGTCCGATGACCAGGAGACAGGAAGTCCCTCCGTCACTCTTCACCCGTCACTCTTCACCCGTCGCTATTCACCCGTCGGTATTCACCCGTCAGTATTCACTATGGCAACGGCTCAACCTCTTCATACAGGACAACCTCGCCCTGTTTTACCTGGCCGATGATCAGTGCCTTGGGAGGATCACCCTCCGTGCCGCGGTAACTGATCAAGCCGGTCACCCCACGATAACCCTCGAGGTCTTCTAGCGTTTGATGAATCTTGTCTGGATCGGGCCCAGCAAGTTCAATGGCATCGAAGAGGACGCTGAAAGCATCATAAATCAGCGCCGCCAGATCTGTCGGATCATGCCCATAAGCTTCACGAAACAGAATCGCAAAGTCACGAGCGAGAGGATTGGTTTCGGTCTGGGCAGGATGCCAATGTAGACCGAAGAAGGCACCCTCGAGCTGGGGCAATTCAGCAAATGGCATCAAGGCCCAGCTGTCACCTCCCAGCAGGATGGCTTCGACTCCCAACGCACGGGCTTGTAGAGCCTGGACTGGGATCTCCTCTTGGTAGTTGGGCAGCAAGAGGACCTGTGGCTGTAGGTCGCGGATGCGCCCGAGCTGCTCTTCGAAGGTCGATTCATCGGTGGTATAATTCTCGAACGCCACTACCTTGCCACCCGCACCTTCAAAAGCCTGTCGAAAGACTGTTGCAAGGCTCTGATTGTAGGCACTCGCCACATCGTAGAGCACCGCGGCCGAGGTGGCGCCCAGGGTTTCGGCCGCAAAACGGCCCAGCGCTTGTCCCTGAAAGGCATCTGTGCAGGTCATCCGAAAGGAATACCGTAAACCAGCCGTGGTCTCAGGATGAGTCGAATTGGGGCTGATCATCGGTACTCTGGCATTTTGCGCAGCCCGAGCAGCGGCAATCGCGTCCCGGCTACGGTTGGGACCGACGATAGCGACAACCTGCTGCTGAATGAGTCGCCGGGCGCCAGCGATCGCTTGATTCGGGGCTGCGTTGGTATCTTCGAAAAGGAGTTCGACCCGATGTCGCCGGCCATCGATCTCGAGGCCGCCAGCAGCGTTGACCGACTCGACCGCCAACCGAGCCGCCTCGGTTGTGACTTGCCCAGCCGTACCACTGAGCTTCGCCAACACGCCGATGCGGACCACAGCTGGCGGATCCCCCGGACCGCAGCCCGCAAGACTGGCGAGCACCGCAAAACTGGCAAACACCGCAAGACTGGCGAACACCGCAGACGCCTGCTGCAGCCAACGCCTCTTGTTGCAGCTCACGGCGTCAGCTCCGCGTCCACTGTTTTGAAAAGATGAACACTTTGGTCTCGTATCTGAACAATCGCTGCACTCCGACGGGGATCGCCGTCGGTGCCACGAAAGGTGATCGGGCCGGTCACTCCTCGGTAACCCTCGGTCTGGGCCAACGCATCGCGGATATCCATCGGGTCAACGCTCGAGGCGGTGGCAACAGCATCGAACAGCAGACCGAATGCGTCATAGGTCATTGCCGCCAGATCTTCGGGAGCCATACCGAAGGTATCCTGATAACTCTCGATGAACTCTGCAGCTTCGAGATTCACCGACGCCATGGCGTGATGCCAAGCAAGGGAGAAGAAGGCGCCTTCGAGCTCCTCAGGAATCTTCAGCTTCTCCGACGGCCAGCCGTCGCCGCCCAGAAGCACCGCATCGATCCCCAAGGCGCGGGCCTGTTGCGCCTGTAAGACAACTTCAACCCTGAAGTTGGGCAGGAAGAGAACCTCGACTTCGGTTTCGCGGATGCGCTCGAGAGCGGGGACAAAATCTTGGTCACCGGTGGTGAACGCCTCGAAGGCCAACACCTCTCCACCAGAGTCCTCAAAATCCTGACTGAACACCATCGCGATGTCACGGCTATAGGTATCCGCGACATCATAGAGCACCGCCGCAGTCGCCAGGCCGAGCTCACTGCGGGCAAACCGCGCCATCACACGGCCCTGGAAGGCGTCGACGAAGGTGACCCGGAAGACGAAGTTTCTGTCCAACGTCGTTTGCTGATTGCTGGATCCCGGACAGATCATCGGGATACCGGCCTGTTCCGCAACCCCGCCAGCCGGGATGGCATTGCGGCTGAAGCTCGAACCGACAATGGCGACCACCTGCTCTCGATTGATCAACTCGAGGCTGGCACGGGTTGCGCCCTCGGGAGTGTTGTCGGTGTCCCCAACCACCATGACCACCTTGTGAGCCCGTCCATCCACTTCGATGCCGCCCGCGGCGTTGATCGCCGCCACTGCCAGGTCAGCAGCTTCGCGAGTGACACGGGCAATCGAAGAGGGCTCGTCGAAGAGAAATCCGATTCGGATCTCTGCCGGCGCCGTGTCCCGCCCGCTACAACCGACGACAAAGCCAAAGCAAACAACCAGACACAAGCACAGAGAAACCGCATCGTTACGCCCGACATCCCAGCTGCGAAACGTTGCGGCGGCCTCTAAACTCTTGGCTCGCCTTCCCATTCACCAACCATTCTATTCGACAATCTAGGCGCGGTCCTCGACAGCCTGTCTGTCAACGGTTCCGACGGCGCACTAGAAGCCCAAGTGAGGCGCTAGAAACCGTGCCATGGCTTCACCGGCCAGACGGTTGCCGCGGGCGTTGAAGTGGCTGTCCCACCGGTGGTAGCAGTGGCTGTCTCCTTGATGGTCGGCGCACTGCTGACGAAAGATGGGCAACAGATCGAGGTAGGGAATCTCTTCCGATTCCAGCCAGGGAACGATCAGCTGCTGCGGTAGTTCGCGCACCAAATCTGTCCGTCCAGTGTGTTCGAGGATGTCGTGCCACAGTTGGTCATCGAGTTGAAAGTCATCAGGTAACAGGTGGACGACAAAGGGAGTGCTTCCCGTCAGACGGCGCATGATGCGCAGCGACGCGAACAATGCCCCGGGATCGATCAACTCAGGGTCACAGATCTCTTGCGCTCGTTCTGCCTCGATGTGCAGGTAGACACCAGGGAGAGGAAACGAGGGCTCCTCCCGGGTCGAGTCGGCGAGCCAAGGATAGGCTGAGGTCAGCGCCTCTGGCGTGTTCAACCGCTCTGCGCTGTCCTCACCTGCGACGCTGCCGAGAGCAATCTTGCCGCCAGTGATCTCTGGTGCTCCAGCGCCACGAGCTCGCTGCAAAAGTGTCAAGCGCTGCGGAACTTTATAAACCAGCAGATTGTCGCGATCGAGCCACAGGCGTAAAATAGGATGCTCGATCTCGAGGCGCTTCGCTTCGGAAAGGTCATTGCCAACGAAGACGTTGACGGCAACCAGATCGGGTTTTCTGGGCAACACGTCGGTGCGCAGGAGATGCAGGTATTCGAAGGGCCCGATCGCCGGATAACCAAAATTCTCGACCTCGACGCCGAACGCGCTCAACTGGCGCTCAACGACAGTCGTGAAATGGAAATAATGCGGCACCACACCGATGCTGAACGAATCACCGATTGAGCCGATGCGCTTTCCTGTCGGTGATGGGTTGGTGAAGTCCGTGTCATAGTACCCCTGGGTATTAAAGGGAAAGCCAAAGCGCAGCTGACCGGGTTGTTGCTGCTGGGCTTTGGCACGCATCAGTTCAGTCGCCCGCACGTCGTCTTGGACCAAGAGTGGCGAAGGCGAAACGTAGGCTGCGATCCGTAGCGCAGCCTCTACCAAGATCGCCGTTAGGCAGAGGTTGAACAGCATGACGTCGAGGACTCGGAACCCTCGCAACCCAGCGATGGTGGGAACCCAGCGCACGATCAAAAGTCCCAATGCCCAGACCCCAAAAAGCAACGCCAGCGCCACATCGAACGTCGGCTTCCGAAACGGCTGAAGGAAACCAACATACAGCCCCAGGCCGAGAGTGGCGGCAACGAATAGCCACCGGAATGCCAGCCACGGATTTCGGTAAGGTGCCTCAACACCCAATGCCTCTCGGCGAAGATCTCGAAGGCTGAAAGCCAGACAAGCCAGCAGTAGAAGGCCGCCAACGATCAACGCGTTGCGGATCGCCTCGCTGGAGACATGGAAGTTCTGGGCCAAAAGCTCAGCTTGCTCGATCGTGGCACGGTGGGCATCAAATTGCACTGCCAGCCCCCCCAAGATGAGAAGGGGCGGCAACGTCGCAATCAGGCGCACGGGAATCTTCATCGTGTCGGTATTGTAGCCCGTGCGCTCAGAGACCTATTGCTCTTCATCTTTGTCCAGTGCGAAGGATTCTTTCGACCTTTGACTCATTCTTGGTCGAGACGGTGATCATGACCTGCCTGCCGGCGGCTGATCACTGAAAGTAAACCTTTAATTCGCAACCGTCTCGACGGCGAGCCCAAGAGACCGCGTCGAGAAGACCAAGGAGCGAAAGTCATGTCACAACATGAAGGGATCCGTGTGCGTTCGAACCTCCGTTGGACTGTATTGGCTATCACACTGATGTTGTTATTGGTGGGTGCTCCAGCCTGGGCAAATGACGATAGCGATAGTGATTCCGATGGCGGTGGCTTCTGTTCTACGACAGCAATTGATCAATTTTTCGGCTGCAAGGCTGCGGCCCGTAGCGACTTTCTCATCGCCAAAGCGATCTGCATCAATTTGTCCGACGAAGACGAGCGTGACGAATGCGAAGACGACGCTCGCCAGAGTCGACGCGAGGAGAAAGAACTCTGCCACGACCAACTGGCTGCTCGCTTCGAAGTCTGTGAAGACCTCGGCGAAGATCGTTACGACCCGGACTTCGATGCTGAAAGTTTTGTTGACGACTACTCCACCGCCGTCAACTCCTTTTATCCGATCGCAATCGGCAATGTCTGGGAGTATGAGTCCGGCGACGAAACAACCGTCGTTCAAGTCCTCAGCGAAACCAAACTGATCGACGGCGTAAACTGCATCGTGGTCAACGATGTGGTGCGAGAGAATGGCGAGTTCCGCGAGGATACCGACGATTGGTTCGCCCAACGTCTCGACGGCACCCTGGACTATTGTGGTGAAATTGTCACCGACTTCGAAAGTTTTGATGGTGATATGCCAGCAATTCCCGAGCTGATCGCTATTGATGGCTCGTTCAAAGCGGGTCGTGATGGCGACAAACCCGGCACCCTTTTCCTCGGCACTCCAATCGTCGGCGCCCTCTACCGTCAAGAGTGGTCGGCCAGCAACGCGGAAGATATGGCGCTGGTGGTTTCGACCACTTACAGTTACGGCAACGATCCCGCGCTCGACGCCTTCGTTCCTGAGGATCTGGCGAATTACTTCTGTGGTGCTGGCGACTGCGTCGTCACCAGGGACTTCTCGCCCTTAGATCCAGGACCCTTCGAGCATAAGTTCTACGCCAACGGTATCGGGCTATTCCTCGAGACCAAACCTCTCGAGGGTGAGTTCAGTCGTATCACCGACTGCAATTTCGACGCTCGCTGCAACACGCTCCCCTAAAACGCAAACTTTGCCGCAACGCTCAGAACTTCGAGCTCACGAGCCCCACAGGCCACGAACACTGACGCTCTCTATTCCTCTCTGTGGCCGGTCTCCCCCGAGTCCGGATGCCTCCTCGAGACCTGTCGGTTCGCCCCTGCTGGGGCTCGTAAGCTCGATGGATCTGTCTACCGCCGTGTACGGTTCCTGCGACCGTCGCGGCGGTTTTCATTTTGCCCTCGTGTTCAAGCCTGCGCATCGTCAACCGGTTCCACACTCTCGACCACAAGCTGAGCGGGTATCACGATGAGATACGATGCTGTGAGTGGGTGACGAGAAGATAGAGTTTCCCAACCGCGAGCGATACAATCGCCAGAGCGGTAGTTGGCTACCTAATCCGTTCGTCTCATTTTGCAATTTCGGGAGGAGAGACGATCGAGGCTGCGAGCGATCTGCCGGTACGGTCCGGGTAGGCCGGCGATATTTGTCCCCAACATTTACCAACGAGCTTCCCCCTAGTGATCCTATCGAGAGTGGCGACAGCCCGACAGCTTCGACGCACGCCGCACCTCGCCCGGCACAAGGCCCTGGCTCGCGACTACCTGTTCGCCAGGTCCCTGGTGCTAGCACTATCTCTGCTGCAGGCAGTCGCAACAGGGTCCGTGGTCGGGCAGCCACTCCACCCGCACGACACCCCAGCGCCGAAACAGCCGTTGGCACTGGACCACGGCCTCGCGATTGATGCTGCGGAGAACGTCTACGTGTCGGCGGATCAAAGTCACCGCGCATTGAAGATCGCACCCGACGGGACGATCAGCACGCTCATCGACGCCGAGGGTGATGGTGCCGGCCACCGGCTCAAGAAACCGACAGGTATCGCCATCGACCAAGCGGGAAATGTTTATGTGGCCGGTGGCGCCAGTCACAATGTCTTCAAAGTCAGCCCCGACGGCAGTCTTACCGAAATCATCGACGCCAGCGGCGACCGCCAGGGCAACCCTCTGTTGGGGCCAGCCGACTTGGCTGTTGATGTGGCGGGCAACGTTTATGTCGTAGCGCACGCGAGTCACAACGCATTCAAGATCGCGACCGACGGCTCGATTGCCGAAATCATCAACCACACCGGCGATGGTGCCGGGCGTCCTCTGCTCGCGCCGCAGAGTATCGCCGTCGACGCCGAGCGCACGGTGTACATCGCTGCCGCAGAAAGCCACAACGTCTTTCGGATCACTTCCGATGGCAACATCACTGAGATCCTCGGCGCCTCCGGCGATGATGTCGGCCGGGTTTTACAAGGTGCGGCTGGCATAGCGGTTGATGGTGAGGGGCATGTCTACGTCGCTGGTTACCGGAGCCACAACGTTTTCAAGATCACCGATCCCGGAGGCGCTAACACCGTTACCGTAATCATCGACCAAGACGGCGATGGCGACCAGCACCCTCTCGCCGGGCCTCTCGGCATCACGGTCGACGCCGACGGCAACGTCTACGTCGCAGGGGAAACCAGCCACAACGCCTTTCGGATCACTCCGACCGGCGTAATCTCCCAAATCATCGATGCCAGCGGCGATGGCGACGATCACCCCCTGGCTGGCGCGGTCCGTATCGCGGTCGGCACCACCGGGACGGTCTACCTGGCAGGCAAAGGCAGCAACGATATCTTTCGTATCCCGGCGGTCAGGGTTCTGCCTGCTCCCTCCTGGATCGGTATCCTGACGCTGGTCGCTTTGACAGGCTTCGCAGGGCTGGCCCAGTTGCAGAAACATCGGCGGGCCGCTCGCCAGGGACTGCGAGCCTCGGTGGTGCTCTAACATGATCTTCGTCGACCGGCGGGCGCTCCCGGAACCATCGATTTTTACGTCCAAACGCATGGACGCCTGGCGAGCCGAGGCACGGGACCAGAACCTCGAGGCCTCTGCAGGGCAAAACAAGCCGACCCGAAACACCAAGTTCTACAATCGGGTCCGACCTGAATTACATCGTCTCTTCCACCACAAATGTGCGTATTGTGAGACCCAGCTACCAACCCGCCGTGACGGTGATATCGAGCTGTTTCGACCGCTTTCGCGGGCGATCAACCTCGACGGCAAAATGGCCCCCGGTTATTGGTGGTTGGCTTTCGAATGGTCGAACTTCTACCTTGCCTGCGCTCAGTGCAACCGCACCTACAAGCGCAACCGCTTCCCGGTCCACGGGTCGCGGCTGCAATATGGCGGTCAGGTGGCGAATGAAGAGGCCCTGTTGCTCGACCCGTGCCTCACCCGAGACTTCGAGGAGATGCATTTCTACTATGTCGACGACCCGGCGCTCCAAGAGGTCGCGATGGTCCCGGAGACCAAACGCGGCAAAGTCAGCATCGAGATTCTGGGGCTGAATCGAGCGGACCTGCGCCGACGCCGGTTCGGAGAATGGGAAAAGTTTCAGCTGCTGCTGGAGCACAGTCTGGTCAATACAGCAGCTCCAGCCCAACCAACGATCGAGCGCAGTATCCGCAGCTCGCTCGACGACGACAGTCCCTTCCTGGGCATGAAACGAGCGCAGGCGGAAATTTTCTTTCAACGCCATGGGGCGGAACTGGATGCTCGTTTCCCGGGCCTGATCGCCAGCCTCAGGCTCGCCGCAATTGTGGACCGCATCGACCTAGCCTTCAGCCTATCGATCGAAGCCGAGCCCTCGAGTGCCGGGGAATCCTTCCGGTCACCGGGCTCTCCCGACGATGCACCGCCGAAAGCATCAGCAGCGGTAGGCGAAACCAAAGATGCTCAGCCTAGCAGGTCTGCCCGCCAGAAGCGCCCAGTCAAGGCTCGTTCCAAGGCGGACTACTCGGTTTATGACACGACCAAAGCGTCCCGGGAGAGGTACTTCGGCAGTCTCAAGCGCATCGAGAAGGTGGTCATTAACAACTTTCGGGTGATCCGCCATCTCGAGCTCGAGCTTGGTCAAGGTTCCGGGGTTGACAGCTCGTGGTTGGCTTTGATCGGTGAAAACTCCACCGGCAAAAGCACCGTCCTCAAGGCGATTGCTCTCGCATTGATGGGCGACAAGGAACGGGCCGACCTTCGCCTCGACGCACGAGAATACGTCAACAAAGATGCGGAGCATGGCTCCGTCCAGGTGCATCTGACCAACCTGCCACCGATAGAGCTGACCTTCTCGAAGAAACAAGTCGACTTCCGCTCGACCAGTAGCGGTCCAAAAGTGCTGATCCTCGGTTATGGTGCCACCCGACTGCTGCGGCGTTGGACCGACGAGGTGACGACGGATCGTGAACGCCGGTTGATCCGAATCCAGAACCTCTTCAATCCATACGAGAAGCTCAACCACGTCGAAAAATGGTTGGGGGATATCCAGAAGGTCCCAGCTGAACAGTTCGGCATGGTCCGTGACGCTCTGATGGATTTGCTACTACTCGATCCTGCAACCGACTCGATCCGAAGACAGCGTGGGCGGGTGTTGGTCAAACTTGGTGGCTCCAGTCAGCGCCTAGAGGAGATGAGTGACGGCTACCAGTCCGTGCTGGCGTTGACTCTCGACATCATGATGGTGCTGACCGCAAAGTGGCCATCGATCGAGGATGCCGAAGGCATTGTCCTGATCGACGAAATCGGCGTCCACCTGCATCCGCGGTGGAAAATGCAGATCATCGAAAAACTGCGACAGACGTTTCCCGGCCTGCAATTCCTGGTCACCACCCACGAACCACTCTGCCTGCGGGGTCTCGAGCAGGGCCAGGTCGTGTTGATGAAGCGCTCGACCGACGGTAACGTCCAGACCGTCACCGATCTGCCATCACCCAACGACTTCCGGGTCGACCAATTGCTGACGTCGGAGTTTTTCGGCTTGCACAGCGCGATGGATCCGGACACCGAAAAGGCGTTCAACGAGTATTACCAGCTCCTTGCTCTCGAAGCTCCCAATGCCACCCAACAGGAGCGGCTCGAGGAGCTCAAAGGGGAACTTGCTGACCGCCAACACCTCGGCGCCACACCTCGGGAAGAGCTGATGTACGAGGTGATCGACAAGTTGCTCGCTGACAAGCGTCATCGTCGACCCGAACGGACGATGGATGACGTCAAGCAAGAGGCGGTGGACCGCATCGCCAAGCTCTGGAAGTCCAAGTTCTCAGGCTCTACCTCCACAAGACCTAACTCCACAAGACCTGACTCCACAAGACCTGACTCCACAACGCCTTGACCTCGTAGTGAGCCCCACCCGCCAGTCATCCACCTACCGTGACCTCACGCCATGATCCACGTCCCGCGCACGACCGAGGTACCTGCCCCCGACCTCTTTACCAAGAAGACAAGGAAAGCACTCGACGGCGTCACACCGGTCACCCGCGCCGAGGAAGAAACCGAGAAGGCAATCGCCTTCTTCACCGACCCTGCCAACTACCGCGACGAACAGAAGCTCACCCGAGAGAAACAACGCTTCAGCGTCTACAACAACTCGAACGTCGTCGAGGCACTGAAGCAAGTGTTCCGCAACAAGTGCGCCTATTGTGAGAGTTGTTTTGATGCCGTCGCACCCCAAGACATCGAGCATTTTCGGCCAAAAGGTGAAGTCGATACCGGAACGAGTATCCTGCGGCCGGGTTATTACTGGCTAGCCGCCAATTGGGACAACCTGCTGTTGTCTTGCATCTTCTGCAATCGGTCCCAGAAGCACGAGACGCCGGGGGTCGACGGCAAGGTCAAAATGGGCAAGTTGACCCAATTCCCATTGTCCGACGAAAACCACCGAGTACGGCACCATGACGAAGACCTGGCCCAGGAGGAACCGTATCGACTGCTGCTCAATCCCTGCCTCGACAGCGATACCGAGCAACACCTGCGCTTCACCGAAGACGGACTGATCAAACCGGCCAAGATCGCTGGTGCGGCAAGCGCCAAGGCCGAAACCTCCATTCGCGTCTTCGCTCTCCAGCGCAAGGGGCTAGTGGACGCCCGCAAAGAAGAGGCTCTCGAGCTGACCTTACAATTCGAAACCGTCTGCGATGCAGCCCTTGATCTGACGGAGGCGATCGAAGAGTCCAACCTTGCCAAGATCACCCGTAAAGAGCGCCAGCTGAAACGCGAGTTCGACCGCCTGGAGTCACGGATGGCGCCTACCGCACCCTATCTCGCCCTCAAACGTCAACTGGTCCGCGGCGCCCACTCTACCGGTGATCTTGCCGACCTGGCCGCCCTCGGTATGAACCCCGCCGACCTGCTGGACGTGCGAGACTCGTAACGCAGACCTAGACTTAACCCTGATGGTTACGTATCTTTACCGCTTCCGAGAAGTTTCGCTCGTTCGCGGACGATCCCCAACGTCCGCCTGAACTACTTTTGACTGAGGTATGCCAGCGTGACGACACCGCACGACCCGCCCGCAGGTGGCAAGAAGACCGCCGCACCGACAGATTTCATCCGCGCACGAATCATCAGCGATCTGGCGGCCGGCAAGAACGACGGCCGAGTGGTCACGCGCTTCCCCCCAGAGCCCAACGGCTACCCCCACATCGGACATGCCAAGTCAATCTGTCTCAACTTTGGCATCGCGAAAGACTTCGGCGGCACCTGCCACCTGCGTTTCGACGACACCAATCCCACCACCGAGAGCATGGAATACGTCGAGGCGATGGAGCGCGACATCCGTTGGCTGGGTTTCGAATGGGACGCCAAATTTCATGCCTCAGACTACTTCGAGCAGCTCTACGAATACGCCGTCCACCTGATCCGCGAGGGTAAAGCCTATGTCGGCAGCTTGAGCAGCGCCGACATCCGTGAATACCGTGGCACGGTGACCGAGGCCGGGCGCGAGAGTCCTTACCGGAATCGGTCGGTCGAAGAAAACCTCGATCTTTTTGCTCGCATGCGGGCCGGCGAGTTCGAAGACGGCACCCAAGTCTTGCGCGCCAAAATCGACATGGCGGCCAACAACATGTTGATGCGGGATCCGATCCTTTATCGCATCCGACGGGCTCATCACTACCGAACCGGTAACGCCTGGTGCATCTACCCAATGTACGACTTCACCCACTGCCTGTCCGACTCGATCGAAGACATCACGCACTCGCTGTGCACCTTGGAATTCGAGAACAACCGCGAGCTTTACGATTGGGTGATCGACCACACACCGGTCCCCAACCATCCACAGCAGATCGAATTTGCCCGTCTCAACCTCAGTTACACCGTAATGAGCAAGCGCAAACTGCTGCAATTGGTGCAAGAGGGTCACGTCTCAGGCTGGGACGATCCGCGTATGCCGACGCTTTCGGGCTATCGACGGCGCGGCTACACTCCGGCGTCGATCCGCAACTTCTGCAACCGCATTGGCATCGCCAAAACCCACAACGTGATCGACATCGCGCAGCTCGAGTTTGCGATCCGCGAGGATCTCAACACCCAGGCGCCCCGCGTTTTGTGTGTCCTACGCCCCCTGCGGGTGGTGATCGAGAACTACCCAGAAGGGAGCGGCGAGGAGCTCGAGGCACCGTATTATCCCCACGACGTGCCCAAAGAAGGCTCGCGTAAGATCCCGTTCGCGCGGGTCATCTACATCGAACGTGACGACTTTCAAGAAGATCCACCGGCAGGCTACTTCCGCCTCTCCCCGGGCCAAGAAGTGCGGCTGCGATACGCCTACCTCATTCGCTGTGTCGATGTGGTGCGGGATGACAACGGCGAGATTGTCGAGCTGCGCTGCACCTACGACCCAGCCACCAAGGGTGGTGATGCCCCCGACGGTCGCAAGGTCAAGGGCACCATCC
>JAJCXO010000069.1 GCA_029263395.1 Acidobacteriota bacterium | reverse complement strand
TCTTCGGCATCAACATCGAATCGGTGACGATGATCGTCACCGTCAGGGTGGTTTGTGCGTCAAATTTGGCCGAATTGGGCGAATTGGGGGCTGTTTTGGGTGATTCGTCCGAGCAGGCTCGAAAAAAGCCCTCGGGAGAAGACCTTTCGGACGTCAAAACTAGGGCCCTCCCACCGGGAGAAGACTTTTCGATCGTCAGTTATCGCGACCAACGGCGGGAGAAGACCCTTCGCGGGTCGGTTCTGGGGACCCAACGGCGGGAGACGATCTTTCCGTGGTCACAACACGTCTCCTGGCGGGCCCAGGGCGGGAGTTGGAAGGTTGGAGAGGTCATGTCCCGCCGGCAGGACGCGAGTTGAAGCTCGGGAACACCAGCAGGCTGCGCCAAGTGTTGGACTACACTGAGATGAGTCCTGTTCCTGACTCCTGGTGTGGCTTTGCTTCAGCGCAACTTGGTGGGTTGGGCTCCCGCTCGGGTTCTTGCTGGCAGCTGTCTCCCAGAACGGCAGGATCCGGCGCGCGTCCCCCCCTCCTCAGCGATTCGAGCCTGCGTGCGCGCGTGCGCACGCCCTACCCTTGCATGGCCGAAAAACCAGCTTCCACGAGTATTTTATGGGCCTGAGAGAAGAAATTTGGCCTCGCCTGGGGTGGGCCTAGTCGCGCCCAGGCGGCAGTCCCGGCGACGAGGGCCCTTTCAAACCACGATTACGGCGTTGTCGATTGCGTTCCGAATCATTCAGACCGTGGGTACCGCTTCGGCCAACGCGTTCTGAAAGAGTTGAGTCGACTTCCACTGTGCGCTATTGGGTCCTGAATGAGATAGGACGCGATGACCGAGGCGGTACCGACGGTCTGACTGCTCCGGTTCGCTATGTTGACCGCGGACCAGACGCTCTGTCGGAGCAGGGACGGCATCTCTACCGTGGGTGGGGTGCTCGACTTGGCTCTTCTGGCCGATGAGGACAACTAGTGCATCCTCGGCAGGACGAGACGTCTAGTCGGTATCCTCTGGCTCGGGTATCGTTGGAGCCGTCGCTGTCTGAGCCTGCTAACGATCGGGAAGGAGCACCCGTATGCGTCGTGTGTACGTCGTCTTGTTGTCCAGTGTGACGATCGCCGCCGTGGTGACTTTGGGGGCGGTGGCGATAGCGCAAAAATGGATGAGTCCGATGGTTGCGCAGACGTCGGAGACGCTGGCTAGGAACTACTGGTTCGACGTGTGGTCGCCGCGGTGGACGGTGCTGTTGTTGGTGCTGGGTGTGGTGTCGATCGTGGCGCTGTGGCGCCATCGGGTGGCGGCGTGGACTTGGCGGTCGTACGTCGGTGCGGTGGGATGTTTGATGCTGCTGGCCGGGGCGGTTGGCGCGACCCATGTGAAGCGGATCGAGATCATGCTGTTCAAGCCGTTGTCACACATCGAACATGTTCCGATCGCCGAGCTCGAATACGACGCGGCGGATGGGCCGGTGATGGGTGTCGAAATCGACGGCGAGGCCCGGGCCTACCCGGTGAAGGTGATGGCTTACCACCACATCGCCAATGACGTGGTCGGGCAACAGCCGATTGTGGCAACTTACTGAAGCCTCTGCCGCACCGGTCTGGTGTGGAATTCCGTAGTGGATGGCCAGCGGCTGACCTTTCGCTTGATGGGTCTCAACAATCAGAACTTCATCATGGAAGATGAGCAGACTGGCAGCTGGTGGCAGCAGGTCACCGGCGAGGCGATTTTTGGTCCGCTGAAGGGCAAGAGCCTGGAGCTGGTGATGTCCGATGAAGTCAGCTTCGAGATTTGGAAACGCGAGCATCCCCAGAGTCGTGTGCTGGTGAGCACGGCAGAGGCGGAACTCTCCAAAAAGAACTTCCACGAAGGCCTCGAGGCGGTGAAGGAGTTTGGCCTGCCGATGTCGGCGGATCCGAACGATGTATTACCCCAGCGTGAGTTGATCGTCGGCGTCGAGCTGGAGGGTCAATCGAAGGCTTATCCGGTCGAGGTTTTGGTGAAACAAAACCCGGTGGTCGATCAAATCGGGGAGGTGCCGCTACTGCTGGTGGTGGCCCGCGACGGTGAGTCAATTCGTTGTTTTGATCGGCGTCTCGACGGCGCTACCTTGGAGATGTATCTGAAACCAGGCACTGAAGGGCCACTGGTCTTGATCGATAGCGAGACCGGCAGCGAGTGGGATTTTTCGGGACGTGCGATCGCGGGGCCGATGGCAGGTAGGAGCTTGCAGAAGATCCATCTGCTGAAGGACTTCTGGTTCGACTGGAAGATCTTCCATCCTGAGACCCTCGTCTTCCGCGCCGGTTTCTGAATGCGGGTCGCTCCTTGGCGTCGAGTCCTGGTCCGGCTCAGTACGATCCTCGGCGTCTTAGCGACGCTTGCCGGTTTGCTTTGGGTGATCGCTCGCGTTGTTGGCCTGACGGTGATCCGGGTCGATCGGACGACAATCGAACCGATACGGTCGGCTGCCGTGTTGCAAGCCTCTGTGGAGTTGGCCGAGGCGGACGGGGTTGACGATCCAGCGTTTGAAGCCACGATGGCCGTCCCACGGAACGTGATTCTGTTCATTGCCGACGGTTTGGGGTTTTCGCACCTGGCGTTGGCGCGGGCGGCGCATCATGGAGTGGATGGGGCGGCGGTTTGGGATCGTTTCCCGGTCACCGGGTGGCATCGGGCAAGTCCAGCCGGGGGTTATCTGACGGACTCGGCAGCCTCCGCAACCGCCCTGGCGACAGGGGTGCCGACAACCAACGGAGCCATCGGTGTGGATGCCGAGGGCCAGGCACGGAAGACATTATTCGAGCATGCGACGGAGCTTGGATACCGCACCGGCATCGTCACCGATTCCTATGTGTGGGATGCGACGCCTGCAGCGTTTGTGACCCATGTGGCCAGCCGAGACCACGCCGGCGAGATCTTGCGTCAGCTCGGGGAAACCTCCCTCGACGTGTTGTTTGGCGAGCTCGAAGACGTTGGCGAAGAGGAGGTGCCGGAATGGGATGCGTCGATTGAGCTGCTGAAGCGGCGATTCGAGGTGCTTGGGCCGGCGCCGGTGCGTCGTGACGAGTTGCTGGCGCCGCCACCGGGCACACCGCTGGCGGCAATCTTCGTGGAGGACCAAGTCACGGATCTGGAGTCGGCACCAACCTTGCCGATGTTGGTGGGCGCGGCACTCGACCGTCTAGCGGCCGCCCCGTTTGTGCTGCTGGTGGAAAGTGAGGAATCGGACTCAGCGTCCCATGCGATGGATCTCGACCGACTCCTGCGCGGGCTGCAGGCGATCGAAGCCACTTTGGAGCTGGTGCTCGATTTTGCCGAGCAGCATGGCGACACGCTGGTGGTGTTTACCTCGGATCACGAAACCGGCGGTCTTGCGGTGAGCGTTACCGATTCGTCCAATCGTCACCTGCGGGCGCTGTGGTCGAGCAGTACACACACCGGCGTGCCGGTGCCGGTGATGGCCATGGGGCCAGGCGCGGAACAATTTGCCGGCAGTCGTGCGAACTGGCAGTTGGGGCGATTGCTGACTGGGGTGCTGGGGTCTTCGGAGTTGGGCGACGGATTGGAGAGGCAGAGGGCCATGTATAATTCTAGGGAAGGAGGCTAAAGCCTATGAGTCAAGCCGTGATTGCTTATCCCGATGGACTTGCTCGTGTTCTCCAATTGTCAGACAAGGAGTTCGGCGTCGAGCTTGTTTTCATGGCTGCTGCCAAGCTCTATGAGCTAGGACGTTTGAGTTCTGGCCAGGCCGCTCGTCTGGCGAATATGGACCGCGTCGGCTTTTTATCTCGAGTGGGTCAGATTGGTGTTCCTGCGATTAACCTTCGTGATGAAGAGGTCGAGGCAGAGATTGCTGCCGCCCGTGAGCTGGCTGGATGAGTTGCTGGGTCGTGGACACCGGCCCATTGGTTTACCTTGCTCAACTCGATCGGCTCGACCTTTTGCAGCAGGGTGCTGACGAGATTCTGGTGCCACCCGCCGTCTTGCAAGAAGTGAGTGCCAAGCCTGATCTTTCGGCATCAATGATCGCCGATGCTGGCCGAACGTGGCTTCGATGTGAGACGCCTCGTGACCAGAAGATGCTGGAAGTCTTGAAGCGTGATCTCGATGCTGGAGAAGCTGAGGCGATTGCTTTGGCCTACGAACGCTCGGCGGATCGGACGATTATGGATGACTTGGCTGGGAGGCGTTGTGCTAGAAAACTGGGGTTGCCGCTAGTCGGCACTCTCGGTCTTCTTTTGGCGGCTCGGCTCAAAGGAGAGCTTCCCTCTTTGAAGAGTGAGGTTGAAAAGCTGAGCGGAGCTGGCTTCTATGTCAGCGACAGGCTGCTGGAGGAGGTTTTACGAGCCGCTGGCGAGATCAAGCCGGACGTTATCCCTCGAGAGTCGACTGATAACGATTAATTTGTGCTTCGGTAACCGTCCGCATGTCGGCGCCGTCGCGGTAGGCACGGGTCCACTCGACGATCCAGTCGAGGGTTTCGGGGACTTGGAGCTGTGCTTCCCAGCCCAGGCGTTGTCGAGCCTTGGTCGGGTCGAGACGCAGTAGGTGGTGCTCGTGGGGATGGGGGCCGGGATCAAATTCGACCTTGATCGGTACGTCCCAACGTTCGAGCATCCGTTCGACCATGGCGCCGACGGGTAACGGGTCTTCGTCAGCAGGGCCAAAGTTCCAGGCTTCACTGAATGCCGCACCGTTGGATGTGACAGTCTTGGACGTGTCATCGTCATGCCACAGGTGCTCGGCGAGGGTGAGGTAGCCAGCCAGCGGATCGAGTACATGCTGCCAGGGGCGGGTTGCCGCCGGGTTGCGGATCCGCAGCGGCTGGTTGCCCAAGAAGGCCCGCAGGATGTCCGGCACCAGGCGGTCGCGTCCCCAGTCGCCGCCGCCGATGACGTTACCGGCGCGAGCGGTGGCAAGGGCTACCGGCGGAGTGGCGGCAGCAAGAAAGGAGTCGCGATAACTGCGGGCGACCAACTCGGTGCAGCCTTTGCTGCTCGAATACGGGTCGCGGCCGCCGAGCGCATCGTCCTCGCGGTAACCGCGCTCGATCTCGAGATTGTCGTAACACTTGTCGCTGGTGACGACCACCACAACCCGGGCGCCGGGATGTCGACGGATCGCCTCCAGCAGGTGGACGGTGCCCATGACGTTGGTGGCATAGGTATCTACCGGATTGGCATAACTCTCCCGCACGATCGCCTGTGCCGCCAGATGCAGGACAATCTGCGGTTGGTGCTCCGCCACCGCCGAGCGTACCGCCTCTGGATCGCGTAAGTCACCGAGGATCGACGTCATGCCCTCACCTACCCGTGCCAGTTCGAACAAGCTGGGCTCGGTATCCGGCGCCAATGCAAAGCCGACAACATCGGCGCCCGCTTGCTGCAACCACAGTGCCAGCCAGCTGCCTTTGAAGCCGGTGTGGCCGGTCAACAGAACTCTTTTGCCGTGCCAGAATGAACCCACGTGGTCTCCGGGAGGTGCTTTATTCTCAAGTGGTTTTGGTTGGAGGTGCGGCAAGGGCAACCAGCCTTGCGCCGCCATGGCAGCATACCACTGTCGTCCATTATCGAGCTGGCAGCGTTGCGGGGCCGAGATGGCCGCAGAGTCTAAAGCGGCGATAGAAAAACCTCTTGCGAAAGCTGACTGAGTCCATCCGTATCGCATGTTTTTGCCGCGGTCGACCTCACCCCGATACAATGTCCTCGACGGAAGCGCTCAGGGGCTGGCGCCTCTCGCGGTCTTCAAAACCGTTGTCCCGTGCCGGGTTCGGTTCGGGGGGTGGGTTCGATTCCCATGCGTTTCCGCCAACTTTCTTCCCGCACGTGTTTCCTGCACGGTTTTCCTGTACGGCTTTTCTTGTACAGCTTCTTTGCTGGTGTCGAGCGCCCAACAACGCTGACACCAGCCATTCCCAGTCTCGAATGAGGTAGCGTTTTTGAGTTCGGACGCCGGTGAGCAATCGTCTTCCTGGTGGCGGAGGTGTCGTCGCTGGATGTGGCGGGGCGCGCGCTGGGCAGCAGTGCTGCTGGCGCTGCTCGTGCTGACGCTGTATCTCGTCCTGTGGACGCCCTTGCGCATGGTCTGTTTTGCGCGGATAGCGCAGGCGGTGTCCGCGTCGACCGGAGTCCAGCTGGCGGCGCAGGATCTCCACGTGGCTCCGATACGGGGTTTTGCAGAGATTGACGGTTTGGAGCTGAGGGCGCCGGACGCCAAGCCGTTCTTGACCCTACGCAAGGCGCGGGCCGAGATCCGTTGGGGGTCGCTGTTTGGCGACCGGACAGAGTTGTCGTTCGTCCGGGTCGAGGGCCCGCGGTTCGATCTTGGAGCACCCCTGCCAGAGCTACCCGAGGGTGACCGCAATGGGGGCTCCGGCGGTGTTGATATTCGACGGTTCGAAGTGCTGGACGCGGAGTTGGCGTCAGGGCCATTGCCAGCAGAACTGGAGATTTGGCTCGACAGCCTGCACGTGGAAGGCGCTGAGGTTCGAGGCTCGTGGGTAGCGAATGCGTTGAAATTGGAGCTAGCCCCAACCTCGGTGACGGTGCAAAGCTCTCGTCGACCAGAGGTTCAAGTGGACGTCAAAGGGTCTTTCACCACCGACGCTGACGGTGGCTTCGAGTTCCGAGGGCTCGAGCTCAGTGGAGCCGATTTAGACCTGACGGCAACAGGTGGTGGTGCGTTGGATGGCAGCCCGATCGACCTTGCTTATGAGCTCGCGGCGAACCCGGCGGGTTTGTTTCCGGATCTGACCCATGATGGACAGCTGGCCTCGAGTGGCGCGCTCACCGTTGTCGACGATCAACTCGAGGGCGATCTGCTGATCGATGCGCAGCGGCTGCCGGCAGAGTTGCTGGTGCCAATGCTTGGTCTCAGTGGCGTTGATGGGCTTGACGTCAACGGCACGATGCTCAACCTGAAGGCCGATGTCGAGACCCGGATCGCGCTCGATAGGTCTGCTGAACAGCGTTTCGATCGATTGAGCGGCGAGATCACTGCCGACTGGGTGGCGCCCGACGAACGACGGCTCGAGCTAGTGGTATGGTCTCTGGATTCCGCGGACACGACCGATATCAACCTCGCGTTCGACGCCAACATCCTGCCGGATGGGCGAGACACTCGGCGATTGGTGGGCTCACTCCAAGCTGCGAGCTGGCTCGATCTGGCAGCTGGCACCCTTGGGCCGACCCGGGTGGATGTGACGATTCCAGATTTGGTGGATGCCGCGAATCGACTGGGATGGGCCCTTGATCTCGGTGGCTTCGAGCCAACCGGTGAATTGAGCCTGGAGGGTGAGGTTGCGGGCCCGCTGGCCAGCCTGGCACTACATATCGACGCCGGTTGGCGTCTGGATGACGAGCCACTGCTGACGGCGTCCGTGCGGTCGTTGAGCGGGGTTGGCGTCGAGCAGCCGTTGCACCTGGAAATCGAAGCGGCGCTCCTGCCATCGGCAGACGGGCGACGCCAGGTTGCGGGGGAGGTATCGGCGAGCAGCCTGGCGGCCCTCGCCGACAACCTCGAAGCGGGACGCCTCGAAGCGTTGGCGCTCAACCTGCAGATCCCTGATCTGGCCCAGGCGATGGGTGATCTGCGCCAACTCTGGCCGCGGGTCTTTCCAGGGCACGAGTTTCCCGCCGAATGGGTGGAGGGTGAGGTCCCCGAGGGCCTGTTGTCCGGTTCCCTTGATCTGGTCGCGGCGGGTGCTGGGATGCTGGTGGCGCCTCGGGTCGAGGCGGAGGGGGATTGGCAGCCACTGGCGGGAGAACGCCTGCGGTTCGAGGTAGCGGCGGTGCCGATTGCGGCAGCACCTTATTTTGCGGGTATGGCCGGCGCCCGAGTCGAGCTGACGGGCTTCGAGATTGGGCGCCTTGGTGAAACTCTGGCGGGTCGGATCTCGGGGTCTCTCGACGTCGCCGCGGCGGGTGCTGACGAGTGGGCTGGCACGTCGTTCGCTCCAGTTCCAGAAGACCGTTTGACTCCGCCGCCCACAGACTCTGCCGAGTCGAGTACGGTCGAGTCGGGTGGCACCCCGTTTCCCTCGTTCCTCGGTGGTCTGCGGCTTCAGTATGCCAACCTCGAGCTCGAGGGTTCGGCCTTGAACCTCGGCGGCACGGCATTCGAACGGTTGCAGCTCGCGGCCGAATCAGATGATACGGGCCTCGCAATAACCCAGCTCGACGGCAAGTTGGCGGCTGGGCAGGAACTGGTTGGCCGGGGGCGGCTCGAGTTTGGGGCGCTCGACGAGGCTTTACTCCATGGCGGAACCTTCCATCTCGAACTGCCCCAGCCAGTCTCGACTCTGGAGACCCTGGAGCGGGTGATCACGGAATGGACGCTCGAAGGTGGCACCGTGAGTGCGGAGATTACGTTCCAGCAGTCCGACAAGGTGCCGCAGACAGTGGCTCTGGTGCGACTGCCTCTGGGGGCTTTGCGAGATCGGCCCGAGCTTGCTGGTGTCGTCGATCAGCTGCCGACGGCGGCGGACGACGGGGAAGCTTGGATTGGTCTCTCCGGCCTGGAGCTCGAACCCTTCTTGCCGCTGCTCGATCTCGCCGAGGATGCGATGATTCCCCACGCCACCCTCGACGGCTCAATCACCGTCAATCTGAGCGAGCCGACGGCATCGAGTGGTGACTTGACGATCAGCAGTTTGGTGATCGAAGCACCCCAAGGTCGGCTCGAAGCTGCCGAGCCGTTGCAGTTCGTGTTCGGCGAGCAGCATCTCGAGCTGCGGCCGTCCCGTTTGCTCGCCAGCCGTAACCCCAAACGCGAGCTGGTCGCCTCGGGGCGAATCGATTTGATGCCGGGTTGGCAACCGTCGGACAGTTTCGAAAGTTTGGTGACCGAGGTCGACTTTGATGTCGACGGTACCTTCGATACCTCGGCCCTCAATCCGATGTTGGCGGGCGGGGTTGCAGAGGGTGTGGCGACCATGCGAATGCGCATCCACGGCCCCCTGACAGCGATCGCCGCCGAGGGTCGATATGACGGTGTCGGTTCGGCCCTGTTTTTTGCTGCTCCCTATAGCACCAGGCTGGAGAATCCGGTGTTCGAGCTCTCCCGGCGAGGCGCCAATACCGTCCTCAAAGCCTTGCGCGCTGATCTCAACGGCGGCACATTGGAGGTTTCAGGCGATCTGGTTGGGCCGGCGGGATCAACGCTCCATGCGACGTTCAAGGACGTGCGTTATCGGCTCGACTATGGGTTCAACACCCGTTCGAGCGGGCAGTTGAACCTGCGTTTGCCGACCGCTGAGCGTCGGGGTCGCCTGGCCGGCGATATTGTGCTCGATCGCGGGACGTTGCGGCGCGACATGGATATTGATCGCGGCCTGCGCAGCTTGTTGTTCGCACCTGACCTGACCAGCACCGAGGGCACCAGCATGAGCGAAACCCTCGATCTCGACCTGTCGATCGTCACCGCCCAAGGGGTGCGAATCAAAAACAATCTGGCCGACTTGCGTGCCGACTGGAACCGGATTCGGGTCCGCGGCACGCTGGAGAATCCGTTGATTTCGGGTGAGATCGAAGTGGATCCCGGCGGCAAGGTCACCGCCTACGGCCAGACGGTGCGGATCGACGAGGCGTCGATCGAGCTGGCGGGGGATCCGATCGTCTCGCCACGGGTGGTGTTGAAGACCACCAGCTCGTTTGATGATCCCTCGGTGCGGGGCAATCGTCGCGGCCTCAGTCAGTCCAACCTCGGCGACGATGGGCCGGGTGCTGGGGGCTTTTGGGAAAGTGAGCGGGCGGCGAACGACAACGACGTATCCGGCGAAATCACCGGCGGCCTGATGAGCTATTACACCGATCAGTTTGCGGGCTCGCTCGCCAGTGGTCTCGAACGCACCGAGCTCAGTCTCGAGCCGCTACCGATTTTTGGCGAGACCGACACTCAGGCCCGGTTGACGGCGAGTTACCGGGTGTCTCCGAATGTCGATCTCATCTACTCGGTCAATCCTCGGGAAGCCGAAGGACAGACTTATCTACTCGATCTGCACGAGTTCGATATTGCTCCCAGCCTGACGGCGCAGATCTTCACCAACGACGAGAACAACCAGGGGTTGACCTTGGTGCAAATTCTCGAACGTGGCGGCGGTCCGGAGCTCGACGAGACGCCGCGGCTGCGGCAGCTCGAGCTCACCACCCCGGAGGGGATTTCGCGTCGCCGGATGAAGCGAGCCCTGGGATTACGCAAGGGGGACGCCTTTGGCGCCGACGAGGCTTTCGACGCCGAACTCGATGTAATCGAAGCATTACGCGGCCAAGGTTATCCCGGAGGCGAGGCGACGGTGACCGTCGAGCCGGCATCTCGAAAGCGGGTGGATGTCGGAGTCGAAATCGAGACTGGGCCGCAGGTCCACTTCGAGTTCGAGGGTGATTCACCATCGCGCCAGGCGCGACGGCTGATCGTTCAGTCCTACCACCCGGTGGATGAGTCGTCGTCGCTGGTGGAGATCGAAGGCGAAACGGTGAAGGCGTTGCGCGGTGAAGGTTTCCTGCATCCAAAGGTCACGGTTGTTTCAGAGCATGATGATCCAACACGTGCCACGTCACCGCGCCTGGTGCGGATCGAGTCCCAAGGCGGTCGGCGGATCAATCCTGGCCCGGTGATGATCGAGGGTGTGCCGTCGAACGAGGCAACAGCCCTTGCTGCCCAGTTTGCATCACGTCTGATGCGGGTCGAGCTGGCCGCCGGCGTGCCGGGGGCAGATCTGTTCCTCGTCCGCTCACTGCGGACCTTGGGTTATCCGGACGCCCGCATCGCGGCGCGTCAGCTATCGGAGGACGGCAAACGGTTGACGGTGCAAGTGGAGCCCGGGGAGCGTAATCGCATCGCCAAAGTCGAGATCCTGGGTTTGCCGCCGGCGGATGCCGACAGGCTGGCCAGGAAGTTTCCGCAGCGGGAAGGTGCGCCAGCCCGGTCCGACGACATCACTCGCCTAGCTCATGCCATCGAGGACGCTCTCGAGGAGCGCGGTTATGCCGACGCCGAAGTGGAGACTGAACTGGTTCCAATTGCGGCCGACCGTCCGCATGATTTGGTGCTGCGCTGCACGATCGAGCTTGGACCGTTACATCGACTAGGCGGCCTGCGGGTGGACGGCGCACGGGCGACCCGGGACAGCTGGGCGGAACACATTATTGGCCTCGAGCCCGGATCGACCTTTCGCAAGAAAGATATCGACGAGGCGCGGCGTCGGTTGTGGCGCACCGGCCTTTTCGAGCGTGTTCGTACGACCACTGAGCCCAAGGTGGTTATGGATGGGGAGGCATCCGAGACCCATGTTGTGTTCAATCTCGATGAGTTGCCGCGTTACCTCATCGCCTATGGTGGTCGCTGGGAAAGCGGCGAGAAGATCGGTGTTGTGCTCGACGCGATCGATCAGAACTTGTGGGGTCGAGGCACCACCCTCGGCCTGCGCGCTCTGTATTCCGATGGCGATGACCGCAGCCTGCGTCTTTACCACGTGACGCCGCGGGTGCGCGGTACGTCGGGTAGCTTGGAGATTTTCCTGGAAGGGAAAAGCGAGATCACCGAGGGGCTGCTGGTCAATGGCCTCGAAAGCTGGGCACAGCTGACCTTTCCTATAGGTCCCAAGACCACCCATCGGGTGTACGTTCGCCATCAAGATCTCTCGATCAAAGACGCTGATCTCGACGAAGGTGTGGTGCTGAGTACAGCCGAGCAGCGTGTTGAGATCCCATCGCTGGGCTGGCAGCTTACCTACGACACCCGCGACCATGCCCTGGGTCGGCGTCGGGCTGATGGTTTTTCGTTTGGGCTCGACTTCACCTTCACCGATGACAGCATCGGCAGCGACATCTCGGCCTTCGGACTGTTCAGTCAGCTCAAATATTTCCGCTCCTTACTGCGGGATCGGGATCCGTCGAAGCAGCTGACCTGGGCGCATTCAATGCGGGTTGGCTTTCTCGAACCCTTCGAGGACACTCCGATTCCCTTCGTGACTCGGCTTCGTGCCGGCGGCGAATATTCGGTCCGTGGCTATCGCACCGAGAGCCTCGGTCCCCTCGACGATGCCGGCAACGCCCTCGGTGGCGAAGTGCTCTTCGTCCTCAATGAAGAGCTACATTTCCCGATCTGGGGTGAGCAACTCGGAGGCCTCGTCTTCTTCGATGCCGGCAACATCTGGCGAACTACCGGCAGCCTCGACTCCGAGCTCTTCACCACCTTTGGCGTTGGCTTCCGCGCCTCGACCCCGGCTGGCCCCTTGCGTCTCGATATCGCCCTCCCCCTCGATCGTCGCGACGGTATCGACGAAAGCGTCCGTTTTTATCTCGGTTTTGGCAACGTGTTCTGAGTCGCTCCGCGGCTCGAGTCATCGCCACGCTGGCGGGCCCGGTCCGCCGATCGCGCCGCTCTGTAAGGTGCCGGTGGCGACGATTCGGGCGTCACCTTCGAGGGTCCAGGGAGTGCTGCCGTCCAAGGCGCCTTCAACGGTCACTTCGTGGCCACCGGCGGTGAGCGCGGTGACGGGTGATGTCAGGCGCTTGGCGGCGAGGCCGGCGGCGACGGTGGCGATCATGCCGGTGCCGCAGGCTAGGGTCTCGGCTTCGACGCCGCGCTCGAAGGTGCGGAGTTGGCAACGGTTGGGCTCGAAGAAGCGGACGAAGTTGACGTTGGCGCCGCCCTCGCCAAGGTCAGGGTGGGCACGAAGGCTGGGTCCGAGCTCGGCGACGGGGGCGTGGTTCAGGGGCTCGGGCCAGGCCAGCACCAAATGAGGAACGCCAACCCGAAGGAGCCAACCGTCGAAAGAATAGTCCTCTCCTTCGAGCGTGATTTCCTGCGGAGCCTCGACGATCTTGGGTAGCTCGAGGGCGATGCGATCGACGGCGGTGCGGTGGGCGCGCAGCACGCCGGCATCGGTCTTGAGTTGCAGCTCCGGCGGGGTGGTTTCGGAATGCCAGCCGAGGTGGAAGGCGAGGCGAGCGGCGCAGCGGCTGCCGTTGAGACACAGGTCACTACGTTCGCCATCGGCGTTGTAGTGCACCATGCGGACGGTAGGGCCGCTACCGTGCCCCGTTGGTCGACGCTCCAGTGTAAAAACACCATCCGCACCCAGCGACAGGCCGCGCCGACACCAGGCGCGGATCTCGTCGCCGGTGGGCGGCTGTTCGGGCTCGGCGAAGGCGATGAAATCGTTGCCGGCGCCCGACAGCTTGAAAAAAGTAGGTGCGGTACGCATTACCGCTCGTATCCACTCAGCGTGCGGTGGTCACGACCGGGTCGCTCTTTCCGCTCTCGTTGCCGTTCTCGTCGACGACTTGCAGTTGGTAAGCGTAGGTCAGGCCGCTCGCCAGGTTGCGGTCCAAGAATTCGGTGCTGGCAACCGGCTTGTCGGTGATGCGATGGAAGTCACGACCGGGCTCGCGGCGATAGATGATGTAGCCGGCGACGTCATCGGCCTTTGCTGGATCCCAGCGGAGTCGAACGCTGGCGCGTTCGGCCAAGGCGACAATGTTGGCGGGCAACGGTGGCGGGAAACGATCCTTGTATTCGATTTCCCGCTCGCCGGCTTCGTCGGTGTGAATCAACGGTGCCACGTTGGCGACGGCGCGAACTGTATAGATATACCGTCGTTCGTATCGTGCACTGGTGTCACGGTAGGCGCGGACATCCCCACCGACACGGGCGAGTGCTTCGTCGTAACCCCTGACTTGAGCTTCGCGACGGAAGACATCGAAGCCTTCGAAGTCGGTGTCGGCCTCCCAACTGAGCTCAATACCGTCGGCGGTCGCCTGCGCTTGTAGGTTGCCGGGTGCCGACGGCGGCTCGATCGGAATCAGGGTAGCGCGGTTGGAGAGCTGCGAGTCCTCGTTACCCTTGACGGTGCGGACTGCGAAGATGTTGGCCGTCGGTTCACTCGGCAGCTCGTCAGCCAATGGAATGCGGAACTGCAAGCGGTCACCAACTACCGCCGCATTGAGCTCAGCGCCGCGTAGAGTCAGCAGTACCTCACCGCCAGCGACGAATTCCCGTGCGTCAGCGGATGGCAGCGGCTGCGGTTTGGCCTCTTCGTCCTCTTCGTCCTCTTCGTCCTCTGACTCAGGGTCGATGATGACCGCTCCAGGAGCTGGCTTCACCAGCTGCATCAGCTCCACACCATCGATACCCCCTAGGCTGAAACCACTGATCGTGGTTTTGGGGTAGGCCATGTCGAACAGGATTTGACGCCCTTGCTGGCTGACTTGCAAGTCGCGGGTGGTCATTGGCGTGTTGCGCAGCGGCGGCAGCGGGGCACCTTTCTTGCCGCATGCGACCAGCGGCACGAGCACCGAGACGAGACACAGCCAAGCGACGACAGGGGCGAGACGTTCTGAGCCGACACGAAGGGGCTCGAGTCGACGGCTGGACAACGGGGCGGAATGTTCGGGATCAGAGTACATAACGGCTCAAATCTTCGTCCTGGGCAATGTCGGCGAGCGACGCGATGACGTAGGCGGCGTCGATGGATACCCCCTGCGGGTCCATCTCGGGTGCCTTGAAAGAGACGTCTTCGAGCAGTTTCTCCATCAAGGTGGCGAGGCGCCGGGCTCCGATGTTTTCGGTCTGTGAGTTGACCGCAACCGCCAGTCGAGCAATCTCTTCGATCGCGTCGGCTTTGAAGGTCAGGTCGATGCCTTCGGTGGCGAGTAGCGCCGCGTATTGTTTGGTGAGCGATGCCTCGGGTTCGGTCAGGATGCGGACGAAGTCTTCCTGGCCGAGGTCATTGAGCTCGACCCGGATCGGTAGGCGCCCTTGGAGCTCTGGGATCAAGTCGGACGGTTTGCTGACATGGAATGCGCCAGCGGCGATGAACAGGATGTGATCCGTCTTCACCATGCCATATTTGGTGTTGACTGTGGTGCCTTCGACAATCGGCAGCAGGTCGCGTTGGACCCCTTCGCGGGAGACATCGGGACCGCGGCCGCCTTCGCGACCGGCCACTTTGTCGATTTCGTCGAGGAAGATGAGACCACCCTGTTCCACGCGGCGGGCGGCTTCCTGCGCCACCTGGCGTTGATCGATGAGTTTCTCGGATTCTTGCTGCTTGAGGATTTTGCGGGCTTCGGCGACGGTGACGCTCTGCGGCTTGCGGCGGCCAAAGAGCCCGGGCATCATCTCTTTGAGGTTGATACCAACCTCTTCCATACCCCCTTGGGGGGTGTACATCTCGAGGCTCGGATAACGCGCTTCCTCAACTTCAATTTCGACCTTGCGCTGATCAAGCTTGCCGGAACGAAGCCGCTCACGGAATTTTTCCCGGGTGGGTCCGAGGTCGGTCTCGTCCTCGGACATGAAGCCGGGGGTGGCCGGTTGCGGAACCAACAAGTGTAACAAGCCGTCCTCGGCGCGTTCGGCGGCGAGCCGCTGCACAGTCCGCCGCTTCTCTTCCTTCACCATGGCGACCGAGATCTCCATCAGATCGCGAATCATCGACTCACAATCGCGGCCGACGTAGCCAACCTCGGTGAATTTACTGGCTTCGACTTTGAGGAACGGTGCGCGGGCCAGTTTGGCCAGGCGGCGAGCGATCTCTGTTTTACCGACACCGGTGGCGCCGATCATCAAGATGTTCTTGGGGACAATTTCGTCCGCCATCGTGCCTTGAATCTGCTGGCGGCGCCAACGATTACGCAACGCGATGGCCACCGCACGTTTGGCGGCTTGCTGGCCGACAACAAACTTGTCGAGCTCGGCGACGATCTGGCTAGGTGCCATATTGTCGATAGCGGCACTCTCGGATAGGGCTGGCACGCTGGCCGGCGCTTCGATGCCAGCGACCGAGCTACCACTCGAACCGCCGGTTTGAGCTTTGGTCATGGGAGGTCTAGAGCTCCTCGATCGTCAAATGATCGTTAGTGTAGATGCAGATCTCCGCCGCGATCCTCATCGATTCCTCGACGATTTGACGGGGAGTGAAGTCGGTATGGCGGATCAGTGCTCGCGCCGAGGCCAAGGCATAGTTGGAGCCCGAGCCAATGGCGAGGACACCTTCTTCGTCCGGTTGGATCAAGTCGCCGGTGCCCGACATCAGGAAACTCTGGTCGCGACCGCCGATGATCATCATCGCTTGCAGTTGGCGCAAGACCCGGTCGGTGCGCCAATCCTTGGCAAGCTCGACCACCGCACGTTCCAGGTTGCCCTGGTATTCGTCGAGTTTGGCCTCGAAGCGAGTGTAGAGTGCCAGGCCATCGGCCGCGCCGCCGGCAAAGCCGACCAGCACGGCACCGTGTTTGCCGGCACGTTTGACTTTGCTGGCGGAGGCTTTCACCACCGTATCTTTGAGTGTCACCTGGCCATCGGAGGCCATCACCGTCTGACCATCGCGCCGTACCAGGAGAACAGTTGTCGATAAAAATGTGCTCATGAGGCGGGGGATTGTATCAGCGTCCGCTGGCCTCGGGGGAAAGCCATGGTGACCTGCTGCGAGAGTGCAAACTTCAGACGCTGCGCGGCACCGCTTTTTGCCGTCAATCGTCTTGCCGTCAATCTAGAGTGATTGCATCCAGCTCTCACGCCTGTTGGCGTTTCATCGCCAAGAAACAGCCCGCACGAGGGACTGAAAGTCCCTCGCTCAGTCATAACGTCCCTGGCGGGAGGCAGAAGAACTAGGCAGAAGGCTTGTTCCTTGGAAGCACCGCAACCCGGCGGCCGGGCCGTCTTCATGTGAGTAACAATTCTTGTTACTCAAGAGAAACCCGCTTCTCGCCTCCTCTGTGGAGCGAGCACGCAGCGAGTATGTACGAGCAAGAAAATAGCTTCCAGCTCTCCAAACTATTGTAACCAAGAGGGTTGGCGGACTTTCAGGCGCTGAGGCGAGTTATGCAGCCAGAGGGCCGCCCAGGCCGCGCAGTCCACAGGGGTCGACCGGTCAACCGGCGTTTTTACACGGGATCTAGCTTGGCTCGAGGATGGCTTTCCCGGTAGATGCGTAACATGCGTTCGATTTCGACGTGGGTGTAGCGCTGGGTGGTGGCTAGAGAGCTGTGCCCGAGCAACTCCTGGATCGTGCGCAGATCGGCGCCTTCCTCGAGCAGATGGGTAGCGAAGGTGTGGCGCAGGGTGTGTGGGTGGACCCCTGGCGGTACGCCGGCTGTTGCCGCACGTTGGTCGATGATGCGCCGCACGTCCCGATCACTGAGTCGAGTCCCGCGATGGTTGAGGAAGACGGGCTCTTCGTCAGTTTGGGCGCGTCGGGTCGGCCGTTTAGCAATCGGCCGTTTAGCAGTTGTGCCTTTTGAGTTTATAGCGCTGCTCTGGTTGTGTCGCGGGGTCTGCACGTCGTCGTTGCGACCCGAAAACCAGCCATCCCAATCTTGCAGCCATGCTTTCAAAGCCTCGGCGGCGGGATTTCCGAACGGCACCATACGTTCCTTGCCTCCTTTGCCCATCACCCTCAGCACCCGTGCGTTGAGATCGAGATCGGGCCAGTCCAAGCTCACCAGCTCGCCGACCCGCAGGCCGGTCGCGTAGAGCAGTTCGAGCAGTGCACGGTCGCGCGTTTCCAAGGGCTGGCCGCTGGCCGATTCGATCAGGCTTTCGACCTCCCCCGGCCGCAGATGACGAGGCAGGGTTTTTTCCTGCTTCGGAGTGCGCACGCTGCTGGCCGGGTTGGCCGGCAACAACTGGTTCAGGCAGGCGAACCGGAACAGGCTCTTGACCGCCGACAGGGCCCGCGCCTGACTCTGTTTCTTGAGTCCATCACGGGTCATCGCCGCCAGAAAGGCCCGCACCGTGGCTGGTTCGACCGATTCCGGCCGTACGTCTTCGGGGCGCAGGTTGAAGTAGTCGCGGGCGAGGAAGGTAGTGAAGCGGTCGAGGTCGCCGCGGTAGGCCCGCAACGTGTGGGGCGAGAGGTTGCGCTCCAATTCGAGATATTCGAGGAAGTCGTCGATGAGGGCTAGCATGGCTACCCTGCTGTTGCCTCGACGGGCATATCGTCTGTTGTCGTGTCTGCGATGTCGATGCCGTACCGTCTCATCCAGCGCTCGAGCTCTTCCTTTGCCCGCTCGGCATACCGTTGGCGGCGTTCACGTTTCCGGAGGCGGACGTCGAGGGGTTCGAATAGGCCGTAGTTGATGTTGGCGGGTTGGAAGTTTTTGGCTGGGGCCTCGGTGAGATGGCGCACCATCGCCCCCAGGGCGGTGGTTGCTGGTAGCGGTTCGAAGCTCTGGCCGCGCCGCTCGAGCCCGAGGTAAATGGCGATAGCCAAGCCTGAGGCAGCGGATTCCAGGTACCCTTCGACGCCGGTAATCTGTCCGGCTAAACGCAGGCGAGGCAATGCCTTGAGACGATAAAGCTTGTCGAGGTGAGTCGGCGCATTGATGAAGGTGTTGCGATGGACTTGGCCGAGGCGCTCGAAGCGGGCTTGCTCGAGACCGGGAATCATTCGCAGGACACGCTTCTGCTCGCCCCAGGTCATGCGCGATTGGAAGCCGACCAGGTTGTAATGCGTGCGGGCGAGGTTCTCCTGACGCAGTTGGACAACAGCGTAGGGCCGGGTGCCGTCCGGCTGGGTGAGGCCAACGGGTTTCATCGGTCCGAAGCGCAGGGTGTCGACGCCGCGCCGTGCCATCTCCTCGATCGGTAGACAACCCTCGAAGAAAAGCTTGCCTTCGAATTCGCGCAGCGGGACAACGTCGGCCTCCACAACCGCCTGGTGGAAGGCGAGGTATTGCTCTCGATCCATGGGAGCGTTGAGGTAGTCGTCCCCCGAGCCTTTGCCGTAGCGTGACGCGGCGAACAGCACGGTGTGGTCGAGACTGTCGGTATCGACGATCGGGGCGATGGCGTCATAGAAGTAGAGGTACTCGTCACCGAGTAGAGAGATCAAGATTTCCGACATGGCATCGGAGGTCAGCGGGCCGGTAGCCATCACGACGTCACCTGCCGGTAGCTCGGTCACTTCGTGGCGCCGGATCTCGATCCGCGGGTCCGCCTCTAGCGCGGCACCGACGCGGGCTGCATATTGGTCGCGATCAACTGCCAGTGCACCCCCTGCCGGCACCGCTGCCGCCCGTGCGGATCCAATCACCAGTGAGGAGAACGCCTCCATCTCCCGCTTCAGGACGCCAGCGGGATGGTGGGGGTCGTCGCTACGGAATGAATTGCTACAGACCAGCTCGGCGAAAGCACCGGTCTGATGAGCTGGCGTTTGGCGTTGCGGGCGCATCTCGTGGAGCACCACAGGGATGTCTTGACGCGCCAGCTGAAAGGCACATTCACTACCCGCCAAACCGCCGCCGATAACGTGGATCGGATCTTCGGAAACGTTCATTCAGACGATTATAGATAAGGTCCCTGTAGAACAGGTCACCGGGCTTGCTGGGCCGTTGTTTTGGCAAGCGGGCGGAGACAAGCCCCGCCCCTACAGGATGAATCGTGGCCGAAGGGTCGTGGGTCGCGGGCGGAGGTGGTATCCGTACAAGATTCCCGTGACCAGAGCGACGTAGGGGCCGCCCTTGTGGCGGCCTTGTTCGGCAACCGAGCGGAGACGGACCTAACCGAACAGGTTTGATGGCGAAGTACCCGCCTTCAAACACGCAAATAGACCGGCCCTGGAGCGCGCTGCACCCAGCCGCCGAGCTCGAGTTCGAGCAAAGCACCGAGGACTTCGTCTACCGGAGTCGACGCTCGACCAGCGATCTCCTCTACCGTGCATCCACGGTCGGGGATCAAAATAGCGAGGATGTTGCCGGCGGTGCCTGCGGGGGGTGGCCCGCTCGGCACCATCGATGGATGTGTACTCGTTGGATGGGTGGTTGTAGCTTGGGTGGTTGTGGGTTGGGTGCTGGGTGATTGGGTTGCGGCGGGTTTGTTGCTGGCTGGTGGGCTGAGCGGCGGCTTTGCTCGTGGTGCCGGGAACAGCTCTTGTTGGACGCCGAGCGATAAGCTCTCGAGAATGTCTTGGGGATCCCGTGCCACCAGCGCGCCGTCGGCGATCAGGTTGTTGGTGCCGGCCGCTCGCGGTTCGAAGATCGAGCCTGGGACGGCGTAAACATCGCGTCCGAGATCGAGAGCCTGGTGGGCGGTGATTAGGGAACCCGATTTGACCGTCGCTTCGACGACCAGTGTGCCGAGAGCCAGGGCGGCGATCACCCGGTTGCGGATCGGGAAACGCCAACTTCGCGGCTCGGCACCGACCGAGAACTCACTCACCACCGCACCGTGGCGCGCGATATCGTCTGCCAGTCGTGCGTTACCGCGGGGGTAGTCAATATCGATCCCGCAGCCCAGTACGGCAATAGTTTTGCCACCGGCGGCGAGGGCCGCCTGGTGTGCAATGGTGTCTACACCACGGGCGAAACCGGAAACGACGGTGACGCCAGCCGCCGCCAGCCCGGTGGCGAAGCGGCGTGCCGCCTCTTCGCCGTAGCCGCTCATCTCACGAGAGCCGACAATGGCGACTGCCGGTCGGGTCGGTAGTTGGCCGCGAATCGTCAGCACCGGTGGCGGCAACGTCAGATCGAGGAGCTGTGGTGGGTAGTCGGCGTCGCCGCGGCAAACGATGCGGCCGCCGGCGCGCTTGGCTCGCTGACGTTCGGTGGCCGCCCGGCGCTCGGCTCCCGGTAGAGTTTCGAGAGCGCGACTCAACTGGAGAGGCGTCACGTCCAGGGCGGCGGCATGCTGGGCGGCGGCACGAGGGGTGAGGGCGCCGGTGGAGCCCAGATGGGCCCAGCGCTCCGGCGCCGTTGCGAGTCGACAAAGCGCGTCCCGCTGGATACGTTCGTTCGAGTTCAGAGCGATCAGTAGGTCTCTCGGATTCATCGGTTTCTCCGGTCAGTATTGGTCGCCAAGGCGGGGATGGCGTAACGCTGGCATTGAGGTTGCTAGAAACGCCTACTAATGAAAGACGGGAAAACGCGGTCGAATCTTTCGCCGGGTGGCGAATTGCTCTCGAGAACCAAGGTTCTGGGGTGGAAGGGCCAACTAACGGGGCGAACCGTGCAGCCGGGGGAATCCGGTTCCGAAAGCCCTCGTATATACTCTCGAGAGGCCCGCATCGCCAGGCAGAAACAGTCTTTGGTGTGCTGGCGAGCAGCCCCGCTCGCGGTACCTCTCACTCGGCGAATCGGCCGGGCTCGAAGCGAAACTTGGAACCGCCCCCGCCCTGAAAGAGAGATTCCTGATGAAGCGGCGTTACAGCATCGGAACCATCCCCCTGATGATCACTCTGGTGGCCAGCCTATGTCTGGCAACCACAGCCCAAGCCGGCCGCAAGCCGCCGGAAACACCGCAAGCACAGCTGGAGTTTGGCGTCGAAATGGCCAAGCGTGGTCTGTGGAGCGAAGCGCTTTTCCGCTTCAAGCAAGCCGAGCGGCACAGCCCCGGGGATTCGAAGATCCTCAACAACATGGCTGTGGCGTACGAAGCGTTGGGCAATTTCGAAAAAGCGCTCGATCACTATCAGAGCGCGATCAAGTCCGACCCGACGAACAAAGAGTTGAAGCGCAACTACTCACGTTTTGTGGAGTTCTACCGTGCCTTCAAACCCGCCGACGAAGATGCCGCGGCCGCAACCGTGCCACGTCGTGTGACGACAGCCGATTCGTAGGTCGCTCGGTCGGGAGGACAATACCGACCTCTCGTGAAGACGTATTGCAGAGAGTCAGGCACCGGTCGTGGGTGTAGCCCCGGCTCAGCACAGGAGTTGAGATGATGAATAACAAGCAGCTCGGAAATCAGGCCAATTCCAGGTCTCGGATCATCTTCGTCTGGATCGCCTTGGCGTTGGCTCCGGCTTTTGCGCCGGTGGTGCTGGCTGCCACGACAACCGAGGTCAAGCTCACCTTGCCGGTGCGAGCCCGGCTCGATCTGACCGGCCGCAAAACGATCGCTCCGGCGCCGTTTATTATGGTGAGCCGGGAAGGCGAGGGCAGGATTCCGGGGCGCGATGTCGACGTCCAGGGTGAATTTGAACGGTACATCTTCAAGCTCGTCCGGCGCGAGACCGATCTCAAAGTGATCGAAGTTGGGCCGCTCAGCTATCCAACCTATGATCTTGACATGTTGGGTCGTGACCAGGATTTTTGGCGTGCGCTGGGTGAGCGCACCGAGGCCGACTTGATCCTCGCTGGGAGCCTCGACTTCGATATTCAGGATCGCAGCGGATACCGCCGCGAAGAGTATGTGTCGCCATTTGATGGCCAGGTCTACCAGCGGCAGGTGCTGGTCGAAGAAACGGGCTTCGAATACGACATCGTGATGCAGGTTTACGATGGTCAAACCGGCGAGCTGCTCTATTCCGACAACTTCAAAGACTTCAAACAATACGAAGGTGAAAGTGCCGATCCGTTGGTCGGGATGTTCCAGAATCTCTACTCTTTAGAGGATAGGATCCTCGGCATCTTTTCCCAGAAGGAAGTTGAAGCGAGCCGGATTCTGTTCTCGCAGTAGCTCCTGTTCGTCATAACTTTCTGTTTCTCAGGTTATGCGGGTGGCTGACGACGGCCATCCAAGCAACGGTCAGCCAGCCGTGAATCGAAATTCAAAGGAGGTCCCCGTGACCCGAGTCCTCACCCCCCGGTCCCATGCGGCCCGTTCCCTGAAACCAGGGATCGGGATATCCATCGTTGCGATCTGCGTGGCTTCGTTGCTCGCCGTCGCGCCGGCTGGCGCTCAGTTTGGCAAAAACAAGATCCAGTATCGAAACTTCGACTGGAAGATCTACCATTCGCAGCATTTCGATATCTACTACTACGAAACCGAGGCTCAGCTGCTCGAGAAGGTGGCTTCGTTCGCGGAGAGCGCTTATGACGAGCTGTCTCGGACCTTCGACTACCAGATCCAAGATCCAACGCCGCTGATCGTTTATGACACCCACTCGGCGTTCCTGCAGAACAATGTCATCCTGAATGGCATCCCGGAAGGGGTTGGCGCGTTTGCGACATCCAACCGTTTCCGCATGGTGATGCCTCTCGATCTGCCTGATCCGCAGCTGCTGGCTCTGCTCAAACATGAGCTGACCCACATCTTCCAATACCACATCCTGTCCCGTGGCAAGCTTGGCGCCGGCCTGCGAGGTCAGCCGCCTCAGTGGTTCATGGAAGGTATGGCGAGTTATTTCGGTGACGACGAAGGCCCCTCGGACCGCAAATACATGGTTGATGCGGTGGTCAACGACCGGATCCCGTCGGTGATTACCCAGGGTGGTGGGTTTTTCGCTTACCGTTATGGCCATGCGGTGTTCGATTACATCGAAGAGCGCTGGGGGAAAGAGGCGGTCCTCGATCTGATCTACGAATTCCGCAACACCTTGGGTTCGCGGATGGAGAAGGCGATCGAGCGTACGTTCCGGATGGACGTCGAGGATTTTGACGCCGAGTTTCGTCGTTGGGCGCGCAAGAAGTACTTGCCGTCGTTGCTCGAAACTGGAGAGCCCGGGGACTTCGGCAAACCTTTCCGGCTCGAGCCGGGCACCTTTGGTGGCCAAGAGCTTTCGCCGGCTGCCTCGCCGTCGGGCGACTTGGTTGCCTCGATCACCACCGATAAAGGCGAGATTGATGTTTCGCTCTTCGACGCTCCCAAGCGGCGTCGCATAAGGAATCTGACCAAAGGTTTCGACAAGCAGATCAAGAGCATTTCGGTGCACAACAGCCGGCAGATCGGCTCCGATATCTCGTTTTCCCCGGACGGCAACAGCATTGCCGCCTTTGCCCGTCGTGAGGGCGGCTTCAGCCTCATCCTGATCGACGTCCTCAACGGCGGCTTGCGCAAGATCATCGATATGGAGGTCGAGCAGCAGCGGTCACCGTCGTGGCACCCTGACGGTCAGTCGATCGTCTTTTCGGGCAACCTCAACGGTCAGTTCGACATCTTTTCGATCGATATCGACACCCTGGACATTACCAATCTAACCAACGACGATTTTTTTGATGCCGCTCCGGTGTTCTCTCCAGATGGTCGCTGGCTGACTTACACCTCGTACGTCGGCGATCATGCCCAGCTCTTCCGCGCCAGCACCGCCGATTTGTCGAAGCGTTATCAGCTGACCACCGGCGATTTCGACAACAAAGAGCCGGTTTACTCTGCCGAGGGCAACCGTATCTACTTCACCTCCAATCGGACCGGTGCCGACAACATCTTCGGCCTCGATCTGGAGAAGAAGCAGCTCACCCAATACACCAACGCCGTCACCGGCTGCGATCGTCCCACGGTGTTGCCGTTGCCGGAAGGTGGCGAACGGTTGGTTTACGGTGGCTACTGGAAGGGCCGTTCCGATCTCTACATGACGGATGTCGAAGAACCGGTTAGCGAGCCGGTTGCGGTGCAGATCGCCAGTGAGCCGGCGGTAATGGGTGAACTCGAGCAATTCGAGCCGGATATCGAAGTGACCGTCGACGAGGAGAAGATCGACCCTTACGGTGGTTTCAAGTTTTTCCTCGACGATGCTCAGAACTTTGTTGGCGTCGACAGCAACCAGGTTTTTATTGGTCGTGTGTTGTTGAGCTTCAGTGACTACTTGGGCGACCGCCGGATTCTGGTCAACGTTGCTGCGGTTGACGCCTTGTCGGATTTCGACGCCATCTACCTCAACCAGCGGAAGCGCAACCAATGGTCGGCTAGGCTATTCGATCGGCGCATCTACTCGTTCGAGCCCGAGTTCGACGATTTTGGATTCGTCACTGATTTTGATCGTCGCCAGGTTTACGGCATCACCGGTGCGGAGTACACACGCATCTTCCCGTTGTCCTTCAACCGGCGCATCGAAGTCACTGCGGGTGCCTATTTCCGAGAGTTCGATACCTTCGGCCAAGCGCGGGACACCAACGGTGACGATTTTGTGGTGATCGCACCGCGATCCGACGTTTATCCGCAGATCTCCGCGGGTTTTGTCTCCGACACCACGATCTACAACAGCTGGGGACCGGTCGGCGGCCATCGGTTGCGGATCCAGGCTTCGTGGGCACCGGATATCGAGAAAGATGGCTTCGATCTCCCCGACGAAATCGTGCCGTTGATCACTCCAGCCTTCGGCTCGACCGACAGTGATACGTTGGTGGCCAACATCTCGATCGATGCTCGCAAGTACTTACCGATCACCCGGCGCACCAACTTCGCTTTCCGTTTCTTCGGCAGGTCGTCGTCCGGTAATTCACCGCAGCCGACCTACATTGGTGGCCTCGACACGATCCGTGGCTTCCGTACCCGGAGTCTCGGTGGTTTCCGTGCCTTCTACGGTAACGCCGAGTTCAGGTTCCCGCTGATCGACCAACTGGTGACGCCGATCCTTGCCTTCCAGGGCATCCGCGGCGTCTTCTTCTTCGACATCGGTGGCGCCTGGTTCCCGGAGGTCACCGATTTCGACTTGATCGGTGACGACGATCGCCTGGAAGACGCGGTGGCGTCGTACGGTTTCGGCATCTCCGCTCGGCTGTTCGGCCTGAGCGCCAACTGGGATTTCTCGAAGCGGTACGACCTCAAGGATTCCGAGGGCAGCTTCGAAACCGACTTCTGGATCGGTACCCGGTTCTGATCGGATCGGTCCAGCTTTTTAGAAAAGCGAGTTGAAAAAAGGGCCGCGCTTCTGGCGCGGCCCTTTTTTATGATCCACCTCTCCCAAGAGAGTTGGACCTGGAAGACAGCCCACCGTGCGGAGGTTGGTTTCTGATGTAGGCCGAGTTGCGTTATGCTCGGCGTCGCATTCCGGCATCAGCACTATGGCAGCAGTGGAACTCCATCAACGTCTCGAGGAGTACGAGGGTCTTCTCGAAATCAGCGTCGAGCTGGCAGGAAGCCTCGATATCGAGCGCGTCTTGGAGCTTGCCATGGACCATGCCGAGAAGCTTTGCCATGCCGAAACCAGCTCGATTTGGGAAGTTGATCCGCACCGCGAAGAGCTGTTCTTTCGGATTGTTCGCGGCACGGTAGCCGAGGAAATTCGGCATCGCCGGGTCGCGATCGGCGAGGGGATCGTCGGCCGAGTGGCGGCATCCGGTCGCGGTGAGATCGTGGACGACGCCTCGTCGGATCCTGGCTGGGGCGGTGACCTCTCGGGCGCGTTCCGGACCCGGGCAGTGTTGACCGTACCCTTAAAAGCTCAGGGGCGAGTGGTGGGGGTGCTGCAGATCCTCAATCCGCTCGGCAAGCTGACCTTCACAGAGCGTGATCTGGAACGTATGCGGCTGTTTGCCGCTCCTTTGGGGCAAGCGATCGATAACGCTCGTCTCTACACTGCCCTCAAGGGGCAGTTCGTGGATACTGTGACGGCACTTTCCGAGGCGATCGAGAAACGGGACCCATACACCGGTGGGCACGTACGCCGGGTGGTCTGTTATTCCCTGTTACTCGGCCACGAGATGCAACTCAGTTCGCAAGAGCTCGAAAAATTGCGTCTAGCCTCGACGCTGCACGATGTCGGCAAGATTGCTGTCCCGGACCATGTGTTGCGCAAACCTGCTCCACTCGACGCCAGCGAAGCGGCGGTGATGCAACGCCACCCGGTGGACGGGGCGGAGATCATCTCCAGTATCCGCGAGCTTCACGACATCTTGCCCGGGGTGCGCAGCCACCACGAGCGATTGGATGGCAAAGGCTATCCGGATGGTCTATCCGACCAGGACATCCCGATGTCGGCACGAATCATTGCGGTGGCGGATACCTTCGACGCGATGACCAGCAGTCGACCTTACCGTGAGGCGATGGCACCAGCGGTCGCCTTGGGCGAAATCCAGCGCGGGGCCGGCACACAATTCTGTCCGCGGGTGGTCAACGCCTTCACGTGTTTGATGGATCGTGATGGTTTTACCGTCGCGGATGGAGAACGCCTGCAGTGCTCCTTGTTCGGAGATGGCGAACAAGGGTAGTATTCTGCAACTTTGCGAATATGAGACAGACTGTGGACTTTGAAGATCTTGCGGTCACGGATCAGCGTGAATCGTAGATCGAACGCCGCGCACGGCAGTAAGAGCCTCATCGTCGCAGCCTTTGATGCTCCGGATATCTTATGAAGATCGAGGTCATAGGAGGATATGGTGGCGAGAGCCTGGGCTGTCGTATGACATGCCTGGTGATCAACGATCGCATCGCTCTCGACGCTGGTTCTCTATCCCAAGCTCTGCCGATCGAGCGCCAGGCGGAAATCGACTGGATCCTGCTGTCGCACTCGCACATGGATCACACCAGCTCGATTCCGTTCTTCATCGAGAACGTGTTCGGCCGTCGCCAGAGCACAATCGATATCTACACTTCGTCCGCTACTGAGTACGCGATTCGCAAGTACCTGTTCAATAATGCCACCTGGCCGGATTTCACTCGATTGCCGAATCACCTGCTGCCGGCGGTCAAGTTCCACGAGCTGCTGGCGGAGACACCGGTTGAGCTCAATGGTGTCCGCTTTACGCCGATCCAGGTTGATCATCCGGTGCCAACTCACGGGTTCCTGATCGAGGAGAACGGCAAATCGGTGGTGTGGTCGAGTGATACTGGGCCGACGTTTCGGATGTGGGAAATCGCTAACAGAGCCCGCAATTTGCAAGCGGTCTGCGTTGACACCAGCTTCGACAACTCGCTGCAAGAGATCGCAGATGTCTCGTTTCATCTCACGCCGCGGACCTTGGAGCAGGAGCTCGAGAAGCTCGAGGTCAAAGTCCCGGTCCTGCTGCATCACCTGAAGCCGCCGTGCGTCGAACGTATTCGAGCTGAGGTCAAACAGCTCCGAAATCCTGATGTCGAGTTTCTCGAGCAAGGCAAGACCTACGAGTTCTGAAGCTGTTCAGAGACCCGAAGGCAGAGACCTCGGCCACACGATAGAGAGACTCTGGGACGAAGTGCCCCAATATCTTGGGTTCGGAGGTAGGCTTGAGCGTGATGATCGGCTAGGCTTGAGTCACGGTGAAAGTGGGCTCCGAGATGCTGGCGCACAGACGCCATGGCCCTCGATCTGGCGTTCCGCAGCTGTTGAATGTCTAATCTGTATGCGTTGACCAACAACGACGACTGACAGTCTCCATCATGCGTGTGGCGGTTTTGGGTTCTGGTAGCGCGGGGAATTCCCTGGTCGTGGAATCGGGAAATCGACGTTTACTCGTCGATGCCGGCTTCTCGTGCCGGCAGTTGCAGCAGCGCCTTGCTGGTCTCGGTGCGGATATCTCGCGAGTGGACGCGCTGCTGTTGACCCACGAGCATCAGGACCATTGTCGCGGCGCCGATGTGATGTTGCGGCGTTATAGGCAACCGGTTTACGCCACCCAAGGAACCCTTGACACCTCGGGTCTCAGCGCCGAAGCGATCGCCGAGGCGCGAGCTATTCGCTCTGGCAAACCGTTCGAGGTACCGGAGTCGCCCGGCTTCTGGGTCGAGGCCTTCGGCATTCCCCACGACGCTCGGGAGCCGGTGGGCTTCGTGATCGAAGACCAGGAGGGCTGCCGCCTGGGAGTCGTCACCGATATGGGGAGCCGTAGTCAGCTGGCTTGGGGCCGGCTCCAAGATCTCGACTGCCTGGTGATCGAGGCCAACCATGATTTACAAATGCTGCGGACCGGGCCCTATCCCTGGCACCTCAAGCAACGTGTGGCCGGACGTCACGGCCATCTGTCCAATCGTGAGGCGGCGGAAGGTGTCATCGAACTGCTCAGCGAGCGCTTGAGCTGGGTGGTGCTCTACCATCTGTCGCGCACCAACAATTTGCCGGCGCTGGCTGCCCAGGCGATGGGAGAGGCTCTCGCCCAGGCGGGCTCCACCGCCCAGATTGTTGTCACTCAACAAGATGAGCCGACTCCGTGGCTCGAGGTCCGCCGCGGCACCGTACCTTTGGCACGTTGTGCTGGGCAGCAAGGGACTCTGTTCTAGAGAAGACCTGTTCTAGAGAAGACCTGTTTTAGGGAAGACCTGTCCAACGGAGCTGTTCTGAAGATAGACCTAATTCTTAGCACAGACTTGTGTTGTAGCCATTCCGAACGATTCAGTACTCAATAGACTCAGATTTTGGAGGTATCGCGATGACGGTCAGAGCGCGCGTTACGGTCTACCCGCGTCGGGAGATCTTGGACGCTCAAGGCAAGGCGATCGCCGGTGCCCTGGGCCGACTCGGTTTCGACCGGGTTCTCGATGTCCGTGCCGGTAAGAGCTTCGAGATCGTATTGTCAGACAACGGCGGCTCGGTCGAGGAAGAGCTTGGCCAGATCAGCGAGCAGTTGTTGGCGAATACGCTGATCGAGGACTATTCGGTCGAACTGTTGGAGAGCGAATCGGCATGAAATGTGGCGTAGTCGTTTTCCCGGGTAGCAATTGTGACCATGATGTCTACCATGTGCTCAAACATACCTTGGGCCAGGAAGTGCTGTTCCTGTGGCACGGAGACACTTCGGTACAGGGTTGTGAACTCGTCGTTCTACCCGGAGGGTTCTCCTACGGGGACTATCTGCGCGCTGGGGCGATGGCGGTCCATTCTCCGATCATGGCCGCGGTGCGTGAGCTGGCCGATAACGGAGGCCGAGTGCTGGGCATCTGTAACGGTTTTCAGATCCTGCTCGAAGCGGGCATGCTCAGCGGTGCGATGCGCCGAAACCAGAGCCTACGTTTCGAGTGTCGCGACCTCTTTCTCAAGGTCGAGCGCCACGATCTGCCGTTTACTTCTGGTTACCGATCTGGGCAGGTGTTGCGTATGCCGATCGCTCACGCCGAGGGCTGCTACATCGACACCGGAGGGGCCCTCGACGAGCTCGAACGCAACCGTCGTGTGGTGTTCCGCTACGTCGATCCGGAAGGTGGCGAAGCCAGCGGCGAGAACGCTACGAAGTGGAACGTTAACGGCTCAGCACGGGCCATCGCCGGGGTCTGCAACGACGCTGGCAACGTGCTCGGCATGATGCCGCATCCAGAACGTTGTGCTGACCAGCTGTTCGGTAATGACGATGGCCTGGCGGTCTTGGCGTCGGCGGTCGGTATGGCGGCGGATCCCAAGGGAGCTGTGGCATGAGTGCGGATCAGGGTAATGCGGCCTCCGGTAGTGCGACTTATAATGAGCCCGTCGTCGATTTTGAGTTGGCAAAGGGGATGGGCTTGGCCGAAGACGAGTACGGCCGAATCTGCGACATCCTCGGGCGCGTGCCGACGTACACCGAACTCGGCATCACTTCGGCGTTGTGGTCAGAGCACTGCTCCTACAAATCCTCCAAGGTTTATCTCCGCGAGTTTCCCACCGAAGGCGAGCGCGTCCTACAGGGGCCGGGAGAAAACGCTGGTGTTGTCGACATCGGCAACGGATGGGTGGCGGTGTTCAAGATGGAAAGCCACAATCACCCAAGCTTCATCGAACCCTACCAAGGGGCGGCGACGGGTGTCGGTGGTATTTTGCGGGACATCTTCACCATGGGGGCACGTCCGGTCGCCTGTCTCGACGCGCTGCGTTTCGGTGACATCGATGCGCCGCGCATGCGTTACCTGATCGACGGTGTGGTCCGCGGCATCGGCGACTACGGCAACTGTGTCGGTATTCCAACCGTTGGTGGTGAGACCAGCTTCCATTCGGGTTATAACGAGAACATCTTGGTCAATGCGTTCGCCCTCGGCTTGGCTCGCCATGACGGCATCTTCCACGCTCGCGCTTCCGGTGCCGGCAACCCGATGCTCTACGCCGGTAGCGCTACCGGTCGTGACGGTATTCACGGTGCCACCATGGCGTCGGAGTCGTTCGACGCGGAGAGCGAGTCCAAACGCCCGACCGTGCAAGTTGGTGATCCCTTCACTGAGAAGATTGTGCTCGAAGCCTGCCTCGAGGTCATGCGGACGGATGCTGCGGTGGCGGTGCAGGATATGGGTGCTGCCGGCTTGACCAGTAGCGCCTTCGAGATGGCGGATCGTGGCGGCGTCGGTTTCCGTTTGGATCTCGATCAGGTTCCGCTCCGCCAGCCCAATATTTCGCCTTACGAGATCATGCTCTCCGAATCCCAGGAGCGCATGCTGTTGGTGGCACACCGTGGTCGCCAGGAGGAGGTCGTCAAGATCTTCGAACGCTGGGGACTCGAGGTTGCCGAAATCGGCGAGATCACCGGCGACGGACGAGCGCAGATTTTTGCCGGGGGTGAAGAGGTGGCCAACATGCCGATCTCACCGCTAGCCACCAATGCGCCAATGTACCGTCGACCGGTGGCCGAGCCGAGCGACCTGGCCGCCCGCCAAGCGCCTCCAGAAGTGCCGGAGCCAGACGACCTTGGAGCAACCCTGGCAAGTCTGCTCGATACTCCCGAGCTGGGATGTAAGTCTTGGATCTGGCATCAATATGATCACACGGTGCGTACCAACACCGTCATCGGCCCGGGAGGCGACGCAGCGGTGTTGGCTCTCAAGGGAACCCCGGGTGGGCTCGGACTGACCTCCGACGTCAATCCGGTTTACTGCAGCCTAGACCCCGCAACCGGTGGTGCTCAGGCGGTGGCGGAGGCGGTGCGCAACTTGGCCTGTGTCGGCGCCGAGCCGGTAGGGCTGACCGATTGCCTGAATTTTGGCAACCCGGAGAATCCCGAGGTTTCGTGGCAGTTCCGGGAAGCGGTGCGAGGCATTTCTGCCGGCTGCCGAGCGCTCGACGTACCGGTGATTTCGGGCAACGTCTCGTTTTACAACGAGACTGAAGGGCGCTCGATCCCGCCAACCCCGACCATCGCCATGGTCGGCGTGATCGCCGACGTTATGAACTTGCCGGTGGCGCACTTTACGACCGTGGGTGATCGCGTTTTGGTGCTGGGGCGAGACGCGAGTGAGTTTGGAGGCTCGGCCTATCTGCGGTTGCTGCACGGCGTCGAGCAGGGAGCGCCGCCTAGAGTTGACCTGGAGGCTGAATCAAGGCTTGCCGGTTTGTTGCGTTCTCTGGTGTCCGAGGGGCTGGTTCACACCGCCCATGACCTGGCCGAAGGGGGGCTGGGTGTTGCATTGGCCGAGGCTTGTTTCGGTGGTGGGTTAGGGGTGGAGCTCGAAATCAACGATCAACCGCATCAATTATTTTCGGAGACTCAGGCTCGGGCAATCGTGGCAGTGGCACCGGATTTCGTGGAGCAGGTGATGGCGAAGGCGGAGAAACTCGGGGTGCCTGTAGTGGAGGTTGGCAGCGTCGGTGGATCGTCCATGAAACTCCGCTGCGACGGCGCGGCAATGGACTCCAAGGTCGAAGACCTCCATCGAATCTGGTCCACCGCTCTGCCGCGAGCCCTTGGGATGTAACTCATTATGTGTGGCATTTTTGGAATCGAATCCCATGACGAGGCGGCCAGCTTTGTCTATCTAGGTCTCTATGCGTTGCAGCATCGAGGCCAGGAGAGTGCGGGCCTGGTGGCTTGGGACGGCACACGAATGTGTGTCGAACGTGGTATGGGTCAGGTTGCGGATGTTTTCCGGCCAGCGGTCTTGGAACGACTGGGCGGTCAACGAGCGCTTGGCCATACCCGGTACTCCACCACCGGTACCAGCGTGTTGTCCAACGCGCAGCCCATTGTCGTCAAGACCGCGATGGGGCCGATCGCTATTGTGCACAACGGCCATCTGTCGAACGGTGCCGAGGTGCGTGAGCGCTTGGAACGGCGTGGGTCGATCTTCCAGACGACCAGCGACACCGAGGTGATCCTTCACTTGATGGCGATGAATCCACGCCCGGATGTCGTCGATTCGCTGCTTTTGGCACTACAAGAAGTGCGCGGTGCCTACTCGTTGTTGCTGTTGACCGACCAAGGGTTGATTGCCGCCCGTGATCCTCATGGCTTCCGGCCGCTGGTCATGGGTGAGTGTCAGGGGGCCCGCTGCTTTTCCTCGGAGAGCTGTGCGTTCGACTTATTGGGGGCAACCTCCCTGGGTGAGCTGGAGCCGGGCGAGGTGGTTGCGGTCCGCGGCCGAGACATCGAACGGTATAGTTTGCCGAAAGCCCAAGTACCGGCCCGCTGTGTCTTCGAGCACGTCTACTTTGCACGCCCTGACAGCGAAGTTTTTGGTGATGCGGTGTCCGAGGTTCGCACCGCGATGGGCGTGCGCCTCGCTGAAGAGAGCCCTGTGTCGGCAGACGTTGTGGTTCCGGTGCCTGACAGCGGGCTGTTTCCCGCCATCGGTTTCAGTCGCGGCTCGGATATACCTTTCGAGCACGGCATGATTCGTAATCATTATGTTGGTCGCACCTTCATCCAACCAGAACAATCGATCCGCGACTTCGGAGTTCGCGTCAAGCTAAATCCGGTGCGGCGTTTGATTGAAGGGCGGCGAATTGTCTTGGTTGACGACTCGATCGTGCGTGGTACCACTTCGCGTAAGATCGTTCGGATGGTGCGGGAGGCTGGGGCGACCGAGGTACATCTCAGGATCAGTTCACCGCCGACCCGCTGGCCCTGTCACTACGGTATCGACACTCCGCGTCGCGACGACCTGATTGCGGCACGCTACGATCTCGAAGAGATCCTGGGCTATGTTGAAGCCGATAGTCTGGCCTACCTTAGCCTGGAGGGGCTACTGGACTCCGTTAGTGGTCCTCCCGACAGTTACTGTAATGCCTGTTGGACCGGCGACTATCGGGTGCCGATCTCCACCATCGACCCTAAACAGGGCAGACTCTTTCCGATCCGCACCGAGGATTCACAGTAACCTGTTTTTGTAACGAGACCCGAGTCCTGTACGAAACCAGAGTCTTGTAACGAGACCTGCGAGGAGCACCAAGTGACCGATTCGAATGATGCCTACCGCCGGGCAGGGGTGGATATCGACGCCCAAGATGCTGCTCTTGGGCGGATCAAAAAACTGGTCCGCTCAACCCGAACTCCGGGAGTTCTCGGAGGGGTCGGGTCCTTCGGCGGGCTCTTTAGGCCGGATCTCGAAGGCGTGGAGGAGCCGGTGTTGGTCTCGTCTGCCGATGGTGTTGGTACCAAGCTGATGGTGGCGAAAATGGCGGGAGATTATTCGACAGTTGGCCGCGATCTGGTCAACCATTGCGTCAATGACATCTTGGTCCAAGGGGCTACGCCACTGTTCTTCCTGGACTACGTTGGCACCGGAACCCTCGAACCGGACGCCTTTGCTGCGTTGGTGAGCGGTTTGGCCGACGGCTGTCGCGAAAACGGCTGTGCCCTGCTCGGTGGCGAGACTGCGGAAATGCCGGGCTTCTATCAGCCCGGTGACTATGAACTCGTGGGCTTCATCGTCGGCATTGTGGACCGCGCGGCGTTGCTCGATGGCTCGCGAGTACGTGCAGGCGATCTACTGCTGGCGCTGCCGTCGTCTGGGCTGCATACCAATGGCTATTCGTTGGCTCGCCATGTCTTTATTGAACGTCTAGGGCTCGGCATGGCCGACAAGATACCAGGGGTCGAGGATGACCGGCGTCCACTCGGGAAAATCTTGTTGGAGCCTCATCGTTCCTACCTCCCAGCACTGCGTTCGCTACTCCAACACCCGGCGCTGCATGCTATGGCACACATTACCGGTGGTGGTCTCACCGACAACCTGCCGCGGGTGCTGCCAGCGAAGACTCAGGCCGAGATTCGAGTTGGGAGCTGGCGACTGCCGGACCTGTTCCACGTCCTGCAAGACCGCGGCGAGGTTGCGACCGAGGAGATGTTCCGGGTGTTCAATATGGGGGTCGGTATGGTGCTGGTAGTCGATCCAGCTGGCGCTGGGGAAATCCTAAAGATCTTACAGCAACAAAACCAGCCGGCGTCGCCGATCGGCACAGTGCAGGCTGGTAGTGGCGGCGTTGTCTATGATCTCGGTTTGGTTCCTGGCGAGGACGGGTTGTAGTGGGTGAAGAATCACTGGCTCGGGTCGCGGTGCTGCTGTCGGGTCGCGGCAGTAACTTCCTGTCACTGCACGCAGCGATGGAGCGCGGCGAGATCCCGGCCCGCATCGTGGTTGTGGTGTCCAATAATTCCAAGGCTGCCGGGCTCACCAAAGCGGCTGAGCTCGGCATTCCAGCAATCGCCATCCCGCGCCGTAGAAGCAGTCGCCTACAGCACGACGAGCGGGTGATTGAGGTGCTGCGCCAGCAACGGGTGGAGTGGGTTTGTTTGGCCGGCTACATGCGCCTGCTTTCGCCGGCTTTCGTGGCCGCGTTCCCGCGCCGTATCCTCAACATCCATCCCAGTCTGTTGCCGTCCTTCCCGGGCCTCGAGGCCCAGGGCCAGGCACTGAGCCACGGCGTCCGCCTCTCTGGCTGCACGGTCCATCTGGTCGACGAAGGGCTCGACAGTGGCCCAGTCGTGATTCAGAAGGCAGTGCCAGTTGAAGACGAAGATACAGAAGACTCCCTGGCAGCCCGAATCTTGATCGAGGAGCATCGTGCCTACCCTGAAGCGTTGAGCCGATTGCTGACCATGGACTGGGACATCGAGGGGCGTCGAATTCGCTGGCAGCCTGCTACCAGGGGCCCTGCGAGTGGCTGAATCCGGGCCTTGAAATCTGTAATTGGAATCTTCCGGAAATTCTCAGAGAAAAGTCTTGACACTCGATTCTGGTCCCCCTATTATCCGCTCTCCCGCGGCGACACCGCTGCGGAGCTTCGAGATAGAGACCCGATCCTTTCAATCTGTCCGTAACCCAACAAGCAAGGTCAGCTGCGCTCAAGCAGCGAAAGCGCTGCAAGGGTAAATAGCGGTCAAGCGTGTCGACACTGAATTCAGTCTCGGTTGAATTCAAAAAAATTGTTGACAAGGTTCAAAACGGATTGTATAGTTAGCGGTCTGCCCCGGAAGTGAAGAAAGCTTCTAGAAGCGCTAAGGCGCTGCGGAAGTGCTAGTTCCCAAGGGGTTTCGGTGTCGGTTCTTTGAAAACTGAATAGAGAGAATGCCAACGACAATTCTAGAGTTGGTGCGTGCTTCTCGCGAAGACGTATCAATTCTTGCGACGTACAAAGTACGAAAAACGCAGATAAACACTGTTTTCAGTCTTAGGGCCGAAAGCAGTTGCAGGTTTAAACTGGAGAGTTTGATCCTGGCTCAGAATGAACGCTGGCGGCGTGCCTAACACATGCAAGTCGAGCGCGAAAGTGACTTCGGTCGCGAGTAGAGCGGCGAACGGGTGAGTAACACGTGGATAACCTGCCTAGAAGTGGGGAACAACTCAGGGAAACTTGAGCTAATACCGCATACGTTGGCCTCGTGAGAGCGAAGTCAACAAAGATGGCCTCTTCTTGAAAGCTATCGCTTCCAGAGGGATCCGCGTCTGATTAGCTAGTTGGTGAGGTAACGGCTCACCAAGGCGACGATCAGTAGCCGGCCTGAGAGGGTGATCGGCCACACTGGAACTGAGACACGGTCCAGACTCCTACGGGAGGCAGCAGTGGGGAATATTGGACAATGGGCGCAAGCCTGATCCAGCAACGCCGCGT
>JAJCXO010000068.1 GCA_029263395.1 Acidobacteriota bacterium | reverse complement strand
TCTAGAACCCAGCTCCTAGTCGGACCATTCCTCGCAAAGAGCCTCAGCTTGTTCAATCACTCGTGCCACGGCTTCTTCCTGCCCCTCTGGCGGGTACTTGTACTTTCGCAACAGGCGCTTTGGCGATGTCTTCGATACGCTTGATCTCGTCACGGGCCGCCTCGGCTTCGAGAAATTCGCGACGGCGTTGGGCGAAGGTCTCGTATTCACTCTGCGCATGTTCGTCCGCATCTTTCTTTGCCACGGATCCCGCGTTCTCCAGCACGTCGCGATCATTGAAGCGGAGAAACTCGTCGAGCTTGGTTTGCCAGTCGCGCAGAAAGACCTGCTGACGGCGGCGGGCTTGATCCTCGGCGAAGTCGAGCCACATCACGACGATGCGGTTCAACTCTTCGATTTCTTCCGACTTCAGGAAATTCTTGGCCACGGTGACGTCGGCTTTGCGCACCAGCTCCCCTTTCCAGACGGTCAGGCCCATGTTCGGCTGGGTGGCATCCGCTCGTTCCTGAATCAGTTCGGCGGCAGTTTTTCCAGTGGCCGCGAAGTGGAGCTTGTTCTGAATCGCCTTGAAGAAGGCGGTTGTCTCCTTCTTTGAAGGTTGGTAGTCGGCGGCGAGGGCGAAAATCTCCCGTACCCGGAGATAGACTCGGCGTTCGCTTGTCCGGATGTCGCGGATGCGGTCGAGGAGTTCGTCGAAGTAGTCGGGGATACCGTTTCCATCAACTGGCGGATTCTTGAGCCGCTCATCGTCCATGGTGAATCCCTTGACGAGAAACTCCTGAAGGCGCGTGTTCGCCCACTTGCGAAACTGGGTTCCACGCGGAGACTTGACCCGAAAGCCAACGGCCAGGATCGCTTCCAGATTGTAGTGTTCGATGACTCGAGCGACCTGTCGAGAACCCTCCTGGCGAACTATCCGGAATTTCCGGATAGTTGCCTCCGGGGCAAGTTCCGCTTCCTCGTAAAGGTTTTGCAAGTGTTCGTTAATCGTGCGCACATCACGGTCAAAAAGCTCTGCCATCAACGCCTGAGACAGCCAGATCGTCTCGTTTTCGAAACGACACTCGACCCGACTCTGTCCGTCCTCGGTGGTATAGAGGAGGAACTCGCCGGTGGGCTGGAGGGCGTCGCTCATGCCAGCGCCTCCTCGGTTTGGGATTCAACCTCGGGGACGGTCAGTTCGCCGGAGAGGAGTTGGGGGAGAAGGGTGTCGCGGTGTTGGGCGATGGTGCGGCGGTGAAAGGCGCGGTTGTTCTGGGCTAGGCTCGGTTCGCTGGGCTTAGTGGCGAGCTGGATGACTTCTTCGACGGCGGCGGGTGGAAGTTTCGGATAGAGACGGGAGATCGCGGAGGCAAGCCGCCCTTTGGGGACAACTTCACGGAAATCCGAACGCACGGGTGCGGCGCTTTCCGGTGCGATGTCCGGGCCGTGCGTAAAGCTCCATCCCGTGTCTCTACACCACTGGATCGCGAGCTGTTCGAGTTGGTCCTCGTTGATCATCGTTGCCTAAATCTTCTTCAGTTCCCGCATGAGGCCAAACAATAAAGACTCTATGTCTTCGTCGTGATCTCCGTCATACCAAATCGGAAAAATCTTTCGCTCCGAAAGGAAGTGCTCCCGAAATAGTTTAGCTTTGTTTGTTGGCGGACAGCTTAGAAATGCGAAATTTCGCGGAGTGTTTGAGTCGTTCTCGACGACCTCTTTAAGCAGGGCCATAGTTCGGTCGTTTGATAAGCTGCATCCTAGAAACAAGAGCGGCTCACACCCAAAAACGTATTCAAGCTCAGTCCGTGCAGCGCTTCCCTTGGCATAAGTGGAATCGTATTCAGTATCAGTTAGAACCCTTCCAGCAGGTCTCTTGTAGTCCCCATGAATCTTCAAGAGACATCGGTGCCCACGCCCGCGCATCATTCGGAACTCTGAAATGGTAGACCCATCGAGGATCCCCTCGAAGTTGCCAGCCTCGCTGCCTTCTTGAACCACTTCTAGAATGTTGTCGAAATTGGTCGTCAAGAACGTCCCATCGAAAATCTCGGGTAGGCACCGCACAGCACCTGCCACTTTATCGGTATTACGTGTCAGAAAGACCTGCTCCAAGCGCTCATCGAATAGCTGGCTCGGCATTTTATTGAGAAGAGCCGTCGCGGCTTGCTCAAACTCCCCTTTCTTAAGATACGCCTCCAGTTCTCTCTTCAGGAGTTTGCTGCTTGTCCGAACCTCGCGGAGAAACTTGGACCACATAGGCTTTCCTGATGGCTCGGACATTCCTGATCCCACGAACGGAACAACCCTCCGGGCCAGCACAGAATGGGTAAGCTCCCCGTAGCGTTGATGGTTTGCGGGGTCCTTCAGAATCAAATCCAAACGTTCTTGCCGCTTTGGGATCCATTCGTCGCTCAACCAATTCCGAAACGCCTCCTGATACGAGTCAGGGTCATTGGTGAGGATATCAACAGGCGAAAAAGGGAGTCCTGAGACCAGCACCTCTCCAGTCTTTTTGTCGACCTCCGCTGTAACGTCTTGCCGGAAGTCTGGATCTAGAAATTTCAACTAGACCTCTTTTCCGACTCTGGAACTTGAATCTTTCCGGAAAGGAGCTTCGGGAGAAGCGTGTCGCGGAGTTGCCCTAGAGTCTTGGACTCAAGGAGACCTGAGTTCGTTTTCTTGTAAATAGGTTGGGTAACCCGAACAAACTCTCTTCGAATTGCAGAGCCAGAATCCAGAACACTTATCGTGGCGATTTGCTTGGGCTGGGCCCGTTGACGACTACCAGTGCTTCCAGTCACTCGTTCACCTATCCCAGCTTGGAATGGTGCAGACGTAATTAGCCCATAGATGAAAGCTTGTTCCGTTGGATCAACAGGAATGAATTGCATAAATTCGGTGGAGCAAATCGCCGCGTTCTTGTCAAAATGGGGCGGCCACCAAGTTCTCGGGAACTGCGGGTTTAGCTTCGATGCTAGAATAGCACCAGGCTTCACCAAGTATTTGTTGCTCTTGATGCAAGCACCTGTTTCCCAAGTGGGAAGATTCGATGCATCAAAGGATGGAATGCTGTAGTGCTCCCACAATTTCGTCGGGGAATTGAACGGTTTGACCGATGTTGTATCCAGTGTCGCTAGCTTATCGAATCCAACCACATTCCATCTCGCTGGGATCTCGCCGAGTGGAGAGTCTTGGACGGTGTCGGGGAAGAGGGCGGCGGTTTGGGCGAGGGATTCTCGATTCGAGTTAGTTAGTTCATCGAAGTAACCCTCTTGGGCGATGGCTTCTTCGATGGAGCGACCGGAGATGGCGGCCATGGCGGCGCGTTCGATGGCGGCGGAGTCGGCTCCGGCGGCTTTGGCGGTGGCCTTGGCCCGAACGGGCTCAAAATCCACAAACCACGACTTGAAGATCGCCTGCGCCATCGCCTCCAGAGTCCGGTTCATGCGTCGGCTGAGTTCGATCTTGTCGTCGAGGGTACTGATTATCGCCGCGATGGCTTGCTGATCTTCAATAGCTGGAATCGAAACCGGAAGTGTTGCGATAATGGAACTATTCAAGTTTGGCATCGTGGCTCCAACCGCGTGATGTTTGAGCCAATTTACTGAGTCTTGTGACCCAAGGAGTAGGCTGAAAAACTTGCAGTCGATCTGACTCGGGTCATTCACCCGTGCGACAATCGTCCCAGTGCCGGCTATTGCACCGTGAGATGCCTTGTCAACCATTGCCGACAAACCACACGCCTGAGCACCTCTACGGGCAAAAACTAGGTCGCCGACGTTTAGACTATAGCGTGACAGCTCCTGCGCCTTCTCCTCTGTGATCTTAGGGAATTTCAAAGGATCCAGTCGGCCACTTACGATCGCCTCAGTTGGGACTACTGGCACTCCATCAGAGACATAATCGTAGGAATGTAGGGCGCTCCCAAACGGCCCAGTAAAGATGGAAACAACACCTTGAGTTATGAAATCGCCCAGAGTTTCCATTGCAACGGTCATCCGTATCCGAGGTTTCGAAGGTTCGATTTGATCGTGGACTGTAGCTTTTCTGACTCCACGAATTGTCCATTCACTTCCGCGACTAATCTCTCCATTTTTTCCGCAAACGGCTCGCCATCGTCTTCCTCATCCATTGGGTCCACATACCGTCCCGGCGTGAGGACATGATCATGTTTGGCGATTTCCTCAAGGGTGGCGGATTTGCAGAAGCCGGCTTCGTCTTCGTAGCCCTCGCCGCGTTTCCACTTCTGAAAAGTGCCGGTGATTTTCGCGATGTCCTCGGGGGTGAAGTCGCGCAGGACGCGGTCTTTCATGTAGCCGAGGTTGCGGGCGTCGATGAAGAGGACTCTTCCGCTGCGGTCGGCAAAGTCAGCGCGAATTTTTTTATTTTTGGTGAGGAACCAGATGCAGGCAGGGATCTGGGTGTTGGTGAAGAGTTGAGCCGGGAGAGCAACCATACATTCGACGAGGTCGGCTTCGAGCAGGGCTTTTCTAATGTCGCCTTCACCTCTGGTGTTGGAGGACATGGAGCCGTTGGCGAGGAGCAGAGCCATGGAGCCACTGGGGGCGAGGTGGTGGAGCATGTGCTGCACCCAGGCGAAGTTGGCGTTGCCCTCGGGCGGAGTGCCGTATTGCCAGCGGGGGTCGCCTTCGAGTTTGCCGTCCCACCATTCCTTGATGTTGAAGGGGGGATTGGCCATGACGTAGTCGGCGCGCAGGTCGGGGTGCTGGTCGTTGGTGAAGCTGTTGGCGGGTTCTTTGCCGAAATTGAAGTCAATGCCGCGGATGGCCATGTTCATGGCTGCGAGGCGCCAGGTGGTGGGGTTAGATTCCTGGCCGTAGACGGAGAGGTTGCCGAGCTTGCCGCCGTGTTCCTTGATGAAGCGCTCGCTCTGGACGAAGAAGCCGCCGGAGCCCATGGCGGGGTCGTAGACGCGGCCCTGGTAAGGCTCGAGCATCTCGACGATGAGGGAGACAATGGATTTGGGGGTGAAGTATTGGCCGCCCTTCTTGCCCTCGGCGAGGGCGAACTGGCCGAGGAAGTATTCGTAGACGTGGCCAAGGATGTCTTTGGCGTGGAGGTCGGCGTGCTCGAAGGGGATGGTCGCGATGAGGTCGATCAGGCCGCCGAGGTTGTCCTGAGGGATCTCGAGGCGAGCGTAGCGGTTCTTCTCGATGAAGCCCTTGAGCTTGGAGTTCTCGCGTTCGACGGCCTCGAGGGCATCGTCGATGAAGCGACCAAGAGATTTGAGCTCGTATTCTTCCTTCTTGCCGTTGGTGACCGTGATCTTGGAGCCGGGCGGCAGCTTGGCATTGTCCTGGAGGGTCTTCCAGCGGGCGAGGGCGGGTACCCAGAACACGTTCTTGGCGACGTAGTAGTCGCGCTCTTCGAGCTCGACGCGGAGAGCTTCGGCGTAATCGTCCGACTCAGGGCCGCCGTAGTCCTCGGGATCGAGGAAGTACTCGTCATCAGGGTCCCTCAGCGCGGCGATGAGTTCGTCCTGCCGCATCCGGAAGGAATCGGAGACGTATTTCAGAAAGATGAGTCCGAGTACGGCGTGCTTGTAGACGGCCGCGTCGAGAGAGGCTCGGAGCCGGTCGGCGGCGTTCCAGAGCTTTTTGTCGAGGTCTTCTAGGAAGGCCTGTGGGTCAGCTTGCAACGGAGGAGTCATAGGATGGTTCCGATCCGAAATCTGAATGGGCGATGCTTAGCGCCAAGCTAGTCTTTGCGATCTGAGACAAGAAGGGAGCTGCCAGCGTTCCGCTTGGCATTCGTGGTGGGCCTTTTCAAAGCAGCTCGCCTACGACCGCGAGGTCTCCGCCAATCTGCGAGCCTCAAATCCTGCCCTCCGCAGCTCTCAGTGCTCTTAATCGAGTTGGGATAGCGAGCGATGGATCTCTGATCGTCCGGCCGCTCCGCCTCCTTCAGGGCCTTCGAAACGGCCAGGAACCCTCCCTCTTGATGCACTTGATCTGTTGAATACAAACGACATAAAAGTCTATCCGCTCGCCGTCGAAAGCGTCAATTGTATCGATGCTGAGTCGACGATGGTCTCGCCCTTCTCAGACCACCATTCGGTCGTGCGCTCGGGCGGCCGGAAGAGCGGGGCTGCAAGATGAGGTTCAACTCATCACGAGACCGACACAACGATCTCGTCATCCTCTTCCGAGCCGAGGCCATGCATGGTCCCGACGATTGTGGCGAAGATCCAGACGTCACCTTTGGTGTAGCTCTCGAGCGTGCTCTGCTCACCGATGAACGGGTAGGGTTCTGGGATGTAGATCTGATCCTCGTCCAGCGGGCCGAGCCGTGCCTCCAAAGCCTCCAGGTCTTTCGGTCGAAGAAAGCCATCGGCCACATGAGGCTTGTCGAGAAAGGCGGCGAAACTGGCTTCGTCGAAGTGTTCCAGCGGCACGATCTCGGGGGTAAACGGGAACAACAGGGCGTACTGTCCGGTCTTTGGATCGCGCAGGAAGAAGTCGCCGAAGTAGGTGTAGCCCACAACCTCATGGAAGTTGCCACAGGTGGTGTCCCAGGGGGCGATTTTGAGAGAGCCGACCGGGGGCTCGAGGGATCGATACACGGTGAGCAGTCCTTTCTCAGTGGGCTTTCTGCACCCGAATCAAAGTTTGGTGTTGCAGTCTATTGCTCTCTGCCGCTGGGATCACGTCGACGGGCAAAATTCATGGGTCTGGACGTCCGAGTGCATCCCTTCGGACGATTTGTGGTCCCGGTGACTCTAGGCTGGCGTCGAATTTCAACCTGGAGATCGACGCATGGCAAAAAGACCTCTCTTCGTAGTCACCGTTGGATTAATGGCCCTGGTGGGTTTCGGGTGCACCCGACAACGGCCGGAGCAGCCCAGCAACCTGAGCCCAACTGAATCCGCGCTCAAACAGCGGCTGGGCGCTCTAGCGGCGACGGTCACGATTTATCGCGACGCTTATGGCGTACCCCACGTCCACGGACCAACTGATGCCAGCGTTGTCTTCGGCGCAACCTATGCCCGTGCCGAGGACGAGTTTCACTATGTGGAACAGGCCACCATCAAGATGCTGGGTAGGGCTGCCTCGGTCAGCGGGCCGAAATGGCTCGAGTGGGACATCTTCATGCGCAAACTCGAGATCGAGACGTTTTCAAAAATGGAATATGAGGCGGCTTCGGCTGAGGTCCAGGCGCTTTGTGATGCCTTCGCTGATGGCATGAACTACTTTCTGATGACGCATCCTGAGGTTCGGCCGGCGTTGATCCAACACTTCGAGCCCTGGCATGCCCTGGCGGGCTATCGGTTGTTCCATGCTTCGAGCATCGGCGGTGACGATTTGGGCCACCTGGGTCAAGCCGGGGTTCTCGACCTGTTTGCGGGCTACCTGGCGTCGACTGCTTGGGCGATCGGGCCGAACAAGAGTGCGTCCGGCCATCCCATGTTGTTGATCAATCCCCACATCCCGCTGGATGCACCCTATGAAGTTTCCCTGCACAGCGAGCAAGGGCTGGAGATCTCCGGGCAGTTGGCCTACGGGATCGGCATCCTCCCAATCTCAGGACACAACGGCGATATCGGTTGGGCCATGACCGCCAATGAGCCGGATGTAACTGACGTTTATCGGGAGACCTTCGAAGCTGACGATCCGGTCAGCTACCGCTATGGCTCGAACTCGAGAGTCGCTTCGATGTGGCATGAAGTGATCGAAATTCGTACCGACTCGGGCCTGGAACGCAGGGATTTCACGTTCAAGAAAACCCACCATGGGCCGGTCTTCGTGAACGACGACGGTCACGAGTTGGCGCTGAAAGTTGCCAAAATCGAGCAGGGCGGAGTACTACAACAGTTCTATGACATGTGCCGAGCCAGGAATCTCGACGACTTCAAGCAGGCCATCGCGCCGATGCATCTGATCTACAACAACATCGTGTATGCAGGACGAGACGGTCACATCTTCTATGTCTACGGTGGTGCGATTGCCGAACGGTCCGAGCGTTTCGATTGGTCCAACCCGGTTGATGGCAGCGATCCGGCGACCGAATGGGGGCCATTTTTCCCGTTGGAGCAGCTACCCCAAGTCGAAGATCCACCGGCTGGATATGTCCAGAATTCCAATAGCTCACCCTTTTTCACAACTGCCGCGAACAATCCTGATCCGGCTGTCTTCCCGGCCTACATGTTCCGCGCTGAACGGGATACCGGCATTGCCCGCCGTTCCCGCCAGCTGCTCGAATCCGAAAAAAAGCTGTCGTTCGACCGCTGGTCCGAACTCGCTTTCGACACCACTTTGCCGACCTCCGCTAAAGACATCGCGGCGCTGAGCGCTGAATTGGTGCGGTTGCGACGCGAAAAGCCAGGCGCAACGGGCCCATTCGAGGAGCCCGTCGCGCTTTTGGAGCAGTGGGATCAACGGGCCCGGGTGGATTCGGTGGCTGGCGGACTCTACCTGGCGTTCTTTCACACCGACGCCGAGCAGGCCGAATACCCGATGCTGGATCGGCTTTCGCAGAGCTTAGAGAACCTTCGTGGTCTATACGGCCACTGGCAGGTCCCGGTTGGTGAGCTGGTGCGGCTGCAACGGCTCGATCCCGCCAGCGGGTCGTCTTTCAGCGATGAGGCACCAAGCCTTCCTGCGCCTGGGTTGCCTTTTTATACCGGCGCCATTTTCACCTTCAACACGGTGAGCTCGAAGGACACAAAACACGCCTATGGCCGGCACGGTCATTCCTATGTCGGCGTGGTCGAGTTTTCGGAGCCGGTCCGAGCGCGCTCGATCATGGCGTTCGGCCAGAGTCGTGATCCAGCGTCTGCACATTTTTTTGATCAGGCACCACTCTACGTCCAGGGACAGCTCAAGCCAGCTTGGTTTGACCTCGAGCGTATTGAACAAGCCGCGGTCAGGACGTCTCACCCTGGCTCGCCAGCATTGCCAGCTCGGTGAGTCGCTGCTTCCGGTATCGAGAGGGTGTGACGCCGGTCTGTTTCTTGAACACGTGATTGAACGTAGCTTTGGAACCAAAGCCGCAGTCATAGGCCAGATCGAGGAGGTTTTGGCTGGTGTTGGGGGAGGCCAGACGGTGTTTGACCTCCTCGATCCGATACCGGTTGACGAAGTCGTAGAAGTTCATCTCGGACTGGGTGTTGATCACCTTCGACAGGTGTCTGGGATTGACGCTTAGGCGATCAGCCAGGCCCTGCAGACTCAGGTCGTTTTGAAGGTAGGGCTTGTCCCGCAACATGAGGCTCTGCAGGTCATGAAAAATGGGGGCCAAAGCTTCGTGGTCCGTCGGTTCTTCTGGTTCTCCTGGATTGTCGCTGAAACCTGCGGTTGCAGGCTGGCGATCGAGGTAACCACGCGTGCCGATCCAATAGGTGCTGAGCGACAAGAACACCAGGAGTGGCTGATAGAACCGGGGAGGTAGGCTGTCACCGAATCGTGCGATATCGACGCCCCGCAGGGTGAACCACAGTAAGAAGAAAACGGTGTAGAGGGCCACAGGGGTCTGCAACCAACGCAGCGTGCGCCGGTGTAGGTCCGAATAATTCGCTTTGACCCATTGGGAATACATCCACAGCCGCCGGTTGGTCAAAGCCAGGTAGGTGAAGATGGAAACCACTGCTCCAGCCTGTTGGATCATCCAGATCAGGTGAGTGGCGCCTTCCGGCCGCGAGAAGTTGAAGTAGCGCTGTTGGGTAAAAAGTGGGCTCAGGTAATAAGCCACCTCCAAGAAGACCGGTACGAAGTGGGCCAGATCTCTCGTTTTCATCTTGTACTGTGGGTTCGTCACAGTTTTGGAGTACAAGTAGAGCGAGGGGCCCAGGCCATACAGCAGCTCGATCGGCCACGGCCACAAACCATAGTGGTGGAAGAAGCCGAGGTCTTGAAGCGTCACCTTCAAGAGGGGCAGGGTGTAGCAGACCAACATCAGAGCCAGTAGCAGGTTGCCTAATCTTCGGTTGCGGGACGAGCCAACCAACAGCATGCTCAGCACGACACCGTGGAAGGCGCCGACGAGCATCAGCAAAGTCGGGATGTCGACGGTCATCGTTGTCTCATTCGCTTCCGCTCAGGGCTCTCGACGAGTTTCTAGAGGCTGGGTACTCGAGGTGCGACTCGAATCGGAGTCTAGTGTTCCCAGTTATTTACGTCCAACCTCTGAGGTCGTACGGCCTCGGCTGCTGCTCGTCACTCTGGCGAGAGGCATTCCAGTGACGGTCTCTGGACGACCCAAGCTGTCGTCTAGAACAAGACGATGCCGGCGGCCCAGCGCTTCGCGATTGCGCCGCTGGTCGGATAATCTCGGGCCATGAACATCCTGGTGATCAACTGCGGCTCGTCCAGTATCAAGTATCAAGTGATCGACCCGGAGGCCTCTGAGCCTCTGGCTGCGGAGACCATCGAACGGGTCGGCGGCCAAGGCAAGGATCACGCTGCCGCGCTCGCCGAGGTCCTGGCTGCGGTGGAGCGTTTCTCGATCGCCGCGGTGGGCCATCGTGTGGTGCATGGTGGGGCGCGCTTTCACGACGCCTGCCTGATCAGCGATGCAGTGGTCGAGGCTATCGAGGCCTGTACGGTGTTGGCGCCGCTGCACAATCCGGCCAATTTGGCCGGCATTCGGGCGGCTCGGCGCGCGTTGCCCCAAATACCGCAGGTTGCGGTGTTCGATACCGCGTTGCACGCCCGGCTGCCGAGACGAGCCCGAACCTATGCGCTTGCCCAAGAACTGGCCGAAGAGCTCGGGCTGCGTCGTTACGGTTTTCATGGCACGTCTCACGCCTATGTCGCTGACCTGGCGGCCGACTATCTCGGGCGTCCGATGAATGAGCTGCGATTGGTGAGTCTGCACCTGGGCAACGGGGCCAGCGCTTGCGCCATCGAGCACGGGCATTCGGTAGAGACGAGTATGGGCATGACGCCCCTCGAGGGTCTGGTCATGGGGACTCGCTGCGGCGACCTGGACCCCGGAGTAGTGTTGGCGTTGATCCGCGCCCGCGGAGTGGACGACACCGACCGCCTTCTCAATCGGGAAAGTGGGCTGGCTGGCCTTTCCGGGCGAGGCAACGACTTTCGCGATATCGAAGCGGCCGCCGCTAGCGGGGACGACTCGGCCCGGCTGGCAATTGCCGTCTTCGCTCACCGGGTGCGCAAATACATCGGCGCTTACGCCGCGGTCATGGGCGGTCTCGACGCGGTGATTCTGACCGGCGGTATCGGCCAGAACAGCGCCACTCTAAGGCGCCGGGTGTTGCAGCGCTTGTCGTTCCTAGGTCTGACTCTCGACGAAGATAGAAATACTGACGCGTGCGTTGAACGATCACATCCGGTGGCGGATGTCAGTGCCGAGCCCTCGCGCGTGCGGACGTTGGTGGTGCGAACGGATGAAGAACGCCACATAGCTCTGGCCACCGCGGCGATTGTCGGTGGCGGTACTGAGGTTCGCCAGGCTGGCCCCATTCCTATCGCAATCAGCGCCCGCCACGTGCATCTGGATCGGGCGGCGATGGACACGCTGTTCGGCTCGGAAAGTCAGTTACGGGAGCTTAAGCCCTTGGCCCAGCCAGGCCAGTTCGCGGCCGAGCAGAAAGTTGCGCTGGTTGGGCCTCGCGGCCGGATCGAGGGGGTTCGAGTGCTCGGGCCACTACGTCGGGCGACGCAGGTCGAGATTGCCCGGACCGACGAGTTCACCCTGGGAGTGGATGCCCCTATCCGGCGTTCCGGAGAGCTCAGTGGTTCGGCTCCGATCACTCTGGTGGGCCCCGCCGGTACCCTCAATCTCGAGGAAGGATTGATCTGTGCCCGCCGCCATATCCACATGACAACCGCTGACGCCGAAGCCTATGGCGTCAGGGATGGTGACGAAGTCGAGATCCGCCTCGAGGGTGGTGCCCGCGACCTGACCTTTGGCGACGTGCTGATCCGGGTCAAAGACAGCTACAAGCTCGAGATGCACATCGATACTGACGAAGCCAATGCTGCCGAGATGTCCCGTGGCGCGAGCGGAGACTTGTCCTATAGCCCGCCGGTGGGAGGAGCAACCGCCCAACTGCAGCTCAAGCGAAACCAAGTGCATTAGATTGAGTCAGGATGCGTCCTTCGTGAATCCCACGAACCTAGTTTCCATACTCTTGCTTGGCGTCCCGAGCTTGGCTTTTCGGCGTTCCGCAATGAGGGTCTTGGCTCGCGAGATGTCTCCTGATCAAGTTGCGGACCTCTGGGACACAACGAAGAGCCAGCAAGCAGAACTGAAGACGACCAGGCCACGACATTCACTCGGTGTCAACGTAGTCCTGCGCTACTTCGAGTGGGATTGCGCGCTATTCTTGGCAGCAAAACAGGCCGGCGTTTCCGAGGCGACTGCCGGGCGGTGGGTGGAAGCGATCACTTGGGGTGTGTTTGAGCCTGCCTTTTCGCTCAACTTTTCGATCTCGCGTCTGCGCAGCAAACATCTTCGGACCCGCGTCCAGTGGATGATCGACCTGATGTTCGGCGTGCTCTTCACCTCGCCCTTTCAACGCACCAAAGTACCCGCAACCGGCGGCGTAGCCTTCAACGTCACGGTATGCCCTCTTGCTCAGTACTTCAGTGACCGCGGCGTCCCTGAGTTGACGCGGTACGCTGCATGTAGCCTCGATTACCGGATGGCAGCACTTTGGGAAGTGCGCCTCGAGCGCACTCAAACCATCGCAAAAGGGCACTCGCTGTGTGATTTCAGGTTTCAAACCGATCGCCAACCTGACGTTGAGACCCAGCCCACGACTCCAAGGACACACTCGATCCGGCGGGATCGGCAAGACTCTGGGTAGAGGCGCACGGCTCTGCGCCCTGGTGCCGAAACCGAGCCCGCACGCGGCCTTGATGGCCTTGCGCTTTATGCTCAAGATAGTCTCATGAAGTATTTGTCAAAAGAAGCTATCGTTGAAGCTCTCGCTGTTTTGGCCTCCGAGATAGGGGAAGAGGAAAACCTCCATGAACTCGTGATTGCAGGCGGCGCAGCTCTGGTCCTACTTTATGGTGCCCGCGAATCCACCAAGGATGTGGATGCAGCCCGCGTCGACAGTGTCATTCGCGATGCGGCACGTCAGGTTGCATCTCGGCTAGATCTTTCCGAAGACTGGCTGAACGATGGGGCCAAAGGGTACGTTCATGGGGTGGCGCTCGGCGATGTCGTCTATCAGGCTAAGGGCCTGATCGTGCGTACTTTGGCACCAAAACAGCTTCTCGCCATGAAGCTGTGTGCCTGGCGCGATGATGTCGACATCGACGATGCCCGACTGCTACTATCCAAAATAGAAGGTAGTGGAGAGCAAGTCTGGGAACAGGTTGAGCCTCATCTGGTGCCGGGGCGTGAACTCAAAGCCCGCTACGCCTTCGAGGATCTCTGGGAGAGCAAGCATGCAATTGAGTGAGCTGGTAGACGCTCTGATGAAATTCGACTCTCTTCGTGCCCGACAATGGGTTGCTGACGCGCTCGCTGTGTCGCTGGAATGGTCGGAGATTCCTCGCCCAGTCGGACTTGGCGCCGAGAGTCTAGCGGTAGCAGCGGGGGTTGCGGAGATGCTGGCTGAACGCTCCGATCAAGCGCCACCGAGCTGGACAACGAACGTGCCGAAGAGTCCAACCAAAATCTATTTGGTCCGATGGGCTGATTCGATGCCTCGCCTGCGCAAGCTCTGCGAGCAAGAAGGCCCCGAGCCTCTGCGTCAGCGACAGATTCTTGCGCCGCCAGAGTTCTTGACCGTGGCCTGATTCTTATCTGAGGTGTGATTGCCTCGGATGCGTTCTGCCGAACGAATCGTTCGAGCAGACCATCGCCGCTTGCCGCGCCGACCACTCGATCCTGCGGTATCGGACCGACTCTGGGTAGGGGCGCACGGCTGTGCGCCCTGGTGCCGAAACCGAGCACCTGTGGAGCGCACGCAGTCCACAGGGGGCGGCCGGACAACCCGCGTTCTTCTGCGGTATCTAGCTCGGTGGCATGGGGAACAAGGCTGCGAAGAGCTGATCGGTTCGATTACGCCAACTGGACCAGCCGCTACCATCGTGCGCTTCACCGCCGGCGACTTCGATCCCACGCGCTGTCAACATCTCGACGAGGGTCCGATGGCCACTGACGGTGTCCCAGTTTTCGTGCGGGTTCCGGATGTCGTAGGTTCCCCAGTCCATGTAGATCGTCGGTGCATGGTCGCCGATCTGCTCAATCATGGGATGGATCATGTTTTCGAACATGGTCAACAACACCAACGACTGTGTTCCGACCGCGCCAAAAAGATCGGGATGACTCAGGGTGGTGAGAAGCGCAGTGATGCCATTAAAATTTGTGCCGATATTGGCTCGGTTGTCAGCGGTGGCAAGGGTGCGGAAGTTCTCATCGATAAAGGGGACGACTTCGCCGACAAAAGCCTGATCATAGGTTGGGCCCTGGGCCGCGATGTTGACGAAGACGACGATGGTGGGAGCGACGCTTTTGCCGATCAAGTTGTCGAGACTGTTGGGTATCCGTCCGCGCTCGATGGCTTTTTGGCCGTAAGGCGCAAACACGACCGGGTACCGTGCGTCGTTGGCGGCATAACCGTGGGGGAGATACACCGCGAGCTCAATCTTGGTGTTGGTTGGAGGAGCGCCGGGTTGAGTGGGTGCTTCCTTCAACACTTGGCTGTCTAGCTCGTGAGATTCGAGCATACCGCGGGATGCCGCGGGTGCTTCGTCGAGATGTGCGGGTGCCGTCCACTTTGGCATGGCGAGCCATGACATC
>JAJCXO010000067.1 GCA_029263395.1 Acidobacteriota bacterium | reverse complement strand
CAACTGGGGGAGAAAACTGGCGTAATGCAGCGTGGGCCATGCACCCACCCTAATGTGGTAAGTGCTTGATGGTCAACCACTTAGCGTGGTCTGGCGTGAACTGGGGTGGAGTAAGGATCGTTGGTTCCGGGACTATGAGCTAAGTGGATTGGGCCTATTCCATGTAAATGGTTGATTGGAGATGGTTTTTGGGTGCTGGTTCGTCTATCTGGCTGACTTGAGCAACTCTTGAGCAACCATATGGGAGAGAGATCTGGAGTAATCTGGCGTAGTTGACGTTTTCACATGACGAGCCGTGGCGTCTTGAGATTTCTTTGCATTCAAGTTCAGAGAGTCATTTACTCCGATACCTGGCCAAGAGCTCGAACCCGGCAACTGTTAAGTGTGCTGGAATAGTCAGTGCTGGTTTTCCAAGTTTCGTTTTCTCAACGTAGCTCACGTTCTTGCCTTTCTCTGCCAAGATTTTGTCGACTTCGATCATACACAGTGAATCTGAGTCAGGCTGATCGTCGCAACGATTAAAGAAGGCAATCAAGACGGGAGTACTTGTTAGAGACATCATGTTATGGTGCATGCGGACGTCGGAGTAGTTCATCCAAAAGCAAGGAGAGCCATCGTATTTTGCCAGCTCTTTACACTTTACTTCGACCTCCACGCCACTGGCATTGCGCACCAGATAGTCGCCACGTTTGATCGGTTGGTCAGAGTTGTCCGTATAGCTCTTGAAGCTGTTTTGGTCCTGATTGAGCTGCTCGATCATAAAGCCATTCGCCGAAGCCATTTCGCCGAAGAGACGCTGGGCTCGTATGCCTGCTTGAAACCATGGCTCGAGGTAATATTTGAAGCGGTCATCGTCCTTTACGCGGACCGGCCTCCAGTCTTTCTCACCTTGATAGATAATGGCATCTTCTCCAAGACCCTGTAGATCGAGCAATTCATCCAGCGTCTCGATATATTGACTTTCTATACGGGCGGAGGAGACCTTGACGATAATGTGATAGCCCATGAGTGGTCTGTCTCAAGTACGTTTTCGGTTCTGAGTGCTTGATTGAGTCGAGGTCTTTGGTCTTGGTTGCTCGAGACCATCCGGTGTCCCAAGGCTACCTTGGTCAAGCTATTCTCCTACCTCGGCGAGCGCTGCTTCGATCAGTGATTGTGCCAATCGAATACCTTGCTCCTGCAACATCTCGACCAGCGGTCGCGCAGCAGGAATCACACCTCGACTTCGACAGGCAATCACGACTCCTAGAGTTCCTGTATACGGTACCGCAAACGCCCGGGCACACCGTCGGGCTGCTCGGTCGTCCATAACTGCCTCCAGTCCTGCGCTCGCCAGGGCATGCGCTAGCACCTGCGACTCTCCAGGACCCAAATCCCATAGCCTGATTTGTTCTGGAACCTCTACGTCTGGGACGATTTCCAAACCTGCGATAGTTTTCACTGCGCTGAAAGCTTCGTCGCGTTCTGCTCCAACCTCCAGCTCTTCGAGGACTCTCTGAGGGACAGTGGTAGTCTCGGCAAGGGATGTGAGCAGGTCCAACCTACCGATACGCGAAAGAAGGATCAGTGGGGAAGCGTTGACGACAAAGGATCTACCCACGCGCTACGGCTTCCCGAATCTCGTCGATCGTCTCCTGGACCGGCGAGACGCCGCTTGCCGAAAGTGCGTCAATGAACTCAGCCCGGCTGAGGCCGGCGATCTCAGCCCCCTTGCCTTGGGAAACGAGTCCGAGCGCGTACCATCGAGTAGCTGCAGCTAGTCGTAGTTCTTCCGCAACCTCTTCTGGAGTCCGACGAAGAGTCGTGAAGATGTCTGTGTCGAACTGGACCTGAACTACTGTCATGACGGTGGCTCCTTAATCGAGTGCCGCGGACAGTCTAGTCTACCAGTCTCCATAGCTGCAGACTGCTTCTGTCCATTTGCGAGGCCTGCCACAACGAGAGATGGATTTGTGGGCGCTACCCTAACCGTACTCATACGATTTAGGCTTGGCTATGCTCCAGGCTTTGCAGTTCTTCGTTTTGACTGTGGCTGGGTGGCTCAATCGCCACCAAGAAGCTCGAATCGACTACTTGATGGAAGAGAATCGGGTTCTCCGCGAACTCGCCGGAGGACGCCGACTCCGGCCGAAGGACGCTCAGCGCCGCCGACTTGCTGTACGTGGCAAGAGGCTAGGGCGGCGAGCGTTGTCTAAAGTGGCGGGTATCGTCACGCCAGACACGATTCTGCGCTGGTACCGAGAATTGATCGCCAAGAAGTACGATGGCAGTGCTCGGAGATGTCCGGGCCGACCCAGGACTCCACAGCGGATCGCGGATCTTGTAGTGAGGATGGCCAAGGAAATCCGAAGTGGGGCTACACTAGGCTCCGTGGAGCTCTCGCCAACCTTGGGCACGAGATCGCTCGCAATACCGTAAAGCGAATTCTGCAGGAGCATGGAATCGAACCGGCTCCTGAACGAAGTCGGCGAACACCCTGGAAGACCTTCCTGAGGGCCCACTGGGAAGGAATGACGGCAACCGATCTATTCACCGTGGAAGTGCTCACTTTGCGGGGACTCGAACGCTACTTTGTGTTGTTCGTCATCGAGCTCAAGACTCGGCGAGTCAAGATTGCAGGAATCCACCCTCAACCTCGTGGTGGATGGATAGAGCAGATCGCCCGGAATCTCACGGATGTCGTCGATGGCTTTCTGAGAAGTGCGAGATACTTGATTCATGATCGAGATCCACTCTTCACTCATACTTTCTCCGACATCCTGAAGAGCAGTGGTGTTCAGCCGATCAAGCTGCCGCCGAGAAGCCCGAATCTGAACGCCTACGCGGAGCGGTTCGTGCGTTCCATCAAGGAGGAGTGCCTCAGTCGAGTCGTTGTGCTCGGTGAGAGCCACCTACGCCTCCTCGTCAAGGAGTATGTTGAGCACTACCATGACGAGAGAAACCACCAAGGACTCGATAACCAGCTGCTGAGTCGGGCGCCGCCACCGTCGAACCCGGGCGCCGAGATTCAGCAGCGCCGACGCATCGGTGGGCTACTGAATTACTACCATCGCGAGGCCGCGTGAGAGGGCGGCTGAGTTTTTGCACACTACGGGATCCTCTCCTCGGCGGACTTGTAAGAAGACTTCCATGGCGGCCACGCGGGCCTGCGGCAGGGTCAGCTTGCCGTACTGTCCAAGGATGAAGAAGCGGCGGCGTCCACGGCTCCAGTAGGAGACGACGAAGGACTTGCGGCCGGTGGGGTAGATGCGCAGGCCGAATCCTGCCATCTCGGTGTCCCAGAGATAGCAGCTGCCCGTTCCCTCATAGACCGCCTCGTCGATGGTCCGCTTGTTGAGTCGGACCCTCACGGAACCGACTCCCGGAGCCGAGGGTGGGGGAGGGGCTCTAGCCGGTTACTTGGGCCTTGAGTAACCCACAAGTAACCAACTGGGGGAGAAAACTGGCGTAATGCAGCGTGGGCCATGCACCCACCCTAATGTGGTAAGTGCTTGATGGTCAACCACTTAGCGTGGTCTGGCGTGAACTGGGGTGGAGTAAGGATCGTTGGTTCCGGGACTAGGATTCGAACCTAGATAATCAGCTCCAAAGGCTGACGTCCTGCCATTAGACGATCCCGGAACAGGAATCTGGCGGCCCATAGTATTACATGCCGCGTGAGAGGCAAAGTAGTCAGGCTTCGTCGGAGTCTTTGAAGGATGTCGACGACAGCTCGCTGCCGGTGATGTTGTCTTTGTCGTCGCCGCCCCACCATTGCCAGCGTAATGTGGTGCTGCGGTCGCGACGCAAGGGGGAGCGTCGGGTCTGAGCTTCAGGATCAGTTGGGGTGGCGAGTTGGGGGGTAACTACCGGGGATTGCCAGGCGTTATCGTGGGTGGGCTGAGCGTCTTCATCAGCCGCTGTAGTTGAGCGACGGGGACGACGTTTGCGGCGCGGCTTGGGCTTTTGGTCGGTATCTGATGCGGCTTCCGTGGCTGGCTCGACTGGGGTCTCGACGATGCCGGCGTTCCATTCGTTGGCATCTCCAGGTGCTGCTTCTTGGCCGACGGGCTCCTGCTGAGCCGCGTCACCTTCTTTGGGAGTACTGCGCCGGGTGCGGCGTCCGCCACGTCGGCGGCGGCGGGGGCGCGATGGCTTGCTGCGGCTCGCCTCGTCGCCGTCATCAGTGTCAGTGCTGGCCTCAGTCGCTTCTTTCCCTTCAGCTGAGGCTTGGGTCTTGGTTCTGCTCGAAGGCTTGGCTTGTGCTGATTCGGCTTCGGGGTCTTCGGGGGCACTACTAGTTTCTGCCTGAACCTCAGTATCCTTGGTCGCTTTAGAACTTCTCCGGCGACGTCTCCGCTTGCGGGGCTTTTTCTCTGGGACTTTTTCGTCCTCGTCAACGCTGTCGGGCACCGAGCCAGGCTTGTCTCCCGCCGCAAGGTCTGACGAGGATAGGGCCGGCGCGACCTTTGGAATGACCGCATTTTCGCGCTGCTGATAGTCGATCCGTTCTTCGGAGCGTTTGAAGTTGGAGGCGGAGATGATCTCTATCCGTAGTTCCAGCTCTAGCTCGAGCGCGACGAGTCTGTGCCGGTGCGCGTTCTGCAGCGCATCCGCGATTTCTGGATGCACCGCAACGGTCACCTTTTCGATTAGCCCGGGCGCTACTCGGGCTTCGATTCGTCCCAGGAGGGTGGTGGCAGCAAACTCGGCACTCGGTACTGACCCGGCTCCAAAGCACGTTGGACAGGGACGATGGGTGCGCATGTGGAGTGCTTGCTTGATGCGCTGTCGATTGATCTCGAGCAGTCCGTTGGGGCTGATCCGACCGACGCTGTAACGCGCCTTGTCGACTTTCATGGCGTCGCGCATCACCTTCTCGAGTTTCGCCTGATGTCGACGCGTGCGCATATCGATGAAGTCGACAACTACCAGGCCCCCGATATCTCGCAGGCGCAGCTGGCGTGCGACCTCGTTGGCAGCCTCGATGTTGACGTTGAGGATCGACTCGTCGTGATCGCCGCGCTGAGTTGCACGACCTGAATTGACGTCGATGGCGGTCAAGGCTTCGGTGGCGTCGATGACGATCGAACCACCAGATGGTAGCGGGGCGCTGCGCTCGTAGATGGTCTCGATCTGAGACTCGATACGGTATCTGGTGAACAGCGGGAGCCGCTCCTCATAGCGAATTAGGCTGGTCTTGGAGCGCGGCATGAAGGCTCGCATGTAGGTCCGAGCCTTTTCGTACACGGTGTCGTCATCGACGATCACTTCGGCGATTGACGAGTCGAGATAGTCCCGCAGCGCTTGTACGATGAGATCCTGGTCGCTGTAGATCAGTTTCGGGCCGCGCCCTTTTTTATGCTCGTCATTGACCCGCTTCCACATGCGAAGAAGAGCATTCAGATCACGACTCAGCGTGGTTTGGTTTTGCTCCAGGCCATTGGTGCGAACAATGACGCCGTGGCCATCGGGGAGGCTGAGCTTGTTCAGCCGTTGCCGAATGGTCTTGCGTGTTTTGTCATCTACCACCTTGCGTGAGATACCGCTGACTTCGTCGAACGGGGTCAGCACGAGGTAACGCCCCGCGAGAGCGACGTTGGTCGATAGCGCCGCGCCTTTGGTACCGCCACTGTCTTTGGTAGCTTGGACCAGGATGGGTTTGCCGCGCTCTAGAACCTGGTCGATCCGTGGCCGTTTGACGTCGTCAGGCGGTTGGCGATGGTAGGCGGCAGGCTGGATGTCCGCGACGGGCAGAAACCCGTGGCGGTCCTCACCGATATCGATGAAGGCGGCGGCTAGGCTGGGCTGGATGTTGGCGACGATGCCACGGTAGATGTTCCCACGGCAGAGATTCCTATCGGTGATTTCGACTTGGTAGTCTTTGAGCTCGGCGTTTTCGACAATCGCCACGCGTACCTCTTCGGCACGCTGGGCATTGATCAGCATTCTGGTAGTCAAGAGAGTGTCTTTCTCCGAGCGCCGGCGATCTCATGTGGAGTTCCGGATGTCGCTCTGGTGAATGTGAGGTCGGTGGGCATCGTACAGACACGACGCCGCGATGAAGCCGGGCTCGAACGGTGAGACGGATGGGGGAACGGCCTGGCAGAGTTCGACTACGGGCATGGGAACATCCCGTGCCGACGCTGTCCTCTGTTCCAGTTTGCCGTGCCCTCAGCGTGAGGACCGTGCGGACAGTAGCCGCAGGTCGCCTCGCCTTCTTGGGCGCCTCAGCGATAGAAGATCGGGAACCGTTCAGGTTCGGCCTCGTTCATTAATTCGTAGACGGTTGCGAAAATTGTCTCGGTGTTGGGTTTCGACCAGTAGTCGCCATCTGAACCGTAGGCGGGTCGATGCTCAGCACCGGAAAGCGTTCTTGGCTCGGCGTCGAGCCAGTGGTAACCCTGTTGTTTCTCGAGTACCTCTTGCATCATGTAGGCGCTAGCGCCTCCCGGTACGTCTTCATCGAGGAAGACAATGCGGTGGGTTCGGCGCAAAGATTCGCCGATCACCCCGGGGAGATCAAAAGGTAACAATGTCTGAACATCGATCAGCTCGATCTCGATACCGGCTGCTGCAAGCTTGTCTGCTGCTTCGAGAGCGATACGGCAGCAGGCACCGTAGGTGACGACGGTAACGTCAGTACCCGGACGCAAGATCTCGGGGACGCCGAGCGGTACCGTTAGATCGGCAAGGTTCGAGGGCACTTGCTCTTTGACTCGGTAACCATTCAACACTTCGATCACGATGGCACTGTCGTCGGATCGGAGCAGTGTGTTGTAGAAGCCCGCCGCCTGGGTCATATTGCGCGGAACGCAAACATAAATGCCGCGCAGCATGCCCAATATGGCAGCCATTGGCGAGCCACTGTGCCAGATTCCCTCGAGTCGGTGACCGCGAGTCCGGATGATCACCGGTGCTTTCTGAGCACCGTGGGTGCGGTAACGTAACGTCGCCAAGTCGTCGGAGAGGATCTGGATCGCGTAGGCTAGATAATCGAGGTATTGAATCTCGGCCAGCGGTCTAAGGCCGCGCATCGCCATGCCAATCGCTTGCCCAGCGATCGTACACTCGCGGATACCGGTGTCGGAAACGCGAAGTTTGCCGAATTTTTCCTGGAGCCCGGCCATTCCCTGATTGACATCGCCCAGATGCCCGACATCCTCACCGAAAGCGATGAGCTCAGGGGTTCGCTCAAAGGCGGCGTCGAAACAGCGGTTGAGCAGCTCGGAGCCGTTGACGCTCGGTGCATCGGCTGCATAAACAGGGCCGTTGGCGGATACATCGAGCGCACGGTTGGCCGATTCACTGTAGAGATGCGAGCCGTAGCGTTCCTTCCCTTGGCGATCGAGGTCTCGACTCCACTCGATTAAGGCGGTTTTCGCGGGTAGGTCTTCGTCGCGAATGACGAATAGGACTTTCCAGGCGAGGCTAGCAAGATTTCTGCGCACTGGACTAGGTATACGACCTGCGGCAGCGGAGATGCTCTCGAGTTCTTGTCTGTGACTCGATTGCTGAGCCACAGAATCGATCAATCCAAGCAGGGTGCCGAGCTCGCGGTGGATCGGCTCCATGAAGGCTTTCCAGGCCCGTTGCTGGGCAGCGGAAACATCCGCCTTGTCCTGCCGTTCGAGCGCCTCCAGTTCGGTGCTTGAAATCAGCTCCTGGTCGAGAATCCATTGCCGCATTCGACTCAGGCAATCGTGCTGACGCTCCCATTCGAGTCGTTCGGCTGATTTGTAGCGCTGGTGGCTTCCCGACGTCGAGTGACCTTGCGGTTGAGTGACCTCAACGACGTGAATGACCGCTGGCACATGCTGGCTTCGAACGATCTCGGCGGCTTGCTGGTAGGCTTCGCAGAGCGCTTGGTAGTCCCATCCCTTGACGGTGTAGAGTTCGTAACCTTGGGAAGTACCTGGATCACGTTGGAATCCCGACAAGAGTGCCGATAGATCCTGTTTGGTGATTTGATGCTCGTTGTGGACCGAAATGCCATATTCGTCGTCCCAGATCGACATCAACAGCGGACAACGTAAAACTCCAGCAGCGTTGATCGCCTCCCAGAACATGCCTTCAGCGCAGCTCGCGTTGCCGATCGTGCCAAAGGCGATTTCGTTACCTTGGTTGGAAAAACCGTCGAGATGTCGCAGCTCGTCGAGTTGTCGGTAAAGTCGGGAGGCATAAGCAAGTCCGACTAAGCGAGGCATCTGAGATGCTGTTGGTGAGCTGTCAGCAGCTGACGTCCGACGCTCGGAGAGGCGTTTCCAGCTGCCATCTGCATTGACAGTCGGCGTCGCGAAATGGGCGTTCATCTGGCGTCCGGCGGAGGCCGGATCGTGCTCTGGGTCGGGGTCGGCGTACAGTTGGGCGAAGAACTGCTCAACGGTGGTCAAGCCGCAGGCCAGCATGAAAGTCTGATCGCGGTAGTACCCCGAACGAATGTCGCCGGGTTGAAAGGCTCGCGCCATCGCGATCTGAGCAACTTCCTTGCCATCACCGAAGATGCCAAATTTTGCCTTGCCAGTGAGCACCTCTTTGCGGCCAATGAGGCTTGCCTGGCGGCTCTGATAGGCGAGGCGATAGTCGAGAAGGACGTCGTCCCGAGTTAATGAGCCGACGATGGTCTCGGCGCCTGGTTCGGTGGAGGCTTGGCTGGACATCGATCTCGTGGCGTTCACCAAGTGGAGTTCTCTGGCACGAGGGAGAAGAGACTCTTTGGGGTAAGGTGAGTGCTTGCGATCACGGTAGACGAGTCAGACCTTTCACGATCTGCGATCAGCGGGTAGCCTCGCGGTTCGCGGTCGCCGATTTGTCTCATGCCAGTTTGTTGTCGACGCTCTCTATTGCCTATCTAGACACGAAGTTGCCTATCTAGACACGAAGTTGCCGATCTAAACACGGACATATCTAGCGTTAACAGCCCCGACACCGAGTGTTGATGAGTGGGCAGATTGATGACGACGGTAAACCGCCAGAAATCTGAACGAATGGTAGCACGAGACGCGTCGAGAATCCAGATCGCACAAGCTTGGCAACGCAACTCACGCGATCGCATTTCATGCCGCGAGATGCGTTGCCCCGGGTGGCGAATCTTGACATCCTTGGCAGGTAGCAGGAGGTTTGTTAATGATTGAGTCGACCAAGACCACGTACTCTAGAGAGTTTCTCGAAGCCCTCCCCAAGACCGACCTACACGTGCATCTAGACGGTTCCTTGCGTCTCTCGACACTGATCGAGTTGGCCGAGGAGCAGGGACTCAAGATGCCGTCGTACACCGCGGAGGGGCTCCGCGAGCTAGTGTTCAAAGACAGCTACCGAGATCTGCCCGATTACCTTCACGGTTTTGCCTACACCAGCCCGGTGTTGTCCACTGCCGAAGCGTTGGAGCGAGTAGCTTTCGAGTTAGCAGAAGACAGTCTGGCTGAGGGTGTGCTGTATGTCGAAGTGCGCTTCGCGCCGCAGTTGCATGTGCGGCCGGGCTTGGAGATCGCACAGATTATTGAGGCCGTTGACCGCGGTTTCGACCGGGTCAGGCGTCAGCATGAGGCTTCTGAAGCCGTCACTTCTGGCGCTGTTCCACCGTTTCGCTACGGCATCATTGCCTGCGCTATGCGCATGTTTACTGGCGGTTTTGCGCCCTATTACAAGAATCTGCTGTCCGCACTGGGACACTTTCCTGCCAAGGAAGTTTACGGTGTGGCGTCGATGGCGCTCGCTCGCTCCGTCGTCGAAGTTCGTGATCGTTCGGGGCTGCCGTTGGTCGGTTTTGATCTGGCGGGAGCCGAAGCTGGCCATCCGGCGCAAGATCATGAAGCAGCCTTCGAGTATGCCAAGCGCCATTTCCTGAATACCACCGTCCATGCTGGGGAGGCTTACGGGCCCGAAAGCATGTTTCAGGCGATTACTCGCCTCAATGCTGATCGTATTGGCCATGGCACCCACCTCTATTCCAGCAACCTGGTCAACGACGAGGAGGATCCTGAGCGATATGTCCGGCAGCTTGCGGAGTATGTCGCTGATCGTCGGATCACTCTCGAAGTTTGTATTACATCCAACATGCAAACTATGCCGGAGTTGCGCCAGGTCGAAGACCACCCCTTTGGTCGAATGGTCAAGGACAAACTCTCAGTGACGCTGTGTACCGACAATCGATTGATCTCGTGGACTTCGGTGACTCAGGAGATCGCCCAGGCTTGCCAAGCCTTCCATATCGCGCCGGATGAGCTCCGCAATCTCATTATCTATGGGTTCAAGCGCAGCTTTTATCCCGGGACCTATCGCGAGAAGCGAGCCTATGTGCGTCAGATCATCAATCTTTACGACCGCGTGGCGGCGGAGCATCAGGTCGGGAAAGCGTGATATGTCGAATCTGACAGGTGGACAGAGGAAATATCTGCGTGGCTTGGGGCACAGCCTCAAGCCCATCGTGCAGGTTGGCAAAAGTGGTCTTACCGAAGGGGTGCTCGCCAACCTGGACACGGCTCTGGAGAGTCACGAGTTGGTGAAGGTCAAACTGGGCGACGATCGAGAGGTACGGCGGCAAGTCACCGAAGAAATCGAGACAAAACTGGGGTCCGAGAAGGTCGGAGCCATCGGTCACGTTGCGATTTTCTACCGGCCAGCTCGAGATCCCGACAAGCGTCATCTGCGTTTGCCGGGCGCTTGACGAGTCCGCGATGAGCATCGAATCCCTCGCCCGTTGGGAGTCGAGGCTTCGGCCATTGCTGGTTCGTTTGCCACCAGCTGTGGCGGTTCGGGCCTATTCACTGAGTCGCCAGCGATTCCTCACAGCGCTTTCCCGACGTCCGCCGCGGCGAGCGGTCGAGGTATCGGGCCTGGACCAAACCCTCTGGGGGTTGCGGTTTCGGTCACCGTTGATGAACGCGGCCGGCATGTTCAAGAACGGGGAAGGATACGCGCTGTCATCGCGACAGGGGGCTGGGGGTTATCTGGCCGGGACGACGACCCACCGGCGACGCTCGGGCAATCGACGGCATGGCGTGGCGCTGCCGTTTGCGCCCTATCCCCGATCTGGAGCGGCGTCGAACTGGCTCGGGCTCCCGAACATCGGGCATCAAGAGGTTGCGCAGCGCCTTGCTCTTCTGTCGCGGGTGAAGGGTTGCCCGATCGGCGCCAGTGTCGCCGCCTGCCCTGATCCGAAGGTTGGCGGTGAGGAGAAGCTCACGCAATTGGTGGCGGCTCTAGCTGCCTATGAGGCTGCCGGGGTTGATTTCCTGGAAGTCAACGAAAGCTGCCCCAACACTGCTGATGACCCTGGCGGACTCGAGGGGGTTCGGGCACGGTTGCGATTCCTGGCTGACGGCTTTCTTTCCCGTCGTCAGCGTCGGCTGCCGGTGATCGTGAAGCTATCATGTGACACCGCGATTGAAGACATCGATGCGCTGCTCGAGATCCTCGTTGGGGTGGGCTTCGACGGGGTCAATTTTGGCAACACGTCGATTGCCTACGAGCGCCATCGCGACCAACTCGATGCCTCGGAGACTCGTCTTTTCGACTTCTTTACGCGGTCCTTCGGCGGTGGGCTGAGCGGCAGACCGCTCAAGGTGGATTCGCTCCGATTAGTGAAGGCCGCGGCGAGCTGGTTGCGGAACCGACCTGCCGGACATGAATTCCACGTCGTAAGGACCGGTGGGGTCGAATGTGTTGCGGACATCGAGCAATCCTTCGCAGCTGGGGCGAGCCTGTGCCAATGGTATTCAGGCTATTTCGAGTCGTTCGGTCGCCACGGCCACTGGCTCTACCGCGAGCTTTATTCGGAGTTGAAGGCGCGAAGCAACCCGGTCTCTAGACCTGGTCGCTGACCCTTCAGGGATCCCCTTCAGAAGCAGAGATCGGGTGCCGAGCTGACCTGGAATCTCTGGTACGATCTTGTCCCCATGCAAGTCCCTGTTTCCACTCAGACGTCAAACGTCTCCCACCGCGCTGAGCGTCTCGGCGTCACCATCCGACGCCTGTTACGCCGCGGGGCTCGGCGGAAGATTTCCAAAATGTTGGCGGAGGTGCGAGCCGAGGACGTAGCGGTCATGTTGCGCGCCTTCACTCCCGGCGAGCAGTTTGGCTTGTTCAAGATTCTCATCGACGAGTATTCGCAGGCGGCGAGCGATGTCTTGATCGAGCTCGAGCCGGAAACTCGGTTGGCTATTCTCGAGCAGATGAGCACCACGCAGGTTGCAAAGCTGCTCGAGCTAGCTGCTGTCGATGACGCAGTGTTTCTGCTGGAGGCTCTGCCGCCGGAGCTCAAAGAGCAGGTGCTCGAGATTGTTGACCTCGAGGAGCGATTCTCCGAGGTCCAAGCTCGTCTGACATACGAGGACGATACCGCCGGCCGGATCATGGATTCGGAGTTTGTGGCGCTGCATGAGGACACTATCGTCTCGGATGCGATCGGCCAACTGCGGCAAATGGCTCGTGATGTCGACATGATCTCTTACCTCTACGTGATCGATCGAAATGAGCGGTTGATCGGCGTGACGCCGCTGCGCCAGCTGCTGTTGGCCGAGCCGGGACAAGCTCTCGGCGAGATCATGAATTCTTCGATCATCAAGGTTCATACCTCGACCGATCAGGAAGAGGTTGCGCAGCTTGCGGCACGTTATGACTTGTTGGCGATTCCGGTCGTCAACGAAGATGGCGGGCTAGTCGGTATCGTGACGATTGACGACATTATCGACGTCTTCAAAGAAGAGGCCACCGAAGATTTCTTCAAGATGGCTGGTACCTCGGAAGACGAGATCCTCTATCAGGATCGGTCGCTACGGGTGGCTGGTATTCGGCTGCCGTGGATCATCTTCAACCTGGGTGGCTTACTGTTGGCTGGTCTGGTCATGACTCGGTTCGAGGAGACTTTTGGCAGTGTCGAATTGGCCGTATTGATCGCGTTCGTGCCGGTGATCATGGGCATGGCTGGTAATGTTGGATCACAAACGTCGACGATTGCAGTCCGCGGTTTGGCGACCGGACGCCTAAGTCTCGGGCAAGGCCATATCCGGCGATTCTTGTGGCAGCAAGTCAAGGTTGGCGCTGTGCTCGGGATCATCTGTTCGGTGCTGGTGGCTGGTGTAGCGTTTGTTTTCGGCCGCAACCCGGTGATTTCGTTGGCTGCGGGCTCGTCTCTCTTTCTTTCAGTGCAGCTGGCATCCTTCAACGGTGTCCTGATCCCGGTCTTGTTCCAGCGTATCGGCTTTGATCCTGCGGTCGCGTCCGGCCCCTTGGTGACGACGGCCAATGACGTCCTCGGTGTTGTTGTCTATTTCTATCTGGCAAGCTTCTTCTTCAGCGTCCTGAGTTTCTGAAGCGATGCATAGCTCGAGCGCCGAAGGCATCTTGCTCGATGTATTCAACCTTCAGGAACGCGACCGGATCGTCAGCTTCCTCACCGCTGAACAGGGTAAGAAACGTGGTGTAGCGCGAGGAGCACGTACCAAGTTCAGCCGCTTTGCCGGTCAGCTACAACCCTTGACCAAGGTGGCGGTGACTTGGTTCGAAAAAGAAGGCCAAGATCTCGTTCGGATTTCAGACGTCGAGCTGATTCGATCGGCATCGACGTTACAGTCTGATCTCGAAGGCATCCTGCTGGGGAGTTACCTGGCCGACCACATGATGGAGTTTGCCCAGGAGAACGAAGAGTCCTCTACCTCCTATCGGCTTCTGGACGCCACCCTGGATGCACTTCTCAGTGGCTGTGATCGCAACCTTGCTGCGCGTTACTTCGAAGTCTGGGTTCTCCGTCTCAATGGGATTTTTCCGGCCCCGACTGAGTGCCCGCTGTGTGGTCGAGCGCTCGAGGAACGAGTTGTCTTTCTAGAGTCCGAGGCCATTCTGGTCTGCCTCGACTGCGCTCAGGGAGGCCGGCGGATCGAGGTGGGGGCGGAGGAACTGGAATTCCTCAGGCGCAGCGCTCGAGAAAACCTGCAGCAAATGTCGCAACGTCCCTCAGCACCACCAACACTACATAAGATCGAAGGGCTCTGTGCCCGCATTCGACGTCAGTTTCTGCAGTCGGAGCTCAAGAGTTACCGAGTCATGAAGCAGACCTTGGCCGGTGTCGTTTAGTCGGGTTCCTCGACGCTCGATGCATCGTTTCAAGATTTGTGGCTTGGGGATAAACTCTCCGTCAAGATCATGAATCAGCGTCAGGAAAGAACCGGTACCCCGACGTTCCAAGACGTTGTGCTGCGTCTTCAGCAGTTCTGGGGGGAGCAAGGATGTGAGTTGTTGGCCCCTTGCGACTTCGAAGTGCCATTCGCAACACTACATCCCGAAGCCTTCTTCAACCTCCTTGGCACTACTCCTTGGCGTGGGGCCTACCTGCAGCCGGTGCGGCGAAGTCTGGATGGTCGGTACGGTCGGCATCCCTACCGGCTGGGCAGGCATCATCAGTTCGAGGTCATCCTCAAGCCTCCGCTGGCCGATATCCAGTCTCTGTATCTGGAGAGTTTGGCCGCGGTAGGCCTCGAGCTTCGACTGCATGATGTGCGCTTTGCTGAGTGGGAGTGGCAGCCACGTTCGTTGGGAGTCAAAGGAGTAGGTTGGCATGCACGGGTAAATGGTCTCGGCGTGACCCGGGTGACGTTCTTGCAACAAGTTGCGAATCGCGACCTAGATCCAGTCAGCGTCGAGATTTCCTATGGCTTGGAGCGCTTGATGATGTTGCACCAGGGCGTTGCGAGCGCCTTCGATATTGAGTGGTCGTCAGGGGGGCGGGATCTTGGCCCTCGTCGCCGACGAGAGGAAGCTGAGACTTCGCGATACGTCTTTGAAGTTGCTGACGTCGCCGATCTTCGCAGTCGAATACAAGCCCAGGAGCGCGACGCCCAGCGCTGTCTGTCGGCAGGGTTGGCGCGTCCCGCCTATGAGCTGGCGGTGCAGTGCCTGGAGCTGATTGACACGCTCGAAGCCCGAGGTGATGTGGCTCCGCGGGAGCGTTCGGGTTTTCTTGATCGGGTGCGTCATCTAGTTGTTGCGGCCGCCGAGCTAGACTTGGAGAGGCAGATCTCAGAAGTGAGTACCGTCGGCAGGTCTGATGCAGACCTGTCTGATGCTGGTCCGTCTGATGCTGGTCCATCTGATGCTGGTACGTCTGATGCTGCTGCGTCTAGGGCTAGCAAAGCCAAGACCAAGAAGCGAAGGAAACGGCGCTAATGGCAGAGTATCTGCTCGAGATACGCCTACAAGAGGTGCCCAGCCGGCATCTGTCGAAGCTTTTGAAGCAGCTGGCGACGCGTCTCTTCGAAGACTTGATGGGGCGCGGACTGGGGCCGGCTGAGGTTGTGACCGGAATGACGCCGCGGCGTCTGATGGTTTGTCTACGTGATTTACCCGAGATTTCGGCCGAACGTGAAGAGCGTGAGATCGGCCCGGCAATAGTTGATGCCTATGACACTCGGGGGGCCGCCACCGAAGGTTTGATTGGGTTTGCCCATCGGATTGATGTCGAACTGGACGATTTGTGTGAGATCCAGACGGAGCGTGGAGTTTATGTCGGCCATGTTCGCCGTGTTGCGGGGCACTCACTGGCAAAGGTACTCGCCGAGTTGGTACCGAAAATTCTGGAGGAGCTCGCATGGTGGCCAGTCAATCATGAGATCGGCGGGCCAAGGGGTATCCTGTCCATTCTGGAAGGTGACGTTCTGCCGTTCGAGAGTCTGGGTGTCATTGCCAGCTCGACGACCGTAGGTCACCCGGTTCGTTCGCCGGAGAGCCTCGAGATTACGGCCTTCAAAAGCTATATTCGCAAGTTGCAGAGGCTCGGTATCGAGGTTATTCTCGAAGATCGGCGTCGTGCCCTACAAGAGGCTTTGGAGGGGGCAGCCAAAGAGCTAGGGGGCGTACTGGAGGGTGACGCCAAGTTGTTGGACCGGTTGGTTGCCGGTTGTGAGATTCCAGGCGTGCTGCATGGGGAGATCGACCCAGACCACCTCGGTTTGCCGGAAGAAATCCTGCTGGCGGCTCTATGCAACCGTCTCGGCTGTTATGCGTTACGAGGTCCTGACGGCTTACTGCCGGTCTTTCTGACCGTGATGGACCGGGTCGATGATCCTGCCGGCTACGTCCGAGCAGGCCACGAACGAGCGGTCCACGGTTGTCTCGTCGACGCACGGTTCAGCTACGAGACTGACCGTCGACAGACACTTGCCGAGCGGCTACGTCGGTTGCCCGATCATGACTTCCACCCACAGCTGGGTTCCTACGCGGCCAAAGCCGACCGGACTCAGGCCTTGGTCGAGTTGGCATGCAGTGAGTTGGGTTGGGGTGACATCCTCGAACCAGCGCAGCAGGCCGCGGGCCTGCTCAAAGTAGATCTAGCGACGGGAATCGTCCGCGAATTCCCGTCATTACGCGGTACCGTTGGTGGTATCTACGCTCGTGAGGAAGGTTATGTCGAAGCGGTGTGGCAATCGATCTACGAGCACTATGCCGTCCGCCCCATACCTACAGAGCGTGCAGGGCAAGTGGTTGCGGTGGCGGATAGGCTCGATTCTTTAGTCGGATTCCTGGGCGTCGATCAGATGCCGAGCGGCAGCAGGGATCCGTTTGGACTCCGGCGTTTGACGCAGGGTCTGTTGCGTATTGTCGCCGACGGTGAGCTAGAGCTCGACTTGGACCTGATGGCTGCTCGTGCGGTGTTGTTGTTTGGCGATTCCCTGGACCGTAGCGCTGAGGAGTTGTTGTCTGAGCTCCAGAGTTTTATCGCTGATCGGACTCGGCACTTGTTGGGCCAGCGTGGTTTCGCCTACGACGAGATCGAGGCTGCGGAGGCCGTTGGAGCGAAGAACCTTCCCGACTTGTTCGCACGTTTGAAGGCTTTGCAGACAGTGCGTGAGGATCCGGACTTTCGTTCTCTCGTGTTGTCAGCCAAGCGAATCTCTAACCTGGTCCAGGATTCTCCGGAGTTCGAACTCAAGACTCAGGAATTGGCAGTAGGGGCGGAGAGTGATCTACATGAGGCGTTGGACCTTGTGAAGGCAGCGGTCGAACAAGCCTCTCGAGAACGGCGCTACGAAGACAGCCTGCGTTCGATGGTGCAGTTGGTGCCTCATCTCGATCGATTCTTCTCTGACGTCTTGGTGATGGACGAAAACGATTCACTGCGGGAGAACCGCATCGCCCTACTCCAGGCATGCCGCAGGGTCTTCTGGCGCATAGCGCGGCTCAAAGAGATGGCAGTGGACAAAGGTGAGCCGGCGGTTGCCGCTGATTGACGCCTCTTTGGTACGACTGATACCTTTCGCCAACACGTCTCTGAGCTCGGGAAATCTTGGATTGCTCTGCCCCATTGTTTGGGCAGGTTTCGGTATCTTAAAGGGGTATGAAGATTGTCGAAATCGATTTACCTGGTGAACACGAGGGCTGATTTCCCGACGTATTTCGGTGCTGAGATGATTGGTGCGATGGGCTTGACACCGTCTTCGACGATCGCCGACCTCGCTATTCCAACCGTAGCGGCTATGGCCCCGCGAGACTTCGATATTCGGTTATGCGATGAGAACCTGACCGCGATCGATTACGATATCTCGACAGATTTTGTTGCGATTACTGGAAAGGTGTCGCAATGGGGGAGAATGCGAGAGGTTGCACGCACGTTTCGGGAGCGTGGGAAAACCGTCATCATAGGTGGTCCTTTTGCGTCGTTGTGTCCAGAAGCTGTTGCAGATCACTGCGACATTCTGGTGCGTGGTGAGATCGAAGAGATTGCCGAAGGCTTCTTCGCCGACCTCAAGGGTGGCTGCTGGAAAGATGAATATGAAGGGACCCGTCCTTCGTTGGATCTTTCGCCGCTTGCGCGATGGGACCTTTATCCCAACGATCAAGTGTTATTGGGTTCTGTGCAGACTTCTCGTGGCTGTCCTTTTCAGTGTGAATTCTGCGATGTAATCGAATATCTTGGGCGTTTGCAACGGCACAAGTCGGTCGCAAACGTGATTCGAGAACTCGATGATCTCTATCAATACGGTTATCGTTCGGTGTTTCTTTGCGACGATAACTTCACCGTGGCGCGCAGCCGCGCCAAGGAGCTGCTGGGAGCTCTGAAGGAGTGGAACCTCAAGCTGCATCATGAGAAAGTAACGTTTTCAACGCAGCTTTCGATCGACGCCGCTCGCGATGACGAGTTACTCGATATGTGTAGTGAGGCTGGCCTCATTCAGGCGTTCATCGGCATTGAAACGCCCAATATGGACAGTTTGCGAGAGAGTAAGAAACGCCAGAATATGGGTGTCAATCTGGTCGACCAGATTCAGAAATTCTATGACCGTGGGATCATGATTGTTGCTGGAATGATTGTCGGCTTCGATAACGACGGTTATGACATTTTCGAGCGGCAATACGAATTTGCCATGCAAGCAGCCATACCGATCGTGACTCTCGGTAGTCTGGTGGCGCCGGCTGCAACGCCACTACATGACCGATTGAAGGCCTCGGGTCGATTGCTTGCGGATGGTTCGGAAGTTGCAGCCATGCCCTGGAGTACTAACATCATTCCGCAGTTGATGTCCCAGGACGAGCTCCTGCACGGTGTGCGTTGGTTGGCCAACAAGCTCTACTCCCCCGCCGCGTTCGAAGAGCGGCTCTTGCGGTTCATCTCGCGGGTCGGCGAACGCCGCGATCCTCGCTACCTGGATCAGAAAGCCAACCCGGGAAAGGTGAGCCTCAGGCGAGTGGAGGAGGGTGGTAAAGAAGTCGTCCGGCAATTGACCGCCATGGGGCCGCGGGAAGCACAAATGGCTTACAGAATCTTCGGCGCAGTCAGCAAGAAACCGCAAGTATTCGAGTATGCCAAAGCGGCCCTGTTCCATTACGCTCAGATTCGCTACATGTACGATCAGGGACACTTTTGGGACACCCGCCTTGCTGGTGAAACTCGACCTTTTTGAGTGGGAGAGTTTCGAATGAGTTTCTTGAAACGGATCGGCGCTGAGCTGACCGCAGGTGGGGCAGACGCCGCGGCTCCCGGTATCCATCGATTGGGGCGGCTGGCTGCAGGCTCGGCCATGGCGTCGGCCAACCTGGCGACGCAGGTCCTCCACATGGGCGTTCGCGGCGGCGCCCGGGCGGCAGATTCAATCGCTGGCTCTGTCGGTAAGGTAGTTCCTGGTGCCAGACTGGTCCAGAAGCTTGCGCAAACTCTCGATGACGAAGCTGGTCGCGGTGAGGAGGCTGCCTCCGAACGGGTGTCGCGATGTTTGGATTGGATGAAGACGGAATATCCCAAATTCCAGAACCAGGCTGCGACGAATGGCTCAATAACGAATGACCCAGAAACGAACGGTCCAACAGCGAACGGCCGGTTGACGAACGTCGGAGCGAGCAGCACGTCCGATGGCAATCTGTCGAGCCACGACGCATTGAGCTTCACCGAACTGGCAGCTGATACCGCGTTCGGGCCGCTCGAAGCTCTGTTCGGTACCTCGGTCACTTTGGGCGGTGAGTCGATTCGCGAAACCCTTACCAGCCGAGTGGGGCAGCTCGCGCTTGATGCCGGTCTCGAGCGTCTGCAATCGCCGATAGAGGCTAGTTCCGGCTTAGTTGAGCGCAGTGCGCTCCGCGAGTCGTTTGTTGCTGTCGCCAGTGATTCCGGAGCTGGAGCCCTGCGTGAAACGTTGGCTCTTGCTGAGGCTGCGGCACGGTTGGCCTTCAGCGATACGCGCAAGATGCGCCGGACTGTCGGCGAGGGTCTGGAGGAGATGCGTCGGTTGGTCGCGTCGGCAGAAATGCAAGACCTGCTGCCGACGCCTGTGGTCAGCGAATCGGTGCGGACACGGGCGAGGTGGATCGTCGAACGAGCGCCGAGTCGCTTCTTGGAGGCCCTCGGAACCGGTGCTGATGGACAAGCTCCGGGCTGGAGCGCAATTCTGCGGGCAACCGTTGAAGATGCGGACAACTTGAGGATTTTTGCCGTCGTTTACCCGCAGGTCGTAGTTTTGATCGGTACCGATGTCGGCAAGCTATTGTTGGCTGGAGCGATCAGCTTTGCTGAGATGGAAGCCTTCATGGAGGGCCGGCGGCACGGTGACAACGAGGTGTCTTCGAACTTCACCTGATCCTTGGGTTTGGATCGCATAGAATTCTCGGTTCTATGCCACAAATACGAATTCTCGAAGATCGCCTGATCAGTCAGATCGCCGCTGGGGAGGTTGTGGAGCGCCCTGCGTCGGTGGTCAAGGAGCTGGTGGAGAACTCGATCGACGCCGGGGCTCATGATGTTTCAATCGAGCTCGAAAGCGGCGGCAAACGTCGAGTCGTGGTGAGTGATGATGGGCGCGGTATGGATGCCGACGATGCCTTGTTGGCCTTTGATCGTCACGCGACAAGCAAGATCGTGGAGTTCGACGATCTCGAGCAGGTTGCGACGTTGGGGTTCCGGGGTGAGGCCCTGGCCTCGATCGCTGCCGTATCCAGAGTCGAGCTGCGGACTGCAACGTCACCAGGAGATGGCACTCTGGTACGGATCGAAGGCGGACGGGTCAAGCGTGCCGAACCCATTGCTCATCCGCAGGGGACTCGTTTGGAGATCGCTTCACTGTTCTTCAACGTGCCGGCGCGGCGGAAGTTCGTCAAACGCCCACAGACCGAGCTGCGACGGGCTCTGGAAGTGGTTCAAGGTTACGCCCTAGCGCATCCCGAAGTGCGTTTCACGCTGCGTCACGAGGGCCGTGCATTACTCGAGACGATTCCGACCCGTGATGATGGAGTTGGCATCAGGGAGCGTATTGCGCAGGTTTTTGGTGCGCCCCTGAGTCGTAACTTGGTGGAGATTCCACTCGACTTCATCACCGAGGAAGAAGCGATCACCGGTTTTGTCGGCAACCAGCAGACGACCCGTGGTCGCCGCCTCTTCGTGTTCGTCAATCGCCGTTTGGTACGCGACCGTGCAGTGCTAGCGAGCTTTTATCGGGCAGTACGGGAGGAGTGGAAATCCGATGATTATCCGGCGCTTTTTCTGTTCTTGGATGTAGAGCCAAGGGAAGTGGATGTCAACGTCCACCCTCAGAAGGCCGAGGTCCGGTTTCGCGACCCAACGTTTGTCGACCGGGTGGGCACCGCACTGCGCGCCACCCTAGCGGCTGCCCGCGGAGAAGAGCCTGCTCCGCTGAGAGTGCCGCGAGGTATGCCGCAGGTTCAGGCAGCCTGGGAAGGCCTGGGCGGCAGGCAGGTGGACGAGGCTGGACGACAGGAAGCCTGGCGCCCGATAGCATCCGGCTCCCCGAGTTCAGGGACAACCTCGTCCCCAACGCTGTCGGCGATCGGGACTCCGACCGGTCCGCAGCGCGACAGTTCGCTGGCTGTCGAGTCTGCACCAGGTGAAGTCCGAGAGCCTGCGGCTGCCTACCCACCTTTCGGCTCGTCCGGCCGTATCGCGCAGCCGACTTGGAAGCCGGAGGAGCCGAGGATGGTCCCGCTGTCGGGACGATCAGGCGAGGCGCGGCCGTTTCGTATCCTCGGGCAGTACAAGGGCACGATGATTTTGCTCGAGGGGCCGGATGGTTTATATCTCATCGATCAGCATGTGGCCCATGAGCGGCTGCTCTACGAACGCGTTCGACGTTCGTTGCACGCTGAACGCTCGACGAGCCAAACGTTGTTGACCCCTATGCTGCTTGAGTTGGGGCAGTCGGAAGCGCTACGTCTGGAAGAGCTTGCCGCCGCGCTCGAGCCTTGTGGGTTCGTGCTGTCGCCGATGTCTGGCGGGGCGATTGCGCTGACGGCCATCCCGACCGTGCTGTCGATCGACGAAGCTGAGGCTATCCTGCAGAAACTCGCGACATCCTCGGAGGAGTTGGACGGGCAAGGCCTTCGCCAGAAGCTGTTGGACACCCTGGCGGCGAGCTTGGCCTGCCAAGCCGCGGTCAAGATGCACCATCCCATGACCCTCGACAAAATGGAGCGTCTGGTCTCGGAGCTGTTCAAAGCCGAGCAGCCCTATGCCTGCCCGCATGGCCGCCCAGTGGTTCTTGTGATGGGCGATGTCGAGCTCGAGCGCCGATTCGGTCGCCGCTGAGCTGCATCTGCCTAGCAGGCCGTGGTGAAAGTGCTCCGCGCGGAGAGCGAGGCATTTTTCGTCAAATCAAGGCTTGAAATCGCATGGATATTGGTGATCTCTAGAGATTTCGTAGCGCAGAGTTGGCGGAAAAGGACCGTTCTCAGCGTGGTCTGACTTTTGCCACGGCCTGCTGGGGAAGGACTGCGTTGTAACAGGACGCGATCAGGTTGCGCTTGGAGAAGTGGAAGCCGGTGAGCAGCGTCATCAGACCTTCTCTGCCAACCAACATGCGGGTGATCTCAGGAATATCTCGCCCTTCATTCCTCAGGTGGTGGACGCGTTCACAGAGTTCGACCAGGAAGTCGAGCTTTTTGCCGAGGGCGTCACGTCCAGATTCCAGGACGCCGCGATGGGAGCAAAAGACGGTCTCGAAATCCAAGGTGAGGATGCGACGCAGGCTGATGATCTGTTGCCGGATGTCTTCGTCGGATCGCAGATAGCGTGTTTTGCTGGCGATGTAGAGGTCGCCGGTAAAGAGGAAGCCGCGATCTGGCTCGAGGTAACACGTCATATCGTGGGAGTGTCCTGGGGCGGAGATCGCCTGCAGCCTGCGCCCGTTGCCGAGATCGATCTGGTCGGGGATGGGTTGCGACTCGACTCGCCGTGGTTTGCCCCAGATCGCCCATTGGTAGGGTTTGAGGTTGAACCCGGCAGCGATTGGAGCCACGGCGGCGGGCGGCGAAAAAACCGGCGCTCCGAGATCCTGGTGGGCCCGTGCCAAGTTACCGCTGTGGTCTTCGTGGTGATGGGTCACGACAACCCGTGTAACATCCCGCTCTTGCAAGAAGCGCCGCACAGTGCGCCATTGGTTGGGTGGCCCAGTATCGATGACCGTGGCTCCAACACGATAGAGAATGCAGGACGAGGTCAGTTGAGTCAGAATTCTGCCGACCCGAAGCCCTTCGACATCCTGATGTTCAATACGCTGGGACGTTGAGCGCTGAGACGTTGGATGCTTCGTGGGTAAGCGAGCTGTCATCGTCGTCGACCTCTGATTCGATCCCAGATCTGAGGGCAGTCGAAGAGTCAAGGCATCACCGATGCCTGTCACGTGATGCAGTGTACCGCCTTCCGGTTGAGGTATCCTGACGGGCATGCATAGTTTTGTCGAAGCCGCAGTCGGCTATATTTTCAAGAATACTGATCTGGTGCGTGTTGCCCTGACCCATCGGTCGTATTCGAATGAGCGTGGCGAGCATGAGAACTACGAGCGCCTGGAGTTTCTTGGCGATGCGGTCCTCGGGCTAGTTGCGTCGCGCTGGCTTTACGAGTCTTATCCCGAAGAGCCCGAGGGTCGATTGGCGAAGCGCAAGAGCTTCTTGGTGAGTGCCCCGGTGTTGGCGCAATATGCTGTTGAGATCCATCTTGGTGAGCAGATTCAGCTCGGGGTCGGAGAGTCGAGATCGGGTGGTAGTACCAAAACCTCGATTCTTGCCGACACCGTCGAATCCTTATTCGGTGCGATTTATCTCGACGGTGGGCTGGAAGCCGCACAAGAGGTAATCGAGCGGTTCTTGGCGGGAGCGATGGCGGCCGGACCCCGACTCAAGCACACCGATGCCAAAACTCGTCTCCAGGAACTGGCCCAAGCACAGAACTGGGGGTTGCCGCACTATCGTATCGTTGCGGAGGCGGGACCTGATCACCGCAAGTGTTTTACGGTCGAATGCCTGGTGGATGGCAAGATTTGTGGCGTAGCCGAAGGTGGCAGCAAGAAAATAGCGGAGCAGGGCGCGGCAGCTGCGGCTCTCGCACGGCTTGACCTGCCTGAGGACGCCTCGTAGAATCCGTCGTCCACTCGACAGGTCGATCGGGCTCGCTCATCTGGTTTGCCTTGATCCTTTCGAACTTTCTCCAAACTCAATCAGCGGAGCCTTCACGTGACGATTTCTGTCCGCCATCTCAAATCCCACGCCGGTGAGACGGTGACCGTTCGTGGTTGGCTGTCCAACAAGCGGCGAAGTGGGAAGATCGGCTTCCTACAGATTCGCGACGGCTCTGGCATTGTCCAAGTTGTCGTTAGTCGTGCCGAAGTTTCCGAAGAAGCCTGGGAAGACGTCAAACGAGTTACCCAGGAGTCGACGGTGAGAGTCACGGGTATTGCTCGGGCCGACGAACGCGCTCCGGGCGGGGTCGAGATCCAGGCGACGGACTTTGCCGTTCGCAGTCTGACGGAAGACTACCCGATCACCAACAAAGAGCACGGTACGGCCTTCTTGATGGAGCATCGCCATCTCTGGCTGCGGTCCTCCAAGCAGCGGTCGACGTTGGCGATTCGCAGCGAGGTGTGCCAGGCGATTCGAGACTTCTTCTACGAGCGCGAGTTCACGCTCGTCGATTCGCCGATCTTGACGCCAACCTCTTGCGAGGGCACCTCGACGCTGTTCGAGACCGAATATTTCGGCGACAAGGCTTATCTCAGCCAGTCTGGCCAGCTCTACCTGGAACCCGCGTGTGCCGCATTTGGCAAGGTCTACTGCATGGGGCCAACTTTTCGGGCCGAAAAGAGCAAAACACGACGCCACTTGACTGAGTTCTGGATGGTAGAGCCGGAGGTTGCCTTCCTCGACTTCGAGGGACTCATTCGGTTGGCGGAAGACTTCATCGGATTCTTGGCCGGCCGCGTAATAGAGCGGGCAGCAACCCATCTCGAAGTGTTGGAGCGAGATGTCTCCAAGCTCGAGAAGATCACCGGCTCGTTTCCACGCGTCACGTATTACGAAGCGATCGAGATCCTGCAGTCCCACGGCATCGACATCGCGCAGGGAGACGACTTCGGCGCCGAAGACGAAACGGTGCTCGCCAATCACTTCGACCGGCCGGTGTTTGTGACCCACTTCCCGACCGATCTCAAGGCTTTCTACATGCAGCCTGATGCCGACAACCCGGATACGGTTTTGGCGATGGATCTGCTGGCACCAGAGGGTTATGGTGAGATCATCGGTGGTAGCCAACGGATCCACGATCACGACTTGCTGCTCGAGCGCCTGAAGCATCACGAACTGCCGATCGAGCCGTTTCAGTGGTACCTCGACGTGCGCAAGTACGGCAGCTTTCCCCATAGCGGTTTCGGTATGGGTATCGAGCGTTTCATCGCCTGGATGAGTGGCGCGGCCCACTTGAGGGAAACGATTCCCTATCCGCGGATGCTTTACAAGATTTATCCGTAGTGCGTTCCTGACATCTTATCCGTAGTGCGTTCCTGACATCTTATGACGCGATTCGGCGGACGCCGGCGCTGGTGGGCCGACGAAGTGTCGGGCACCCCTAGCCGGCTGGTTGTTGGGCTGACGATCGTGGTGCTGATCAGCATCTGGGGCACAACCTGGGGCGCGATCTTGATCAGCCTGAAAGGATTTGCCCCACTGACCGCGGCGTCGATCCGGTTCGGCATCGCCGCTGCGATCCTGTGGGGAGTCGCACGGGCCCGAAAAGTCGAACTAGGCGGCGTCGAGAACCTCCGATTGTGGTTGGTCCAGGCGATCTTTGCGTTCAGCTTGTCCTACGGCGTCGTCTATTGGGCTGAGCAGTGGGTGCCATCGGGGCTGAGTTCGGTGCTGTTCTCGACCCTGCCGTTGTTCGTCATGATCTTCGCCTATGGTCTGCTACCCGAAGAGCGTTTGAGCCCTGCCGGCCTCTTCGGCTTGTTGGGTGGGTTTGCAGGAGTCCTATTGATCTTTTCGGATGACGTCGGCGGACTGGCTGATCCTCAGGCTCGCCGAGCTGCTCTGGTCCTTCTTTTGTCGCCGATCGGTGCCGGTTTTGCTCAGGTGGTCGTCAGGCGCTGGGGTCAAGGGCGTAATGCTTTTTCGTTGACTGCTCCGCCGCTGGCGATGACCTGTGTGATTTTGGGCACCCTGGCTTGGTTCTTCGAACGCGATCGGGCGATCGTATTGGATCCCGCCCCTATAGTTGCGACCCTCTATCTAGCGGTGATGGGCACCGCCCTGACGTTCATTCTGTTTTTCTGGTTGCTGCAGCACGTGGCGGCTATTCGCTTGAGCCTCATCGCTTATGGCATTCCGGTCGTCGCGGTTTTCATTGGTACCGTCTTTTTTGGTGAACCGCTGACCCCTCGGATGATTGTTGGCTCAGTGTTGGTAATCGCCGGGGTTGGGTTTGCGACTTGGCCAAAGAAGACACCAGAGCCAAGTTAGCACCGAAGGCCTGCACGTTGGGTTCTAGTGCATGGCCTGATATCCTAGAAGGCCCACATCCGATGGCGCCGCCATCTCCGATCCGTTACTTCCCCGACGACCGACAGAATACTGACTGATGAGGCTCCCACGATGACCACTCTGGGTTTGGCTTTTCGTACCTTTTTTAGAATCTGTAGTGATGCCGACTTCGCTGAGCAAGTCCAGGCGATCGACGCCGAGGCGTCGAAACCCGCAACTCCGCCGCAATTGGAGCCACCCGCTCCGGTGCAACTGGTCGATCGGCGAGATTCGGCGTTGACCTTGTTGTCGACCTTGCAGCGCGAAGCACGGATGTTGGACTTCGTGATGGAGCCCCTCGATGGTTATGACGATGCCCAAGTTGGGGCCGCGGCCCGCGATGTCCAGCGCGATCTCGGCAAGGTTGTCCGTCGAGTCTTCGCGCCGCAACCCCTGTCCGAGGAGGCCGAGGGTAGTGCGCTCACTGTGCCAGCCGGCTTTGACCCGGCGCGTTTCCGGCTGACCGGGCAGGTGTCCGGCGACCCTCCCTACAACGGCACCTTACGCCACCATGGCTGGCAAGCTTCGAAGTGCGAGATGCCGGCCTGGAGCGGTGACGAAGCCTCCGCGATGGTGCTGGCGCCTTCGGAAGTCGAGGTCTGACCATGGACGCCCGTTACGCTATCGGGATCGATCTGGGCACGACGCAGAGCGTCGTGGCTTATGCTGATCTCGAGCGCGAGTTGATGCCGTTGGAGTTGTTGAGTGTGCCGCAGCTGTTGGCCTCATCAACCGTCGGCGTGCAGAACACGCTGCCGTCGTTTCTCTACCTCGCAACCGACGGCGAGGTTGCGAGCGGCAGCTGTGCCCTGCCTTGGCCTGGAACCGAACAGCACGTCACCGGCGAGTGGGCGCGCCAGCGTTCGGCCGAGGTGCCGACCCGCACGGTTGTGGCCGCCAAATCGTGGCTCGGCCATCGGCGGGTGGATCGACATCAACCAATTTTGCCGTGGCAAGCACCCGAGGGTGTGCCAAAAATCTCACCCGTGCTGGCGCAGCGGCGTTACCTCGAGCATCTGAAGGCCGCCTGGGACGCGGCCCATCCCGAAGCACCGCTCGATGAGCAATTTGTCGTGCTGACGGTGCCTGCCTCGTTTGATGCCTCGGCCCGCGAGCTGACCCGCGAGGCAGCCTTGGCAGCCGGCTTGCCGGACGACTTGGTGTTGCTCGAGGAGCCCCAGGCGGCGGTTTACGCTTGGCTCGCCGATCGCGGCGAACAATGGCGCCAGGATCTCGGCGAAGACGACCGATTGTTAGTCGCCGACATCGGCGGCGGCACCACCGACTTCAGCCTGATCGGAGTCGAAGCCGAAGGTGGCGAACTGAATTTGCGTCGACTTGCGGTCGGCGACCACCTGCTGGTTGGTGGTGACAACATGGATCTCACTCTTGCCCACCTGGCGCAGGCCGAGTTTGCAACCCGCGGCGTCGAGGTGGATGCCTGGCAATCGGTTGCGTTGTGGCATGCTTGCCGTCAAGCCAAGGAGAGCCTGCTGCGGACCGGTGGCCCCGAAACCCACGCGGTTTCGGTCCTTGGCCGTGGGAGTCGATTGATCGGTGGCACTATTTCCGTCTCCCTGGAGCGCGATCGCGTCGGTTCGACCCTAGTGGATGGTTTCTTTCCCTTCTGCGGCCTGGACGAAGCGCAGCAACGTCACCGTGGTTCGGGATTCATGGAGGTTGGCCTACCATTCGAGTCCGACGCTGCGATTACCCGCCATTTAGCTCACTTCTTGCACCGCCACCAAGAACGTCCGTCACACGTCCTCTTCAACGGTGGCGTGCTCAAGTCGGACGCCTTGCAACACCGGCTGCTCAGTGTTCTGGGCTCGTGGTTCGACGATACTCCCCAGCCGTTGGTGGGCGAACCTGATCTCGATCACGCGGTGGCTCGCGGTGCTGCCTTCTACGGCGCGTCCAAGGCCCGGGGCGGGATCCGTATTCGGGGTGGAGTCGCACGCTCATATTACCTCGGCATCGAAAGCGCTGGCCTCGCCATTCCAGGCGCCCCGCGGCCACTCAGAGCCCTCTGTGTTGTGCCCAAGGGGATGGAAGAAGGCTCCGAGGTGGCAGTGCCCGGAGGTGGCGTCGGGCTGGTCGTCGGCGAGCCTGCCAGCTTTCGCTTCTTCTCCTCGACGGTGCGAGAGGGTGACTCGGTGGGTCAAGTGCTCGATCGCTGGCAACCCGAAGAGTTAGTCGAAACCGATTCCCTCGAAGCCCACCTGCCGTCATCGACCGAAGGCAGCAGCGAGGTTGTGCCGGTGACCTTCGAGTCCCGTATCACCGAGCTTGGAGTCTTCGAGCTGTGGTGTGCGTCGACCGAAACCGACCAAGAGTGGAAAATGGAATTCAGCGTGCGGGACGCAGTGGCGCGATCGTAGGTCTCGTCATCCCGTAACCGCCTGCTGCATGGCCTGCCACAACGTTTCGACGTCGCCGCGTTCGGTCGGTTCGGCGCCGATCGAGACTCGCCCCGTCCATCGTCCGTCGAGCACGGTGGGAGTGAGATAAGCCTTACCGCTGGCGTTGAGGGTTTCTACCCACGCCAGGGTATGCGCGTCGAGGGCCTCGCCTGTGAGCGGTGATCCATCCGCTTCGGGTGGCTCGTGCCGCATACACAGCGTCTGTAACGACGGTGGAGCGGTCAGCGTCCAGTGCTCGGCAGCTTCGATTTGATCGCGCAGCCAGGCGGCGTTGTCGAGGTCGCGACGGATGCGCTCGCGGATCGCGTCAGCGCCGTCGAGACGGAGGTGGAACAACAGCTTCAAAGCCCGGAACCGACGACCCAGAGCGATGCCCCAGTCGCGTAGCTGGGTGACGTCGTCTGCGCGATGGGTGCGCAGATAACTTGGGTTGGTTGACATCACCCGGATCAGGTGTTGCGGCTCCCGGACATAAAGTAGCGAGCAGTCGAAAACCGTGCCGAACCATTTGTGCGCATTGATCGACACCGAGTCTGCCTCTTCGACCCCTTGCCACAGCGGTCGATACTCCTCCAGGAGCATCGCCGACCCGGCCATGGCGGCATCAACATGCACCCAGGCACCATAGGTCTGTGCGATCTCGACAATTTTTGCCACCGAATCGATTGCGGCCGTGCCGGTGGCGCCGACCGAGGCGATCACCGCCGCCGGCACAAGCCCTTGATCGCGATCACGAGCCATGGCTTCGGCAAGCTTGTCGGTGTCCATCCGGAAGGACTCATCACGCTCGATCATCCGAATGTGATCGCGGCCAATATCCGCCAGCAGCATCGCCTTCTCGACCGAGCTGTGGGCCTGCCCGGAGGCGTACATGGTGAGCGGCGGCCCATCCCGCAGCCCGCCGCGGTTGAGGGCGAAGTCACTGGCGCGTTCGCGGGCACACAGTGTCGCCACCAGGCAAGCGGTGGACGCGGTGTCGTGGATCGATCCTTGCCACTTCGGGTCGAGCCCCACCAGTTGACGGAACCAATCGCAAGTCAGCTCCTCGAGCTCGGTCAGGGCCGGTGCCGCTTCCCAATTCAGACCGACCGCGCCGAGACCGGCGCCAGCGATGTCACCGAGCACCGAGGCCAGGCTGGCGTTGGCGGGGAAAAAGGCGTAATAGCCAGGGTGTTGGAATTGCGAGAGTCCCGGCACGATCACTCGCTCCAAGTCGTCGAGGACGGCTTGCGGATCGTCGGGGGTTGTGGGGGGCTCCTGATCGAACTGCTGCCGCACCCATCCGGGTTCGACGCGGGAGCGTACGGGCCGCTCGGCGATGTCGCGTCGATAGTCGGCGATCCAATCGATCAGTTGATGGCCAAGGTTGCGGAATTCGTCGTGATTCATGGTCCGAGTTTGTCGCATTTTTGGCGCCGGGATAAGTCCCCTGCCTTCGAGGCCGCGTCAGAGGTCCGTGCACAGGTGTGCAGCTGGGTTTGACGGGTCGTCAAAGGTTCGTGCACAGCCGTGCACAGAGGTTTAACGTCCCGTCAAAAGGAGCTGCACAACTGTGCGGCAGGGCTAACGCGCTCTCAGCGAGCGATGCACGATCAAGCTTCGCCAGCAACCTTCCGAGAGGCGTAGAGTCCAGACCGGGCGGCCGTCACGCGACTGAAGAGATGCTTCAGTTGATCCAAGTAGACCTCAGGTGGGTGTCCCGGGCCCGCTCCTAGAGACTGCTTGTACCATCCGGTGACCATGCAGAGCTCGTGCAGATAGACCTGCTCGGCCGTTAGTTCCTGGCCGTCGAGTGCGGCATAGTCATCCAGCAACAGTCGCAGGCCATGTTTGGCCTTGAACGGCTGCTGGCTGCCGCGGGTGACGATGGCGAGATCGTACGCCGGATCGCCGAGTTGTGCCCGATCGAAGTCGATCAATCCCAGGCGTTGATCGTCGAACGGCAAACGGATGTTCTGGCTTAGGAGGTCGCCGTGTAGCAACACGGATGGAGTCGCCGGCGGCAGGTGCTCCACCGTCCAGGCTTGGACGTCGCGGATGAGCGGTTTGTCGAGGTCGTCGAACACCGCCATCTCAGCCTCGGCATGTTGGCGACGGGTCGGGAAGCCTTTCAGTCCGTCGAACCGAGCGGTGTCGACCGAGTGCACCGCCGCCGCCACCGCCGCCACGATCTGCCACGGCTTCACGCTGCCCTGACGCCCAATGCGGAGGTCGAGTGCCATGCCATGGACCGCGGTTTCGATCAGCGCAGGTTGCCCCTCGTCGTCTAAGGTGGCGATCCACTCGGGAACTCGAAGCGGGAAATCCGCCTCGGCCAGCCCAGTGAGCACCTTCGCCTCGTGCTCGGGGCCTTGGCCGCAATACGCTTCGGCGTCGTGCAGGGGTCTCAACACCACGTAGTCGCGAGACCAATCGGGGTGTCCATCCACTTCAGCGTGGGCCATGAAACCCCGTCGGGAAAGTCCTTTGCCGAGATGTTTCACCCGGCCGATCTCGATCGTCGCCGAGTCTCCGAGTCGTTGCCGCAGGGCTGTGTCCAATAGAGACTTGGCCTCGGCCCAGCCGGTGTATTTTCGTTTGCGTTTTACCATGGGGTCAGAGTATCGGATTGGTCTTGGGGAACCAAGGTGCGGAGTGTGGGTGAGGCAGACATGGGATAGATCCCTCATTGGATATCATTGATAACGTTTGGAGTTCCAGGGGCGGATGATCGAAGGAGTCGTCAATGGCCCAACTACTAGTCCGAAACCTCGATGAGAAACTTGTCCACGAGCTCGAGGTCCGTGCGGTAGGCCACGGGCGTTCGGCGGAGGCTGAACACCGAGAAATTCTTCGGGAAGCCTTGATGCCGCCAAGACAGCGAGAGTCCATCAAGGATGTGCTGCTGGCTATTCCGGACGTTGGCGAGGATGCCGACTTCGAGCGCTGATCGCGACACCGTGCGCAAGATTGAGTTTTGAGCTACTTGGTTGCCACCAACGTAGTCTCGGAGCTGCGAAAGGGCGACCCAAGTCCACGGCTTGGCGCTGGTAACTCGCAATGTCAAAGATATTGTGCGATCCGGTATCGATTATTTGGATCCCTTTAGTCGCCCCTAGATGTGTAGGCACGTCGACCGTTCGATAGTCCAATCAGACCCGGTAGCCCTCAGAGTATCCCAGTAGGGATGAGAGTTCACTTGTGGGATGGTACGGTCCAGCCTTGTGGACCGTATCGCCAACTTTAACCTGGAGGAAGCACACATGAAGATCCAAACCCGACTGAAGGCTGGTGCTGTCGATGGTGTTGTCATCACCGACATGTAGGACTGAATCGTAGCCGTCGAGTCGAGAGTGTGGACGCTCTCGGCTCGGCTCCAGAGCATCAATATCTATTCATTGATATTCATCGATCAATGCCGTAGCCTTGATGGATGACATGGATCAAAAGTTGGGGAGTCGGGATCGCTCTGCTTTTCCTGACGGCAACAGGAAGCGCGATCAACCTGCCGACGGGTTTTGCCAACACCGAGGTGGTCGGCTCGCTGGAATCACCCGCGGGTATGGTGTTTTCACCCGACGGCCGCCTGTTCATTGCTGAGCGAATCAGCGGTCGGCTGCGGGTGGCGGTGCGGGACGGCTCGGGTGACGGGTGGACGCTGCTGCCGACGCCGTTTTTCACCTTTGAGATTCCGGCAAGCGGTGGCGGCGACCCGGTGCGGCATCGTTCGTCAGGGCTGCGCGATCTGGCGTTTGATCCCGACTTTGCCACCAACGGTTATGTCTACATGTTCTACATGCGCAACAACCCGCGGCACAACCGGGTGGTGCGTATCCAGGCAGATCCAGCAAATCCTGACGTCGCACTGGCGGGTAGCGAGTTGCTGTTGCTCGACCTGCCGTTCAACGCCACTGGCTCCTCCGGTAGCCACAACGGCGGTGCGGTGGAGGTGGGAGTGGACGGCATGCTCTATGTCACCACCGGCGATGGCTGGTCGGGGGGCGACGGAGTGCAGTCACTCGAGTCTTACACTGGCAAAGTTTTTCGCATCGGCACCGATGGCTCGATCCCGACCGACAATCCGTTTTTCGATCAAGCCAGCGGTGCGCTGCGCGGCATTTACGCTCTCGGGCTACGTAACCCGTTCTCGATGTCGATCGAACCGACCACCGGCCGGCTGTTCATCAACGACGCCCGCGGCCCGGACAAGGCCGATATCTACTTGCTGGAGCCAGGCGCCAACTATGGTCACCAGGGTTATGGTGGGATCGGCGTCGAAACGGCGCGATGGGCGGATGGTGCTCAAGCTGGCGGCTTGCTGATTACCGGCGGGGCCTGGTATCCGGACAGTGCTTCGTTCCCAGCCGAATACTTCGGCAACTACTTCATCACTTTGTGGGGCTCGAACTCAGGGGATGCCGGCAACATCCACCGCGTGCTCGGGGTGGACCAACCCGTGACGGTGGGGTTTGCCAGTGATGTGCGCATCGGCGATGCCAAGCCGGTGTTGACCCGGGTTGATCCGCTGACCGGTGACCTGTTCTACCTGCTGACCACCTACGATACCGGCGCGGCGAGTGTGCAGCGCGTCCGCTGGACCGGCCAGGCGTCGGCCGCCACGCCGACGATTACTCCGCCGGGGGGTAACTTCGACGATCCGGTGGAGGTGACGCTGGCCACGGCGACGGTGGGGGCATCAATTCACTACACCCTGGACAGCAGCGAACCGACCCAAGTTAGCCCGTTGTACAGCGCACCGATCACCCTCACGGCGTCTGCCTTGTTGCGGGTTCGTGCGTTTGCGGCTGGGCTGCTGCCGAGCGCTATCGCCGACGCCAGTTTCCAGATTGGTCCGGTGAAGAACCTGGCACCGGTCGCGATAGCCGGCCCGGACCAGCGGGTTGCCCTCGGCGATACCGTGACCCTCAACGGCTCGGCGTCGTTTGACCCCGACGGTGACGACGAGCAACTCGCCGAGAGCTGGATGCAGACTGCAGGGCCGTCAACCGGCTTGGTGGGTGACGATCTGGTGGTGTTCGTCAATCCGCCGGAGGTTGGACTCTACAGCTTTCAGCTGTTCGTGACCGACGGCATCGACAGTGATACCGACGATGTGGATGTCGAAGTGGTCACCTGCATCGATGACGTGACCGATGGTTTGGGTGCCCGTTGGTCGTTCGAAGAAGGGACCGGCGACGTGGTCCTCGACAGTTCGAGTGGGGCGTTGAACGGCAGTGTGATTGGCGCCTTGTGGAGCACCGAAACCCACGACGACAGCAGCTACACCCTCGACTTCGACGGAGTCGACGATCGGGTTGATCTCGGCACCTTCGACCTCGGCGGTACTGCGCTGACCATCACGTTCTGGTTCCGGGCAGACGACTTTGGGCAGATGGACGGCCGTTTTCTCTCTAAGGCTTCCGGCGTCCAAGACCCAGATCATTTGTGGATGGTGAGCACCCTTGATGTCGGCGGTGAGAGTCGTTTGCGGTTCCGGCTCAAGGCGGGTAGTGCAACCCCAACCCTGATAGCCGACTCGGGTGACTTGACGGCCGGGGTGTGGACGCACGCCGCGGCAGTATATGACGGCGCCACCATGCGGCTGGACAAGGATGCCCTCGAGGTTGGCTCGGTGGCCAAGACGGGCACGGTCGCCACCGATCCAGGGGTACCGGTGGCGATCGGTGACCAGCCTCAGGGCGGTCGGCCGTTCGACGGCCTGATCGACGAGGTCCGGATCTACGGTCGGGCGTTGAGCCCGATCGAACTCGAGGTGCTGCGTACCCGTAGTGGGGTGTGCGGCGATCTTTTTGTCGATGGCTTCGAGACCGGGGATCTCAGCGCCTGGTCCTCCGTTTCGCCTTTCGGCACGAATCCCTCTGCCTACAACTGATTGACTCATTGAGACCGAGCGTTCAGTCGCTCCGTAGCGCCCGGATCGGATCGACGGCCATGGCTCTGAGCGCAGGTACTAAGCTGGCGGCGAACGCCACCGCCACCATCAGGGCGATCGTCCCAAGATAGGCCAGCGGATCCGTTGTTTTAACATACAGCATCGAGGTCACAAGACGGCTTGCCAACAACGCCGTTGTCAATCCGAGGGCTAGCCCGAGTGCAACCATCGCCAGGCTCTGGCGCAGGACCAGAGCCAGAACGCTCCGTCGTTCAGCCCCCAGCGCAACGCGGATACCGATCTCTCGCGTCCGCCGCGTCACTGCGTACAACATGACGCCATACAGTCCGATCGCCGTCAGCACCAGTGCAACCGCGCCAAAAATCCCCAGGAACCGGGCCACGAAACGAGGCGCCCACATCGACGCCGACACCACCTGGCCGACGGTCCGCACGTCGACCACCGGGATTCCCGGATCGATCGCGTGAATCTCCTCGGTCAGCATCCGCAACACCGCCGCCGGCTCACCCGCCGTGCGGGTGATCAAGGTAGCGTTCGCCACGTAATACTGCATCAAAGGCAGATAGAAAAACGGCTGTGGCGCCTCGCCAACCAAGTTGTAGTCGGCATCCCGGGCGACGCCGACGATCTCGACCGTAATCTTCTTGGTGTCGCTCTCGAGCAGGACAAGCCGTTTCCCCACGGCCTTCTCACCCGGGAAGAATTGAGTTGCCATGGTGCGATTCACCACTGCGACGGAAACGCTGGAATCTCGGTCGTTCGACTGGAAGCCGCGGCCTTCCTCGACGGTGATGCCCAGGGTCTCGAAGTAACCGGGAAGCACCGAGTTCGCCTGGATGATGGTCCGAGCGGTCGGATCCGTCGCCTCGCCTTCGCGAGTGACCGCCTGGTACCAATAGTCTGAGATTGGCCCGTATTGGGCCAAGGTGGCCGATTCGATTCCTGGAAGCGACCTCGTTTGTTCCACTACTTGTTGGAAGAACTGCTTCCCTTGCTCCTCGGAATAGCCTTGGAGAGCGACGTCGAACGACGCTACCGCCAGCTTGTCGGCGTCGAAGCCCGGGTCGGCGCCGCGCGCGGCATCGAAGCTCCGCAAGAAGAGTCCTGCCGCCACCAGCGCGACCAGCGACAGCGCAACTTGTGCAACCACCAGGACGTTGCGGAAATCGAGACCTCGGATCCATGGCACACGATCGTTGACCGGTCTGGCGTCGCCACTTGCTTTGAGCGCATTGACCAACTCGGGACGAGACGATTGAATTGCCGGCACCAATCCGAACAACAGCCCGGTCACCACCGAGAGCAGGAACAAGAACGCCAGCATACTGGGATCGAGGGCAACCTCGAGGTTGAAGGTGCCCCACCAGCCCATCGAACCGAGAACGTTGAGCAGAGCGTCCTGGGTCCAGCGGGCAACAGCGAGCCCCAGCACGCCGCCGGCCAAAGCAGTCACGACGCTTTCCGTGAGCAACTGACGCACCAGCCGCCCGCGACCGACGCCGAGAGCCAGCCGCACGGCAATTTCCTTACGCCGCTCCCGAGCCCTGGCCAACAACAGGTTGGCGATGTTGAGGCAGGCGATCAGCAGCACCAGGCCAACCGTCGCCGCTAAAACTGCTGCGCCGCCTTTGGCTGTGGTCTGCGCCCAGACTGGTATGGCGGCCTCGACCGCCGGCACCAAACGAAAGCCTCGCCCTTTGAGTGACTCGGGATATTCCAACGCTAGGCGATCACCGAGAGCGCGGAATCTGGCGTCAGCCTCGGCCAGGGTCAGACCTTCCGCAAGACGGCCAACGGGTGTGATTATCTTGCCGATCCGCCGATCGAACCAATTGACGGCCGGGTCGGGTATGGCAACTTGGTTCATCGCGAACGGCACCCAGAGCTCTGCGCTGTAACCACGCAGAAGTCCCTTGAACTCGGGCGACATGACCCCAACAACGGTGAACGGATGGCCGTTGATCCTGAGTTTCCTGCCCACGACGTCAGGGTCCAAGCCGAGGCGACTGGACCAGAAGTGATGGCTGAGAACCACCACCGGATGAGCACCTGGCGTGACGTCATCCCGAGGAGACAGAGTCCGTCCCAGGACAGCGGAGACGCCGAGGATGTCGAAGTAATTGCCGGACACCAGGGAGCCGGTCACGTGGAGGGGTTCACCCTCCGTGGAGACGCTGACCGTCGACCAGGTATAACCGCCGAGATCCTCGAGGACGGTGTTTTGCTCGCGCAGATCCCGCCAGTTGTGGTGTGAAACGAGCTCGATGTCGCCGACCCGCTGGTCGGTGCCATAAACCACAACCACGCGTTCTGGGTCTTGGATCGGAATCGGCTGCCAGAAAACCTCACGCAGCAAACTGAAAATGGCGACGTTGGCGCCGATGCCGAGCGCTAAAGAGACCACGGCGATCAGAGTGAAAACGGGCCGCTTCGAAAGTGTTCGAAGGGAGAAGCGAAGGTCGAGCCAAAACGTGTCCATCGGGATCGTTCTCCTGGCTTCGGTGAGACACCGGGTTCTGGTGGAGATCAGGTGCGGTGTAGACAGTAGCAGCGGAAACAGATTAGCACCCGGAGCCCAACCTTAACCCCAGGCCGAAGTGTCCCCGGCTTCAAAGCCATCGGTGAAGATCAACGGCGGCGATACCAACGCATCGGCAAGTTCGTTGATGTACTCCTCGATAGCGGTGTAGCCCGATGGACGGATCGTGGAGTGGTCGGTTGGATCGGTCGGGTCGAGGCCGTTGGCGGTCTCCCAGTCGTCAGCCATACCGTCGGCATCGTTGTCGACCGGGGGTGTGCCGGGAGTCAGGCCGTCGAGTAGATTGGCGGGGCGGCGATTAGCCCAGGCGCCGCTGCGGCCGACAATGTCTTCGACCGCCCAGCGGTTGACGATGTCACGAGGAAAAGCGCCGACCCGTGACAGCAAAGACGCCTCGAGGTTTTCACCGCTGTCGACGGTGACCGGCACATAGTCGGGAATCGTCGAGAAGTCGTAGGCCGAGGTGGCGGTGAACTGACTGGCTTCGATGCCGCAGCAGGCGAAGGTGTAGGCGTCGCCGAAACCCGAGGTGGTGTAGGGGTTGTCGAACCGGCCATTGAAGTCGCCGGGATCTTCGACCCAATTGTCGAAGACAAAATAGCGGGTCGGGATCGGTGTTGATGCGTTTTCGGGATCAAACCACATCGGTGCCAAGCTGATCGATGGCCCCTCGATAAACCGATTGCCGACGATGTTGAAGTCGCCGACCTCGGTGATGCTGGTGCCAGCGCCACCCGCAATGTTGTGGTGCACAAAACCTTCGCGGCCGTTGTACACCAGGTTGTTGATCGCCTCGGCCGGACCGGTCGACAGCGCCGGCGTGCGGTTGCGAGCGTGGGCAAAGTAGTTGTGGTGGATCGACACCCGGCCACCGAGGGGGTCGCTGCCGCCGCAGCTGCTGTCGTCGATACAAGAGCGATGGTTGAGGAAACCCTTGTTATGGGTCCAACCGTTCGCCTCGTCGTAGATCGGATACGTGATCGCTGACCATTGCACGGTGATGTCGTGGGCGCCGCCCCAACAATCGATGATTTCGTCAGCACCGTGGGAGGCGTCGATGTGGTCGAGAATCAAGGTGTGGGCGGTCGACAGTTGAATCGCATCGTGTTGATTGGGCGGCCACTCGGCGTCAGGATTCGGTGGTCGTACCCGCAGATGACGCAGGATGATGTTGCCTTCGTCCGAGCCGAACGTCGTGTAGAGGTGCCCATTGATAGTGATGCCGGCGCCCGGGGCGGTCTGACCAGCAATCGTCACATCACCGTGGCTGATGTGGACGTCGCCGTTGATCACACCCGAGACACGGAAGACGATGATGCGGGGCTCGGGTTGGTCGAGTGCCCACTGCAGGCTGCCGACGCCGGAGTCAGCGAGGGTCGTCACCCGTAACACGGCGCCGCCGCGTCCGCCGGTAGCTTTGGCCCCGAAACCTTCGGCCCCCGGAAACGCCGGCAAACCGCCAGCCCACACTGGGACGGCCAACAGGGCACTCAGCAGAACCAAGGTCGCCAAGAACCGATACTGAGTCGCGATGTTTGGCGCGTTGCGCCAAGTCGAGAACCGTGATGTTCGTAGCATGCATGCCTCCATCAGATTGTCCTGAACGTAGCTTGTGTCGGTGACACTCATTTCTACGGCAACCGTCGTCGGATCCCGCCATTTTATTCTGGATTGGCTATAGGCAGATGTTAACGTGTCGGGTGTTGTCATTAGGGTCGGTCGAGTGGTCCGGTTGGTGTGCGGTTTGGGTTGCGGCTTCGTTTGTCAGGTGACGAGGCCTATGAGGCGAAACCTGTTAGCCGAGAAAAGACGCTGCCGTGGACAGAGTAGACTGGACCTTCGAGACCGCATTGTTTCATCAGACCGCTCTGTCTCGTCAGACCGTTCTGTCGCGTCAGACCTTTTTGTCTCAGGAGCCGACCCCGCACATGTCGACGTCGAACCCAACTAGCCCAATGGGTGACCAGCCGACCGCTGCGCTGTTGGACCTGGTGCGGGCGGGCGACGAGGCAGCCCGGGAGCAATTGGTGGCGTACTTTCTGCCGATCCTGCAGCGTTGGGCGCGTGGACGTTTGCCGAGATATGCGCGAGACTTCGCCGAGACGGATGACTTGGTTCAGGTCACCCTAGTGCGGGCGCTGCGCCACGTCGAGGGTTTTGACAATCGCGGCGAAGGCGCGTTTCTGGCTTACCTGCGGCGCATCCTGCTCAATGCGGTGCGCGATGAGATCCGCAGATCGACCCGGCGCCCACCCCACGACTCGGTGGATGGTGAGATGCTTGACCAGGCGCCGTCGGCGGTCGAACGTGCGATTGGGCAGCAGGCGATGGAGCGTTATGAACAAGCTCTCGCGACCCTTGAGCCGCGGCAAAAGGAAGCGGTGTTGCTGCGGGTAGAGTTCGGCTATTCCTACGCCCGCATCGCTGAAGCGATCGCCTGTCAGACTGCAAATGGCGCCCGCATGGTGGTATCGCGGGCGTTGGCCCGTATGGCTCAGGAGATGAATGCATGAAGGATCGCGAGCAGCGGCTGGTCGACCTGGCGGGGCAGGTGAGTGACGGCCGTGCCGTCGACTGGACGGGTGAAGAGGAGCATCTTGCGGCCGGTGAGGCGGACGGCCTGCGGACGTTGTCCAATGTTGCGCAGGCGTTTGGTGCCCTACACGATGAGGACGAGCCAGTGGCGGCCGAGCCAGAGCAGGAACCGCTCTTTCGATGGGGGCATCTCGACGTGCTCGAGAAGCTCGGGGAAGGACACTTCGGAGAGGTCTTTCGTGCCTGGGATCCGCAGGTTGGTCGCGAGGTCGCACTCAAGCTCAGTCGTGGAGAGGGTGCCTTGGTGCGCACCTGGTTGGGCGAAGCGCAACGACTCGCCAAGATTCGGCATCCCAATGTATTGACGGTTTTTGGTGCCGCGCTGCACGACCAACGGGTCGGCATTTGGACGGATCTGCTCCGTGGACCCACCTTAGAACAACGTCTGGAGCGGGACGGCAAACTGGGTGCAGGTGAGCTGGTGGCGGTTGGCAGTGAGCTGTGTCGAGCGCTGGCTGCCGTCCATGGCGCTGACCTGATTCATGGTGACGTCAAGACGAGTAACGTGGTTCGAGACGAGCACGGCCGCCTGGTTTTGGTCGATTTTGGTTCCTCCCGGGCAACATCGGAGCGTCAGGGGCTGGCGGCGCAGGGCACACCTGCCTATTTGGCGCCAGAAGTTGCGGCCGGTGAAGCATCGACACCGGCGACCGATCTGTTCGCTCTTGGTGCCTTGTTGTTTCGTCTCGCGACGGGTCGGCACGCCTCGGAGGTTGGGGTGGCCGGGCTCCGTGCACAACGTCCCGATCTTCCGACACCGTTGATTGCGGCCATCGAAGGTCTACTCGCTGACCAACCTGGCGATCGACCGGGCACGGCAGGTGAGGCAGAACGATCGCTACAGGCCAGCCGGCATGGGACCCCTGCCAGGTCGAAACCGGTCAATCACATCGGCTGGGCCTGGGCGATGTTTGCGGTGTTCGGCGCTACGGTGTTGGCACTGGTGGTGTTCGGCGGGTGGGTGCTCAGTGGGTCGCCTGGCATGGTCAGAAACCAACCTCCGGTTGCGGAAAGCAACGAGCGTTTCCAGGTCTCGTTGTGGGGGGAGCGCGGCCAATCCGAGGTCCGTCTTACGGATGGCGCGTCGTTGCGCCCCGGTGATCGACTGGCCCTGCGACTCGAGGTCGAGGAACCGACTCACGTGTATGTCTTTAACGAAGATAACGCTGGCAATCTGTTTGTGCTCTTTCCGCTGGCCGGCGTCGAGCCGAGTAACCCGCTGACTGCCGGCAGCCATCGCCTCCCGGGATCGGTGGACGGTGAGCCCCAGAGCTGGGAAGTCACCAGCGCGGGTGGGGAAGAGCGGTTCTTGATTGTCGGCTCGCAGAGTGAGTTGCCCGAGCTCGAAGGTCTGCGCGAAGCGCACGATTCGGCCCGGGCTGGTCGTGCGGTGGATTCGACGAGCATGGTGGCCGAAGTGGTGCGTGGCGTCGGTGGTTTGCGAGCCTCGGAAACGGTCGATTCCGATTCGCTGCTCAGCCGGTTGCACGCAACACTTGCAAGCCACACCGAGGAGGTTTGGGCAGAGCTCCTGGTGCTCGACAACCCGCGTTGATCCACGTTGATCCGCGTTACTAGCGTTGCTTACCGCGCACCGATCAGATGGAAGCCGGCCCAGGTGAAAGGATGCGCCTTCTTACTGAGCGCTCCTTTGTTGGTCGACGTCGCGCCGGCAGACGCAGTGCCGGCGGCCACCAGCCCGCCAACACCGCGCTGCTCAGCTGGTGCCAGGCGACGATCAGCAGGCGCTTGCAGGACGGCGAGTTGGGCGGAGCGTAGCGCTTCGTCTTTGGGAGTACCGTCCACCAGCTCGCGATAGAAATGTTCCATCAGACGAGCTGTCGAAGTATCACCGACCTGCCAGAGGGAGGCGACAATCGAACGAGCTCCGGCATATTGGAAGGCTCGGGTGAGGCCGATGAGTCCTTCTCCAGGGAGGTCTTGCCCGAGGCCGGTCTCGCAGGCTGAGAGGACGACGAGATCAGCGTTGATAGACAGCTCTTCGAACACCTCCCAGGCTTGGAGCAAACCGTTGTCTCCCGCATCGTTTGAAGATGCAGCCAGTACCAGGGCTGAATCGAGGGGCCAGTCCGGGTCGAGATAACCATGGGTTGCGAGATGCAGGATGTTGGCCTCGCCACTGACCCGTTTGAACTCGCTTTCGGACGCCGCGGCGCCGATGAACGTGCGCGAGCGGTTGGGGAACAATGTTGTGATGAGTCGTGCCTCTTGTTGGCTACCGGGCAACGGCGCAGCCCCGAGTGGAGTCCGGGCGGCTATCGGAAGACCCCCCAGGGCGCTGAGGTTAGGCGGGAACTGTGGATCGGCAAAAGCGATGACGTCACTGAGTGGGCCTGCTTTACCTGACGCTGCGGTGTTTGACGGAACAGCCTTGGGCGGCCGGTGAAGTTCAGCGTACAGAGTGGCAGACGCGACCAGGTGGATCGGCAGGTATTCGATCAAGTAACGGCCTGAAGGGTCGCGTAGGGCAGCGAAGGGCAGTGTGTTGAGACTCCCTTGCGGCGAGATGAGGAGTCGTTGGACGTGGGTGAGCTCTTCGGCCACCGGCGCCATCAGGAGGTTCCATAGCAAGGAGGCGGTGGCGTCGGTGCGTGGATCTTGATGTGCAATCTGGTCGCGCCAGGTGGCGGCAAGCTCGTCGATCTGTGCTCGTCCGGCAGAGATCGGATAAACCCGCGGTCCGGTGAACTCCTGGGTCGCGGATCGATCGGACGCCGACCGATCGAGAGCGAATACGTGGCCCTGCGTGTCCCCTAACGAGTAGGCGAGCAAGAGCGTACCGGGGTCGAGAGCCCGACGGGCGTCGTCAGCGGTGAGGGGTTGCGGCGACTCGAGAGCGGCGAGTCTCGGATCGGCGGCACGCCGGGCCTGCTCTAGCTCGTCCCGTTGGCGGCGTAGAGTGATCAATTGATCCTGAATGGCCGCTCGCTCCGGCGCGGGTAACTCTGCATCGCTTGCCTGCAGCCTGCTGAAGGCTCTGTCGTATTGTTGATGCAGCGCCTGCTGTTGGCGCCGTAAGTCGGCCGGCAGATTCCGGTCGAGCACTAGATCACGTTCAGCCAACATCACCAGCAGTTCCCGTGCACGGGAGCGCTCCAAAACGCCATAGGCTTCAACGGTGCGGCCGAGTGCCAGCAACGCATCGATACAGTCACGGTGTATGTGGGCCACATCACGACTGAAGGGATTACCCGACTTCCGGTTGCCGCCTACCTTCAGCTTGTGGCCATCGAGGGAGTCGGCAGCCCGGCAGAGGTTGTCAGCAGCGTTGTCTCGGTGTCCCTGGTCGCGATCGAGCAGTCCTAGCTCGTTGAGAATCTGGGCCTCGAGGGCACTTTCTGGTGCCACCTTTTCCACAATCGCCAGCGCGAGCCGCTGTTGTCTCCTCGCCTCGGTAAGGTTGTTCTTTCGGCGCAAGACGCGGCCGAGAAAGTGGCGGGGACGGGCTACTCGCAGACTCCCCGGCGCCATACGTTCGAGTTTGTGGAGGGCATCGGCCAGTATCTTGTGGGCTTCCTCGAGGTCGCCTTGCTCTTCGAGGATCAGCGCCAAGACCTCTAAACCTGTGGCGTGAGGTTTCGACTCAGGAGCGACGCGGGCGGTGATGTTCTGCGACCGCTTGAGCGTTGCGATGGCGGCTTCGAGGCGCCCCGCCCGGCGATCATTATTGGCGCGGTTGTTGAGGACGCGCGCCACTTGAATGCTGTCGGGATGGAGTGCTTCGTAAATCGCCAGGGCGCGAGCGTAGTAGGCATCCGCGTCATCGTAAGCTCCTCGCTCGTTGGCGACCATCCCGAGATTGTTGAGCGCGTTGGCGTGGCCCATCGATTCCGGGTCGATCAGCTCGAAGCCTTCGAGCGACCGCCGGAAGTACTGTTCAGCACGCGTCAGGTGCCCGCGGTCATGGGCTACCAAGCCAAGGTTGTTCCATAGGTTGACCAGCCGCGGCGAGTCGGGGTCCGACCGTTCGAGCACCGGTTGCACCTGTTCGAACAGCGCTTGAGCTTGTCTTAGGTCCCCTTGTTGCCAGGCGATGTTGCCGAGGCCCGACTTGGTGATGGTGGCTTCCCGCGAGTCGGGCCCCATCACCGCCGTGGCGACCGCCAGGGCTTCGTCGAGACTTTGCCGGGCTTCCTCTAAGCGGCCGAGGTGGTAGAGCGGGAGGAAGTAGTTGAAGAGTGTTGCCCACAAGGCCACCGACTGCGGCGCTTGGCGTCGTCGGATTTCGAGTGCGTGAGTCCAGTAATCGAGAGCTGCTGGAGCATCGCCAGCGTTGTCGGCGCTGGTCCCCAGCAAGAGGTAGTCGAGGGCCACCAGTAGCTCGGTGCCTGCACCGTCTCGGGTTTTGGATGTTGGTTGTTCGTCTGGAATCAGTTTCTGGTCCAGGGCCAGCGCCTCTTGCAGGATCTTCTTGGCCTCTGCAAACTGCCGTGTATTCCGTGCAATGCGGCCGCGAGCCCGCAAGAGGTGGGCTCGAAAGGCTGGTTTCACCAAGTGTGCCTCGGCGAGTGAGCTTGCGGCGCTTTGTATGCCTGAGTCTTTGGAGCGACGCAGGATATCGAGGGCGATCCACCCGGCGTCGACCGGCCGGCCAGCCTCTGCGAGCTCTGTCGCGATGTCCAAGAGTGCCTGGGATGCTTCTGCGGGACGATCGTCCCAATTCATCTGGGCCTGGTGGTACATCGTCTCGAGCTCGCTGCTCAGGCGCGGACGATAGGTGGCCTCGAGGCCATCCGGTGGAACCTCATACCGAACCGATCGGTGTTCGCCGGTAGGTTCTTCGATCATGCCTTGCAGCACGAGTTTTCCACGCGGAAGGGCAGTGATCAACACGATCTCGAGGTCCATGGGATGGGTCAGATCGCCGCCCTCGGGCGCAACACCCTGAGCGGCAACAAGCTCCCAGGAGGTGAGGTTCGCTCCGGTTGGTAGCCCGGGTGCGCCCTTGGGGTCGGTGATGACAATCCCGGGCCGTGCGACCGTTTTGCCCACGACCGTCGGCGACAGCAACAGACTCAACCCGAGGCCGAGCACGGAGCAGCGGAAATTCGAAGAAGTCGAGTATGGCATCGTCAAGGCTCACGTCATTATAAATCGTTGCGTCATTCTTTATGCGTGCGGTTGAAATGCGGCTGGCGTTTCCTCCAGTGAGCACGAGCAATCTCGCGGTATCGAAAGGAACCGGCATGGAGTACACGGCTTTTGCAGCGGATTGGCTAGGTCCGTTACGCGATATACCTGACGTCTTCTTTGGGCTTGTGGCCCTCTTCGGAATACCGATTCTGTTGATCATCTACTCCGTACGCCACGGGGCTAAACGTCACAAGACATTGGCGGCTCTGATGCCGACGTTGGGCTTTCGTTCGATCGCAGAGGCCTTGCCTTCCGATCACTCGACAGCGCTCGTCGAATTGGTTCCAGACTTGTTGTTTCACCCCGACCACTTCCAGCTCGAAGAAGGTGCCGACGACGGCTGGGGAGATCTGAGTTCGCGGGTGCCCGTGGCGTGGTTTGGTCAGCTCGGACACTACGCAGTGACGGTGATGGAAGTGACGGTGGATCGTCGTGCCTATGTTGCCGACCTGCAGGCGACTTCCCAACATATCGAACATCAACTGAATCAAACGGTTCTGCGCCACGACCCGAGAGGCGAAGAGCGTCCGCCCGAGCTGCTCGTCAAGGAGCATGTGCTGTTCAAGAGCCTAGTGAAGGGGGCCCGGACCATCGGCGACTCGACGCGGATTGGAGGACACTACTTCGTCTACTCCAAAGCCCCACAAGCAGAGCTCGAACGTTGGATCACACCACGGCTGCGACCCGTGCTGTCGCGTCACCGGTTGTGGCGGATCGCTGTGCATGAGGGAGTTTTCTACTTGACTCGTGGCATGGACTTCGAGCGGCCGGACCAGATCCAGAGCTTTCTAGAGGAGGGGGAAAGCTTATTGGTGGCTCTTCTAGCGTCTGAATGACACCCATTGTTGACTCTCCAAGCGCATGTAAACCATCGGCTCATGGTCCGGTCGCCCCCTGTGGACTGCGCGCACGGCTGCGTGACTCGCCTTGGCGCTTACGAGACAGTCAACTCTATGGTTTACAACAGTTTGAAGATGAAAGGCCTGTCTTCTTGCTCATACATACTCGCCGTGTGCTCGCTCCACAGTGGCCTCCCTAGGAGGCGACAAACGTGTTTCTGGATGCAATCTAACCAAGGTGCGCCTCGACACGGCGCCTCGACAATCGGCGTCTCGATGAAAGGAAGCAGCATGAACCAGTGTTTCGAACGTTGTCTGAAACCCATAACGTGTGCGGTGGGTCTTGCCTTGGGCGCTGGAATGGGAGCACAGGCAGACGATGGCCGTGCCGCGTTGCTCGAAGCTCCGCAGCTGATGGAACCCGCGGTTGTGGCGGACTTCGGCGAAATGACTCCGGAGCAAGTCCGCGGATTGTTGAAGATCGTCTCTGGACGAACCTACGCCTACTACGGCTTCAACACTCCGGAGCTCCAGATCCATCTGCCCTTGGTCGACAACAGCACCTATGCCAAGGTCGAGATGCCCGAACCCAAGCTGTTCGACGCCGCCGGTCGCGAGGTCCCGTACGAGCTCGAACGGGGGTTGCACGACTTCGAAACCCAGATTGCTGAAATCCGTTTTCTCTCCGCTGACGGTGAATCACCCGCGGAGTTTGCGCGGGTGGTCGGCGAGATCACAGTGATTTACCCGCTTGTTGTCGAGACGCGGACGGTGGTTTCGGGGGCGTCGGATGCAGGGGTCCGTATCGACGGTCCCTATGTCGACGTTGTTGACGGAACCCTGCCGGAAGCTGCGCCATTCTCATTGCTCGAACCAGGTCGCGCCTATGATGCCGCGGGACGCCAGGTGAAACGGTCGCCGACCTCGTCGACCCGAATGGTCGACGGGCGAGCGTTCCAACGCCTCGTGTTCCATGGTGCGGTGGCTCGCGTCGAACTCGATCGCATCGTGCGTACCGTCGAGCTGGCGATTCGTTACGACGTGCCGATCTCTGAAGCGCTCGGTGAGCGGCAGAAGGGTGTAGCTCTTGCCGACGAACGGGATGTGGTACAGCACCCGGAGAGCAGGATCAACATCGAGATTGGCGCCCTCGGGGGAGCGTCGGCCCCTCTCGTCGGTCCGGGTGAGGCCGTCCCAATCCTCGGTCGTGGAGACTTGTCAGCAGAGGCCAGAGTGTTCGCCGAAGCGATCACGGCGCTCGAACAGGTGATCCCTGAGTCCCCCGCGATAGTCCAGCTTGTGGTGTTCCCGCCGTCGTTGCTCAACGTCTCCCTCGAACGTGCCTCCCGCGAGACGGGGTCTCTCGTCGAAGAGTGGAGCTGGAGCAACGGGGCAATTTCGGGACCGAGTGCGCTGGATACCCAATGGCTGCAATGTAAGCGAGGCATGCCAACCGCCGCCTTGACCCTGCAACGAGTGCCGACGTTGTGGGACGATGCTACGCGTCGTGTTGGCGCAGGGGCACGTCCACTACAACTCATCGTTGGCCAATCCCCGTGCGGCAAACCCTTCATCAATGTGCCGTTCGACAACGGGCAGCGGGTGGAGTACGAAGGGGATGGACGCTTCGTTAAGATGGAATAAACCAAGACGCAAACGAGGGGCATGCGATATGAGGTTTCCCATCTTCGAGATTTTTTGGCTCGAGCTTAGGGGCGGGTTGCGCCAAGCTGCGGGGTGGTACCACCTAGGTGTGGTCTTCAGCCTTCTATTCGTACCCTTTGGACTGTGGGCGCAGACCGGACAGTCGGCGCAAACCGGACAGTCGGCGCAAACCTATGATGTAGTGATCACCGGCGGCCGGGTCATGGACCCCGAGTCCGGCCTCGACGCGGTGCGCAATGTTGGCATCACCGACGGCAAGATTTTGGCTCTCACTGACACTGCGCTGGCAGGCCGAGAGACCATCGATGCTTCAGGTAGAGTTGTTGCGCCAGGGTTCATCGATCTCAACACCTATCAACATGGAGATCCCTTCTTCCGTCTCCGCGCCGCAGATGGTGTGACCGCGGTGTTTCATTTGGAAGACGGGGCAACACAGGTACCGGCTTACTACGAGGCGTTGACGGGTCGTGCGCTCATCCACTACGGCATCGCCGTGGGGCACGGATCCTTGCGCAGTGTTGCGATGGGTGACACATCCCTGGTGGTTGTCGATGGTGTCGCCGAGTCGGGCGGTGCACCAGAGTTGAACTACCGTGCACCAACTGTCGATGAGATGAAGGCCCTGGAAGGGCTCGTCGAGCAAGGGTTACGTGACGGTGCCGTCGCCGTCGGGTTTGGGATCGAGTATGCCCCTGGCGCAACCCATTCGGAGATCCTGCGGATGCTCGAGATCGCCGCGCAATACGATGCTCCGGCACACCTGCACTTACGCAAATGGGATCCGGTCCAGGACTGGGGGCAATTCTTCGAGGTTGCTGGAGCTGCGATCCACACCGGCGGCGCCCTGCACGTCAACCATATTCAGAGTATTGCTGGGAGCTACACCGACGAGATGTTGGCGTTCATCGATCGTGCCCGCTCGTTCGGACTGTCGATTTCCGCCGAATGTTACCCCTACACGGCGGGGATGACGTTTATCGAGTCAGCACTCTTCGACGCCTGGGAGACCTGGCCCGAATCAAGGTTCCAACGTTACGAATGGCCGGTGACAGGGGAGCGTCTCACCCGCGAAACCTTTGCTCGTTACCGCCAGCAAGGTGGGGTGGTCACCATCCACCCTCGTGACGAGGCCGCACAAGAGGCCGCTGTCCGTACCTGCCTGGCCCATCCACTGGCGATGATCGCCAGCGATGGCGCGTGGGACGAAGGCAAAACCCATCCTCGATCGGCCGGTACCAACAGTCGGGTGCTGGGTCGTTATGTCAGACAGCAGCGCGTCTTGACGTTGATGGATGCCCTGCGCAAGATGAGTCTGGCGCCGGCACAACACCTCGAACGACGGGTGCCGGCAATGCGTGACAAGGGGCGTATCCGGGTCGGCGCCGACGCCGACCTCGTCATCTTCGATCCCGCCACGGTCATGGACCGAGCGACCTACCATCAGCCGACCCTGCCGCCCAGCGGACTCGAGACCGTGTTAGTGGGCGGCGTTCCCATCGTCCAGCATGGTGAGGTTCAGCCAGACATCTTCCCTGGTCAACCCCTTCGGGGGCCGACGACAAAGGCCGATTCGGATCTTCCCGCTGGCGATCTGCTGATCCGTGGGGTGTCGATCATCGATGGTGGCGAGAACACAACCTCGTCGCCGCACGACATCCTGGTTGCTGACGGGAAAATTGTCGAGATCGCCGCCCCGGGAACCATCGCGAGTGAGCGCGCCGATTCGATACTGCCAGCTGAAGGTAGGTTTGTGTTACCCGGCCTGATCGACGTCCATGCTCACCTCGGTGATGGTGGGCTCGGAAAACAATCGGTAGCCGACCGCGAGGGGGCCTTGTCACAATTTGTGCGGTACGGGGTGACAACGATCTTCGTTCCCGGTGGCGGTGGTGGCAACGATGACTGGTTGGCGCGTTGGAAGCAACGCTGTGGAGACGGTGAGTTGCAGTGTCCCGGTGTCTACGGTTCGGGTGCCTTGATCACGGCTCCTGGCAGCCATCCGATAGGGACGATCTGGGGTTTCTCGGACGACGTCGATCCTGCGCTGGTTTATGCGCGTGGTGCGGTTGCGGTGGCTGAGGACGAACCGGTGGGGCCGTTGCTCGATCGCAAGCAAGCTCTGGGCGTCGATGCCATCAAGATCATCATCGAAGACGGCATCGGTCCCCGTTACCCGATGCCACGGTTGTCCAACGCCAAAATTGCTCAGCTTGTCGAAGGCAGCCATCAGCGTGGCCTGCGCGTCTTTGCCCACGTCAGCATGCCCGACCATGTGGTCGACGGGGTTGCAGCAGGCGTTGACGGCATCATGCATTCGGTGGAAGAACCGATCCCAGAAGAGACCCTGGCGACGATGGCGAACGAAGGCACGTTCTACGTTGCAACCCTCTCTCTCTACGATGGTTTCTTCGATCGTGCCGCGGGCCACTTTGGCGCCGCACATGAGCCTTATGCAATGGCTGGCAGCTCGCCCCGAGCCATCAGCAGCCTTGCCGAGTTCCTGGAGTCACCGTTCACCGCACAAGAAGCCGCAACCGTCGCTGCGGCGGTGCGCGACAACTTGCGCCGTGCCGCCGCGGCCGGCGTGCCTCTGGCTTTGGGCACTGACGTCAACAATCCCTCCGTCTTTCCTGGATACTCAGCGCACGAGGAGCTCGCCCTGATGGTCGAAGCCGGGTTGACCCCCGGCCAGGCACTTTCAGCGGCGACCACGGGTAGTGCTTCGTTTCTCGAACAGGGTACGAGGTTGGGAAAGATCGCAATCGGTTACGAGGCTGATTTGTTGATCCTGGCCAAGAATCCGCTGGAGGACGTTTTGAACACTTGGACCCTGGTCGCGGTGGTCAGTGATGGAGAAGTGATCGAGGACGTTGTGGCGTCGACCAAAGCAGCAGTCGAGTAGGGAGATGGAGTAGGAGACGGACGATGAGGACATCATCTCGTAGCATCGCCTGGCTGGTCCTGATCATCGGGGCGAGCGTTGGCGGTGCTCCCCAAACATTGGCCAGCGATCCTGAACGTTATGCAGGTCCAATCATCGACATGCACTTGCATGCCTTTGGCTGGGACGAATTCGGCACTCCACCTCCTCCGCACGAGGTGACGGGACGGCAACCCACCGCGCGTGATGACAACAAGGCTTTAACGGCGACGCTGGACGTCATGCAACGGCACGGGATTGTCCTCGGCGTTGCCAGTGGTCCACTCGAACAGGTACGACGCTGGCGGCAAGCCGCGCCCGAGCGTTTGCTCGGTGCGGCGTATACCGGTCCTCGCGACGAGTTGCCCGAGGTCCCACGGCTGCGCCGGCTCTTCGAAACCGGAGAGCTCGCCGTCCTGGGCGAATTGGGCTTGCAATACCGGGGGCTCACGGCGATGGACGAGTCGCTGCAGGGCACCTTTGCGCTGGCCGAAGAGCTCGATGTTCCGGTGGCGATCCACACCGGCCTGGGTGACGCCGGCACACCCTACGGCTGTTGCCCTGATTTCCGTGTGGCACTCGGGAGACCGAGCCTGGTGGAGGACGTTCTGGTGCGCCATCCTGGGTTGCGGATCTACTTGATGCACGCCGGCTATCCCTATCTCGAGGAAACCAAAGCCTTACTCACCGTCTACCCACAGTTGTACGTCGACATCGCGGTACTCAATTGGGCTTTGCCGCGGACTGAATTCCATACCTACTTACGCGCCTTGATGGATGCCGGCTTCGGTGACCGGGTGATGTTCGGTTCAGACCAAATGATCTGGCCGGAATCGATCACGATGGCCATCGAGGGGGTCGAGAGCGCCAGCTTCCTGACCCGAGAGCAAAAGCGCGCTGTGTTCTACGACAATGCGGCGCGGTTCCTGAAGCTGCCACCGGAAACCATCACCCGTCATCACCGCCAAACCGGCACTTCGGCTTTGACGCGGGATTTGATCGATGAGGTGGCTCGCCGCCACATGCGCGAGCGTCGTATTCCAGGGGCTTCGATCGCCGTGGTCACGGAGACTGATACCGTCACTGCAGCCTATGGCAGCGCCGTGATCCAGCATGCTGTGCCAGCAGCGGTCGATACGGTTTATGAGATTGCCTCACTCACCAAGCAGTTCACGGCGGCGGCTGTGCTGCTCTTGTGTGACGAAGGCAAGCTCGACCTGGATCACTCGATCGCTCGATATATCGACGCAGCACCTGAATCCTGGCAGGACATTACTGTCCGCCAGCTGTTGACCCATACGGCCGGTTTGGCTGGGGAGAACATCGAGTTCGCTTCGCTGCGAAACGATTGGCGTCGCTACACGAGCCGTGAGCTGATGCTGGAGTCGGCGCTCGCAGATCCCATCACCAGCAGCCCCGGCGAGCGTTTCGACTACTCGAGCTTGGGTTATTTTCTCGCTGCCCTAGCGATCGAACGAGCCTCCGGCATGACCTACCGAGAGTTCATGCAACACCGGCTCTTCGAGCCGCTGGGACTCGAGCACACCTTGTTGCAAGACGAGCTCAGGATCATCCCCGGCGAAGCCCGTGGTTATTCGCTCAAAAACGGTGAGTTGGTGAATATCTGGCGTGATGCGGTGGAGGAAGTGGCTGGCGGTTGGGGTATGTTTTCCAATGTTCTCGACCTGGTGCGGTGGGATCGTGCCTTGCGTGCTCGAGAGCTGATGTCCGAGGCGTCGTACCGGGTGATGTTCTCACCTATCGAGCTTGCTGATGGCATTGCGTTTCGCTACGGCTTGGGCTGGTGGCTGCCAGAGCGCCATGGCATCCCCTACCAATACCATTCCGGCGTCACTGGCACCGAGATCCTGCGCATCCCATCGCACGGGCTCACCGTCATCGTCTTGACGAATCTTGGACGTTCGAACTCTGTCGGTTCGATCGAGGCCAACGCTTGGGGCTTTGCGGATGCCATCGCCAGCGCCTTGCTGCCGGAGTTTGCGCTGGAGACGAAGGACTTGCCCTTGGCGGACAAGGCGTTGGATGCTTACACCGGCCACTGGCGATTCGGCTACGGTGAGGCTCGTCTGTTCGTCCGCGATGGCCACCTGTGGATCGAGGACGAAGCCGGAGCCGACACTCTGCTGTATCAAGGTGACGATACGTTTGGTTTTGCAGGTGATGCCGAGCGCTTAGTGTTCGTGCGATCCGGTGAAGGCGCCGTTGTCGCCGCCAAATGGGTCCACGAGACGGCGCAAGATGATCCTGGCGAGAGGATTGAGTAGAGCAGCCGTGGTAACCTCCGGTTTCCGTCGACCAAGGAGGATTTCAAGTTGCACCAAGCCATCGATACATCTCGTAAGACAGCCGCCCGACAGGATTTGACCTGTGGGGCATCGACTCTGACTCTCTGTTTGCTGCTCGCAGCGACGGTGGCCTGTGCGCCGCCGGCTGCTGAGGACCCTGCACCACCCCCACCGGCAGCGCCGGTTGAGCTCGGTGCTGATGCCGACGCCGCGCAAGCGGTGATCACCCCTGACGTCTTGCGCGCTCCCATCGAGGAGCTGTCGAGCGACGCCTACGGTGGCCGTGGCCCCGGCAGCGACGGCGATCGTATGACCCAGGAGTGGCTGGTCAAAGAGATGACCGCCATCGGCTTCGAACCCGGCATGCCCGACGGCAGTTGGGAACAGCCCTTCGACATCGTCGGCGTCGAATCCAAGGCAACCCCGGTGTGGTCGTTTACGGCCGGTGACAAGACAGTCGACTTGGCCTGGCACGATGACTATGTGGCATCGAGCGGTGTCCAAGAAGAGAAGGCGAGTCTCACCGACGCTGAGCTCGTTTTTGTCGGCTACGGTATCCAGGCGCCGGAGTACGGCTGGGACGACTTCCAAGGCACCGACGTCAGCGGCAAAGTGCTGGTTGTGATGAACAACGATCCCGACTGGGATCCGGAGCTCTTCGAGGGCACCCGGCGTCTCTACTATGGGCGTTGGTCCTACAAATACGAGAAAGCGGCCGAACTCGGGGCTGCTGGGGCGATCATCATTCATACAACCCCTTCGGCCGGTTACGGCTTCAACGTGGTGCAAACCTCGTGGACCGGCCCACAATTCGAAGTGCCGGCGGCCGACGAGCCCCGGATCCAAATCCCAGCGTGGACCACCGAGGACGCGATGAAGCGGGTGTTGGCAGCTGGCGGGCATGATCTCGATGCCTTGAGGGAATCAGCGCGCTCGCCAGAATTTGTACCGGTGCCCCTCGGCATCACCACGTCCATCGAGCTCACCAACACCATCCAGCGGGTGAAAACCGCCAATATCGTCGGTGTGTTGAAGGGCAGCGATCCCAAACTGGCCGACGAATATGTGGTTTATTCGGCGCACCACGATCACCTCGGCATCTCCTCGGACGAGTCGGCTGAGGACCGGATCTACAACGGTGCCCTCGACAACGCGGCAGGCGTCTCCCAGGTGCTGGCGATGGGCCGGGCCTTCGCCGCCCTACCCGAGCGTCCGCGGCGTTCGATCATGATCGCGATGGTGGCAGCCGAAGAGCAGGGACTCTTGGGTTCGTCTTACTTCGCCAAGAACCCACCGGTGGCAGCAGGCCAGTTCGCCGCCAACATCAATTACGACGGTGCCAACATCTGGGGTATGAACCGGGACGTCACCTTCATCGGTAAAGGTAAGTCGACCCTCGACGGTGTCGTCGAGAAGTTTGCCGGCGAGCAAGGGCGTACCGTCAAGCCGGATCAGTTTCCCGACCGGGGCTTCTTCTACCGCTCCGATCAATTCAATTTCGCCAAGATCGGCGTGCCGGCAATTTACCTCGATACCGGCACCGACTTTGTCGATCAAGAGGCCGAGTGGGGGCGTGAGCAAATCGAAGCCTGGGAGGCCGTCCACTACCACCAGCCGTCCGATGAGCTGGTCGACACCTGGGTCTGGGAAGGCATCGTCGCCGACTCCGTCCTCGGCTTCCGTTGTGGGCTCTACATCGCGAATCAGGACGCGATGCCAACGTGGACCCCGGGAGACGAGTTCGAGGCCGCTCGCCAGGCTGCATTGGCTGCTCGGCCATAACACTGGCTTGGGTGCGAGTGAATCGCTGAAATGATGACGTCGCGGCCGTTGCCAACCGGCCGCTACGATCGGATTTGCAGCCTGAAGAAGCCCGCGCGAGCCTCGATCGGACGCCACTGCCATTCACGATGGCGTGTTTCTGCCTCGAATCCGCTTCGAGGTGATCACACAACGTGAGGTCGCGCCGAGAATGCAGGCTGCCGTGCTCGGATAACGCGTCGTTTTAGCGAAAAGACGCTCCAGTCACCGGTTGGGTGGCGTCGTTGAGCGTCGACTCGACCCACCGAGCGATTGTGGACCCGACGTTTACCGATGCGTCGAGCAGTCTGCTGTCTGGATTGGCCGACGCATCCGATGCGTTGAGGATTTTGGTGTCCACACTGGCCGACGCATCCGATGTTTTGGGGATTTTGGCGTCCACATTGGCCGACGCATCCGATGTTTTGGGGATTTTGGCGTCCAGATTAGCCGACGCATCCGATGTTTTGATGATTTTGGCGTCCAAACTGGCCGACGCATCGTAGGTCGTTGCCTCGATCCCTGAGCATTGATCGTCGTTTGGATCGATGCTGAGCAGACACCTACGGCTTACTTTTGGATCATACCGTGGCTTTTCTGCTCAGGTAAACAACGATCCGTTTAGCGGTGCCGGGAACGTAATTCTAGGGCCGATAAAGTGTTGATGGCCTATACGGACCCGTAGGATAAACTGTCTGGAATTGCGCTGCCCGTTGAGTGAATGATCTACCGAGGAGCTGTACGACTCACGCTTCAGTACAACAGGTTCGACGGCAAAGGGCTGCCGAGGGAGGTACCGCGATCCGAGTTTTACAGGGTGTTCGAGCTATCGTTGGCACTGTTGGCGCGCTTGTCATCTACTCGTTGATGTGGCTGTTCGGTTCACGGCGTGCGGATGCAGATATCCCGTGGCTCGTGGGTCCGGTGGGTGGACCGTATATCGGAGACACACCGTATGAGGAAACAGCTCGCCAGGAGGGGCTCTCGGTCGAGCGGGAGGCTGGGGCGGGCGGCCTGCTGCCCGACTTTTCGGTGCTGCAGTCCCCGACCTTCGATGTCCAGCTGGTTGATCCGAGAATCCGAGACTTCTATGAAGGAACCGCGGGCTTTTCGCTCGATACCTGGGCCACGACGTATTTCCCCGCTCGGCTAGGGCTCTGGTTACTCGTTCAAACGATCAGTCGTAGAGTGAACCAGCTCAACTTCCCGCTCGACGGTCTCGATACAGCCCGCGGTATGACCAGTGAGGTTGTGCTGCTCCGCCGAGCCGATGGCAGTATCAAGTACACAGGTTGGTACCGCTGCATCCGAGCGACGGGACGCGCCATCTACACCGGCTTCTATCTAACCGAGTCCGTCCCAGCTTACGACGGGCGCTGCGTCAAGGTCGTCTTCCCGATGCCAAACGGCAACGCCACCGTCATCCTACGCCCTGAAAACCGCCCGGAGGGTGGCTTCAGACTGGTGTCTGCCGGTTCGGCGTTCGGCGATGTCGGGTTCTACCGTATTGGCAAACGACCTGATGGAGATCAGCGGGTCTGGCTTGTCCGGAGCCTCCACGAGCAGTTCGACCTCTACGTCGAGAACGCCGAGCTACGATGCGATCACCATGTGCGCTTCTTGGGCCTTCCGGTCTTGTCTCTGCACTATCGAATCAACGGTGCTCCCGCGAGATGTTAGCGGCGACAGGTTGAAGAAAGTCGTCGGGTGCAGAGTGGCAGTGAGGTTCTGAGGAAGTTGGCTGCCTTTGACCGCCTGCTCCAGCGAATGCTGGGAGCAGCTACCACGCACATTGATCGACACCGGTTGGTGCCCAGTCCTTCGCGGAGAGAGGCGATATTCTTGGACCTCTCCGCAACGGACAACGCAAAGAACCTACATCTACCCGACCGTTGGACGTTACCCGACGTACAATGGGTAGAGATGTTGATCCGCACGCCTACCCTACGTTACGCCCCTCTCCGTTCGGTTGTGTTGATGGCGATCGTTGGGTTCGTCGTTGCATCTTCCACCGCGCTTTGGGCACAGCCCGCATCCCCCGAGCCATCACCGCAGCAGGCGGTGCCCACCGGTTCCGAGCAGCCTTTGACCGAACAGGCTCGCTCGCAGGCGCTGGGGGCACTCGATCTGCGTTATGTCAAGTGGATACAGAGCGTGCGTGGCTTGATGACCCATGGCGAGCTGGATTATTTCTTGCGCCTACAAGAAGACTTTCGACGCGATGCCTTCATGCGGGTGTTCTGGGAGCCTCGCGATCCCGATCCGAAGACAACCGTCAATGAGCTCAAGGTGCGCTGGGAGCGGTTCAAGGACAGCCCTGATGGGGTGCCTTATGGCGATCCGCGGTTTTTACTGTTGCTGTACAACGGTCCTCCCGGTGCTTGGTCCTTACCCGACGGGCGGCCGGTGGCGCGTTGTTTCTCGCGCTCCAAGGAGCTCGAGATTTGGTTCTATGGCGTCAGCGAGCGGGTCTCGAAACGTTTCCCGGTGATCCTTCTGCGCCGCAGCGTCGGCGCCGAATACGAGGTCCACTTGCCTGGTGGACCGCTGCGTCCGATTCAGCGCTCCGGCGGATTGCCGACGAATAACATCCAGGAATTGTGTGCCGACGAAGTCCTGCGTTACGTGTTCAATGAGATCTCGCGTATCGGCGACTACGATCGATTGTTACGCGACGCGTTGTCTCCCTTGTTGCCATCTCCTGAATGGTTGGCCAACTTGGCGTCCAGCGCCACCGACTTACCACGTGGCGCCGAGACGTTCGAGGTCGACGTCGACCTGACCTTCCCAGACCGTAAGCAGAGCCGAACCGCGGTGCGGATGATGCTTGGGATCGCCCTAGATCAGGCGCCGGGTCGGCATTTTGACGACGAACTATTCCACAACTTTCAGCTGATCGGCGAAGTGATCCGCGACGGCAAGTTGTTCGAGAGTTTTCGGTACGGTTTCGAAGGGCCAACTCCAGAGGCGACGACCAAAATTCCTGTCGGCTTCACCCGCTACCTGCGGCCCGGCCCGGTCAGCTTGCGGGTCCTGGTCGAAGATCTCTACGGTGGGCAATTTGCTCAGGTGGTGCGGGAGATCGAAATTCCGGCGCCGGATGGCCTGGTGACCGCGGCCAGGTTACCGATCGAAGAACCTGACGTCGGGGTGACGCTTCGCCTGGTCCCTCCTGTCGGCAACGTCCATGTCGGTAAGCTCCGGTTCCGCACCCGGTCACAGGGCGAGCTCGAAAAAGTGACGTTCTTCATGAATGGCAAGCCGGTGCTGAGCAAACGCCGACCACCTTATAGTGTTGAGCTCGATCTAGGCACCTCACCCGTTCCGCACCGCATTCGCGTGGTGGGCTTGGTCGGCGATCAAGAGGTGGCAACCGATCAGCTCTGGCTCAACCAGGGAGCACAACGGTTTCGAGTGCAGCTGGTCGAGCCACGGCCGGGAGGGATCTACCCGGGCGTTCTGACCGCTAGAGTTCACGTGGAAACGCCCGACGGCGGTCCGCCAGATCAACTCGAGCTATTCCTCGGGGATCAGTCGGTTGCAACATTCCAGCAGGCCCCTTTTGAGCACACGCTGCGACTGCCGGACGGCTCGGCCGCCGTTGTGCGGGCGGTTGCGACCCTCGCCGATGGGACCTCGGCAGAGGATGCGGTGGTGGTCAATGGGGCCGCCTTTGCCGAGGCGATCGATGTCCGGTTGGTGGAGCTGCCAGTGCTGGTGAGTGATCGCGAGGGCCAACCGGTACTTGGCCTGGATGTGGAACAATTCCAGATTCTCGATAGCGGTTCACCGCGGCGGATCGAACGCTTTCAAGCGGCCGGTGATGGCGCGGTATCGGCCGTGCTTTTGATCGACCGTTCGATTTCGATGGAGCCTCATTTGGCAACTGTCACCGCGGCCGCTGGCGTTTTTGCACAGACCGTGTTGGCGTCTTCCCGCGACCGGGTTGCGGTGCTGTCGTTCGCCTCCGATTTGGTGGTTGATATCGGCTTGACCACCAAGCTCGCCGAGCTTGATCGGGCCCTGGCCGGACTCGACGCGGGCGGCGGCACTGCGCTTTATGATGGCCTGGTGCAGGCCTACAACACCTTTGATGGCACCTCGGATCCGTTGGCGATGGTGCTGTTCACCGATGGCCAGGACGAGGCTAGTCGTCTGAGCCTGGAACAGGCCGTCGACGCTTCCCGCCGCACCGCGGCCTCGCTGTATGCCGTCGGCTTCGGTTCAGCTTTCGACGACAAAGAGAGCCGTCGAGTCCTCGAAGACCTGGCCCTCGAGACCGGCGGAAGAGCGCTGTTTCTGACCGATCTAGGGGAGTTGACGGGGGTTTTTCAGGCCATTCTCGACGAGCTTCGATCCCGCTACTTACTCACGTTTGAGCCCACCGGAACAGCGACAGAGGCCGATTTCAGGCCGCTCCGCGTCACCGTTGACGCGCCTGGCGCACGGGTCCAGACGCGGTCCGGTTATTACCCATAAGGTGCTCCATGGTTGCATTTGCGACGCTTTTTCTCGGTCTGTTCTTCGGTGTCAAGCCGGTTGAGGTGGTGGTTGGTGACAACGTCGCGGTTGTCGAGTTGCGGCTCGACGGCGAACGTCTCGGCATGTTGCGTGGCGCCCCGTGGACGGTGGATTGCGACTTCGGCGAGGAGCTCGAACCGCAGCATCTCGAAGCGATCGCTTTTGATGATCAGCAGCGTGAGCTCGGACGGGTCAGCCAATGGTTGAACCTACCGAAGGAGCCGGTGGTTGCCACGGTGCTGCTCGAGCCACGTCAGCCCGGGCAACCGCGAGTGGCCCGTCTGTCCTGGGAAAGCTCTGCCGGTGCCGAGCCGAAATCGGTGACCGCGACCCTCGATGGAACTGCGCTCACCTTCGACGATCCACGACGGTTTACGCTGCCACCGGTCGACGAGTCGGAGCTGCATTTGCTGCAAGTTGAGCTCGAGTTCGACAAGCGGGTGTCTTCACGGGTCGATTTCACCTTCGGTGGTGCCTATGTGGATGAGGTCTCGACCGAAAACACAGCGCTGGCAGTCAAATCCACCAAGAAGCTCCGGCGACCCCCGACGGCGGCAACCGTGAAGGATTGGTTTGTGAAGGATGGCGAACCGTTGCGCGTCATCGCGGTCGAGAAGGAGACGGCGGAAGTTGTGGTGGTGCTGGATCGGCCGTTTCCACGCTTCATCGAGCCTGGCGGCGCCTACAAAGTGCCCAAGTCCCTGGTTCTGTCCGGGGATCAGCATTTACGATTTCTGTCCACAACTCCGAGTCGCAGCGAAGGAGTTGCCGCAACCTTTAGCTTGTTTCCGGTATCCCCAGCTTATGATGCCGGCTTGGGGGATCTCTACCGGCTGCTCACCGGTGTCTCGTTCAAGACCGAGGACGATGATGTGCCGCGCCTCAACTCCGCGGTTGCCGTCGCTGGGATGACGGCCTACCGCGGGCGGCATCGCCGGGCGGTGGTGATCATTCCGCGCTCCAAACTGGCGCCGGACGATTCCCTGACTTCAGTCCAGGCGCGGCGTTACCTCGAACATTTGCGGGTGCCGGTAGTGGTTTGGAATCCCGAGAGCAAACGTCCACCGGGACTCGAAGCTTGGGGTGAAGTCCGCGATGTTGGGTCGCTGAAAGAGTTGGCGGCAGCTTTCGAGGAGTTGTCAGAGCTATTGGCACAGCAGTGGATCGTGTGGCTCGACGGCCAACATTTGCCGCAAGAGATCGAGTTGTCGTCCCAGGCCAGCGACTTTGTTCTTTTGCACTAGGCGATTGATCACCGGTCTTGTTCTGGCCCGCCGGGTGAGCGATACTGTGGCTGGTTGATAACTGGGGCAGGAGGCCGCCGTTGGCAAGGGGAACCCCTGTGGGGAGCCGCCGGTGGCAGGCCGGGGAGTGGCGAGGGCTCGAATGAGCTCGATGCTAAATTTTGGTACGAGGCAATCGGTGGCAAGCTCGCGAACACAGCTGGCTGACGGCACCTCTAGCGCAAGACTTTACCCAGAGCAATGATCAAGCGGGCTATCAGACCAGAGGGGCCATGAGCGAAGAAACCTCTAGAATCCTGATCGTAGAAGACGAGCCGCCGCTCGCCGAGCTCGAAAGTATTGCTCTCGAGGGTGCGGGTTTTGTCTGCGAATCGGTTGGCCGTGGAGATCGCGGGCTCGAGATCCTCGCCAGTCAGTCCGTCCGCCTAGTGCTCCTCGACTACAAATTGCCGGATATGACCGGCATGGAATTCATCGCCGCGTTGGGCGACAGGATACGCACCTTACCGGTGGTTGTGGTCACCGGTTATACCGATGCGCAATTAGCGGTGGAGTTGCTCAAGGCTGGCGCTGCCGACTATGTAATCAAGGACACCGAGCTGTTGTTTTTGCAGCAGCTACCCAAAACAGCCCAGGCGACGATCGAGCGGTTTGAGCTCGAAGCACGGATCGAACAGCAGGCTGCAGATCTCCTCGCGCAATCGAGAGCTTTGGAAGAGGCCAAGGAGCAGGCCGACCAAGCCAATCTCGCCAAAAGTGAGTTCCTGACCAACTTGAGCCACGAAATCCGTACTCCGATGACCGCCATCCTGGGGTTCGCCGACATCTTGCTCGACGATGACCACATCCGTAGCGCTGCGCCGTCGCGGATTCAGGATCTGTTGGCGATCAAGGACAATGGCGACTATCTGCTGGACTTGCTGGACGACATCTTGGATCTGTCCAAGATCGAAACCGGAAAGTTGGTGATCGAACGGCGGAGTTTCAACTTGCCGGATTTCTTGGCCAAGGTGATGGCGTTGATTCGCGTCAGGGCCAGCAAGAAGGGGCTCGATCTGGCCTTGGAGAACCGCGGCCCAGTGCCACAGACGATCGAGACCGACCCGACTCGGTTGCGTCAGATCTTGATCAACCTGCTCGGCAACGCAGTCAAGTTTACCGAAGTTGGGGGAGTGCACCTTACGGTGCGGCTTTTGGAGGTGCCCGAACCATCTTTGGAGTTGGTGGTGGTCGACACCGGAATTGGTATGTCGAATGAGGTCGTCAAACATCTCTTCGAGCCGTTTTCACAGGCCGACCCCTCGAGTGCTCGATATTTCGGCGGAGCCGGCTTGGGGCTGTCGCTCAGCCTACGGCTGATCAAGATGCTGGGGGGAGAGATCACAGTCGAGAGTCAGTTGGGGAGAGGCAGCACCTTGCGCCTGACGGTGCCGATCGGATCACTCGACAAAAAACCACGGATCGAGGATCTTTCGCTGGTGGCGACCCGTGGGCTGCGACCGTTGCCCAAGAAGTCCGACAACAAGCTTGCCGGCCGCTTCTTGTTGGCCGAGGACAATCCGGTCAACCAGGTGTTGACCGCCAGTATCTTGAAAGCGGCGGGAGCTGAGGTGACGGTTGTCGAGAACGGCCAGAGTGCTGTCGAGTTGGTACTCGCAGCGGAGAGCGAGCGGCCCTTCGATCTGGTGTTGATGGATCTCCAGATGCCGGTGGTTGACGGCTACGAGGCGACTCGAAGGTTACGGGAAGGGGGCTATAAGCGGCCGATTCTCGCCCTGACCGCCCATGCCATGTCCGAACACCGCGAGCGCAGCCTGGAAGCCGGCTGCACCGGGCATCTCACCAAGCCCATCGATCGCGATGAGCTGCTCAATCTGATCAGCGAATTGTTGTAGCTAGAGCCTTGCTGCGTCGGCGCGGGCCTTGTGTCCGCCCTCAGACTTGGATTCGTCGGGGCGAGCGTTCGCCCTCAGACCCCGAGCAACACACCCTGTGCCGGTTTGCCGGTCATCGTCCGCAGGGCGTGAACGTACCAGGCGAGTTGGCATCGATAACTCTCTTCGCGAGCGGTGAGGTCGGCGTCGGTTTTGAAATCGATCACGATCCAGGTCCCGTTCTCGAAGAATGCCAGGTCGATGGTGCCCTCGACCACGGCGCCTTGCCCAAGATCGAGCAAAAATGGGGCTTCGCGATGTCGGCGTTCGGCAGCAGCGGCGCGACGCATCAGGGGGTGTTCGAGGGTTCGGCAGACACCAATGACCGCGGCAGCCATCTCGTCTGATGTGGCGTCGAGCATGCGTCCGTGCATTTCGGCCAACGCACCCACCGCGGCCTTGTCGGCGTCGAAGTCGACATCGCGCAGCAGCGTATGGACCAGGGTTCCGAACCGTTTACCACCCGGTCGGTCACTGAGCCGTGGCACCATCTCGAGCTCGATCATGGGTGTTTCGCCGTCGTCGGGTGGTGGCTCTTCGAGCTCGGTCACAATCGCCACGTCGAATCGCGCCCGACCACCTTCAGCCAGCAGGCGGTCCCGTTGGTTGCGCCACTTGCGATAACTCGCCGATCCTTCCGCCGCCGCCGCGCCGCTGGCGTCGTGTCCTAGGATTTCCGCCTGGCGCAGACCAAAGTTGCGTTCGACCCCGAGCGCCAGCACACTCGGGTCCCACCACACGACCTGGTGCTCGCCAGCCATCGGTTTGTGGAGCCCTGGGCGAACCGAGGTATGCAGTGCACCTGCCATCGTTTGCGGGCTTTCGAGCACGGTAGTCGAACCTTTTGGAGGCGGGCAGCCGGGAGCCGGCGTGGCCGCTTGATAAGCGTCTCGTGGGGGGTAGATCACCGGATTGAGCGGACTCAGCCAGCCACCCTGCCATGGCTCGGTGCCAACCCCGGGCACAACCAACAGATCTTTGGCGCGGGTTGCTGCAACATAGGCCAGGCGGACGCCTTCGGCCTGGTCGCGGGAGTGTTCGAGCTCGGCGTGATCTTGGAGCTCCCACGGCGAGAGGCCGAGCAGCTTCGACGCACTGAGCTGGCGTGTCGCGTCGAGATAGAGACTGGGCTCCGGCCGCGCAATGTTGGCGGTGAGATCCGCCAGCACCACCACCGGAAACTCGAGCCCTTTGGCGGCGTGGGCGGTCATCACTCGCACGCCATCAGCACCTTCTTCCAAGACCGGCGAATAACTCGATCCTGGGCGTTCGGATTCGGCGTCGAGATGTTCGACAAAACCCCGGAACGACAGCCCGCCGCGGACCTCGAAGCTGCGCGCCAGGTCGCACACCCGCTCGATATTGGCGAGTACTTGGTGGCCGGCTGGCCGCAAGGCAAAGCCGGCATGGGCGCGGGTATGTTCGAGTAAACGATGAATCGTGTCGGTGATCGGGACGTAGTTCCGCTTGCGATGGAGCTCCGCCAGAAGATCCAAGGCTTCACAGATCGGCTGGAAGCAAGTGATGTCCTCGCCGGCCTGGCGGGCGTAGGGTCGCGTCGCAAAAGGATGGAGCTTCCAGTCTTGCACCCGGTAGCGCAGCAGCAGGTTGTCGGAGATTGCGAACAGGTCGCCGCGCAGCGTGGAATACGTGGCGAGGCGGTCGTCCGGCCACTCGACCGCGGTCAACGCCGCTCGCAGGGTTTCCACCTCTTCCCGTTGATGAAAGGAACGACCGCCGACCAACACATGTGGCACGGCCCGGGCTTCGAGGGCTCCGACGTAGCCGCGGGTGACGTCGCCACCCCACGACATGAAGCGACGAAACAGCAACGCGATGTGTCTTGGGGCGATGGCGATTCGCCGGTTGCGATCGTCGGGATCCTGTACCGTCCAGCCGCTGTCGTGGAGCAGCCAGGCGATGAAGGCGGCGGTGGTGTCCGGCAGACAGGCTTCGATCCGGGTTTTAGTGACCTTGGAGTAACCGAAGGGTGCCGGTGCCGGCACGACGACGAGATGCGGTTGCTCAGCCGGAGTTTCACGATGCGGTTGCAGCGGGATGTAGTCGGGTTGGCCGCTGGCTAGATCCCCTGTCATCTGGCTGGCGAAAGCGGCGTTGACGGCATGCTGGAGGGCGCCAACGGCGCGGTAGCTGCGTTGCATCTGCACCATGGCGACGGCACCGTGTTCGGTCAGTTGGCGTTTGACGTCCTGATACAGCAGCACATCCGCCCGGCGGAAACGGTAGATCGACTGTTTGGGATCACCCACCAGGAACAGCTTGCCGGCCCGTGGTTGCGCTTGGCGCCACTCGGTTTCGGCCGGGTTGTCGGCGGTGAGCAGCAGCAAGATCTCGGCTTGTAGCGGATCGGTGTCCTGAAATTCGTCGACAAAAAGATGGGTGAATCGGGTCTGGAGCTCGTTGCGGATCGATTCGTTGTCCCGGATCAGGTCCCGGGCTCGCAGCAGGAGATCTAGAAAGTCGAGTTGACCAGCGCGCCGCTTGAGCTCCTCATAGTCGACGATCACTTCTCTCAGCTCAATCTGGAGCAGCGCGGCCAGATCAGCATCAGCTTGGCGTTTGAACGCTTCGAGGGCACCGAGGACCGCTTCCCTAATCTTCAAGGCCTGCTCGCGTGGCACGTTGGCGGCAAACCACTGACCGCGGCCCTTCCAAGTGCGATTGCGGTGCAGCTGGTAGAAGAGATCCACCATTTGCGCTTCGAGTTCGTCGTAGTCACGTTCTGCGACGGTTTCGGTGCGGCGCACCCAGGTTGACAAGTCGGCAGCGGGCTCGAGCGAGCGCCGCAGATAGTCGTGGCGATTGCGGCACTGGCGGCACAGTTCGGCGAGCTCGTCGACCCCTTCCAACAGGGTATCGATCGCGGTTTCGCGCTCGAAGGTTCGACGCTGCCAGGGGGCCGTGAAATCGCGCCAATCGACCAGACTCCGACCGGCTTCGCGCAACCGGTCGAGGGGCGTCGAATTGTCGAAGCTACGACCGCGAGCGAGGCGACTCAAGATCCGTCTCAGACCAGTGGGCATCTGATCGAGCTTGCGCTCGATCCAGCTCTGGAAGGCGCGGTCGTACAGCTGGGAAGAGGCCTGGTCATCGACCTCTTCAAAGGCTGGGTCGATCCGCGCCTCAACCGGTCGTTCGCGCAGGATCTCGGCGCAAAATGAGTGGATGGTGCCGACATGTGCTTCTTCGAGCCGTGCCAGAGCGTTTTCCAGGTGGTTCCGTTCGACAGCGTCGGCGGTGGCTCCGCGAGCTCGGTCGAGCTCCTGACGCAGGCGCAGTTTGAGCTCCCCCGCCGCCTTGCGGGTGAAGGTCACCGCAACGATCCGATCAATCGTGGTGGCACCACCGCGTAGGACTGCTACCAGCCGGTCCACCAGTACCGTGGTTTTGCCGGTACCGGCAGCCGCCTCCACCAACAAGCTCTCGTCGAGGGAGGTACGGATCCGTTGCCGTGCCGCTTGGTCGTCGAGTGAGCCGACGCTAGTCATGGCATCTCCCGCAGTCGGTTCAAGGAGATCAGCCGTTGTGGGTGCTTGCGACGGATGCGGGCCTCGACGTTGGGGCCGCAGATCTGCCGATAATCGCACCACTTACACTCCCCGCTGTCAGGGGCGGCGGGGAAAAAGCCGGTTTTTATAGCGCGGTCGATCTCGGACAGCACTTCACCAGCGGCGCGCCGTGCGTCGTCGTCGAGCGCAACCTCTTGCTTGGAATAACGACCGCGTCGCGTGCAAAACGACAACCGTCCAGATTCGACTTTGGTTCCCAGAAGTTGCTCGGCAGCGAGGGCATACAGCACCGGCTGCAGCGTTTTGCCGCCGCCGACGATCAGCCGTTTGAGGTCGGGGCTTTTGCCGGTTTTGTGGTCCGTCACCCGCAGCAGTGGGCGATCCGGATCTTCTTCTACCAAGTCGATCGCTCCCCGCAGCAGCTTTCCGTCCAAGACTCGAGCCTGTTCGAAGGGTTCGTCGGCAAGCCGCATATCGGCTGGGACGGTATCGGTCGTATGGCTGCGGCTGAGCCCAAAGGCCATTTCGAAGCGTTCTGGGCGCCACGTCTCCTGGGTTGCGATCTGGTCGCGGATCCATCCTCTGAGATCGGTGTGAATATCTTCGATGCCGCTGCGCCAGATTCGGTCGATTGCTGGCGCCAGATCGGCGTGATAACGCTCGGCAACTTGTTCGACAATTCCCTCGAGCAGAGAATTGACGGCATGTTCTGCGCTCTCCTCGAGGCTCAGTAGTCCGTTCTTTTCGAGCGCCTGAAACAGCTCGAATTGAATCTCGTGAAAGAGGCTGCCGCGCGTCAAGGGATCGATTTGTTCGAGGCGTACCGCAGCATCCCGAGGTTTCAATCCGTGGATGGAGTAGAGCAAAAACCTGAAAGGGCAGGCGGCGTACCGCTGCAAGGCGGTGGGTGAGTAGCCTCGTTGGTCCAGGCGGTAGTGAGCGAGGCCGGTGAGAGTGGCTGGGTCCGGGTCGACGACACCGTCCGCGGCTGAAACTCCCGGGCGCCAGCGTCGCCAACGGGCACGCAGCGAGCGGGTCAGATGTTCGTTGGCGTCGAGTAAGAAACGCCCGCGGCCGTGGGCTGCGGTGGAGGTGTCACGCAGTAGGGGTTCGAGCACCGACAGGTCGTATTCGGCGTCGTCGATGGCGGTTGTCGCATCCCGCGGAGCTGGCCAGCCGAGGAGTGATTGTGAGCCTGCCGCTGCCCGGGCTTCCAGCCGTCTGAGATCGGGAATGTTGCCCTCTGCCGCACGCAGCAAGTCGAGAGCATAGAAAGACGGGACCCGAGCCCGACCCTGGAGCATATCGAGATTAGGGTAGGAGACGATCAGTCGCGAGTGTGCCGCGCCGGCCGCGATGCGCAACAGTAATCGCTCGCCAGCGATACGATCGGTCTGAGTGGGCAACGTCGACGATAGCCGGCGCCGATAGCCATCGAGCAACAGCGGGTCTTCCTGGGCACGGCGCGGGAAGATACCTTCCGCGAGCCCGGGTAGGAAGACCGCTTCGAAATCGCGCCCGCGGGCTTCGTCCACCGTGGCGACGAACACCCGTCCGTACCGTCGCGGCGGAGGATCTTCGTGCAGCGCCGCCAAACGTTCGCCAAGTACCCGGCGGACTTCGTCGAGGGTGACCGGACCGACGCGATCCATCGGTCGCAGTTCCGCGAGAATCGCCAGTATCCGTTCTGGATGACGCAGAGCCAAGGCTGCAAGTTGTTCGAGAGCCTCCAGCCATTCACCCCACAATGCCTCGGTCGGCAGTTCGGCCAAGGTTTCGATCACTGGCAACGCAAAATGCTCGAGATGTGTGAGGCGCTCGAGCTGCGCTTGCAGATGACTCTCCCGGGCAGATTCTTCGCCGCCCAGGCCTTTCAGTTGGAGGTGGATCTCAGCCCGCAGACCTGCGAGTCGCTCGCGCCAGCGTTCGATACCACCATAAACCCTGGCATCGACCAATAGGCGTTCCCAACCGCGAGGTGTCCGCAAGGTGCCGGCGATCACCGGTGTGCTGTCGCCGGATGTATCGTCCGATGCCGTCGCATTAGTCGCCGTCGCATCAGTCGCCGTCGCATCAGTCGCCGTTGCTGATTGGGCTGCTCCAAGCTTTGGTTGGGCTTCGGGTTCGAGCAGAGTCTTGAACACCAGCTGATCACCTGCCGGCGCCACCCACGGGACCTCCACCGGCGACGGGGCGCCGGCATCGTCGAGCTCCGGTACCTGGCCGAGGGAGAGGTACTCAGCAAAACGAGAGGCGGAGAGCCCTTCGGATGTGCAGTCGAGCAAGGCGAGCAAGGCTCTTCCCGCCGGGTGTGGGCGTCGCGTGCCACGACTGAAGTAGGCTGGAATCTCAGCCCGCCGCAGGGCTTCTTCTACCAACGGCAGATAAGCGTATGGATCCCGCAGCAAGATGGCCACGCGGTCGAATCCTAGGCTTCGAGATTCTCCGTCGAGGCTACCCTGTGAGCGGGCCAGGGCATGGATCCGGCGGGCAATTTCGACGCACTCACGGCCCTCACCAGCAGCCGAGAGAAAGGTGAAGCTGATGTCTTCCGTCGTCGACGCGGGTTGAGCGTCTTCGGGGGCGCCGTCGTCGGTTTGTGGATCCGGGGTCTTGTCACCCTCTGGATGGTCGGGGAGCGTGGCGAAGATTCGCTGTCGCAGGCGGTCCAGTTTGTTGACAGCGGTCGGGTCATCAACCGTTTCGGCCTTGAGATCAAAAATTGCCTCTAGAGCGCGGCATCCTTCGTCATCGCCAGGTACTAGCGTAGCGAGAGCGGTTGGTGCCCGTTGGATCAGCTCGGTCAGGAAGCGGCGCTCGATGATCGGTGCCGGCGTGGGATCGAGCAACAGCACCGGTAGGTTGACCAACAGGTGATGGCCACTCTCGACCTCTTTGCGGGCTAGTTCGAGCACGGTTGCGGGATCGGCCAGAGAAGAGTCGACGAGCTCACGTTGGTAGCGATCGAGCAGCCGGGCCAGGTCTTGTCCCGGCAACCCGGTTGCGGCGAGGTCCGCCCCCTCGGTGCCATGGGCTCGTAGCTCCCGAAGCGTTTTCGCCAACGCCCGCGCCATACCCGGCGCCTCGGCCACGGGTTCGAAGTAGTTCAATTCACCGGCAGCAGCACACAGCGAGATCACTCGTGCTGCCAACGCTTCGACCCCGAGACCACTGAGCGGTCCGAGATGGGCGGCGGCCATCCGCGGCGTCGCGAGCTCTGCTGCCAACTGTGTGGGCGTGGCCCGGTGGACGCCAAAGAGTCCAGAACCGGCAGCGCAGACTTCGCGCAGCAAGTCGTCCGCTGCTCCGCGATAGGGAGCCAAGACGAGAATCTCCGAGCCGGTAGCAAGGGTCTCCTCCAGCCATCTCCGGGCAGCACATAGGCGGTCCTTAGCGCTCGAGGCGGCGACGATACGGCGGTGTGTCATGGACTTGTGTTCGGAAATTCAATTGTGATTTAGCGTGAAATGTATGCAGGATGAGTGTAGAATTATGCTGGAAAGAGAATGTAAATCATAGGAGGTTTGATCGTGACCAAATTCCCCTGCAAAATATTCGTCTTCGCGGCGCTGATTGGCTTTGTTAGCCAACCTATGCTGGCTGACGATTGCAACATCATCTATCGCATCTGGCAAGACGGTGAGAACAGCTATTTCGATTATGGAGAGACAATCGTCTTACCCAAGGGTCAGAAGGCAGATTTGTACATCCATCTCGAGAGTAAGGGCAACGACCCCTACAGCACTCTAGCTGAGATCGGGGCGCCCTCGAACTTCATCAGCAGCACTCATCAGGGCAAAGACGTCGCCCGGGTATTGCGGCTGGGTAGTCACGACCCGCGCAAAGGCAAGATCTCGTTCGAGACCACTGCTGTTGGTAAAACCGGGCTCGGGTACCGCATCACCGAGGTGGTGAGGCCTGGTCGACTCGACGATATCCCGGCCGCTTGTCGTGCCGGGCAGGTCCACATCACGGTGGCTGAGCAGCAGACCTCTTTGGTTGATCCGCCACCAGCCGCGAGCTCGATGAACGAGGCGACCCAAGCATTGATCGCGAACCTGTTTCAAGGCATCCTGCGCCGCAGTGAGTCGGAAATTGGCGACTACCCCAACGATTGGTTCGATCGGGTTGAGCGTGAAGGGTTGCGTGGTCTCATCTTCGTCGCTGAAACCATGGCGTCGTCCACCGAGTTCCGCGAGGCGGCAGTCAGCCGAACCCGCAAGACACTGCAGAGTACAAGTGCCAACCTGAGTGGTATCAGCCAGCCGGTCCTCGAAGGCCAGTTATTGGCTGACATCATGAAAGATCTCTATGGCGGGGCGCGTCTCGATAACGCCAATCAAAGTCTGTTGTCGAATAACCTCTCCAATTGCCTTGCTGGCCGCGGCGGCGCCGTAGCCTGCCGTCGGTTCGGCCGCGATCTGGTGAGTCAACGGCAGTATTTCGAGAACAACCGCGAACTGCTCCAGCACTGGCAGCGGTAGCCGAAGCGTCATCCTCTGAGCCACGGGCCTGCAGGCCCGTGGCTGGTCACTGTAGCTAAAGTCATGTCTGGAGCCCTGACCCTTGGGGTGATGGCAGCGACAGAGAAAACTTGGAACCTCGGCCGGGCCCTTCTGAGTCCACCTCAATAGCCTGCCTTGAAGCAGATGCTCGGGCGATCTCGAAGGGAGGTCTCGAAGGGAGGTCTCAGGAGTGGCAGTGTGGGAGATTTCTTACGGTATGATGGCCCGTAGTTAATCACGACAAGGTGAGTGGCGAGGGGCGGCGCGGCCGAAGGGTTCGGCGGGCGGCGGCGCCTTGTCTGCTCATCTGAAGAAGGAGAAGAGATGAAGTTCAACGCTCCGAAGCAGATAACCTTCGTAATCTCGGTGATCCTGGTACTGATTGCGGTACTAGTGGTCTTGGGAGTTGCCCCAGCTTTGCCAGTGTCGGCGTTTTGGATCGCTGTGATTGGCTACACGTTGCTTGCGTTAGGATGCTGGCTGCCGAATCTCTGACCTATGCGGATGAGGTGGATTCCAAGGACCTAGGTCCGTGGATATCCACCTCACGCTCCTCCCGATCTGGGCGTCTGCTTGGCGAATGGAGGGGGAACACCCAGTGGCTCAGGATTCGCCACGGAGGCTGCTGATCGGGTCGATACGGGAGGCGCTGATTGCCGGGATCAGACTGGCGAGAACCGCGGCGGCAAGCGACAAGACGACAACCGCGGCGAGTGCCGAGGTGTCGGTGGCGCTGACACCGTACAAGAAGGGTTCAAGACTGCGCGCTGCGAGTAGGCCGAGGCCGATGCCAAGAGCCAACCCGAGAAGGCTGGTCCGTAGGCTGCGGCGCAAGACCAGGTCGACTATGTCGGAGCCGGTGGCACCGATCGCCATACGCAGACCGAACTCGCGGCGGCTTTCGTTGACCCAATAGGCAACGACGCCGTAAATGCCGGCACCGGCGAGCAGCAAGGCGACCGCGGCGAATGCGGCGAGCAGGCGGCCGTAGAAACGATCGGTGGCGACCGCGCCGCGCTCGAGATCCGAGAACGCAAACGTGCTGTGCACCGGTTGCCGATGATCGGCGGCGAGGGCGGCGCGGGCTACCGCGGTGGCGGCCCAGGAGCCGCCGTCAGCCCCAGGCTTCTGAGCATCCGCCGTCGCAGTTGCCAGCGTGGCGTCCGCAGTGCGGGCAATCACGGTCATGGCGCCATAGGTCATCTGAGAGTGGGGTAAGAAAAATGCCGGTCGCGTCTGTTCGGACGGTCCATGGAACCGGACGTCACCAACCACCCCGACAACCCTTAGGGAAAGGCTGCCACCGTGGATCGCAAAGCTTTCACCGATCGGATCGCGTTCGCCCCAGGCTACGCGGGCGAAGGTTTCGTTGATCACCGCGACCCGTTCGGTGTCGTCGCGGTCGCTAGCTAGGATGGACCGACCGCGCTGTATCGGGGCGCCCAGGGCTTCCAAATAACCGGGGGTGATCGTTCGAAAGTGGGCTTGGCGGGTCGAATCAGAGGGCTCCTCGCCGGGTAACGTGTAGGGCAGATCGTAATCGATCGTCAGTGGGTCCATCGGCAGGCCCGATGAGGCGCCAGCGGCGACAATTCCAGGAGTGGTTCGCAGCCGTTCGAGCACATCGACGAAGTATGCCGCTTCCTGACTGTCGTTGGTATAGGCATTGTCGTCGAGGTAAATGCGGGCTCCCCCGAGGCCGGCTGAGCTGAAGCCGGGGTCAACCGATCGCAGCTCGGCCAGATTGCGCAGCAAGAGAGCGGCGCCAGTCACCAGCACCACCGCAACCGTGACCTGCATCACAACCAACGCTTGGCGGGGATCCGCCAGCGGAGTGTGCCTGGTTCGCGCATGGCGTAACCCACGCATCGCGCCAGCTAAGTCGCGGGTGAAGGCCCACACCGCTGGCGCCATGCCGAAAATCAGGCCGGCCAACACCGAAACGCCGACGGCGAAGCCGAGGACTGGCAGATCGAGACGCACATCGTAAAGTCGTGGCAGCAGGCCAGCGGCGAGGCCGATCAACACCCGATGCAGGAAGAAGGCGAGGGCGATACCAAGCAAGCCGCCGAGGCTCGACAGCAACAGGCTTTCGATCAACAGCTGGGTCGTCAGCTGACCGCGCTGCGCGCCCAGTGCCCGCCGGGTGGCAATCTCCCGCTCGCGCACTACCGCCCGAGACAGCAGCAAGCTCGCCATGTTGGCGCAGGCGATGAGCAGGATCAGGCCAACAGCTCCCGCGGCCGCCAGAATTGCCGGCCGAGCCGAGCCGATCAACGAATCCCGGAAGGTGCGCAAGCTGATCGTGTAGCCGGCAAACCGTGGGTTGTCGGCGCCCAATCTGGCGGCTGAGTTCGCCAGCACTTCACTAGCGACCGCAAGATCGGCTCCCGGCTCCAGCCGGGCCAACACGCTGAGTCGACCGAACAAGCGACCGTCCTCGACGTCCCAACCCTGGGGCATCCAAACCTGGACTCCCGCCTGTGGCAGCGGGACGTTGTCCGGCATCACGCCGACGATCGCCACCGGTGTTTCGTCTAGAGACAAGGTACGGCCGACAATCTCCGGATCGCTGCCGAAGCGTCCCCGCCACAACGCTTCACTGATCACAGCGACTGTCCCACGGCGATTGGGCAGCACATCATCCTCAGCCAAGGCACGGCCGAGGATCGGATCAACCCCCAGGGTCTCGAAGAAGGCACCGTCGACCATCAGTGAGGCCCCGAGCTCTTCGGGTTGGCCATCGGCGAGCAGCGTTACGGAGTCGAAAATGTAACTCGTCAGCCGTTGCACACCGCCACGTCCCTCAACTTCATCTCGCAGGTTCACGAGATGGGAGGGCCACAGCCCCGCGGCGTTGCCGGGATCTTCCGCTCGATGAAAGCTCAGCACCGCCAGATGGGCCGGGTCCGCGATCCCGAGTGGCCGCAACAACACACCATACACAACGCTGAAGATCGCCGTGTTGGCACCAATGCCGAGGGCCAGAGTCAGCGCGGCGACGAGGGTGAAGCCTGGATTGTGGCGGGCTCGGCGAACGGCGACCAGCAAGTCGTGGGGCAGTGTGGTCATGGAGGTGGTTTCCTTTCCAGACAGGCGTCGAGGGGTGTGCGCTGTTGCCGCATTAGAGGATGTGGCGACTAAGACTGACCGTGGCTGCCAGCGATAGGCGCGTGGGATTGCGGTGGCAGCATCTAGCAGCAAGCGACCAGCCAGCCAGAGTCGACCAAGAGGCGCCCTGCGAGCGTCCTGTTCGAGCTCTCTGATGAAGGTCAACATGTCATGGCCGTACTCCCGACGCAGGTCTCGGGGGTAGAGCCACAAGACAGCGGAAAACAGACGTTCGATCACAGAGCGGGTGGTTTCTGGGTCGCTCATGATGTGATCTCGCCGTCGTTGACGCCGGTGTCGAGCAGTCGCCGCCGCACCGTATTGGCCATCCGCGCCATCCGTCGGCCTTCATCGGCTAGTAGGTGGCGACCGGCGTGCGTCAACGCAAAATACCGCCGACGTTGATCATCGCCAGGGGTACGTGCGTCCGCCTCCGTGACCCAACCCTCTCGGTCCAGGCGCCGGATCACCGTATAGAGATTGCCGGGCATCATCTTCACCTGCTCGTCACTTTCCTCACGCATCCGCCCGGCCAGCGCGTAGCCGTGCAGCGGGCCATCGACGAGCGCTAGCAAAAGGTGGAATTCCACCGGCTTGAGAGGGGAGTGGGTAGTCATCGTGAGTAGTATACGAATTCTGAGTATACTGGTTTCAAGTATAGTTGCGAATGCTCTACGGCACGCCACAAGGACGTGGCGGCGGAGCAAAATCAATCCCGAGTTGCCGCGGTTCGGTGAGGGAGGTCTTGTGGAGCGTATCCGTTGGCACCAAGAGGACTTGGGGGCCTCACAAGAGATCCGGCGAGTTTCCGGAGCTGCGGCGCAGCCCACAAGGCCGACCGGGCACTCGATGCGTTCTTGGAGGAGATCCAGCTGGGATGGTTGCGTAGCTGGCTGGCTTCAAACGGTCACGCCGATGGGCGGCACGCTCCTCAGCGTGCCGCCTCGGCAACGAGTCCGTAGAAGGACTCAGTTCAGGAAGGGCGTGTTCTCGGCGAAGTACTCGTGGCTGTCGGCGTTCTGAATCGCCGAACTCGGGTTGGAGATCGCCAGGCTGCGGCATGAGTTTTGACCGTAGGTCACGTCGTCCGTACCGGCGACGACGTTGAAGTGGCTCATCTCGTGAACCAGCGTTCCTGCTTGGGAATCGGTGCCGGTCAGAGGTGCATCCCAGAAGACTCTGCAGAGATAGATCTTGTACGGCTCATTCGGATAGACATAGGCGTAATAACGCTGTTTGCACTTGCAGTCGAACTCGATATTGGCATTGTTTAGCGCGTCGTCGATCGCTTGAAAGTTGCCGTCGACCGTATTCCAGCGACCGGAAGAAAAGGCGCCGAACCATTCGGTGTAACGCGGACTGCTGGGATTCTGGCCGGAAGACAGGTAGCTAGAGGCGTTGCCGGCGATACCCTGGGCTGCGGCCAGAGCGTTCGCCAGGATGGCTTTGCGCTCATTGCTGCAAGTTTCGCGATTCGGCCTGGCTTTGCGAATCACCTTGTCGAAGGTCACCGGCGAAAGGTCCGCCAGGGGCGGCTCTTCGCCGTCGATCCAGAAGACGACACTGTTCGAGCTCAGGTCGAGGAGGTTGCCGTGCTGTAGGCCCTTGAGCGGAAGCTGGCCGAGGGGCGCATGGTCGAAACTCTCGTTCCTGGCACGCAATTGATACTCACCGGTGAAACTCATCTCATAGTAGGCGGATAGCTCGACCTCGGTCGACTTCGTCTCACCTGCTTCGAGAACCATGAAGTCCTCGTCCTGAGGTGTCCCACGCTTGTAGACGCGACCGAGATACGGCACCAACTCGCCGTTGCGGGCAACTTCGAAGAGGTTGCCCTCGACGCCGTCGAACGGAGTGTTCCACCGCAAGACCCGAACCGCTTGGTCGGTGACGTTGGTCATGGAGTAGGTGACAACAACGTTCTGCGTCCCTTTCAAGAAGGGAGTTGCGATCGAGAGCTCGGTCTCGACCGGTCCGGTTGCAATGGCCGGCATGGCGATGAGCAGAAGGACGGCGACGAGCGAAGCTGCGGACAGTGTGCGGGAGGTCATTTGTGGCATAGTCCTCGAGTAAAGAATGAAAGATCGATCAACACAACCGTTGTGCCTTTGCTATTAATGGGTACTCGCCGTGGATGAAAAATAGAGGCAACTTCGAGTTTGAGATCGTTGGTTTGAATTCGTTGGACTGAATCTCGCTAGCTGAGTGTCGTTGAGGACAAGACATCAGGCTTGGAGTGGCAAACAAAGCGGTAGGACTGGCTCTTCTCGGGCTCATCTCAGGTATCGTCAGTAGATGACAAGTAAACCTCTGTGGATCGTCCAGCTGTTCAGACTGTTCCTTCTAACCCTGCTGACCCAGCCTGTCCTGGCTCAGGTACTCCCCGAGACCACCGCGACACGGCATATCGTAGAGTCCGACGGCCACCCGCTGACGGTGTGGGCCAAGAGCCCAGCCAATCCCCGTGGCGTTGTCGTCTTGATACACGGGCGCACCTGGAGCTCCCTGCCGGATTTTGATCTTCAGGTTCCGGGTGAGAAGCTGTCGCTCATGGACGGTTTGGCAGAATCCGGTTACACCACCTACGCCGTCGACCTCCGCGGATACGGCGGCACACAACGGGATGCCACTGGCTGGCTCACGCCTGACCGAGCAGCAGCTGATGTTGCGCACGTCTTGGAGTGGGTGCAAGGCACCAACAAAAATTCCAAGCCGCCGTTCCTCTTCGGCTGGTCCCTAGGGTCGATGGTCTCTCAGCTCACCGTCCAACGTCATCCCGACCTGGTTTCGGGTGTCCTACTCTTCGGCTACCCATTCTCCGTCACAGACACGATCCCGCTGGCAGCCGATCCGGGAGATCCACCCCGCAAACCGACCACCGCCGAGGCAGCGGCGAGCGACTTCATCGCCGAAGGCATGATCAGCCAACAGGCAATCGACACCTATGTCCAGGTCGCGTTAGCGGCGGACCCGGTGAGGGCGGATTGGTCTCATTGGCATCAATGGATGGCTCTCGATCCCGCCGACGTGACCGTGCCAACGCTCTTGATTCATGGCGAGGTCGACCCCTACACTCCGATCGAGCGCCAGATGATGGTCTTCGCCTTGTTGGGAACCTCAGACAAGCAATGGGTAGTGGTTCCAGGGGGAGATCATGCTGCCTTCTTGGAATCGAGTCGTGAGTTCTTCCTCAGCGCGATGGTGGGTTTCCTGGAGAGGCCTCGCTGACACAGGTGTCATGAGTGCAGGCTTCCCAACCTCTAACGAGTTGGTCCGTGGCCCCTGAGGATTTCTTGTCCATTCGGAGGTCGATACCTTTAGCCAGTCAGCGAAACGTTCTGACTTGAGCGGGATGCCAATAAGCATCTATCTTTGGGAGCCAGCAACGATGGTTGGAAGATCGAGAGTCAGCGGGCCAACTTACTGTGGCCTGCTGTGGGTTTCAAGTTGGTGACGCCCCGCCCGTGTCTCCGCTACGCTACTGAGGCCAATGATCGGGGCGGAAGAGGCCTGGTGGCAAGTCTGTATCTGAGTCTCCCATCGCGGAGTTGATCTGTACCTGGGTGAGATTTCGAATACCTGAGAGATTGGTGCTGCTGAGGTCTGCCCTTAGAGCTTCTCTGATCTCCGGCGTCCCGTCGTCGAGCCCGAGGATGGCCCCGCTGAAGTCTGCTCTCTTGAGTATCGCCCCTGCGAGCTTCGCTCCACTTAGGTCAGCGCTGGTGAGGTTAGTCTCACGGAGGTCTGCTTCACGGAGGTCTGCACCACTGAGATCAACATTGGAGAAGTTGGCCCCACGGAGGACTGCTTCACGGAGGTCTGCTTCACGGAGGTCCGCGCCACTGAGATCTGCCTTGTAGAGATTCGCCTCGCAGAGGTTCGCTTGACTGAGATTTGCCCCACGGAAGTTTGCCTCGCTGAGTCTCGCGCCGCTGAGCTCCGCATTTTCGAAATCTACCGTGCTGAGGTTCGCTTTACCAAGATTTAGAAACGCGAGATTCGATCCGGCGAGGTCAGGTATTTCTTTTCGATTGCGCTCAATCTCAGCGAATACCTGCACAGCCTCTTTGCGAGGCCGTTCGTGCGCACGAGGCCAACAACTTGGCGCCGTCTCCAGGTCGAGGTAACACGCTGTAAGCTGCTTGGTGCTGTCCTGGTCGGATTTGCAGTCCTCCTCATAGATTGTCACCAGGAGTTGAGCGCGGCGCACTCTGTTCATGTCGGTTTTTTGTATATCTAGTTGTTCTTTTTGGGTCTTATTCTGATCCGCGAGAAATTTATTCTGCTTCCGGAACTCCCAGGCATTCCACCCTGTCAGCGAGAGTGTGAGTAATCCAGCCAATCCTACGGCCGTGCCTGCTGGCATAGAAAGCAGAAGCCGCCCAAGCCTCGACAACTGAGGTGTAGCCCCCTTTCGCTCTGCAAGCTCGGCTTGATTTTCATGTGTCATCTCACTGCCCTCCTTGCGCAGGGTCGAACCAAGGCGGCGAATCCGAGATGCCAATCTCAGCAAAATGACGTGGAGTTCTGGTCTCGTCAGCTATCCCATTCACGGCTGAGGCTAAGCTTGTGTAACCCTGGCGTGCCCACAGGGATTGTAAAAACAGATAAATCATAGTGATTAGCTCGACCCCCGGTGTCCTGGGCAGCGCCCGAGGTTGTGTCGGAAGATGGAACAGAAAAATGTTCAAGTTTAAAAAGCCGCGGTGAGTTGATTCGTGACGTTCCATCTATTGGAGACCGAAAGAGTGCAGTGGATATCCCCTTATGTGAACGCTCTCCGCGTGGGCTGTATCGGTTTCGACGTCATGGGTTCAGGCTGCAACTTGCGTTGCGGCGATCCGAGCCTTTTCACAGCTTTTGTAGCTGTCCCACGCTGTGAGATGCACTTGCCACTCATGTGGCTCAGCTTGGCCTAGACGTTTGAAAAACTCCGGCATGCATTGTTCGCAGGCTTGCCGAGCTGCTGCCGCGTCCTTAGGGCTCTCTTGTAAGAGGGCCTGGCGCTCGCGATCACTGAGACAGAGTCGTGTTCTGGCTCGGATTCGGCTCTGTAAGTACCTCGCGACCTCGCCTGGTGTGGTCCACAACCACAATCTTGCGATATTCCCCTGATCACTCCATGTGAGAATCTTCTTGCTGTCAGGGGCAAACTCAACCGCTGTTACGGTGTCTCCGTTACCACCAAAGGCAGCAACTTCCAGACCAGTGGCAGGCTCCCAGAGCCGAAGCGTCCCGTCGTCCGAAGTGGTTGCTACCCACTTCCCGTCTGGGCTGTAGGCGACTGCTCTGACGGCCTTCTTGTGCCCGGTCAACCTCCTGTCTTCTTCTCCGGTAGACACCTGCCAGAAGCGTGCCGTTTTGTCGCTAGAACCCGTTACGATGTGCTGGCCATCTGGGCTGATTGCAGCGTCCAAAATAGAGTCATGGTGACCTTCGAGGGATTTGTGGAAATTTTTTCTGTCGGCGAACCAAAGACGAGCTATGTTGCGGTCCGCCGTGAGGATCAGTTGGTCATCGGTCCCTAGCGGAACGAACTTGGCGACCTTGATCTCGGCTTCGTGGCGATCTAGAGTCTGTATCAAATCTCCGGTGGTTGCGCTCCACACCTTCGCAGTCTGATCGTCCGACGCAGTGAGGACTCGCGAGCCATCCGAGTTGATTTCTGCATGTTTGATGATTTCAGTATGTCCTGCTACCTTTCGTCCGTCTTGATTGGCGCAAAAACGACCGAGACAGTGGATTGGTGTCCATGCATTGGCCTCTTGTGCCTTGGTCTCCCAGATTCGAGCAGATTTGTCATGTGATGCCGTGACCCACAAAAGAGAACCATCTCTATTAGGACTATGACCAGCTACAGTTACGTTGGCTCTGCCTTCAAAGCTGGTTATCGCCCTCGGGGCGAAGCAGGCTTCCCAACTCATGACCCGTTTCCCATCAGTCGTGATGACGGTGTTGCTGCCTGGCAGGAAGCTCGCTGAAAAGACGGCAGCGTCATGGTAGAGAGGAGGGCAGAGGAGAGTCCGGTCCTTGGCGGCCCAAATCATCGCCGTGTTGTCGATGGATGCAGTGACGATCCTGGAGCCATCTGCGTTGAAAGATGCGTCGCTGATAGATCGAGTATGCCCTTCAAGAGCAAGCAATGCGACTGTTTCAGTTGAGTTGATCTCAGGAGGTAGCGGGGTTTCCAAGGCCATACTTAGAGCTGGAATCCCTTGCACTTTGTCGAGTCCACAGACTTCGAGTAGGAGTAGATTGGCCGCCGTTGGATTTGGCTCCATACGACTCACTACCTGCTCTACGAACTTCTCGTCCGCTTCCCTGCATCGTTCCGTACAGCTGATCAAACCGGCGAAAAAGCCGCAAAGCAGGCTGGTGCTCAACAAGTTCCTCGCGGGCATGGCCGAATCTAGAGCTCCTCTCCCTCTGAAATTCCATCTTCGTGCCGATACTGGACTTCCCAGGCATTCTCCTGCTCGGCGAAGTCACGAATTTCCTGATCGGCGATCTCGATCCACCTGTAGGGGTGGTGATCACCGCGAAAAGCGCTGTCATAGTCGGCCTTGACTCGATGACTGACCCGCACGCCGCCGTTTTCTGCGAGGTTCATCACTCGGCTCGCGAGATGGACCACCGGCCCGTGCGCGTCGTCTCGATCAATCTGTACTTCCCCGACATGGACGCCAACTCGGACTTGGATCTCTTCGTGACCCGGCTGGCTCTCGATCTCGACGGCGAATTTCACCGCGTCGATCGAACTGCGAAACGCCAACATGCTGCCGTCACCAATCGACTTGACGATATAGCCACCGAACTTCTTGGTCAGATGTTGGGTACGGTCGAAGTGCTGGTTGCGCACCATCGCCCAGCCTGCGATCTTGAGGTTGCCGAGCAACTCTGTGCTCCTGACGATATCTGTGAAGACGATGGCTAGATGGGCGTACTCGACTTGCGGGTCGCCGACCCAACCACGTAGTCCGTGGGCTTTCTTAGTGGCTGTTTCTTTTGGCTGTGAGCCGAGTCGAGGTCGGATATAGGCGGCAGCTGCCAGCAGGACGAGCAACAGCAGCACGTACAACCCAGGCCGATCGAACGGGAACCGCAGTACCCGTTGTTTCGAGAAGGCCCAACGGTGCGTTGGCAGCTGAGTCTTGTAAGCTGCGAAGTCGAGTCGTCTTGGAACTTCGGCTCCTCTTGTTTGGGGGAACTCCCAGACAAAACGTGCTTCCAATTCCGCTTGCGGATCGGTGCTCAGGTTGGCTGGTTCGGAGAGATCTGGAGTTAGGAGTGTCAGGTCACCTGCTGAGAGGGGGCCGCTGATGGCAAGATCAACGATTAGGCTTTCGATCCCGAGGGGAATCCGGGCCCCCTGCCATTTGATGGCAGGCACCGTGTTGGCGATGTTGATCGGGGCGAGAGATTGATGTTTGCCTCCGGCACTTGTCACCACGAGTTGTAGTTTCGCTTCCCCCGATTCAGGGCTATCGTAGGGGCTTTGCATCGAGACCTGGCTTAGAAATTCTATTGTCTGCCCTGGCTCGATGACTGTTTGAACAGGTGGTGGATAGAACACGACAGGGTCTTCGGGCTCCAGGGCAGCCTGGCGAAGACTGACCCAAATAGCACGCTGTGGCCCCGGGTTCCTGAGTTTGAGGCGCAGTGCCACCGCGGTTCCGTCTGGTACCGTAATCAGCTGCGGTAGTGGCTCGGCGAGTTCTAGCTCGGGCCCCGGTGTGGATCGTTGCAAATCAACTGGTCTCAGCTCACCATCAATTTCCCGGCGCAGCAAGAACGTTCCGTCGTCATAGCGGTAACACTGCCCGCCAGATCGGCAGTCGACCCAATAGTTGGCATGATCGCTAGCCAGGAGGGCCCGCGAGAGCTCAAAGTCTCTTGCTGAGCGCCGGGTTTCCACTCGAACCAAGCCCTCCCCGTCGGCGACCATCGCCACGAGATCTCCAGCTAATCCTAAGGCCGCTGCACTCAGGCGACGCTCAAAGCTGCTGATGAGGCGGGTTGTAGTTTCCGGTGTATCCCACACACAGAGGTTGCCGTTCCGTAGTACGAAGAGAATTCGCTTCGGTGAGACGAAACGCACGTCGAGAGGGTCGCCCCTAGTTTCCAGGACCGCTCTCGACACCAGTGTTTCCTCTTCGAGGTGCCACAAGAACAGGCTGCCGTCTGCGAATCCAGCTACCAATCGTTGACTATCAGGACTAAATGCCACGGTTCTAGTCTCAGGAAGACGTCTGGGGTCTTCTTTGATCGCTGGGTAACTGAGTGTCACCTGTAGCTTGTGCGTTGCGAGATCAAGAACCTGGATTGTGCCGTCGGCGAAACCAGCCGCCAATCGTTGATCATTTGGAGAGAAAGCGAGTGCTGCTACGCTTGCTTGAGCATGGCTCGGCAAAGGAGCTTGCCTCTCGAAAGTATGTTTGTCATCGCTCGACCGTTGCCACCATGCGAGAGGGCCTTCTCGAAATCCGGCCGCCAACATGGTTTCGTTGATGTTGAGGGCTAGGCTGTGAGGCGTCTGATCGCCCGAAAGCGTCACAGTCACCGGTGCCTGCGGTATCCCGTCAGAACTGCCCCAAAGCTGAATCACACCTTCGGAGCCGGTAGCCAGAGTCTGGCTGTTTGGGCCGAAGGCTAAAGCTTGGATCGGGCGGACCTGACTCCCTAGTTGGAGCACTTGCTTGCCAGAGGCGAAAGCCCAGATGCCGATTACACCCTCTTGGGTGCCGGACGCGAGCAATGTGCCGGCAGGGTTGAAGGCAACAGCGAAAACCTCTCCTCCGTAGTCCTCGAAACGCGCCAGTTCATGGCCAGGGTCGGTGGCCCAGAGGCGCACGGTGCCATCACGCGATGCGGAGACTGCGGTATGCCCTCGAGGATGCCAGCCGATCGCGGTAGCAGAGGTGCGGTGGCCCTCGAAGCGATGCCGCTCTTCACCCGTTGCGCGATCCCAGATCCGCACCGTACTGTCAGCGGCTGCTGAGGCCAAAAGCGTCCCATCCGGGGCCCATTCGACCGCGTTCACTCGCCCTCCATGGTCTGCCTGTAGGCGTCCCAGGGAACTGCCGTCAGAGCTGTTCCAGAGTTTGACAGTACGGTCCCAGGATCCAGTCGCCAAGGCGCTTCCGTCAGTGTGCCAGGAAATGGATGCGATCGGTTCGCTATGAGCCGGCCACACAATAGCCTGTCGCGCAGGATCTTTAGGATCCAATACCGTTACCCTGCCATCTCTCGAGCCAATCGCCAGCCGCGAGTCACGAGGACTAAACGCAACCGTTGAGCCGTTTAGCCGCTGTGGCTTGCCACCCAAAGACATATCCCAGAGCCGTACGACATAGGCTTCGGAACTGCTTGCCAGCCAGCGACCATCTGGGCTGTAACTGAGTGAGCGTATGGCTCGAGAAGTGTCTTCCAGGCGACGCTTTTCAAGGCCTGTTGCGAGATCCCACAACGTCACAGTTCCGCTCGCCCCACCCGTTGCAAGTACCTCTCCGTTCGGATGCCATGTTACGGCATGGATTGTTTGCCGTGGTTTGACTTGAGCGAGTAGGTCGGCGGCCTCCTGTAGCGTCGGCGCCAGCACCTCTCCATTGGGGACCAGGGGTCTAGAATCGTGCGACTGCTGAGCTAAGACTGGGCCGAGCGCAGCGCAGGTCCACAGCGTCCAAGCTATGAGTCTCGGCCAAGTCCTTGAAGGCACTCGCCAAGGAATGGATGCTATCGTACTTGTCAAAGCAGCCCGAGCATAGCAGGCTAGCTCTACTGCTGAGTTCACATCGTCTACCCTGAAGTTAGCAACTCGGACCACACGGCGTAGGCAGATGCGTGTTGGTGAGAGCAACCGTGCCCAACGCCGTGTTATCTGGAATGCCTGGGCTAATTTTCAGGGAGACGTCATGCAGGCCACCGACTCTAGGCTTTGTACCGAGAGCTTGGAGGCCTTTGGCCGAGTGATCCAGTGTTCGGGAATCGTCACTGCAGCCAACAGCTGGATACGAGGTTTGCCAGCCGTGATCGACCCAGCCTCGAGCATCAGCCAAGAACCATTGCCTGGCATAAGAAAGACGTGCCGAACGGATTTGGCATTTCGTGGCTCGCTTGTGGTCGGAAGCCGTACCTCTCCCTTCACTTCTAGCTCGCCAGTGTCGGGGTTAGGGGCAAGCTGAATCACATTGTAGGACGACTGTCCATTGCCCAGTGGTTTTCTCCAAAGCACATAAAGAAAGCCACGGGGTGGTTCGGGAACATTGAATTGCTCAGAAGCCCCGGGCTTCTCATAATGGTAATAAAGCCCAACCGGTAGTTCGACGGACTCGAGACTCTTATAACGATCCTGTGTACTTGCCGCAACAGGTGGGTAAGGTATGGGAGTATTGGCTTGAGGAAAGGTTCGGAACCAACCGACTCTATTTGTGTCGGCGTTATAGTGGTGAAGCACTGGTTGGCTGGCGATTTCCAGGAAGTACACGAGGTTGCCATCAACTGCGATGTATGGATGACGAAACGCATAAGGTGCGTAAGCTGGCGTCATGGGTAGAACCATGTCTGCCATCGGCGTGACATTGTGGTTATCCGGAGTCTGTACCTGGGTGATGAAGAAACCATGCTCGTAGGCGTCGAGTCGGCCGGCTTTTCCGAGCGTACCGTACGCAAAGAATCGATCGCCGACCGGCTGCCAATCAAGCATCGCCATCACTCGGTTGTCGGCGATCAGCTCACCAGTCATACCGACTCGACTCTGTAGCTTCGTCTCAGCAAGTAGACGGAGTGACGTGTCATACCATCGAGTCGATGTCAGAACGCCTTTCTTTTTGTCCATAGTGACCCCGACGAAGCCACCGTCGTAAGGCCTTAAGGCATAGACAACCTCGTCGAGTGGTTCATTGTCCTCCTCGCGGTGTCGTTCTTCTAAGAAGAGGTCGTTGGCGCGGCGGCTAGAAGAGGACTCGGCTTGGATAGAGGAGACACCGAATGCGGAGTCCGGCGGACTCAACCTGAGATCGAAACTTTCCTCATCGAAGAAGTTCACCAGGACGGCCCGCGATTGATCTGCTTTGGCCCAAGTCGCAAAGTTGAACTTTGCATCCAATGGCTTGCGAAAGCAATTCTCAGCGTACAGTTTTGTTGCCAGCCCACAACTGCATAGGCTGAGAGCTAGTGATATTGCCAGAGATGTATTCCGTTGTCTCCGGGCCGTCGCGGTCTGCGCTTGTCGTATTGGATCGCACATCATCTTGCTCCCGCCCCTTAGTGCTGCTGCTCAAGATTAAAGCAGCCGCCGCCGACCGGCGGACAAATGTCGGCTGTGCCTTTGGACAACTCCCCGTCGCCCGAGCCACCAGAATCTTGACAGCGACCAGGTCTGAAGTTATCGATCTCCCCCGCACGACTCGAGAACGAAGCCAGTGGAAGTAATCCCAAGATCAAGGTAAGTAAAAATAGTCTAAAGGCAAACTTCCACATGTGCGCAGCTCCCAAGTTAGTGTAGGGGATCGAAGGCGGGGAATATCGGCGGAACGCCGGAATGCGCTGATGCAGTTCCAGCTGAGAAGCAAAGACGCCCAGAAGTTGGAGGGATCGTTGCGGCTCGGGTCGAGGAGGGAGCTACCGATATTGCGCCTGCAACCGCCGCAAAACGATTCGGGGCCTTGATTGCTGCTTGCCTAGCTCGAGACCTGGGGTGTTTCATAGGATCTCTGGCTACGATTCAGTTGGCTTGTTGCGCAGGACCGCTAGTGACAAGAACATAGAGTGGCAAATCCATGGTTCAATAGTTTGGATTGTATTCACCATTCTGAAGATCACCTAGCGATTATGCCGCAGCAGCCAAACAAGGGCAACGTGGGCTAACTCTTCCTAACCGTCTTTGTTCCGACAAACAGCGCATTATCTTTGGCGGAAGCCAAAGGGTCAAGAGGACTGCCGCTTCCGAACGCTATTCTTGCCCTGGATGGCCTCGAGTCTTTGCCAGAGAGTTCTTTTCTCTGGATAAAGTGCGACTAAACGATTCAAAATTCTGGGATCTTGCCACATGTCAATAACCGAGTATTTCAATGGGCGCCGGTATTTGCAGGCTTCGCGAAAGCCTGTATCGGTAGCCGCGGCAAATGAGAACCCAGGTAGTCCAAGATTGAATCCTCGGGCTCTGGCACCCGGCTGAAGAGGCGAATGCCGAGCGCGTCGAACTCTTTCTTGACGCTGTCATCCGTGCGCGAGGTGATACCGACGATCGGCAGCTGCTCTTCGGTGAGGCGCAGTTTGTTGCGGGCGTACCTGCACAAGTGGACGCCCGTATCCAAGGAGTCCTTGAAAAGACGCCTGTCGAGGTGCATCAGGTCTTTGATGTCTCGAGTGGCGATCATCACGTCGATGATCCCCAAGACATAGTTGGCGGCGCCCGTGCTGACGTCGTCGAGGGCGCGTATCGCGGCGTCTTTCTTGGCGACATGGTGGATCCCATAACCCAGCCACTCGATACGTTGGATCAGGGGTAGGATGTCGCCCCGTTGGTCGTCGATCAGCAAGACTCTTGGGGATGAGCTCATGCCACGCTCCGCCAGGAGATGCGACGATCGAGGCTGCGAGCGAGGTTCGGGTGCTCGAAGAAGATCTGAAACGCGGTCCGATTCTTCTCGTACTCATGAATCTCGGTGCAGCGGATGGTTGCGCCGTGTGCCGCCACAATTTTCCGAACAAGCCACAATCCCAGACCCGTGCCATCGGGGATCGCAGACTTGGCCTCGGGCTGGCGAAAGCCGCGCTCGAAGATCCGCTCTCGATCATTGCGCGGGATTGGGAGGCCTCGGCTGGTGACCTGAAGATAGCTCTGCGGGCCTGGGCAGCCTTTGACGCGAATTCGGCTGTGCGGCAAGGAGTACTTGATCCCGTTGTCGATCAGGTTGACAAAGACCTGCCGCAAGAGTTCACGATGACCGCGGACCCTGAGATGTTGGTCGATACTTCCGCCGTCGACTTCGATCCTCAATTTCTTCTCGGCGGAGAGGTGATCAAAGTCGAGCTTGGTCTGAATGGCCAATTCTGCCAGTTTGATGCGGTCGAACTGGAAGCTGTCGCCGCGCAGAATCTGGTCCATGTAGGTGAGGTTTTCTACCTGCCGGGCACAGACCCGGGCTTGTCCGATGATGTACTTGAGTTCCTGCTTGAGCTGCGTGGCATCAATGACTCCGTCTCTGAAATTGACCAAGTGGGCAATCAGAGCGCCGAGGGGTGAACGCACCTGATGAGCAAAGCTGTTCATGAACAACAACTGGAAGTGGGCGTTTTCGCGCAGTCGTTCGTAGAGGTCCTGCTCCTTGATCAGCTGCTTGGTGTCGAGGTCTAAGTACCCTTGCAGGCGCAGGCGATCGGTCACGTCTTCGTAGAGTCCTTCGTAGCCGATCTCGCGTCCTTTGTCATCGAACAGCACATGAGCTGCGCCTTGGGCGACGAAACTGTCGCCGTTCTTCTTTTTGAGGCGTTTGACGGCGTGGAGAAGCTTGCCGCGTTGGTTCCTCATTTCCTGTTTGAACTCTTCTTGGTCCGAGGGCTCGTCGAAAAGCAGCTTGCGGTGCTTGCCGAGGATGTCTTGACTCGAGTAGCCGGTCAGGCGTTCTTCGGTCGGACTGGTGGCCACTGTCAGCCCGTCCTTGTCGGCAGCAAAGTAGGCCAGTCCTTTTTGGTCGAGCAAGGCGGTCAAGCGCTCGTGCTCGATTGCAGAGAGGCGGTCGCGCAAAGCAGTCATCTGCTCGCTCGTTGTGTCACGAATCACTGCAATGGTGTAGTGCGTCGCGGGCTTGACGAACGGGCTGGTTACCAGGCGATAGGAGATTTCGATCCATCGGATCGCTTCCACGCCGTCTTTCATGCGTGTTGCCTGGGACTTGATTGGCCCGACATGCATTTCACCGCGTGCGATGCTTTGCTCGAGCAGTTTCCGGACACGATCGTATTCACCGTCCGGGTATAATTCTCTTGCGTCCAGGCCGACGACATCGCGTCCGAAGAGTGTTTTGGCGCCGGTTGCCGCGTAGACAACTCGTGGTACGCTATAGACCGTGCCTGGTTCGCTGCGGGTAATGCATACCGCTTCGGTTTCGGTTTCTTCGAGCGCGGTACCTAGATGGTTACGCCAGGAAAAGAACAACATTGCGGCGAGTAGATTAGCCGAGTGTTGCAGGGCCTCTTGCTCCGCGAGGGTGAAGGGCGATTGTTGCTGGGTGCGCAGCAGTCGGATCACGCCCTGGGGGCGACCGCTGAAGCGCATCGGCACGGCCAAGAATCGAAAAGGGTCGCCGCTGGCGGCCAGGGACTCTGGGTGGCTCGATACTTTGCCGCGGTTGAGGCTGGCTCCGAACCGTTCTGAGATCTCGTCCTGGTCGCGTGCGTTGTAGAGACGGATGGGGTCATCGGTTTTGAATACCAGCCCACTGAATCCGATCCCAGGCTGGTAAGACACGTCGGTTTCCGCAAGGTCTTTGTCCGTTGTTGCTGACAGATAGAGTTGGTCCTGCTCATCGACCAGAATCGTTACCGCGTGGGCGTCGAAGATTTCTTGGATCCCCATGGCAACCTTTGCCACGTCGAGTTGCTTGGAGCTATTGACTTGCTCTCCCTCCAACCGGCGTAGCTGGTCAACCAGACGCGTCTCGTCCAAGGTCAGCACGCGGGTCAACGCCCACTCGAGATGTTCGATAGTGAGGTCTAGGCAGCCGGTGACGACCGGAACTGTGGCCGAATCCGTCGTTCGCACGAGGAGTAAGCCGCGCGGTTGCTGGTGGCCGTGAAAGGTGCGGCCCCAGACCTGCTCCGGCGAAGCGATCTCACCGATGGGGTCTAGGCGTGACCATTGAGTACGGTTTTCGATCGTGGAGCGTATTCCAGCCAAAACGTCCAACGGCATCGGCCCGCCGACCACGAGCCCCGACTCTCTGTACCGTAACGGAATGCCCCGTTCATCGTTTACCGCGATCAGCGCGCCGGTGACCTCCTCGACACTGCGCACTACAGCTGGCAGATGATCGAGCGTTGGACTTGTATCAGCGGAAAGACAACGGCGAGCGATCTCCCGCGTCAAATCAGTAGCCGCCGATCGAATCCGGCGCTCATGCCGGGAGGACAGTTTTGCCAGGCTCCGCCTCCTCCTCAGTAGACCAGTTGGCTTGCGGCCCTAGAATTTCCTTGTAAAGCGCGATGGCGTGGCCTTGTAGGACGGAGCGCAACAATCGTGCGCCGGAGGTGTCGGTGTGCTTGGGTAGCAACTCCCGACCCTTCGCCCAGCGGATCCAATACACGAGCTCTTCGATCGGTGTGGTTTCGAGTAGGCCAGCAGCCATCGAGCGTCGATTGCGGTGGTCTTCCGAACTGATACGGTCGTTTTCCGAACCGAGCACGATCTTCAAGGCTTGCAGTTCGGCAGGGCAGACCGCATCACAGGTTCTCTCGGAAGTACCGGAGCGGAGCTTGGTGATCAGATGTTGGTAGAACGGGATGTACTGCCAGTCATACTGATTTTCAGCCAGTCTGGCGCTGTAGACCAACTGCTCTGTGCCATACGTCGACTCTGACGTCGAGCCCTCCGGTTGCCGCAACAGATGCTGATCGATCCAGCCGTCGAGATCGTGCAGGGTCGTCGGTGCGGCCAGCCGGAACAAGAACTTGACTGCTCCGGTCCGGTCTGGGCATTGCGAATGCTCTAGAAATTTTGCCAACATGGTGCGGATACCGTCGATCGTCGAGGCGGAGGTGCTGGTCTCGTTGAGACAGAGCACAAGCTCATCCGCGAGCCCCTGAGTTGCGATCCAAGCCCCAAGGCTGTGCCCATGCTGCGTGTCGATCAGCACGCGCTCGAAGCGGGCTGCCATCGCTTCACGGAGGGCCGCGAAGAATCCCGGCTTGGCAGCTTGTCCAGCGTCGACGGGAGGGTGCGCGGACTTCTTGGCTTCTTGTCGCAGCAGCGTCAGCGCCTCGTCTCGCTCATGAGGCGACAGTGCAGGGTGGTTGGTGCCGAGGCCGCTGGGCAGAAAGATCAGATTGGGAAACTCCGCTGGCTTGACCACATAGCGCACATCACTCAGAGCGCGCAGCAGGAAAACTTCCCGCTTTCGCGGCGCCTGCCTTAGGTAGGCCATAAAGAGTCCAGCGAGCCCGCTGCACCGCAGAGGTCCCTTGGGCGCAAAGAAGGCATCGAGCTGCGGCGCCCCAAAATCCAAGTCGGCGACCAGGACGGGTTTGTTGTCGCCGACCTCTCGGGACAGGCCGGCTGCTAGATGTGCGGCCAGTGTTGTGCGCCCTAATCCACCGCTCGTGCCCCACAGCGCCACGATCTGTCCCGACCGTTTGACTGCTGCTGTCAAACGCATTGGACTGAGCATCGCCGTAAGGACTTCCGGGGCGACTGCGAAGCTCAGTTTCTGGGCGAATCCCAGCTCCTGACAAACAAGCCTGCCCTGGTCGGAGAGGGTGTAGTAGCTGGCAGAGCTGCTGCCTTGAGATTTCCCCAGGACTCGATCGAGAAGTCCTTCGAGATGGAGGACAGAAAGGATCTGGCCGACTCTGCCGGGGCTAGGTCGATGCTCTTGGGGCAGCCGTTTGAGAATGTCCCCGCGGACGAGGTGATCCGGGTTAGCCCATAAAACCCTGAGGATTTCTTGTTCGGTCTGCGGCCGATGCCTTTTGCCGGTCTGCGGCCGGTGCCCGTTGCCGGCCTGCGAAACGCCTTGGCTCTCAGGAGGGATTGTGGGCTGCTCGACACGTGGCCGAGGTTCGGTCAGGGCCATACTCCCCCTCGTTCGATTAAATTCATATTAAAAGAAGAAAAACATTTATTCGGCCTATAATATCTCGTCGCCGAAAATAGCAAAGCAATTACCCCTTTATGTTATACCTTTCAGTTTAGGAAAGCAAACCGGAAGCGAATGCAACTATAACGACAGGCAACAACTGGCAAGCGGTCCCTATCGAAAGAACCTCACGATTGTCCTATGCCGCACCCACCCGCCTACCTCTCCGAAGCTCGTTCTCGCGAACGAGCGCCCCGGACGGATGCGGTCTGCCCAAGACTCAAGCAGCAATCTAACGGAGAATATCTAACTTTAGCTATCCTACTATACCTATGTCAATTCGTGGGAACAAACTCTCCGCTGGTCCCCGTCTGCAGCCGGCTTGACATCCACTGCGCTACTGGACCTCGCCGCAAATGTTGGCCTACGCTAGAGCAGACGAGCCACCACCAGCGTGACGTCGTCGGCGTAGGGTTCATCCTCGGTGAACTGTTTCAACTCCGCGACCACGGCGCGGCGAATCTCACGTGGCTCCTTTTGTCCATGCCGCAGGATCGCCTGCTTCAAGCGTTCGGCTCCAAATTCGTCTTTGGCTGAGTTGGTGGCTTCGGTGACACCGTCGGTCGCCAAGACGAGTAGGTCGCCCGGAGCCCAGCTGTGGATTTCGGAGGAGGCGACGTACTCCATGGGGCCTAGGGCTCCGAGGACAAAGTTTTGCGACTTCAGTTCTTCGAGCGTCCGGCCGTCAGCTCGCAGCAAGTATTGAGTGATGTGGCCTGCGCCAGCGAAGTGCAACTCATGACGTTTGGAGTCGAGAAGCACGTAACAACACGTGGCGGTGATGACTTCGGTCAAATTCTCGAGGATCGCTCGATTCATCGCCTCGATGACGGCGGCGGGCTCGCGTTCGGTAATGCCGTTGAGACGGGTTTTTAGGATCGCCACCAGCAGGGCTGCCGAGAAACCGTGCCCCTGGGCGTCCGCCAGAATTAGTCCGAGACGGGTCTTGCCCACCGGCAGGTAGTCGAAGTAGTCGCCGCCGACGTCATCGGCTTGCAGGCAGTACACCGAGAGGTCCACAAGGTCGTTGACCAGGGTCGGTTCCGGCAGCATCGCTTTCTGCAGCTGAGCCGCACGATGGCGCTCTTGTTGGATCAGGGTGACGCTGAGAATGTCTTCACGTAGTCGTGTGCTTAGGGTACGGCAGAGCTGGTAGGTAAACTCACCGTTGGAGCCTAGGGTCGATAGGAAGTCTTCCTTGGACCACCGGAGCAGCACAGCGTCGGTTTCGGCAACCGCTGCGGCGCTGCGTGGCGCGTCTTCGAGCAGGGCCATTTCGCCGACACATTCACCGCGATGGCGGGTGAATAGGGTCCGGCCACGCTTTTTGATCTCGATCGAGCCCGCGGAGATGAAGTAGATTGCATCTCCGGGCGCCTCGTCGGCGAAGACCTCATCACCTTGGGAAACCTTGACCACTTGTAGCTCGTCGGCCAGACGCTCACGGAAGGTTTGGGGAGAGCCGCGGAGGAGCTCGATCCCTCTTAAAAAATCTTCCTGGTCTGGCGACAATATGAATCCTCCCATCGAATCGTGAACCTAACTATTGTATCTCTAGTTTAGCCATTCAACGCAACTCTACCCCCCAAACCCAACCCAACGCCCGACCATCTCCCTTACCCCACGATCCATCAAAACCCCCCGCAACTCCCCATTTTCGACGCTCGACCATCCGCCCAATTCCTCGACGACGGAGCCCGCCGCAGCCACCGCGTGGCGCACCAGCACGAGCAGGGGTGCCAGGGCCAAAGCACGTTCGGCGCTGATCGGCTGGCCTTGGTAATACAACTCGACGGGGGCGCGGTCGACGATGACGGTGCCGCTCACGACGCAGCGTGGCTCGGGTTCGGTGTAGGGTGGGCCGAGGGTGACGGCGGGGCCGGTGTGGCCGGCGCGCCATAGGAGTGGATCGCAGCCGGCGAGACGGGCTATGGGTGTGGGTGATGTCGCCGAGCCTTGGGTGCTGGGTCGACGCACGAGCTCGAGGTCGCCGGCGGGGGTGACTTGGAGCTGGAGGTTGCGGCCGCAGGCTTGGGCGGCGGCTTCGGCTTGGTTGAGGGCGTCTTGTAGGGGTTTGAGTTCTAGGTCTGGCTGACGGACGTCTGGTTGGGAGCCGCCTGGCTGACGGACCTCTGGTTGGGATGGGTCTGGCTGGTTTTTGGCGAGTTGGTCTGCGCCGATGTCTCTGTTCATTGTGCGATTTCCTCCGGCGGCAGTGTGCATCCTTGACACGATCGAATCAATGAAATCGGGAATAAAGACCTGAATGATGCCAATTCGGGCGAATGGAGGCATCATTTGGTGCAAACGATTCGGTCTGGTAATGTGCCTGGATCATGAAACCAGAGGATGCGATGGCGCAGTTGGTTCGGGTGTTGGAGCGGGAGTGCCCGCCGGGTCGGGTGTCGAGTGGGGTGGAGCAGCGACAGGGCTGGAGCCGAGGGTATGTAGCGAAGTTGCGCAAGACGGGATGGAATGTCTCGCTCCTGAAGTTGCTGCAACTGGTGGAGGGGCTGGAGATTCCGGCGGGGGTGTTTTTCGGGCGGGTGTTCGATGCGCGAACGGATCCGGTGGGGTGTCTGCGGGCGATCGAGCGCCAGGCGGCGGAGCAGCCGGCACTCGAGGCGCTGGCGAAGGCTACCTGGAAGTTGGAGCACAGCACACCGTTGATCGGATCGAAGGTGCCGCCGCGCAAAGCGCGGTTGGAGGATCTCACCCGGTCGTCGCGCTCGGATCAACGCAAGCGGTTGCGCTGTACGCAGAAGTACCAGACGCTCGAGTTCATGCAGCAATACCTGGCCTATCTGGATCGGCTGCGGTATGAGCGGCCGAAAACGGCGGCGTGGATCGCGGAGGCGGTGGCGACTGAGATTGTGGAGCTGGTGGTGGCGGATCAGCGCGAACGGCTCGAGCTGCAATGTTTGGCTTTGGGGGTGTACGCCTCGGCGAAACGGTTGCTGGGTGAGTTTACGCCAGCGGCGCGGGCGATTGGGCTCGGGTTGGAGCTGGCTCGGCGGCATGAGCTGGAGGCGTCGCGGGCGGCTTTGCTTTTGCGGGGGGCTTATGTCCTGCAGGACCACTGCGAATATGACCTGGCGCTCGAACTGCTGCAGAAGGCGCAGATCATCTATTCGGATCTCGCACTGGAGCACGATGTCAGCAAGGTGCTAGTGGACCGCGGCAATATGTTCGTTCAGAAAGGGAGCTATCGGCGGGCGCAGCTGGTTTTCGAGCGAGCCTTGGACACCCTGCCGCTCACCGACGAGGGCATGTGTCGATGGCGGCTGGCTGCATACCACGGCATCGCGGTGGCTTCGCGTCACCTAGGCCAGCTCAATAAGGCAGAGGCATACCTACAGGATGCGGTCGCTTCTGCCGGTCAACAAGGCGGAGCTGTGCTCGGCAAGTTGTTCTGGCTGCAAGGCATGCTGGCGGTGGATCGGCGGGAGTATGCAGAAGCAGAGCCGCACCTGTTGGAGGCCCTGCGGCTATTCACCACCTGTGATGATCCGCTAGATGTGGTGCTGGTGAGCCTCGATCTGATGCGTTCGTTGCTGGCGCAGGGTAAACGGCCGGCGGCGATCAGCTTAGCCAAGCAGATGGCTTCGCTGATCAAGCAGTTCAAGGGCAACAAGCTGGCGGAAGGGGCTTTGCTCCAGCTGGTCGAAGGTGGCCTCAGCGGTGAGGTCAACGAAGAGCTGCTGGATCACGTTGCGGCGAGCTTGGCCAAGAGTGTACCGAACCCGAACCACGCCAAACTCCAAGTCGAGTGAGTGTTCGAGCGACCCGGCGGCTGCTCCGGCTTGTGGTGGTCGCAGACCTTAGCCACTTGGCTCGATCATAGGCCCAGCCTGGAAGATTCCGAAGTGTGCCATGCGCGGCCCTCGAGTTGAGCGCGCCTGAGATCTAGCACTCGCTGAGCCGTCGAAAAGGGACATCGCCTGCTCCTCCATGACGGGTCGTGGATGGGCACCAATACCCTCGACGCCCGTCGCCTGGATCGACGTTAGCGACTAATCCGAGGGGTGAAGCAATCCACTGGCTGGGCTGTCGGCCTGGCTGGGTGGGCTCTGCGGACTGGGATTTTTGCCCAAAACACAGTCTGATTCTCCCGATTTGGACGAATCTTGGAAAAATCGGAAATTTCTTTTATCCGAGAATATGGCCGGATTCGACCGATTTGGGCGAATTGCGGGGTGATCTGGGTGATTGCGGGATCTGGAGTCTTTGTGTAGGCAAGTTATCTTTCCAAAGGAGTGATTCCACGAAATTAAGGGGGTGTTGGAACTCGTTTGATCTGGCTTTTACGATGTTGCTGTGTTGACCGAGCGGAACGGAACCTCACTTTCTGAAGGAGACGAACATGGCATCTCGAGCAAAAAGTTCAAGTACGCAGCAGTTGAAAAGGGTGGCCCCATTGAAGACGGTGGCGGCGCGACGGCGAGAGGTCCAGCAAGTGTCGAGGGTACTCGGACGTGAGCTGGCGGGGGAGCGGGGACGCCGCGTCCAACAAGTTTTGGTCACGCTGAGCTCGCCGACGGGCCTGGCACGGCAGCTCGCCGCGGCTCAACACGAGTTGGCCGCCGCGGATGCGCAGCACGTCGTCGACCAGCAAGCGATCAATCAGGCCAGGGTGGAGCGTGATCGGCGAGCCGAGGCGCTGCGCCAGAGTTTGTTGTGCGTCCGAGACTTGGTGCGGGCTGTCGATCCCTGCGGAGAGAAAATGGTGTTCGGCGGTGAAGCTTGGCCCAAGACGCTGGCGGCGCAGGTTCAGTTTGGCCATCGGGTGCAGGCTGGTTTAGCGGAGGGTTATGTTGGCGAGGCGGCGCGGGTGGCCGGCGTGGCGCTGGATCACGAGCTGCTGGCGCGGTCTCTCGACGATCCGTTGGCTGATCTTGCCGCCGCGCTCGAGGGCCTGCCGCGAGCGCGGGCGGGGGCGTCGTCATCGCTGGTCGAACGTCAGGAATTGATGCGTCGGACCGAGCAACAGCTCGGCTTGGCGAAGCTGTTCCTACGGCTGGTGCGCGAGTTGACGCGTCACGAACACTATCCAGCGCCTCCAACCGAGGCTGACGATCCGCCGTCGACTCCCGCATCTGCGGCTAGTCCGGTGGATACCCGCCGTCGACGATCTCGACGCACCGGCTCCCGTCGGTCGTCCGGGCGGCGCCGACCCCTCACCCCCTAACCCCCTCGGGGAGGGAGGTCTTGTGGAGCGAGCAAGCAGCGAGCGTGTTTGAGCTTCGCAGCCGTTGGCCTCTCGTATCCGGTGGCATCTGGAGATTTTAGGCGCTTGGCAAGAGATCCGGCTAGTTTCCGGAGCTGCTGCACAGCCCAAAAGACCGACCGACCTCTCGAGGCGTTCTTGAACCCAATCCCCAGGCAGCAGGGATAACCCACCCGGCCGAGGTCGGCCGAGGCTGCAACAAGACAGAGGCTGCGACAAGACCACTGAAACCTGATCGAGCCCACCGCGGTGTGCGGTGGTGCCGATCACAACGGCCGGGCTGTGCCCGGCAACCCAAAAACGGAAGGCGTGGCATGGAGTTGCGTCGTCCATGGTGCCGGAGGCTGCGTTGGTCAGCCGGCAAAAGGAGAGGTTATGAAAGCTGAACGAACCCAATTCCGTATGACGCTGGTCCCGGAATGGAAGCTCACTCGTGGGCAGCGTTATATCAAACGCCAGTGTCGGTTCATGGACCACCTGGAGGCGATGGAGTTTGCCAACCGAGTGTCGCAGGTCGGCTGGAAGATGGGTGAGCCGCCGATGATTTTGGTCGATGACGATCGGGTCACGATCCGCATCGGTGACGGTGTAGTGGACGGTCTGAGGGAAGCCAATTTTGATTTGGCGGAGCGGATCGACGAATTGATGATCGGTCAGTGGATGGACTGACGCTGTGCCTTTGGCATCGTCTGCGACAGTGGTTTCTAAAACCTTTCAAACAACATTTCAAGGAGTATCCCATGGCATCAAAAATGGTTATTGACCAACGAAAACAATGTCTGTTGGTCGCTGGAGCGGCGCTCGAGACGTCACGCCATCCGCAAGTGCTGGACGGCTTGCTGGAACGTTTTGCCGACGTTTTACCCGAGGGCACAACCGATCTCACCATCACCCAGGTGCAGGTGTTGCTCGGCCTCGAGCTCGAACTGCTGCGCAACCAGACGGTGACAGCCGACGACCTGCACATGCGTGAGCTGGTCTTCGACCACAGAATCCGGACTCAGCGCGATCGGAGCACGGAGAAGGTCCGCGAGATCTTGTTGGCGGCGCGCACGTTGCACGAGGGCTACTACGGCTTGGGTAGCAATGTGCAGCTGTTTGGGCTCGTCGACCAACGGATCCCCACCGATCCGACGACGGTCCTTCAGGTCGGCACCCGGGTGATGGCCTGGCTGGTCGACCCGAGACTGGCGGCGCAAGAGGCCAAGCTGCCTGGCGTCGCGATCGATCGGGATGCGCTGGCGCGGGGCCTGAAGCCGCATCTCGAAGACCTCGGTGAAAGCCTCACGGCGCTCTCACTGGAGCGCAGCGTGTCGGTCGACGCGTTGGTGAGGAAGCGTCGGTCGTTGGATGGTCTCGGCCGGCTGACCTATCAAGGGTTCCGCTTTCTGGAGGCGTTGTACGACCTCGCCGGCATGGAGGAGGCGTCGGATCGTATCCGGCCGACGTCGCATCGCACGTCGAGCTCACCCACTGATACCACCTCCGGGGACGGTCGTGGTGCCGGGCAGGGCAGCACCACGGGGAACGGCAGCACCACGGGAAACGGCACCTCGGGGGACGATGGTACGTCGGGAGACGGTGGCAACTCGGGAGACGGTGGTTCCACGGGGGACGGTGGTTCCTCGGGGGACGGTGGCACCACTGGGGGCGATAGCACCTCGGGAGACGATGGCACTTCGGGCGACGGATCCTCTGGGGACGGTGGCAACTCGGGTGAGGGAGGAGGTGGCGCCGAACCGAACGACGGTCGGCAGGGTGATCAGACAGCCACCAATGCCTGATCTGACCGGTTGTTGAAGGCGCGGCTCCAGGCCGCGCCTGAGGGGGGCGGTCGGCGATGGCGTCGACCGCCCTTGTTTTGTGGGAGGAATCGAGGGGTTTTCTGTCCCTATGTTCGTTTTAGATCCGGACCGGAAAGGAGCTTGTGATGGCAGTGTCAACGATGGAATTTTTACAAACGATGTATCCACAAATCCCTGCAATGGGGCGCTGGGTGCTGGGTCTGCGCTCGACCCGCGCCGGTGTTTGGCGGTACGCCTGGGTCCACACATTAGAGACGATTGCGCGGCGCGGATTCCGAGGACGCAAGACCAACGATGTGTTCCTGGCACCGGCGATCCAGGAATCCAAAGACGCGTTGGCCTTGGCGCGCAGCCGACGGGCACGGGTGAAATTGACCACCGTGCCGGGAGCCGCCTCGGCGGTGTTGGCGTTGCCGGCGCTGTGGGTGGAGCTGACGGTGGCGTCGGCGGGGGAAGCGGATTTGCCACCAGATCGGGTGGCGGCGTTGGGGTTGTTGTCGGCGGTGCCGTTGCCGCCGTCGGTGGTGGTGTCCCATGCCAGCGGTTGTGATGTCTACTGGCTGTTGCGTCAACCGTGGGAGCTGACGACGGCGGACGATCGGGCGACGGCAACGGAGGTTCTGAGTCGGTTGCGTTCCGCGGTGGTGACAGCGGCGGCGGATCGTGGCTGGCAGTTGGATCCGGAGGTTGATTTGGCACAGCACCTGCGGCTGCCGGGCACCCTCGATCATCAGTTTGGGGCGGGCCGCCAGCGCCGACCTCCGGTGTTGGTCACAGTCGACCGTTTCCCACTGCCGGGGGAGGACCGGCGGTACCATCCTGAGGATTTTGCGCAGCTGCCGGCACCACCCACGGCACCGCTGCGGTTACCCAGGCGGGCAATCACCGCCCGCACCAGGGTGGCGGCCCCACCCGCCAACTTCGAGGCAATATTCGAAGGCTGTGGCTGGTTGCGGCAGGGTTACGAGCGGCGGGCGGTGCTGCCGGCCAAGGTGTGGCACGCTGTGCTCGGCGTGGTGGGTCGATCGGCGGTGCCGGAGGCGGATGGCCGCGCCTTGGCGCATTGGAATTCCCAAGGTCACCCCGGTACCACCCGGGCCCTCACCGACGACGCGCTCGATCAGGCGTTGGGGGCACCCCATCCAACCTGCGCCACCATCGCCCAACACCTCGATGGGGCGGCCTGTGTCCACTGTCCGCATCGTGGCAAGATCGCCAGTCCGTTGGATCTGGGTCGAACCGTCGACGAAGGTGATGGGGCCGAGCGTCCCGGCAGCCATCCCTCATCGTCGCCGGAGACTTCCAGCGTCGACCCGGTCGTAACCTGCTTGGCGGGGGCCGAGGTCCGCATGTATGACGCCGATGGGGTGCTGTTGCGGGCCTGGCGACCGGTGGAGCCAGCGGCCGGCGAGGCGGCGGCGTCCGATGGCGGCGGGGTCGAGAACCCGTCGACCGTCCCGCGGGCAACCGCCGTCGCCGATCTTGTGCTTGGGCTCGAAGCGTTGCTCGCCGATCTCGGTGGTTCGGCCAGCGCCCGCCAGATCCTCGATCGGCTGGCAGCAACCGCGTCTAGCGGTCGATATCGTCGGTTACGGTCGGGGCTGGTGGCGTTGGATCCACGGTGGCGCGGGGATCGTCCACCGGGGGCACAGCCTCTCGGCATGATCTTACGTCGGTATGCTGGCCGGAGCGTACGAGGGGTTGTGGTCGAGCGACTCGGGAAGAGCTATCAGGGGACCGTCTGGCAGGCACGGCGGGATAAGGCTTCAGGCAAAGATAGCGGGACGAGTGACATCAGAAGGCCTTGGTAGGTATGTCGCAACCGACACCCAAGCCCACGGCCGACACCCACCTCGGAAGCGGAGCGTCGCTCATAGCCTGAGACCAAACAGTGTATTCGAAACCTAGGTAGAATCCGGGAAAGAGGACAACAGACCGCGACCGGGCCGCAAATAAGGAGCGGATACAATGGCACACGAAGGGTCGGACAGCTTGGGACCCGATGAAGAGCTGACGAAGTTGGCGATGGAACAGCTTGAGGAAAACCAGCGAATCCTGGATTACGACACGAAGGAATTTACGATCGAGCTGTTGGTACAGAAGTTCGGCATGGGCGGCGAGGAAGACGACATCTTCATTCCGTTCTACCAAAGACGCTTTAATTGGGATGAGCGTCGACAGTCACGGTTCATCGAGTCCCTCTTGATCGGCCTGCCAATACCTTTCCTCTTTTTCGCAGATATTGAAGACGGGCGTCTTGAAGTGGTAGATGGTATGCAACGATTGAGCACATGCAAGGCGTTTCTTTGCAACGAATTGACCTTAGTGGGCTTGGAGCGACTCGAGGCGCTTGACGGGTTTACTTATTCAAGGCTGTCCAAAGCACAGCAGAGGCGGTTACGCAATCGCACGATCAGGTCGGTTGTTTTATCTCAGAAAGCGGAGGAGTCGGATCGACGAGACTTGTTTGACCGCGTCAATACCGGGTCCTTAATCGCGGAGCCTGCCGAGACGCGGCGAGGATCAATCATGGGTCCGATGACCGATCTTATTGACGAGCTCGCCTCGGACGAACAATTCTTGCGGTTGTGCCCCTTGACTGAGGCTGCGAGAAATAAGCGGGAAGCTGAGGAACTCATCACACGATTTTTTGCGTTTGGTGATGGTCTCGAGGGGTACCGGGACAGAATAAGCGAGTTCCTAAAGAAATGGCTCTTGAAAGCTAATGGACACACAGCTGAGAACGCCTATAGACCAGACGCTTACCGAGAGCGCTTCCAAGCAGTCATGAGATTCGTAGAGCAACACTTGCCGAACGGCTTTCGCAAGAAGCCGAATTCCCGGACGACACCCCGCGTACGATTCGATGCCATCGCTGTGGGAATTTGGTTGGCCGCTAAAGAAGATTCCACAATCATCGAGCATAAACCAGCTATCGATCCCAATGACTGGCTATCCTCCGAGGAGTTCTTCTTGCTCACGACTTCGAGTGCGGCAAACGTCCGAAGTCGCATTCTGAATCGGACGGAATATGTCCAGTACATGGTGTTAGGCGATAGAGGTCGGGCTAATAGTATCCTGCCACCAACAGAGAATTGACCGGATGATCGAGATCCGAAGAGGCTTCCGCGAGCGCAGCCAGGAGATCCTGCAGTACTTGGATACGCTGCGTTTTGTCGAGAACCATGGGGCTGATTTCGTCTCCCGCTCTGGCAACAGTCGCTTGAGCCTCGACACTACGACTCATCACGTTCTCAAGGCCAGCGTATTCCTCCATCTCTACAATCTGGTGGAGTCAACCGTCACGGGTTGTCTGTCCCGCATCGCAGAGGAGATTTGTGAGACCGGCGTCGTTTACGAGGATCTCTCGGAGGAGTGGAAGAAGTCCTGGCTCCAAGAAAAAGGACAAACGGCGCAGCCTCTGAATCAGGAGAAAAGAATCGAGACGCTCTTAGAGATCTCTGAGCATTTGATCGGCCGAAAAACCATCGATTTCGATCCATCTATGAGGGGGGGTGGAAACCTTGACGATTCTCAGATCGAGAAGACAGTCAAGCGCTTTGGCATCGAACTGAAGATCCACCCCTCGCTTAGAGAAGCTATCAAGCGCCACGTTGTTGACGATATGGGACCCTTGAAGCTGATTCGCCAGAGGCGTAATGCACTGGCCCATGGCGAGGCATCTTTCGGAGACTGCGGTCGGACCGTATCAGTCCGCGACTTGCGCATCTGGACCGCGGTAGTTGTGCGCTACCTTCGTGAAGTCATCCGGTGCTTTGAAGAGTATCTCCACGGCCGCTATTTCGAACGGCGTACGATCGTTTGATACTCAGCGCAATGGCTCTGCCAAGTTCTACTGGTACGGCATTGCCGATATGCCGGCCCACATGCCTGAAGCGTGGTCGCTGGCCAGGTGAAACAAATTGGTAAGATTGAGGAAAGGTCTGTAGCAACGCAGCTTCGCGAAGGCTGATCGCTCGATCTTGTTCAGGATGGCCGAAGCGACCATTGCCGTAACCGTAACATTGCGTGGTAACCGTCGGGCCCGGTTTGTTCCATGCCATACGCCCATAGACGCTCCCGTAGTAGCGTCCTGATGATCGTAGATGGCATGCCAAGCGAAGTTTCTCAGGCCAATCGTGCCAGTTGCCACCTTCTGGTGTTGTTCGAATGCGTTCTAGGTTCGTGGCGCTCAAGCGGGGCGCAATGTGAAGCGGATCGTTGGCCGGTGGCTCGCCACCGGGCCCGATAGGCGGAAGCTCGCCGATGGCATCGCGCACTGTCCTGTGCCGATGGTGGGAGGGGGAAATAAGATCAATGGATCGACCCGCCCCCGCGATTAAGACAAGGCGTCGCCGGGTCTGAGGCACTCCATAGTCACCGCAGTGCACGATAGCGTCCGACACCCAGTACCCTTCGGCCTCTAGTCCAGCAACGAAATCTAAGTATGCGGGATGTTTTTGAAGCTTCAGCTGGGGTACGTTTTCCATACTAACGATGTCTGGGCGAACACCGCGTACTAGCCGCAAAAAATCGTAGAGGAGCCGCCATCGTTCATCCGGCCCGTTTCGAACCGCGTACTTGGAGAATGGCTGACACGGCGCGCAGCCAATGAGAACTCGCACCACGTCTTTGGGATACCAAGCGGAGACTGCATCAACAGCCAGGTCACTCACACTCTTTTCCACGAAGAGCGTCCCCGTGTTGTTGGCCTCGATTGGAAACCGGCAGCTGGCGTCGATATCGACTCCAACCATTACTGGGATGCCTGCCTGCCGAAACCCGTAAGTCATTCCGCCGACTCCGCAGAAGAGATCGACGGCGGCGAAGCCGGTCAATTGCGGGTCCTCGTTAACAACCCAAAGGGAAGAAAGATCTTTGTAGTCATTGAGGAGTGGGCTAGGTATAGAGATCGACTCGAACCCTGTACGATCGAAGATCCTGTAGATCAATGGACGGCGACATCGTCTGGATCCGTCCGTCCGCCACAAGCTACTAGATGAGTCCCGGTCCTGCAACATTTGCCGGGGTGCCTGGGCGGGCCTAGCCTGGCAGACCCTGAACTAGACGGGTCGATATTCACCCAAATCGGGCAAATTGGCCCCCGTTCTGGTGATTCGCCGGAGAAGCTTCGAAACTGCACCCGGGAGAAGACCTTTCGGTCGTCAAAACAAGGGTTCTCCCGCCGGGAGGACGCCATTCGATCGTCAGAAATCGCGTCCCACCACGGGAGAACGCCTGTTGTACGTTGGTTCAGGGGGGCCAACGGCGGGAGAAGGCCTTGCCTTCGTCACAACACGTCTCCTGGTGGGGTCGGGGTGGGGTTGAAAGGTTGAAGACGTGATGTATCGCCGTCAGGACGCGAGTTGGAGCTAGGGAGTCCCTGGCTACCGCCGTCCTCGGAGGTGTTGATGCCGACGAAAGGTCTTCGGGTGCCGGTTGGATGGTTGGTTTCCATAGGTGCCGTTTTCCATAGGTGCCAGCGACCTCGGATCGAAGCGTCGTTCCAACTCGAGTTCCTCGGACTGCTCCAGATACCAGTGCTGGAGCGAGCGCCAGCGGCGCGAGAAAATCGGATCGTAGATGAGAAGTGACAACCCAGGATGATCAACCAATGGGAGATCAGGACGACCGTGGAGACGGCATGGGGCATCATGCAAGTTCGCAGTAGAGATTGGCTGACGAAGGCATCCGTGCGGCTTTCGCGGTTCTGATAGCTCGGTTGTACGACTCTTGTTATGCTCCTCATGGTATCCGAACCGGGTTGATGACGAGCTATGGCATTGGCGAGTCGGTGGCGGTGGTGATTCTTGTCATCCACTGACACCGTTCACCTTACTCTTGCTGGCCGGCGTCGGATGGGTCTTGGAATCGGCGATAGATTAGGAATTCGTTGAAAGCACAAGCGCTCGGTAATCGGCATCTTGCGGCGGCCAGGTTTTTCGGCGCCGCGGTGCTGGCCAATCTTGGGCTGCTTGCGGCTCACACCCCCACGGGTTACTTGGGAGCTCATGGAGAGCTGACCCGCGTTAGCGCCCAGTTCATCGGCCTCCAACTCTCGCTGGCTCTCTTGGGGGTTGTGGCGTTGCTGCTCGGCCATCCGGCGGGCAGGCTGCTGGGGGTCGCCGTTCTGACGATTAATATGGGCTTCTTCGTTCTGTCGATATTCGCCGATCCGGTTGCCGCTGGGGCGCTCGTGCTCTGGCAGGCGGTGGTCCTTGTCAGGCTCGTCGAGCGTCCCGCTGCCTTGCGGACAGCGGTCGGCACGGATTGGGTGCAAGTTTATGGCCCGGCGCTGCGGCATGTTCTCACGGTCTCTTTGGTGGCCTGGACGGTCGCTCTTGGGTTTCGCGTCCTCACCCACCCTCTGGCGGCTGGCCTTTGTGGCCTCCTGGCGGCGGTGGCGATCGTCGGCAGCCTACCGTTCCTGAACCTGTTGTGGCGCTCCGGGCTGCGATGGAAACTCGCGCTTCCGGTCGTCAGCCTGATCTTGATTGTGGCCTCGATCGGATCGCTGGGCCGCGCGTCGATCGCGGCCGCGGCTTTCGAATCTCTGGTGCTCGTCACGCTCTTGTCGCGCTTGCCAATTCACGCCGAGCTGGCTTCGCGTTTTCTGCGCCAACCGCCAGCATTGGTTGTGGGCACTTTCGTGTTGCTGATCGTCGCGGGAACGGTTCTATTGAGCTTCCCAGCCGCCAGCGTCGGCGAACAGCCCCTGGCTCCCGTCGACGCAGTGTTCACTGCCGCCAGCGCCGCCTGCGTCACGGGTCTGACGGTGGTCGACACTGGAACCGACCTGTCGTTCCTCGGTCAGCTCGTGGTATTGATGCTGATCCAGGCCGGCGGCCTCGGTATTCTGGTTCTTTCGGGTTTTGCTGCCAGTTTCCTCGGTGAAGGTTTGGGCCTGCGAGGCAGGCGCGCTCTGGGCGAGAGCCTCGATCTCGCCGCGGGAGATGCTAGCCGGCTGGTCCGCTTTATTGTCGTCTCGACCCTGACTCTGGAGGCGATCGGCGCCTCGGTTTTGGCATTCGCCTTCGCCGCTGCCGGCTCGCCACCGATCGAGGCTGCATGGCGCGGCGTCTTCCACGCCGTTTCGGCCTTCTGCAATGCGGGCTTTGCCCTGTGGCCGGACTCGGTTGTGGGTTTTCGCAGCCATCCCCCGGTGCTGCTGACGGTGGCCGCGCTGATCGTCGCGGGGGGGCTCGGGTTCCCGGTCTTGATTGCTGCCTGGGCTAGGATCAGGCGACGGCGAAGTGCCTTGCGCACCCACGCTCGCATCGTAGTGAGCGTCACAGCGGCGTTGATCGCTATCGGTGCGGTCGGTTACGCGGCCGGCGAGTGGAATCGATCGCTTCACGGGCTCAGCATAGGTGACAAGTTGTTGGGCGCACTGTTTCAGAGCGTAACCCTGCGCACCGCTGGCTTCAACATGGCCGACCTGAGCATGATCGCCCCGTTTACCTTCCTGTGGATGCTGGTTTTGATGTTCATCGGCGCCTCGCCTGGCGGTACGGGTGGTGGCATCAAGACGACGACGGCGGCGGTGCTGGCGATGGCGGTGCCGGTGGTTGTCAAAGGAAGTCATCGCGCGGTGGTCTTCGGCCGAGCGGTGCCGCTCGAGGCGGTTTTTCGAGCGGCGGCGATCTTGGTAGTGGCTTTAGGTGCGGCTCTGGGCGTGCTCACGGCGTTGCTCTTGACCCAGCCGATACCTTTCGAGCCACTGCTCTTCGAAACCATCAGCGCCCTTGGCACCGTCGGCCTGTCGTTGGGAGTGACGCCCGAGCTCGATGTCTTCGGTAAGCTGACGATCACGGCCGCGATGCTGATCGGCAGGGTAGGTCCGCTGACTCTCGTCCTGCTGCTCGGCCGTCGCGGTCCTGGCCGTTTGCGTTATCCTGAAGCACGGATTATGGTGGGTTAATCTATGGCGCGACGTTTCCTGGTGATCGGTCTCGGCCGCTTCGGCCGTGGTCTGGTGCAGAATCTCCTTCGTTACGGCGTGGAGGTGTTGGTGCTAGACCGCGACGAGGAGGTTGTGCAGCAGATCTCGGCCGAGGTCGATGACGCGGTTTGCGCCGATGGAACCGACGAAACCGCGATCAGCGAGCTGTCGCCCGCGGACTTTTCCTGCGCCGTCGTTGCCATTGGCAGCGGATCGATCGAGGGGTCGATCCTGGCTACCGCGTTACTTCAGAAGCTCGGCGCGCCGCGGATCGTGGCGCGGGCTGCCAGCGAGTTGCACGGCAGGGTCCTCACCGCCATCGGCGCTCATGAAGTGGTCAATCCTGAGGCCGAGATGGGCGCTGCCCTCAGTCGTCGTCTAGCGGTGCCGAACGTGCTCGAGCACCTCGAGCTCGCGGCCGGCACCGCGTTGGCGGAGATCGCCGTACCACCATCGCTGACCGGAAAGACGACCGGTGGCGTCAAGCGTCGTTATGGTGTTTCCCTCGTCGCAATTCGCCGCGGCGAGCAAGTCTTGGCGGTGGTCTCGGACCGAGAGAAACTGCACCATGGAGACATCTTGGTGGTCCTCGGCCCGGACGAGGGTATCGAGAAGCTGGCGGGGCAGGGGTGAGGCTGATCGCCAGCGGCCCACGAGCTAGGGTTTGATCGCGGCCGCTGACGGATGCATGAGCTGCCGCGCGGTTGGGATGGTACCTTCGTCGCTCAGTAGCGGGGCGAGCACCGGATCGGCCAGCACATCGTAGATCGAGTGTTCCTCGCCCGCTACCAGCATGGTTCCCCACACCAGACGGATGCCGTGGCTGTAGTCGGCATAACGCCTGGTGTGAACGGTGCTCAGCGGCTGGATCACCTTGCCGTCCGGCTTGTGCCAGCCGTAAATGGCGATGCGATCGGGGCGCAGCCCCAGCCGCCGTGTGAGCACGACGTCTTTCTTGTGGCCGGCGATGAGCTCGCCCAGCGGGATCCCCTGTCGACCGCGTTCGATCAGCTCGCGGTGTTTCAAGTAGTACTCGATCGAGCGCATTTGGCGTCCGGGGGGCAAGGGCTCTGGGGGCAAATGATGGCTCGTCTGGTGAAAGACGGTATCGACGATCCGGCAGGTCGGCAGCACGAAGCCAAACTGGTTGGCCACCGCCGTGGCCGACGGATAGGTCAGAGGTATGTGCAGGAAGTCTTCGTCACTGCCGATCGCCAGGTAGTCGGGCATCACCCACACGACCCCCTCCAGGACCTCTCCTCCGGCGAGGTTGCGACTGAGGTGCAGCGGTACCAGCTGGCGCAGGAACGTCGGGACGTTGCCGCTCACGATCTCCATGACCGCTTGGCGTTGGCGCTCGGGTCCGGTCAGTCTTGCGGTGCGGTGGCCAAATTCTGAGCCACTGGCGGCGCCGGCCGGCCGCGGTGGGATCGTGGAGGCTTTGAGCGTTTCCGCCCCGGTCGACTCTTGACCAGCGACTTCACCAGCCGGCACCAAGAAGGTACAGCACCAAACCACCAAGACCATCCGAAGAGTGGGCGACACGGTGGATACCTCGCGCCAAATTCGACTACTCGCCGCCACCGAGCGACTTGCAGCAGCGAAAACCCAAGTGATAGTTGTGGTGGCTAGCCGGGTCCATCACTCGAGTGCCGTGCCAGAAGGGAGCCCGCCACCGGCACCAGTCTTCATGTGCCCGATAGTGGTCGAAGATGAACCAGCTGCCCTTCATCTCGGTGACGCCGATCTCGCGGCTGCCGCGGCTCGCCATCTGTTCGGGAGCCAACGGCAGGCTCATGTGCTCGGCAGCGTTTCCATGGAGGTCGTAGACGTCCAGCGGGCTCCGGCACTCTGGGAAGAAGCCCGCCGGATAGGTATTCGAGCCGCAGCGCTGCCAGCCACCGCCGTCGCAACCCTCGGTCTTTTTGCTCGCGGCGGCGCAGACGCCATTTTGGTACTGTGGCCCGTAGCTCCACGATTTTTCGGTGGCGAAGTGTCGGTTATGGGCCTCACGCATGAGCCTGACGGCGGCGGCGGTATCACGGCCCTCGGCGAGGTCGAACCGGTAGTCAGGCGCTTTCAGGGCGCCAGCGCAGGCGCCTTCCCACTCGTGGGCGTCGCACAGCCGCTTACCAACGGCAGTACACAGCTCGGCCGCTTCTTTCGCCCGTACCCAGACGACCGGGTAGGCGCAAGGGATGTCGGGAAACTCGAACCGGTCGATGCATGTTTTCGCGTCGCCAGCGGATTCGCTGGCCGGGTCAAAAAGCGGCGCCATGTAGCGCGCTCCACAGATCGCGTCGAATTTGGGACGCTCATAGGTGATATTTTTGGCTCTGAGGTGGGTCGAGCACTCCTCCGGGGTCACCGGATGATGAGCGACTAGAGGATTGCCTTGGCCGATGAAGCCCGAACGCGTGAAGATCTCGCGCACCGCTGACATCTGGTCGGCGGAGAGTCCGTGGACCGTTTGTAGCTGGTGGAAGAGAGTCTCGTTTTGCTCGCTGAAGCTCAACGCAGGAGCCGCCTGCTGGGCGGCGACGGAGGACCCCAGGACTGCGACAGTGCACAACATGAGGACCATGCGGCTCATCGTCTGTTGTCTTTGCGAAGGAGGTAGAAAAAGTCGCGATTGTCGGGAAAGGCGACGAAGCGTGGCAACTGCTGGCCGCTCACCTCTTCGTCGAGCACGTTCATGCCCTCGATCAAGTGCTGGGTCAGGAAACGCGATTCCCGGTTTTGGTAGAGCGCCATGTAGGTGTGCTCGAGGGCATTCATGTCGAGCATCATGGCATAGCGGCAGTCGTAGGCCTGGAAAACCTGAACCATGGACGATGGCGTTGCACCAGAGAAGTAACCGTAAATTAGAAATCCTTTGTCGTTTAGCGCGCCCCCGTCACCTGTCGGCGGATGCTGCAAGCACAGACCGGCGCGCAATGAGCGCAAGCGTTTGTCCTGCGAACCCGACCAGTTGCCCTCTCCCCTGCGGGTGACCAGGGCGCCGGGTCTAGGCGTGCCAGTGTCAGCGTCGAGCTCGATCAGAGGGACACCGTTCTGGCGTGCGTGGCGTACCCTGCCGAGGGCTGCGTTGTCGGCCTCGGTCCAGGTCTTGAGCTCTACCGTGCCATCGGCCCAGACGACGGCGGTGGCGAGACCCGGCACCAGTTTGCTGGCGACCGCGCCATTCTCGACAAATCCGTAGTGGCTTCCGGAGTGGTGGGTTGCGAGCGCCGAGAGCTTGAAGGCGCCGTGGCTGCGTTTGAAGCCGCCGGTGAAGGTGGCTGCGACCTGTTGGGCGGCGACAGGGCTGAGTCGACCAGTGCGCACCAGGGGCTTGACGTCGTCGATACCGTCCGGTCCTGGCAAGGCATCGTCACGCACTGTCGGCAGGACGCGCTCGGACCACCCGACCCGTGGGTGGTCGGTACCCAGTGCGAAGCCGAGGTCGAAGGCCGCGAGGTCAAAAGCGACCAGGTAGACCAACGCCGAGGATTCGACCTCGTCGAGCGGATTGAGCCGCCCCTTCAGGCTCACAACAACCTCGGACGCCACCAACTTTGGCTGGATCGCGCTGACGAAGACGCCCGGTTGGTTTCGTACGGTGTACCAGCGGCCAACCTGCACTCGCCTCGGGGTCTCGTTGTCGAGCTCCAATCCGAGCTCGATCGGCTCTAGATAGTGGCCATCGTAGCGTGGGTCGATCCATGGCCGGCGCGGCGCGCCAGCGTGCCGTGACAAGCGGTCGGCGGCAGCTTCCTCGGGCGTGAACAGCTTCGAGGTTACGAGGAATCGGTCCTGATAGAGATTTTGGCGCACGAACGTGGTGATCCGCTCACCGCCCCAGACGCTGTCGCGCAACAGGTCTGTGGCCATCTCCAGACGAGTCCGGCGCCCCTCGGTCCGGTTGCGCAGGTAGAGCTGGCCGCCACACAGCTCGGCATAGGTTGTGCCGCTGGCGCGCGCTTGATCGATCGGCGAGAGTTTGTCATCACCGGACGCGCCAACGGTCCACAGCTCGCAGCGGGTCTCACCTTTGGCGCCACGGATCACCAAGCCGTTTGTGAAGCCGGCGTCGAGTCTCAGTTCGGTGTTCTTCGGATCGGGATTCTCGAGGTGGAAGATGGCGTGGAGGCGACCCTCCGAGTCGGCTGGCCGCGCAGCGCCGCCGCCGAGCGGGAATGCGAGGTCCAACACAAACCAGGAATTGATGCGCGGGTTGATATCGATCAAGGTAGCCTCGCCAGCGCCGTCCCCGAGGGGGATGGTTTCGGACTGGCGGAACAGCTGCAGCTCGAGTGCGGTTTTTGGCTTGTGGGCTGAATACTCAGCGAGGCGCTCTGCGCTCGGCGGTGTCAATGCGTGTGGATGAGCTGCCGCGGGCTCAGAAATCGGCGTCTCCTCGGTTGCATTCTCGTCTAGGCGAAGGGCGTCTCCGCTGTCCGGGGGCTCCCGGCCGGCTCCGCGACAACCGGTCATCGCCAGCATGGCGGCAATCAGGGCACCGGTCAGAAAGGATAGCCGTCTCGCTGGCAGGCCGTTATCCGGCCGGTGGTCGCAGTGCTGCACAGTAGGACTCATAAGTTGGATACAACAGTCCAACCGCAGTGTCGGCTGGTGGTCAGCTCTGGCTCTGAAGAGAAATCTTCTCATAGAAGTCCATAATGACACATCGTCGGAGCAACCGTCCCAGCGACCCCGAGGTCGCGGATCGGTGCTTGACGTGGTGATCAAAAACTGAGGGCGAGTACTACAGCGGTCAGTGGGATCAACCTGCTCTAGCCCCAACTTTGGACGTTGATTGGCTTTGGTCAAGATAGACCCTGACTGACCCTGACCCTGACCCTGACTGACCCTGACCCTGACTGACCCTGACCCTGACTGACCCTGACCCTGACTGAACATGAACTAGAGGTTCAGGGCGTTTGGCGGGTCGAATTCGTCCAAATCGGGCGAATAGGGGCCCGTTCTGGGTGATTCGCCCGAGAAGCTCGGAAAACTACATCCGGGAGAAGACCTTTCCGTCGTCAAAACAAGGGCACTCCCGCCGGGAGGACACCATTCGAACGTCAAGTATTGCGTCCAACCGCGGGAGAACGCCTGTCGAACGTTGGGTCTCGGTGTCCAACGGCGGGAGAAGACCTTTCCTTCGTCACAACACGTCTCCTGGTGGCCTCGGGGCGGGAGTTGGAAGGCCGGCGATGTCTTGTCCCGCCGTCAGGACGCGAGTTGGAGCTCGGCTCGGGAGGCGGAGCGAGCCAGCAGCGAGCGTATGACGGCCAAGTTGTGGCTCGCTCATCATCTTTGCCTACTCGAACGTGGTACCGGGGATACCTTCCGACCAGCCTAGCGCCTCGCATTGGTCGAATACGTTCGTCCGGAGAGGCGGCTCTTTCGCGGTCGTCCGGATCCATAACTCCACGTTGTCCAGGCAACCCCAACCGGTGTAGGTGATCGCAAATCCGCTGTCGCTCTCCTCCCCGGTCTTCGACTGTGGCCTATAGGTCGGGTTGGGGAACTTGTAATCGACCGCTTCGATCTCGGCCTTTCGAATGTCCGGCACATCGATCCACAGCGTGATCGCCCAGAGCCTCATCTTCGCGCCGCCGATTCTCTGTGTGATGGGTTGTCCGTTCCGTTCGAGCGGCTCGGCGCGGGCGCGCACGGTGACGAGTTCCTCCAGCGGGCCTTCGAGGATCTGTTCCAGGTCCTGCGCGCGGCCGCTCTGGCGATTCGCTTCCAGGATCAACTCCGCGATCTTCTTGCGTTGGTCCTCGGCCTCTGTCCTCTGATCCTCGGCCTCCGTCCTCCGTTGCTCCGCTTCCCGCCATTTCAAGCCCGCGACAACGCTGGCTAGGAGGGCCAGGGCGCCCGCGACCATCGCCGCTTTGGCCCACTTCCGGATCCGCCGCGCCTGCTGCTCTTCCTTGAGGGTGGCGTCCTGCGCCTCGCGGCAATCGGCGAGAAACCGCTGCTCCATGTCGGTGAGACCGGTCTGGTTGCCCGCTGCCCAATGTTCGCCCTCGGCCAGCTCCTCGCCGCGCATCAAGAGCCCCGCCGGCCGGCCCTCCCTGTCCCACAGCGCCGCCCGCTTCTGCACCTCCCCGAGGTGATCCTCGAACCAGCGGTCGTTCCTCGTTCGCACCGGCTCGATCAGGCGGTCGTGGGCGAGCTCGAACCAGGTCGCCCCGGCGCGTTTCTCGGCCCGCACCAGGTGGGTGTTGCGCAGGCGATCGATCAGGTCGTTGGCCAGGCCGCCGCTGGCCTCGGCCTCCATCGGCACCTGCCCGCGGATGCCGCCGCCGGTGATGAGCTGGTCAAACCACTCGCGGACGTCCCGTTCGACGCCGTCGCGGCGTCCGGCGACGTCGCTCACCGATTCATCGTAGTAGGCGCCCAGGGCTTGGTCGACCTTGCCGAAGCGGTCGAGATCTTGGGCGTCGATCGACAGGTCGTCGGCGGGCATGGCGTCCCACAGGCGCCGGCACACGACCTGCAACTGAACCGGCTCCACGTAAAGGCCGGTCTGCGGACGGACGTGACCGTCGGGTTGCTGCACCTTCATGGTCGCCAGATCGCGTACCAGCCGATCCACCGCCGGGAAGTCACGGCCGCCGGTGCGGGCGGGTTCGACCATGGCCTCGCGCGCCGAGCCGAGGCCAAGCAGGTCGATGCGGAATCGATTCTTGAAGTGTGTCGGTACCCGCCGCGCCAAGGGCAGCGTGGCTTGCCGCCCACCCTTGTCCTCCACCAGCTCGAGGCCGCCGCCTTCGAGCTGCGCCAGGTAGTCCTCGCGCATAGCGAAGAGTGCCCAGATGCGCGGGCTGTGCAGCAGCTGGCCAAGTTGGTCGAAGAAGTCGCGTTTGGCCGCCACCGCCAGCGGGTCGACGGTCAGCACTTCTTCGAACTGGTCGAAGATCAGCAAAACGTTACGCGGCGCACGTTTGCGCCGTGGGCGGCCGGCGAAGTACTCGGGCAAAGTCTGTTCGACGAGGGTCTCGGACGGCCGGCGGAGGCGCTCCGGGACCGCTTCCTCGAAGCCCAGGTTGGCGCTCGCCACGTAGCGGTTGACCGCGCCCGGCGTCGGCTCTTGATTGACCCGGGTCGGTCCCCAGATGTCGAAGGACCCCTTCAGCTCGGGTAGGAGGCCCGCTTGCATCAGCGAGCTCTTGCCGGCACCGGAGGGCGAGTGGAGCAGGATGATGCGCTCGCTGTGGAGGCGGTCGATCAGCTCGGCGATCTCGCGGTCGCGTCCGTAGAGCTTCTCGCCCGGCACGAACGGACGCGGCCCGATGAATGGGTTCCCCCGAAGGGGGACAGGTGTTAGGTTCCCCCGAAGGGGGACAGGCGTTAGGTTCCCCCGCAGGGGGACAGGTGTGAGGTTCCCGCGTTCACTCCCATTCATCGTCGTCCTCGGCTTCCTCCGGCGCCTCGGTTTCCTCGCCGGTGGGCTTCTCGAGCTGCTTGCGCAGCTCGCGCAGGAAATCGGCCGCGGAGCCCCAGTAGATGTCGATGCTCGGCGCGTCGTCCCCGGCGCCGGTCTGGAAGTACTGCCTCAGATAGTCCCGCGCCCGCTCGACGTCGGCCAGGCTGTGCTCCTCGGGATCCACCTGCACGCCGACGTGGGCGTGACGCTTGAGCAGATGGGTGCCCTTGAGCGACATGATCAGCCGGAACAGAGTGCGAAACGCCAGGTCGCCGAGGGGGAAGCCCAGGAACAGCAGCGAGCTCTTCACCAGCTGGCCGCGCACCACCGTCGGGATCAGTTTGTAATCAGCGGCGGCGATCAGGTAGTCGAGGAAGTCGTCCTCGGTGAGCACCAGCGACTCGGTGGCGTCTTTGCGGTCGACGCCGAAGGGATAGAAGACCACCGGCTCGTCCCGGCGCGCTTTGCCGTCGTAGGGCGGCTCCTTGGGATGGTTGTTGGGGGTCTTGCGCCAGTTGCAGTAGAGCTGTTTGGGCTTCCTGCCCCCTTTCTTGAGCGCCTGGAAGAGCAGCGGATCGGTGCTCGCCGTGACGTAGACCCTGGCCTTCAGGTGGTGCGCCAGGATGTGGAAGGGGTCGTCCTCGTTTAGCAGGCACTTGTCCATCGCGGCGCCGAAGATCTTGCCGCCCGTGCCGAGATCGGCATGGCGCTGGCGGATGCCGCTCTTGAGCTGGTCGCCAACCTCGTGCACCGCGTAATTGCGGCTCTGGCGAACGCTCAGGAACTGGCTGACCTTGGCCAGGTCGAAGCGCTGGTGGGACTGCATCGGGTAGTCCCACCTGGCGGCCAGCTCCTGGGCGCGACCGCGCACACCGCCGTAGAGGTGCTCGGCGATGTCGGGACCGAGAATCGGCACGAAGTCGCCGTCGCGCACGTGGCTGACGATCGACTGCCACTTGCCGAATTCGTCCTTGACTCCGGCGAAGCCGGGCACGTACCACAATCGGCCGCTCTTGAGCCGGGTGTAGAGGGCCGGCATCCAGGCGTCGTGGCGCTCGCGCACCCGGCCGCGGGCGGCGGCCAGGGCGCGGTCGATCTGGCCGTCCTTCATCAGCTCGGTGAAGAACACTGGAACCGCCTCCTCGACGGTCTGCATCGAGATCTGGCCCTGCATGGCGATGATCGTCGACACCCCGGCCTCGGCCAGGCGCGGGGCGAGCGAGGCCTGGGCGGTGACCTCGCCCAGGGCGTCGGTGCCCGCCTCTGTGCCCGCCGACTCGCAGGAGGAGAGGAAGGCCAGGCGCGGCGGTCTGGCGAGGTCGGCCAGGCGGGTCGCCAGGTCGGCGCCACGGGTGACGGCGGTGGTTCCGTCAGCGTTCTGCAGATAGAGAGCGGGCATGTTGCCGCGTTTGGCGATGGCGCCGTGGCACGCCAGGTAGAGGATGTCGATACCGTCCCGGAGGCGGTCGATCAGGTGGTCCAGGGTCAGCGGCTCATCCTTGCCGGCGACCTTGATGCGGGCGCCGTCGAGCGCCTTGCGGGCGCGATCGATCTCGCCGTCGGGGTCGATTTCGGCCAGCTGGTACTTCTTGCCCTCGCCGAGATCCGAGGGTGAGGAGACCGCGATCAGCGCCTTTAGCTCGCTTTTCGGCCGCAGCTTGACCGGTCGCCAGTCCTGGCTAGCTATGAAGCGCGAGAACAGGGTTTTTTCCGACGTCGCCAGGGCGTTGCCGGATTCGGGATCGCGCAGCAACTCCCAGCGCAGGGCCTGGAGTTCGGACGCGGACGGGTCTAGACGCAACCGCAGTCGCAGGTGCAGATCGTCGGCTTCCACCGCGGTCTCGATCTGCCGGAAGTGGGCGCGCAGGGAGGTGGTTTTGCCACCGGTGAGCGTTATCGAGGCGTCGGGGAAGAGGGCCTCGCCAAGGGCCTTGCCGTAGGCCTGCGGGTCGAGCTGGTGTTGCAGCAGCTCGCCGGGGTCGATCGACGTCTCGCCGCGCAGCGGCGGGATCTCGGTCTCGCTCTCGGGGTTGCTGAAACGCAACTCTTCCAGGTAGACACCGCTGGCGTCGCGGGAGAGGCCGATCTCGAGCTCGGCGTAGGTGGTGTTGCCGTTCATGCAGTCTCCTTCAGGCCTGCCGGTCCGTCGTTGGTGTGGTCCCCTATCCATGACAACGCAAGAACATCGGTCATCGGGCCACCTTTCGGTCGATTTCCACCCATCGACTGCCATTTGGGGCTCTAGTACGGTTGATAAGTATGACGACCTAGGACACCGGGGCCTGCCGGAGAATCACGAAACCTCGAACCGTGCGCCGAAAATCACACGGCTACCCCTATTTCGACTCTGCCTCGACGCGATCGACTTTCGAAATGGCTGTGCTCGGAGCCTCCTCAGCCTTGCGGTTCGGAGTACTCTCCTTTTCAGAAGCACGGAGTTGGTCTAAGGTCCGGTCAAGAACTTCGACCAGTCGGGGAATTTGAATGGGTTTGGCCAGAAAGTCGTTCATGCCGGCCTCGAGGCACCGATCGCGGTCTTTCTTGAGAGCACTTGCCGTTAGGGCGATAAGAACAGGGGATGGCTTTCGCTGGGAGCGAATGCGCCGAGCTGTCTCGAGACCATCGATCTCAGGCATCTGGAGATCCAGGAACACAACGTCAAAACGTCTCTTGTCGAGCGCCAGCATAACTTCGCCGCCGTGCGTCGCGAGCTCGACCTCACACCCGATGTGCTGCAGCATCTCCTGCGCAACCATCTGATTGATCGGGTTGTCCTCGGCAAGAAGAACGCTGAGACCAGCAAAACGTTTTGGCACTGCCTGCTCTTGATGGCGTTCCGGACTGTCGAGGGGCCTGAAGGGGGCAGCTTGCTGTTGGTTTAACACCCGCATGAGATCTCGGCGGCGGATCGGTTTCAACAGCTCTGGCTGGGCGCCATCGAGACTACCCGAGTCGGCGATCGTGCCGATGCGAACCCAGGGTACTTTCCTCTCGACCAGCTCATCGATCAAGGAGCAGCCTTCTGAGCTAGTTGGCCGGGCACCCGCCAGGACCAGATCGACCGAAGTTGGTCTCGGCTCGAAATTGGCGGCGAGATGCCACGAGCCGAAGGAGTACGGCGTCAGCCCCCAGCTATCCAACATTGCGGTCAGCGCCCTCAGCGTCGCCACACCCGGCTCGACAACCAGAACTCGAAGATCCCCGGCAATAGCTGAAGGTGACTCGAAATCGTTGACGACACCGGGTGACTGATTGTGCTCATCTTCTAAGATCACGGAGAACGAGAAGGTTGTTCCCCCGGCCTGTCTAGGCTCGAAGTCGAGCGTTCCGCCCATCATCTCGCAAAGCCGACGACTGATCGTGAGACCTAGCCCAGAACCTCCGTACTGTCGTGACATGGAACCGTCGGCTTGAGTGAACGCTTCGAAGATCCGATCCTTCAGATCGCTCGAGATCCCGATCCCTGTGTCTTTTACCGAACCAGACAACAAGAGCTGGCCCTGACCGCGGGGGGCGGCCGTAGCCTCGATGTAAACACTGCCTTGGTGCGTGAACTTTAGTGCGTTGGATATCAGATTGATCAGCACCTGGCGCAGACGACCGGAGTCCCCCTTGACACGCCTAGGGATCTCGTCCGACAGGTAGAGCGCCAGATCGATCTGGCGACTATTGGCTAGGGCAGAAAACATTGCAACGCATGTCTCAAGGCACTCATGCGGGTCGAACAGGTGACTCTCGACACTCAAGCCTCCAGACTCGATGCGAGAGAAGTCGAGAACGTCGTTCGCGATATCGACGAGAGACGCTCCTGCCTTGCCAATTATGGAGACTAGCTCACGATCGCGCGTTCCGAGATCTTGAAGCCCCAGAAGCTCGGCGACTCCGATAACCGCGTTGAGCGGCGTCCGGATCTCGTGGCTCATGCGAGCAAGGAACTCCCCCTGCGCCTTCTCGGCCTCCTGCGCTCGGACCTGCTCGCGCCGAATCTGGCGCTCGCTGTCAACGCGAGTCAACTCGTAGCAGATGACCACAGCCGTAATCGCCGCCGCCCCGAGAATTGTTGCGGATAACCGTGCAAACCGCAGCGCCTCGCCACTGAGAGCACTCGTCGGCAGGAGATCGGTGAGATAGAGACTGTGAAGCCCGGCAACGATCAGTACGCCTGCGCCGAATGTGACCAACCCTGCCGCGCGGCCCAAGAGAAACGTGGCCACCACCGGGGCAAAGAACAGCATGACCAGCACCGGAGCCTCGGTGCCACCGTTTTGCAGTCCAACGACAAGAGTTGCTGCCAGAAGTGTAGCGACCAAGAATTTGGCTGCAACCCTCAGATCGCCACGCCAGCGCAGAATAAACGGCGTGACCAAGAACAGAAGAACGGTTGTTCCCAACAGCAGGTGCGAGGCCAAAGGCATCGCTGCAACCAGCGCGCGAAGGAGCCAAGCTGCGCCAATCAAGCCCGACAAGGCGAAGGAGATCCAGATCAGCACCAAGGCACGACGCCTGTCATCAAGCCGTTCCTGCAGCACAGGAGAGATGAGCTTGGTCGTTATGGACATGGTGGTGGAATCACTCCCGGCAGCACAAGCACCCGACATGTTTGATAGGCAAGGGGGCGTTGAAGCCCTAGGCGGTAATAACGTTTGTCGCCCAATCATATCGGACGTCGAACCACCCCAAGCACGGGTTATGAACCGTCTGAGTTTGAGTACAGACTTTGGGGCCTGGACTGAGCTTGAGAAACCGACGCGACAAGCGCGCCGCGCCGGTAGATTAGAGAAGGTCGTTCAACCCTAGATTAGACCAACCAGGGACTCCTCGAGCCTTCGGTACGGCATCGGATCACTCACTGGGTGAGGACGACTCCGCAGGTCGCCATAAATTACGTGCGCGACCGTCACCAACAGACGTTGACGGTCGATATAGGCTTGGATGACCGGCAGGTCGTCGACCAGGCGTAACTCCTCGAGCAACCGGTTGCGTTCGGCCGGCGGTGTTCTCAACGTTCGCCGAGCTCGTTTGGCAAGCCGTTGTCGATGCCCCTGCTGGACCAGGAAAGCCTGGAGTCGTTGGATCAATTCAGGCTCTGTTGTGTCGTTGTTCAACAAGGCTGTAGCCATGTTTGGTTTCTCCATGAGTTGATTTGAGTTTTGCGATGGAGTGGTCGATCCAACAAGCTCATGGAGGGGGACCACGGGCCTACAAGTGCGTCATGAGGCCGCTCCTTTCCAAAGGGGAAATCTGCGCATGGGTGCCCGGGCGTTGAGCTGCAAGGGTTCGGTGGCCAGGGCGGTGGCCTGATGGTTGAGATCAGGCTCGCGAAAGAGAGCACAAGCGATACCAGCGCCTGCAAGGTCGGCCAAGGCGCGTAACAAGGCGCCCTCGGAGCGAACCTGGCAGAGGACCAGACTCGGATGTTTGGCGAGCGGGAAGCGACGGGCAGCTTCTACCGCGGCCTCGATCCGCTCAAGGCTCTGCGTCACAAGTAGGTTGGGTCTAGAGTGGTACCAAGCGGGCTAGCTGCACGTCACAGTCGTCGATGATGGCGCCGTCTTCGTCGACTAACCAATAACGGTAGGCCCCATCGGGAGCAACCGTGCAGCGGGTGGCCCGCTCCCACGGATTTTCCCAGGCGGGTGCTGAACCGAAAACGACGTCGATGACCTGGCCGTTTTGAAAGGCCTGTTCTTTCAGGTCATAGAGCATCGGTTCGTCGGGGTGAACCCACGGCACTGGGACCCATTCTTCGATCGAGCCAGAAGCGAGGCCCACGGCGCGGTGGAGGCGGCCGTATTGGTAGAACGCAAAGAGGGCTTTGGCGTCGGTTTCGAGCCGCCGGTGCAGTCGGTGGATCTGTCCCTTCTCTAGATAGCGCTGCAACGCTGCGGTATCCGCGAGGGGTTTGCGGATACCGCACGAACTTTGAATCAAGAGACTGGTCGTAATCTCGAGCGTTCGCCGTCCGGTCAGTTTGCGGGACTTTTGTGGCGGACCGAGCTCCGCGAGTCGATGCTGACCGTAGTCAAAACCGAGCGTTTTGAGCAACGGGCGCACGTCCACGGCACCTATCACGTCGTAGTCGGCGAGGCGAGTCAGGACGGTATCGAATGCGTCGCGGGAGTAGGTGATGAGCTCGCGTTGCGTCACATCCAACAAGACAATCGCTTCGGGGCGCTCTTTGGGAAACGCATGGAGGAGCACGCGCGTGAGGTTTGCAAGCTCCTTGGCGTGGGCTGCCTTTTGCACTGCGTATCGACGTTGGCCGATCTCAATTGCCTGCAGGTCGGGTTGGATCGCTTGGCGATGTCGGGCCTTTTCTGCACGCTGGCGGACTGCTTCTCGTGCTGAGCGCAGCGCTGGATGATCGGTCTGCATCTCCCAGACCCCGCCTTCGAGCTCAGTGATCGCTGATCCCCGCCGCCAATACCTCGAGGCTTCCTTGCTCAAGCGGTGGTGAGGTGTCAGCCGATCGACCGCCCGCACCACCTCGGTGGCCGCCATACGGCCTCCCTGACTGTCGAGGATTGCCAGGGCCAAACGTTGGGACGACCAGCTCGTGAGGTAGGCGTTGCTCATGGCCTCTTCTACCTCGGTGGGGCGAAGTGGGATTTCAGGCCCTGGTATCGGCTCGGGTGCGGGTGGCACCAACCTCAGTACAGGAACTTTAGATGGCCGTAGTCCGAGTCGGAAGGCCCACAAGTCGAGCTCTTTGTCGTAGGGGTCGAGCTCGTAGTCATCGCCGTTGCGGTAGACCGGTGGGCGGCCGGGGCGGCAGCGTTTGAGCGAACGTAATGCGTCGTCGGCAGCGGCGACGCCGGCTCGTTCGAATTCAGTGGCGACTTCGAGCAGGGTCATGGACTCGCCGCGCTCCAGCAACGCCACGAGCATGAGGGTAAATGGGCTCGCTTCGCGATGATGCTTGACTGCTTTTAGCGATGGCACCTTGATCTTGAGGACATCACAGTAGGGGTTGCTCATTTGGCCTCCGAGGTGTTCGCTCAAAGTCTGACCGCAGTGCCGGAAACAACGATGCCACCGCGCGCTGGGACTTCGACGGTGAGTCGACTGGGGCGCCCCATCGCTTCCCCTTGGCGAATCGTGAGGGTGGTGGGTGTGGTGACCAAGCCAGCGTCGCGCAAATACCCGCCGAGCGCCGCGGCGGCGGCGCCGGTGGCAGGGTCTTCGACCACTCCGCCGACCGGGAAGGGGTTGCGGGAGTGGAACACGTCCGGGCCCTCGCGCCAGATCAACTGCAGTGTGGTCAGGCCGTCGTCGAGCAGCAGTGTTTTGAGGGTCTCGAAGGCATAGTCGAGCTGGTCCAGGCGCTGCCGCTTGGCAACCGCCAACACCAGGTGCCAGGCGCCAGCGTAGGCCCGGCTCGGCGGGATTGCGGGATCGAGGTCGTCGTGGCTCCAGCCGAGAGCGTTCAGGCTGTTGGTGAGCAAGGCCTCGGGGACTGATGTCTGGGTGGGCTCAACGGAGGTCAGGGCCGCCTCGCGCAGACCGTCCCGAGTGCGGACAGTGACCGGCACTTCGCCAACCGAGGTGGCTAGGCGGTAGGTACCGTCGCCAGCGGTTTCGCCGAGCACCACACCGGTGGCAATTGTCGCGTGGCCACAGAACGACACTTCGGCTTCGGGGCTGAAGTAGCGCACGGTACGGTCGAAACCGCTGGACGGCGACACGAACGCGGTCTCCGAGTAGCCAACCTCGGCGGCGATACGCTGCATGGCGTCAGCTTCCGGCAGGGTATCGCCAACCCAGACGCCAGCGGGATTACCGCCCTCGGGGCGGGTAGTGAAGGCGGAGAAGCGATGGAGGGATTCGGATGTCACGGGTAAGTCCTCGTGCACGGTGTGTAGGGGGATCAAGAAACGTCCGTTGCCGGCATCGGCGGACGTGGACGGACCTGGATAGACGTCGAGTTTACATCGGCTCGCCTGAAAGATCCGGGTGGTCTCGCCGTTAACCGAGCTGGCTGCCTGTCTCCCTATATCAGTACTTCTGAGGTCGATTCGTTCTAGCGTTGAACTCCACTGGTATGCTTCGACACATCATGCCGATGCCTGTCCGCGAAGTCACGGCTCTCCTCGACGCTTGGAGCGACGGAGAGCCGGAGGCGCTTGCCGAGTTGATGCCGTTGGTTTACGACGAGCTTCGTCGGATCGCGGTGCGCCAATTCCGCCATGAGAGCAAAGGACACACCTTGCAACCGACGGCGGTTGTCAACGAGGCGTTTCTGCGGCTCAAGGGCCAGCGGCAAGTCCGTTGGCGCAGTCGGACCGAATTTTTTGCGATCGCCTCGAAGCTGATCCGTCGCGTGCTCGTGGATCATGTGCGGCACCGCAGGCGGCTCAAGCGTGGTGGTGATGTCCCCAAGGTGCCCTTCGACGAGATGCTCGGCCGGGCCGAGCTGCGGGCGCCGGGCCTGATCGCCCTCGACGATGCGCTCGAGGCTCTGACCGAACTGGCGCCGCGTCAGAGCCGGGTCGTCGAGCTCAGAATCTTTGGCGGTCTGACCCTGGAAGAAGTTGCGATTGCGTTGGACATGTCGCGTTCGACCGTCCACCGTGAATGGAACGCCGCGTTGTTGTGGCTGCGCCGTGAGCTCAGTCCGCTCGAATAGATACGACAAAATTATTGGAACGATTCTCATAGCGTTTAGCGCGATACTCTAACGTGGGGGGCCATGAATTCGATTGGAGATGGGTGAACTGATGTCGCCGATAACTCCTGAACGCTGGCAGCGCGTGACGTCGCTGCTGGATGCGGTGTTGCCTTACGAACCCAGTCAGCGCGGGAGGCTGTTGGTGGACCTTTGTGCTGGCGATGAAAAGTTGCGGCGTGAGGTCGAGTCGTTGCTGCGGTACGAAGAGGAATACGTCAGTGTGTTGGACGAGCCGCTGGCGCCGTGGCGTCCGTCGAACTTGGATCCGCCCGGGCTGAGGCGTTCGGCATGGGATCGTTCCGGGCTCGACACCTTACCTGCGAACCAAGCGAAATCCGAGATCGACGAAGTTGGCGCCAGGATTGGGCCCTATCGTGTTTTGGAGCAACTTGGTGCGGGTGGGATGGGTACCGTCTACCTGGCGGCCCGTGAAGACGACTTCCGCAAGCGGGTTGCGCTCAAACGCATCAACGACGAGGTGATGTCCGAGGAGGTGTTGTTTCGGTTCGAGAACGAGTGTCAGATTGTTGCCGATCTCGAGCATCCCAACATCGCTCGTATTCTCGATGCCGGCAAAACCCGTGATCGGTTGCCGTACTTTGCGATGGAGTATGTAGATGGCGAGTCGATCGACGAATACTGCAATCGGCATCGCCTGCCTCTTCGGCAACGGATCGAGTTGGTCTTGGAGGTGTGTTCGGCGCTGCAGGTGGCGCACCAGAACCTTGTGGTCCACCGCGATCTGAAGCCCGGCAACATCCTGGTCACCCGCGATGGAGTACCCAAGCTGATCGACTTTGGCATTGCCAAACACTTGGTGCCGGCGTCGGCGTCGCACGACTTGACGTCCCACTCGGGTAACCAGCCGATGACCCTCAGGTATGCCAGTCCCGAACAGCTGCGCAATTTGCCGATCACCACTGCCGCCGACATCTATTCGCTGGGTGTGTTGATTTATCAGTTGTTGACCGGTCATGACCCTTATCCCTTCGATCAAGGGGTGGTTGGGATGCACCGTTCGATCTGCGAGCACGAGCCGTTGGTGCCGAGCGTCGCTGTCGGGCGCTCGATCGAAGTTCGGCTATCCAAGAATCGCACCGAGCAGCGCACCCCCGAATCGGTCAGCTGGGCGCGTGGCACAAGTCCCGGCAAGTTGCGCAGTGCCTTGGCGGGCGACCTCGACAGTATCTTGCTCAAGGCCCTGCGCAAGCAGCCGGAGAACCGCTTCCGTTCGGTCGAGCAGTTGGCTGAAGATCTCGACCGCCATCTCAAAGGGTTGCCGGTCAGCGCCTGTGAAGGCACGTTTCGTTATATCGCCGGCAAGTTTGTACGGCGACATCGGGCGGCTCTGGCGGTCTCCATGCTGTTGATCCTAGCTGCTGTCGGCTTGGTGATCGCTGCCTTGCAACAACGAACGGCAGCAGAGGAGGCCCGGATCAATGACGCCAGGGCACGAGCAGGTCGGACGGTCGACCTACTCGAGAAGGTGATCGAAGTTTTTGGTCCAGACGATGCAGGGGACCGAGTGACGCCGCTGGACTTCCTGACCGATACTCAGCAGCAGATCACCGAAGATCTGGGAACCGCCGATCCCGAGTTGCTGGCCGATTTGTTGCGCGGTTTTGTTATGCAAGCCTACAAACGACTGGGTCATCAGCAACAAGCCCTGACCGCCCTCGAGCAGGCTCAGGAGATTCTGGAGGCGTTGCATCCAGGAGAAGACCATCCGAAACTTGCCGAGATCCTGGTCGACCAAGGGGCGACGCTGGTGCGTCTGCGCAATCCGAAGAAAGCTGAGGTTCGATCGCGGGCTGGCCTCGAAATGCGTCAGCGGCTGGGGCTGAAAGGGGTCGATCTGACGTCTCCCATGGTGAATCTTGCTTCGAGTTTCCATCAACAAGGTGAGCCCGAAGAGGCTATTCGGCTGTACCGCGAGGTTGTTGCGATCTTGCGTCGAGAGCTTGGCCCTGGCTCGCAGGAGTCTGCCGCGCCGTTGCGAAATCTCGGCATGGCCGAGTTCGTTCAGGGCAGGGTGGTTGAGGCGAGGGAACTGCTGCAAGAGTCCCTGGACATCGAGCTGCAACGTCGGGGTCCGAACAGTTTGCGAGTGGCCTCACTACGCAGCGCCCTCGGCCGGGTTTTTCACGCTGAGGGCTGGACCGAAGAAGCTGAGCGTGAATTGCGCGAGGCTCTGAGAATGCGTCGTGCGGTGCTCGAATCGGATAGCCTCGATGTGGCCCGAGCCGAGCGGAACCTGGCGGCATTGATGATCGAGCTCGGCGAGCTGGCGACCGCCGAAGTCCTTCTCGGCCACGCCCAACAAGCGCTTCGGAAGCAGAATCTTCTGCTGGCGAAACCCGACCAAGATTGGGAGATGGCGGAGACTGAAAGTCTGCTCGGAGAACATTTGTTGGCGCAGGGTCGTTTCCTGGAAGCCGAAACCTGTTTGGTCGAAAGCTATCGTACGATCGCTTTGGTCAGAGGGCCGGATGCGATTTATGCAAAACAGGCCTTGAATCGGGTGATACAACTATATGAACAGTGGGGCAAACCGGCTGAGGCCGAAAATTATCGAGTCTTGCTGGAAGTCGGACGAGAATGGTGATCCGTCTTTTTGGGGATGACGACGACTTCTTTTGACGACTTCTTTTAAGTGACAACGAGACAGGGCAGCCGTCGGTCGTCTGCCCTGTCTGTACACTAGTTTTCAGGACAACCAGCTGATGAGATCCGTGAGGATGTTCCACAGGTTTTGGAGAACGCCGAAGAAAGATCGGTTCGGATCGATATCTGCGACTTCATCTGCTCCAACACCGTTGACCATCAGCAACATGGTGAATAGAACAAAATAGCAGCGACTGTTGACTGTGGTTTTGATTAGATTGTTTTGAAACATGATGTAACCTCCGTTGGATCTCAAGTGATCCGATATCAATGAAAAGATGGCAGGCTTCTTGGACCTCTATGTTTCTCGGCGTTGTTTCCCGACTTTGTTTTTCAGCACCGATCTCCTGGCGGCCCGCCGTGGCGTTTTCTGCGCCACGAACCAAAACTACCGAGTGCCATTAGTCGAGTCGTGATGTTCCGGTAGCGTGCGGGTGTGGTGCGGGTGTCACCGTTGGTGACGGAGAGGTGAGGTTTGGGTAAGGGAGTTGTGAAAGGCACGCGCTATACTGAGGAGCAAACGGTTTTTATCGGGTTCTGGAGCATGAGCCGCAAAGGTAGCTCTATTGCTTTAAATAAATGTATTGATAGTCGGAGGCTCGCTGATGTCCGGGTTGAAGATCGAATCTGCTGAAGTTCGTCTGGATGTGGATAACCAATGTTTGTTGCGGGGTGCGGAGGAAATCCCGCTGCGACCGAAGGCTTTTGGTGTGCTGAAAAAACTGGTGGAGCATGCCGGCCAACTCGTAACCAAAGAAGACCTCTTGGACTCGGTTTGGGCGGGGACCCACGTCCAAGAAGAAGTGCTGAAGGGCTGCGTCCGCGAGTTGCGGCAGGCGTTCGGCGATGATCCCAAGAAGCCACGCTTCATCCGGACGCAGCCGCGTCGCGGCTACCGGTTCATTGGGTCGTTGGCTGTCGAACCACGCGAGGCGTCCGGCGACCCCGTCAAACCGGCCGTCCCAGCGTTGCCGAACTTCACTGAAGCTGGCGCAATGTTCGGGCGCCAGGGTGAGCTTTCTGCGCTCGAGGTTTGCCTGGAGAAAGCGCTTCTCGGCGAACGCCAGATCGTGTTCGTCTCTGGTACCAGCGGCATCGGTAAAACCGCGTTGGTGGATAGCTTTCTGGCGCGGGCGGCGAGGGATTCCGAGATCTTGATCGCCTACGGCCAATGTCAGGAGCTTTACGGTAAGGGGGAAGCCTACATGCCGGTGCTCGAAGCCCTGGAGAGGGTCGGCCGTGAGGCTGGCACCGGTCGCCTGGTGGAGCTGCTCAACCGTCACGCTCCCACCTGGCTGGTCCAAATGCCGTCGCTGATCGACGATCGAGCTCAGGAAGCGCTCCAGCGGCGGGTGGCGAGCGCCGCCGCCGGACGTATGCTGCGGGAGATTGCTCTGGCGCTCGAGGCGCTAACGGCAGAGATCCCGCTGGTGTTGGTGCTCGAGGATTTACATTGGAGCGACTATTCAACGGTCGATCTGATTTCCTCGTTGGCCAGGCGGCGGGTTCCAGCACGGTTGCTGTTGATTGCTACCTATCGCCAGACGCCGGTGAATACCGACAAGCACCCGCTCAAAATGGTGCATCAACACCTGAGGATCCATCGTCAGTGTGTCGATCTCGAGCTGACTGGCCTCGAGCGTGAGGCACTGGAGGAGTATCTCGAGATGCGATTGGGGCAGGGCAGTCGATCGGCCCACCTGGTCGAGATGTTGCGCCGTTTGACTGAGGGTAATCCGCTGTTCCTGCAGACCATGGTCGACGACCTGCTGGAGCGTAGCCAGCTGGTCGAAGTTGACGGCTCTTGGCAACTCAACGAAGACGCCGAAGACGTCGGTGTGGCCGAAACCCTGCAGCAGATGATCCAGGAGAAACTCGAGACCCTGAGCACTGAAGATCAGCACCTGTTGGAGGCGGCCAGTGTTGCCGGCATGGACTTCTCAGCGTCAGTGGTGGCGACGGCTCTGGATCAAGACGCTGATGAGGTCGAGCGGTGTTATCAGGCGATGGTGCGTCAAGGTCAGTTCTTGCGGATCAGCGAGGATCGCAATGATGGTCGTGCCGTCTCGCGTTTTACCTTTTCTCATGCGCTGCACCAGAGCGTGCTTTATCAACGCCTGAGGGTGGTTCAGCGAGTCCAGCTCCACCGTCGGATCGGCGAAGCGCTGGAGGCAAACCCGGAGGATCGGTTGGATGAGAACATAGCGGTGTTGGCGATGCACTTCGAGCGCGGCCGCCGTCCCCGCAAGGCGGTCCAATACCATGTGTTGGCAGCGCAGAGGACAATCCGGCGCTCAGCCTATCGTGAAGCAGTTGACCACCTGAACCGCGGTCTCGACTTCATGAAGCTGCTACCTGACAACGACGAGTGTCGACGTCAGGAGCTGGCGCTGCAGACGGCGCTGGGTAATGCGTTGGTGGCGATCAAGGGTTACGGTATCGAGGAAGTTGGGCAGTCTTATACGCGGGCGCAAGAGCTTTCCCGGCACCTTGAAGAGCCCGCCGAGGAGTTGGCGTCACTGTGGGGCCTGGCGCAGTTTCGGGTCACTCGCGGCGAACTTCAAGAAGCCGTTCGGCTGGGAAACGAGGGCTTTGTCCTAAGCGGACTACGATCGGACTCCGAGTTGGAGCTCCTCGGTCATCGCATCTTGGGCGTAACGTACTTCTATGCTGGTCAGCCGGCCTCAGCCCGCAGCCATCTGGAGACCGGCCTGTCCCTTGGTGATGCCTCGCCCAGAGACGCCTCGGACAGGAACGCCTCGCACCGGGATGTCTCTCCCGTTGACCCTCGGCGCGCCGAGAGTCACGAGTTGGATGAGTCAGTAGTTTATTGTCGCTCGCTGCTCGGTTTGGTCTTGTGGATCCTGGGTTATCCGGACCAGGCTTTGGAGCGTTGCCACGAAGCGGTCAGCATCGCTCGTCGGAGCAACCATCCGATGAGTCTGGGCTGTGCCCACCATCACCGCGGTATGGTGATGCTTTTCCGTCACGAGGTGGAAGCTACCAGCAGGGAAGCCGGCGCGCTGCTCAAGATCGCCACCGACCATGGTCTGCCGCAATGGTCGGCTTGGGGTAACCTGTTGCAGGGCTGGGTTCGCTCCCTCGAGCAACCGATGGCAGCAGTACCGCAATTGTGCCAGGCCTTGGCCTCCTGGCGAGCCATCGGTGCCCGGTCGATGGCCCCGACCTATCTGGCGGTGCTGGCCGCAGCCTTCGAGCGTGCGGGTGACGCCAAGATGGGCCTGGCGACTCTCAGTGAAGCGCTGGAGTTGGTCGAGGAGCACGGTGAACATCTCAATGAATCCGAACTCTGGCGACTCAAAGGTAGACTGCTTCAGGTGCATCGGCCAGAAGACGCCGAACCCTGTTTTCGTCGAGGCCTGGACATTGCCCGGGCTCAGAAGGGGTTGTCCTGGGAGCTGTGGGTGGCAACCAGCTTGAGTCGGTACCTTGTGGACGAGGGCCGAGAACCGGAGGCGAGAGAGCTGCTGAGTGATGTTTGTGGCCGCTTCACCGAGGGCTCTGAGACTCCCGACCTACGCAGCGCACGAGCCTTGCTGGCCGAACTGTCCACTCCGTTGCAGATGGTGTCGTCGTGAGTTGATGGCGACGTGCTTGATAGGGACGTGCTTGATCGGGACGTGCCACGCGAAACGTTAAGCTCGAGTTCAGTTTTTGGCTGTCGCGGTTAAACTGTCCGGGCGTCAAATCATTTTGGAGATAGAGTCCTTTCTGGATAGGGAGAACCACCACTCCGTGATGGTTCTTGCAGTGGACCTCATAACTCCAAGGAGACACTTATGCGCGTCACACCCGGCGGCTTGATCAACCCTAATGTCTGATGCTGCTGACTCGAGCAGCTCAATCTTGGCTGGCTCCCAGAGCGACACAGAGCTTCTCGCTGATGCTGAGCTTTCGGGCGAGGTGTGCGAGGGAGCTAGCCGAGAGGCCCCGCCTCTGGCGAAGGCCGAGCCGCTCGAAACGGTTCGAAACCTCCTGGAGGAACATCCGGCTATAGCTGTCGCCCAGCTCGAAGTCTGTGAACGGCAAGCGGGACAGCCAGAGCTGGTGGCGTATCTGGTGCCTGACCTAGGCACGATCTACGCCACTGAGGAAAACCTGGCCTCAGCGGCGGAATGGACTTGCGAGAGCGTTGCGCTGTGGAATCTGATTTTCGATGCGCTTTACCATCGCGAGCCGCCCAACGACGACCCGACGCTCAATTCCATCGGCTGGGTTGATAGTGCCACCGGAGAACCTCTCTCTGCTGGTGAGATGTATGTATGGTTGGCGGATGCCGTCCAAGGGATTCGGTCTCTAGAGCCTCGGCGAGTGCTGGAGATCGGTTGTGGCACCGGAATGATCCTCTACCGTATCGCACCCCATTGTCAGCATGTCCACGCTTCGGATATTTCGCGCCAAGCGTTGGATTTATTGGAGAGTCGGCGCGGCCAGGCAGCATCCCAAGGTGGGCTACCGCCGAACGTTACCCTCGAGCAAGCCGCGGCTGATGAGCTTTGCCAGCGGGCTGAGGGCTTCGACGTTGTTGTCATCAACTCGGCAGTGCAGTATTTCCCGTCGATCCACTACCTGCTGTTGGTGGTCCGGAATCTGGCGGAGTCCTTGCCTCACGGCGGGGCGATCTACTTGGGGGATGTGCGTAGCCTGCCGTTGTTGGAGAGCTTTTACCTCGAGTGTCTGCTGGCCGAGGCCGATGACGATGGGTTGTTGGAACTGTTGAGTGAACGAGCCGACGTCCAGCGACAAAGCGAAACGGAGTTGGTTATTGATCCAGCATTTTTCAGCTCGCTGCCACAGGTCATCTCCCGCCTCGCTCGGGTCGAGATTGTGCCCAAGCGGGGCCGCGGGACCAACGAGGTGTTTCGTTATCGTTATCAAGTGACGTTACGGATCGGTGATCCTGCGTCGGTGCCGGTCGAGGAGGCAACCCGTCTTGCCTGGCTCGACTGGCAAGCCGCAGGCCTGACGTTGGAGCGCCTGCGTCGTCAACTGCGAGACGAAGTCCCTCGCATGCTCGGGCTAGCGGCGATCCCCAATGCCCGTATCGATCGCTCCCGAGCGGTCGCTCGTCTGATGCGGCCTGACGCTGGCGTCCAGACGGTGGGTGAGCTCCGGAAGCGTTTGCCCGGGATGCTTGACCAAGATCTTGGCGTCGAGCCTGAAGATTTGTGGTCTTTGGCTGAGGAGTGCGGTTATGCCATGACGTGGAGCTGGGCCCGTCACGACGTTTCAGGCCACTTTGATGTCTACTTGAAGCGCGGCAATTCGGACGAGACGGCCAATGGCATCGGCTGGCCCGAAAAGGTCCTCGCCCAAGATGTTGACGCAACCCTGGCTACCCGTCCGTTGGCTGGTCGTTTGATTGGTAACCTTCCGGGGGTGGCTCGTGCTCACCTCGAAGATCGAGGGTCTGGAGGTCTGTTGCCAGATCGTTATGAGCTGCGTGTCGGTGCCCTGCCGGGCAGGTGGGCTAACCGGTGAGCAGTCGATCGAGCTCGAGCTTTGGGAAGTCGAGTTGGTAGTTGAGCGTACGGGCGAGCTCGCGATATGCCCGCCGGTTCTTGGAGTCGCGGACGGCAAGCGCAGCCAGGCAGATGGATTTTGAGGCGGGTGACAACCCGAGCCGCAAGAAGTCGATGTCGGGGCTCTCACCCGCCAATCGTCGGGCGATGGCCCGCTGTTCCTGATCGCCCTGGCCGAACTGCTCGATCGCGGCGTGCAAGTGTTGCTCGGCGAGCTCGGTCTCACCAGCCTTGTTGGCCCCGAGGTAGATCAGCAGGTGATTCTCTACCGTGAGATTGCCAGATTCAGTTAAGGCCTCTGCGGCTTCTGCCATCGCGCCACGTGCGAACGCGGATTGAAACACCCCCCAGGGACCTTCGATTTTGCCCATCAGTTCACCAAACGTGGCCAGGTCGCCTCGGCCGCGGCTCACCATGGCCTGAAGGTAGGCACGCCACTGCTCGGGATCACCCCAGGCCTCGGCATCGGGGGCTGAGGTCAAGGCTTGGAGAAATGTCTCGACACGAGCCTCAGCTGTGCTCGGCTCACCGTTTGCTACGCGCAGGAGGATCTCCTGCGCAACCAACTCACCATTTAGGGGATCGGCTTCTTGCTGTTGTAGATTGGCCTCGAGCAGCGGTTCGTAGTGCTGGTTGGCGACCATCAGCTCAGCTTCGAAAGTCTGGAAGGTCAAGTTGTCGGGCATCAATCGTCGCGCTTCGACCACCAGTGGTAACGCTTCTGCGAACTGGCCCAGAGCCGCTTTTTGATAGGCCAGGCTGTTGTATGCCCAGCTGTTGGAAGGATCGAGCTCGATCGCCCGATCTAGCCTTGCGATTGTGCTTCCTAGATCAAGATCGAGCCGGGCTGCCAGGTAGAGCAGCCTCGAGTTGTCGGGGTCTGCTGCGAGTAGCGCTGCGTACTCGTTGATCAGGTCTTGGATCCGGTCTTCGGTGTCCATCGCGCTTTGATAAGCGCGATGCCACTCGACTTCGACGGGACGTGCTGCCAGCCGCGGTGCAGCAACCTCGGTGAATTCGTCGACGGGAGCCACACCGGCGAAGAGGAAAAGGGCGTAGTCATGGGTTGGCATCAGAGTGACCGCACGCCTCAGATAATCCAGCGCAACTTCGCCCTCGGTCTCATACGACAGGATGGAGTAGAGCTCGGTCGGGTCCCGATCGCTCAGTACGTCGAGCTGTTGCCGTAGGACCCGAGACGAACTGCTGGGCAGGGAGACCTCTTCCGGGTATTCGACGAATTCATAGTCCACACCTTCGTAGGTGTAGAACGCCTCGCCAGTTCGGAGCTCAGTGGGCGATTCGGCGTTGGGATCTGGGTTGACGGCGTACTCAGTTTCGGACCATACGAATACCGCCAGCCGGTCGGGATTTACTACGAATGTGTGATCACCTTGCCAGCTTTTCCACATCGGCAGGTCGATCCGGAAGTTGACCGGCTCGATCGTTGGGCCACCGCTGGCAACTTGGAGTACATGATCCTCACCTTGCGCAACCTCGATAGGGACAGCACGTCCTGGCGGCAGGTGGTGGATTTCGCCGTTGAGCTCCACTGCATATCGTTGCGGTAGGCCGTTGAGCAGATAGACCTGGTGGGAGGTCGCCGAGCTCATACCAACAATGACCAGAGGCCCGATGATCGCCAACAACAACGTCGGCCAGATGAAAGGAGCCAGGCGGCTGCCCAGCGATTCGCCAGCCACCACCGGTGCCGGCGCTACCGCCGCCGAGACGAATTTTTTACCGCTTTTCTGGTGTTTCTGAGAAAGCTTGCGAGACTTGCGGAACGCCTTGTCAGACTCCAACGTGGGAAAGCGCTGCTCCAGCATGTCGAGCGTTTGAAGTGCGTCGGCATGCCGCCCTTGGGCCTGGTAGGCCTCGACCAACGCAAACAGCGGTCCGGTGCGGGTGAGGTCGCCCTGCTCGAAGAGATGCTGAAGCATTGGCCGGGCCTCATCTGGCTTTCCGAGGCGCAGCTGGACGAAGCCGAGCGCCTCGCGTGACCCCTCGTCGTCACGCAGGACTCGAGATTTCCGGAACGCCACTTCGGCTTCTTCGAGATGGCCGAAGAATTCGAGGGTCGCGCCAATAGTGGCGGTCATATCCGGATCGTTTGGGAACCCGGTGAGGATCTTCCCAGCCAGCCCAACAAACGTTGCACGATCTTGATAGGTGGTGCAGGCCTGCACCGCCTGATGAGCCGCTTCGAGACTCGACGGATTTTGCTCGTAGGCTGTCACCGCCTCCGCTACCGTAGTCTGGCGCAGGGTTCGCCATTCCTTCAGCTTGATCGTCAGGTGTTTGGCGCAACTCGGGCACTGATCGAGGACCCGCAATTTGCCCAGGGGAATCAGTGGCAGGAAGATCAGGACAAAGTATCGAGTGGTGTCGTAAGACTCGAGATCACCGTAGGTCTGACAATGTTGACAGTTATGTCGATGGACCTCGCGGTTCGACTTACCCCAATAGGATGTTCCAATTCCATTGACGGTATAAGGCATACCTCTCCTCCTGGCACATTATGATCTGGCGCGTCATCACCTGGCCCAAATGATCTGGCACCATTTTGACTAGCCTGAAACGGCGAGTTTAATCTCGAATGAGAGGGGTTGCAGCCTGTCAGAGGATCTGTGCTAGGTCGACGCGGAGTTCTTGTCGGCCGGCGCAATCACGAGGGATACAAAAGCCAGACCCAATCGACGGGTTTCGCCCGCAGGCATGACGGCGTCGGGAGTCACCAAGCGGATTTGGTGGAGGGTGGTGGGACGTATCAACCCTGGCGGGATCTCGAGCCTGTGGGTGGTGGGTTCGAAGCCTTCGAACATCAGATCCGCCAGCGAGTGTCCGTCGAGGGTGAGTTGGACTTGCTGCCGTCCGAGGGTGCCAGCGGTCAGTTCGAGGACATAGGGCGTGTCGGAGACATAGCCGATCGGGTAGCCGATGATCGCTTCGGGGCCATCGGTCCAGCGCCACCCAGACTCTGCTCCGCTAAAGCCTTGCACAAAGTAGGTGTCCGCTCGATAGGTGATTCCGGCGAAGTCCGAGGGCAAGGCGTCAAAGCCGAAGGATCGCAGCGCGATGCCGAGCTGGCGAGGATCTTCCGCCGTGCCTGCGGGATCTGGGATCGTCAGCTGGATTGTGTTCTCGGCCAGCGGGCGCAGCAGTGCCGGATCCACTGCCAGAAGCTGCCACGAGGTGTTGAAGCCGTTGAAGAAGGCTGAACCGACGGTGATCCCGTTGATCTCGACGGTGAGATCCTGAGGTGTCAGGGAGCCGGCATGGAGGCTCAATAGATAGAGTGGCGTATCTGGTAGCGCACCGAGCTTCAGGAGAATTGCTGGTGACGGGCCACGGCTCCAGCGCCAGTCGTTTTCAGGTGGGTACCAGGCGCGAAATAGAGCGTCGGAGCTGTTGAAGTTGAGCTCTTTCCCGATTGCATAGGTGCCGAGAGTGCGGCGCTGAAAGTTGACGATTCGGTTTTCGAGTAGAGCTTCGGATGCGGCAAATTGTGGATAGCGCCAATCGACGAGGTAGCTTCGGTAGATGTCGACGTCGGGACGTTCATTCCATCGCCGGGTCGCCGGATTGAACAACCCCTGATAGCTGTGGATGGCGATCGCTAGCAGACCGAAGATCATGTAGAGCGTCGCGATTACCGTGCGCGGAGTTGTGGTGAGTACTTTGCTGAAGTGGTGCCACAGCAGGGCGGTGAGCAGCACAAAGGCAGGCATGAGCTCGGTGAAAAGGCGAGGTCCGTAGGAGTAGCCACCCCACCACACCGTGCGGCTGGCGACGCCTAGGGTGTGGAGGACAATCCAGACCAGCGCAAAGCGGAGAAGCCTTTGGCGTCGCCAGTCGAAGATTCGCCATGCCGCTCCGGCGAGCACCAGGATCAGAAAAGGACAAAAGACGAGTAAGCCTCTGGATGGGCTCCACAAGGCGCCGGCCAGACCCTCCGCGAGTCGTCCCTCGGGATAAAGCCGGGTTGGGGAGAGGTAATAAAACGAGGCAGGTATCCAGCGCATCCAACCCGACCATGAAGCGAGGATGGTGATGCAACCCAAAACCAAAATTCCGGCCGCACCGCGGGCGATGCGGCGATCGGGCTCGCCGAGGAGATAGATCAACAGGGCGAGGATGGCAAATCCTGCCGATGGGCGAGCGAAGAAGGCCGCTCCCAAGGCAATGGGTAGAAGATATAAAAAGAGACTGGCTGCGTTGCGCGAGCCAACGCCGTTCCGGGCCGCGTCATACCGAGCCAAACATAGGACGGTCAGGCTCAGAAAGAGCGTGGCATAGTCTGAACTCCACAGCCCGGCACCGACCGTGCTGATCAAGGGACTGCCAAGCACGGAGATGCCGACGATGATCAGGCTGGCTGCCGGTTCAAGGATCGAACGGCAGGCTAGATAAAGCAGCCAGAAGATCGCGGCACAACACAGCGCTGACAGCACGTTCTGAGTCGCCTGCTCGGTCGCTTGATCGAGCATGTGGAAGCCAAAGCGGTTCGCCACCCACACGAAGGGTAACGACAAGATCGGCACTCCCGGCGCATAGTAGTAGAGGTGGCCGCCGCGCTTCCGGATGCGGTAGTCGCTCTCGAGGTCGTAGGCGCAGGCTGGGTCGTCGCGGTAGGCGTCGAGCCGCAGGGTATGGTGGTCGAGGAGCGATTGGCTGACCAGCAGCGCAATAGCCGGATCCGAGTCGACGGTTTCGACCGGTGACAGCAATGCTAGGGCGAAGACTCCGCTCAGCAGGACAGCGTGACCGGCAAGTCTGCGGGCCGAGGCGAAGGTCAACGCACGCGGTACGAGATCAAACCGCGGACATTGAAGAGTTCTTCGTTGCCGCTGGTGAACGTATGACTGGTGGGTGAATCCCGGCGCGAGACGTCACCCAAGAGCGAGTAGAAGCGCTCGCTGGCCAGTCGCCACTTGTCGGTCGCGCGATAACTCAGCCCCGCGGTCACGGAACCTGCGGTAGCTTTGGCTCGCTGCAGAGAGCGGTCGCAGCTTGGGAATAGCCAGCGCGACAAGCCAGTTACCGACAAGGCGGTTACCGACAAGCCGTTTACCGATAAGACTGTCGAAGACCAACGCCGCTGCGTGCATTCGGAAGGCATGATGTTCTCCTAAAGTGAGTCTACTCTAGAGTCGAATTGGGCTCGGTGCAATTGCGGCCTGTCCGATGAAGCCTTGTCCTTTGAGGATCGTGTGGTCTTACGTTGGAGCCTGAAGCCCAGGTCGCTCACCGCCGCTCAGCATGTCGGACCGACCAGTTGGGGCTTAGGATTCCCTCGCAGGAATCAGGTAGCTACTTCGCTGAACGGCGGCTATAGTCGATCCATGGCACGACTTTCCAAGGCCACAATCAACTCGGATCCGGGCTTGCTGCGAGTCGAGGATCACGCTCGATGTCTTGACCGTGACCTGGGTGATTCCGATTTGTTGAACGACCCTGAGGCTGGTGTCGGCGGTGGTGAGTCGAAGCTACAGAACTTATTTCGGCAGCACTACCACTGTACTCCTTCCGAATGGTTGACTCGACGTCGCATCGACCAAGCCGCCCGACAACTCATTGGCTCTGATCTGGCGCTCGACGAGATTGCGGGTGGGATCGGCTACGCTAGGCTGGACCACTTCGAACACGATTTTCAAAGACGTATGCGTCTGACTCCGAGCATGTATCGCGGGTTGATCGGTGCCGACGAATTCGAGATCGATCTACCGCCATACTTTGTGGCGGAGCAAGTCTTACGCTATCTCGGCCGCGATCCAGCGAGTGAGACGGAGCAGGTCGCAGACAATACCTTCACCTTCGGAACCCACGCTGCAGGTGAGTCGCTGGCGGTAACCGTCGAGATCCGGCCTGGCCGTGCGTGTTGCCGGCTCGAAGGTCGACACGCGGTTACCCGCGATCAAGCGGTGGTTGTTCATGGTCAGGCCCAGCGGCTGCTTGGTCTCGTGATCGACCCGCGTCCTTTTGAGGGTCGTCTGTCCAGCGAGGCCGAAGTGGCCCGTTTGGTCGGAGATCGTAAGGGTTTGACCATTCCGCAGACCGCGACTTTGTTTGATGCGCTGGTGTGGGTGATTGCGGGCCAACAAGTCAGCTTGCCGGTAGCGTTTGCGTTGCGACGCCGCCTGGCGCGGCGGGTCGGGAACCGGTTGAACGACACTCTGTACGCCCCGCCGACCGTCCAGCAAGTGGCTGAGTTAGATTCCGAGGATCTGCATCAGTCCGGTTTTTCAAGACCCAAAACCAAGTATCTGCTCGCCATCGCACGCGAGATTGTTGCGGGTGAGTCACCGCTGTTGGATCTCGACCAAGGCTCGGCGACAGCCGCCGAGCAGCAATTGTTGTCGGTCCGCGGTTTAGGACCGTGGTCGGCGAACTATCTGATGATGCGAACCCTCGGATTTGTCGACTGTGTGCCGATCGGTGACGCCGCCTTGACTCGAAACCTGCAGCGTTTCTTCGATCTCGAGGTGCGACCCGATGCCGATGCCACCCGGGAGTTGATGAAACCCTTTGCTCCGCATCGCAGTCTCGCGACGTTTCACCTTTGGGCTTGGAAGCAGGAGGAACAATGAAACTGTACTTTGATCGTATGGCTTCCCCGATCGGTGACTTGGGGCTGGTCGTCGACGCCTCCCGACGTCTTGTCCGAATCGCTTTCCTCGATGGTTCGGACGATGTGTTGCCGACGGCGCTGGAGCGTTATTTTGACGAGGGCGACGAGTTGGTTGCCGATGCTGAACGCACCGCTGGCGCCGCCGGTCAGCTACGGGAGTACTTTGCCGGTGATCGCCAGGTTTTTGATCTCGAGCTGGCACCTCGAGGGACCGAGTTCCAGCAACGGGTCTGGCAACATCTACTCGAGATTCCAACGGGAGAGACACGCACCTATTCCGAGATTGCCCGTGACCTCGGACGCCCGGGGGCAGCGCGTGCCGTCGGCCGCGCCAATGCCACCAACCCGATTCCGATCATCGTACCGTGCCATCGGGTGATCGGTGCCGATGGGTCCCTCACTGGCTACGCGGGTGGCTTAGCGATCAAGCGAGGTCTGTTGGAGCTCGAAGGATTGATCCCGCTGTCACTATTCTGATGCAGTCCAGTTCTGATGCAGTCTAGGGTTTGTGAGGTGTTCCCGCATCGTGGCGTGTCCTTGTCATGCACCGCGATCGGGGGATCTTGTGATTCCCTATCTTGTGATTCCCAATTGCAGCTGACAGACTTATAGTAGTTATTCGCCACTCCACAATCTGAACACCGTCGGTTCGCATCGTGTGTCGCATGTCCTTGCGACACATTGTTTTCTGGCGGTGATTCTTCAATAGGGAGACCGACCTATGAAGTCTCGTGCCGTGATGGTCCTTTCATTGCTCCTGATCAGTGCAGGATCGCAGATTGCTACTGCGGAGTCGCCCAAAGTCCCTGAGCGGAACTCGATCACCAAGGCGACTGCCGAGATGTGCGCCAAGCTGGACGAACCCAACGTTCGAGGCAAGATGGACGGCCTGCTCTATAAGCTACTGGTGGCTTGTGGTCGCGAACACGAGTTGGGTACGGTTCGGCAGGAGCCGTCGATTGAACCCACGGTCACCGAAGGTGGTGCTACCCCGGACGTCTTGGTCAATGACCCGAGCGCCGAAGATGCTGGCAGCTCGAGGGTTCAGAACGAAACGTCGATTGCCCACAACCCGACCACCGGTACGATCTGTTCGGGCTACAACGATTCTTTTCACGGGATTGTCGAGGGCACTGGCTTTACCGGTATCAGCCGCTCCACAGACGACGGCGCCACCTTTGATGATCGAGGTCCGTTGGGTACCAACAGTAGTGGCGATCCGAGTCTGATCTGGCGTCGTTCCGACGGCAAGTTTTACATTGCGGCCTTGGAGACCAGCGGTCTCGGTATCTGGCGGTCCGATGACGATTGTCTGAGCTTCACCTATGTCGGTAACACCCACGTTTCGGGTGGCGACGACAAAGAAATTTTGGTGGCCGACAATTTCCCCGGCAGCTCCTTCTTTGGCCGAATGTATGTCGGCTGGACCGACTTCAACGCCGGCGCCAGGATCTACGCCAACTATTCCGACGATGGTGGTGCTACCTGGTCGAGCGCGGTGGTGATCAGCGGAGATGACGCCGACTACCAAGGAGCCTGGCCAGTGGTTGCTCCCAACGGGGATGTTTTCATCGGCTGGGTCCGCTGGGATCCCTTCCCTGATGGCCCAATCGATATCGAGATTGTCCGTTCGACCGATGGTGGCGACACCTTCACTCCGGTGACCAATCCGTTGACCGGTGAAATCAACCCCCGCGACTTGACGGCAACCGGCAACTGCGGCCGGCCGGCGCTCGATGGCAACATCCGTTATCTACCGTCACCGCAGTTGGCGGTAGGCCCGGATGGGGCGTTGCACGTGGTCTACTCCTACGATCCCGATGGCCTTGATGTCGACGACGAGATCGACGTCTTCTACCGCAAGTCGAACGACAGTGGTGCCACCTGGGAGGCCGAGGTACGGCTCAGCGACGACGCCACCAACAATGATCAATACTTCCCGACGGTCAGTGTCGGCGCCAGCAATGTGGTGGTCGCGACGTTTTACGATCGTCGACTCGATCCTGGCAACCTGATGATCGACTATTACAAACGTTTCTCGTTCGATGGTGGCACCACTTGGCAGCCTAGCGAACGGGTCTCGGATGTATCAACTCCGGTGTTTCTCGACTCAGGTTTGGCGACTTGTTATCACGGTGACTACGATCAACAGATCCAAACCGACTCCCAGGTGTTGGTGCAATGGGCTGACGATCGGAATGTCCAGGGTGGCAACAACAACTCCGACACTTTTTTTGAGCCGACACCGATCAGCAACGACTTCTTGGTGTTGCCGAGCCCTGCGTCGCAGACCGTGTGTGCTCCAGACGACGGCTTGTACACCCTCGATGTTCCTCAATTCATGAGCTTCACCGAAATGGTGACACTCACCAACGGCACATTGCCCGCAGGTCTCAGCGCTGCTTTCAGCGCCAATCCGGTGACCCCTCCCGGCACCAGCAACCTGACCCTGAGCGGTACCGCTGGGGTAGGGGCCGGGAGTTATGCAATTGATATCACCGGAACCTCGAGTCCAAGTGCCATTGTGCACGACACCACGGTCACGCTCGAGATTTTCGACCAGACGCCACCCGCGGTGGTCCTTACTGCACCCGTTGATGATGCGACCGACATCGACATCAATCCGACGGTGAGCTGGGAGGCTGCCGTTCAAGCTCAGAGTTATTTGGTGGAGGTTGCCACCGACGAGCCGTTCACCAATATTGTTTTCTCTGCGACTGCAACCGGAACCAGCCAAGAGGTTGATAGCGGGCTTGATCCTGTGACGGAGTATTTCTGGCGGGTGCGGGGCGACAACATCTGCGGCGAAGGTACTACCTCGGCTGTGTTCAGCTTTACCACTCGACCGATTCCGCCGGTTTTATTGGTTGACGATGACGACAACGGGCCGGATGTTCGAGCGTCCTTTGCTGCTGCCCTTGACGCTTTAGGTGTCGCCTTCGAGGTCTGGGACACCGCCAACACCGACAACGAGCCGTCGTTGGCCCAATTGTCACCCTTCAACACGATTCTGTGGTTCACCGGCGACGAGTTTGGCGGCACCGCGGGACCGGGCGCATCGAGCGAAACGACGCTCGGCGAGTGGCTCGATCAGGGGTCGAACTGTCTGTTTATGAGCAGTCAGGACTATTTCTTCGACCGTGGGCTTACACCGTTCATGCAAACCTACCTCGGTCTGGCTGCTGCGGACAGTGATGTTGCACAGACGGATTTGACCGGCGCAGGTTCGGCATTCACTGGCTTGGGCCCTTACACCTTGAGCTATCCGCCACTCGACAATTTCAGTGATGAATTGGATCCTGACGGGACCGCTGAAGTGGCCTTCGTCGGCAACAACGGTAACGCCGCGATCAACAAAGCCACCAGCACCTATCGCACGGTGTTCTTCGGCTTCCCCTTGCCGGCGATCGGGGCAGCAGCAGACCGCGAACAGGTACTGAGCACAATCCTCAGATATTGCAGCGCCCTCTTCGAAGACGGCTTCGAGAGCGGCGATACCTCAGCCTGGGGTGCCACCCTGGGCAATTGAGCGACGGATGAGGGATCGAGCCGTCGCTCAGACGTTGTGCTGAGCGACGAGCTCGAGTTCGAGAGCTGCGCTGTCCAATCTTGAAGCGCTGCCCGTTCTCGAGCCTGCCCGTTCTCGATACACAGTGATCCCAGATTCGAACACGAAGGGTCCGTCAACGGCGGAATCTTCGGCTCCCAGGCTGGCGACGATCTTGCTTTGTATCCAGGCGAGGAGGTCGAATCATGACTCGAGACCTACGATTCGCGTTACGCACACTGTTCAAGAATGCCGGCCCCAGCACCGTAGCAGTGGTCGTCCTGGCCCTCGGTATCGGTGCCAACACGGTCGTGTTTTCCCTCGTCTACGGCCTGGTGCTCAAGCCGCTCAGCTTCCAGGATCCGGATCGCCTGGTACGCTTCTTCGGTACCGAAGAGGCCCGTGGCCGAGATTCGCAGCGGGTCAGCGAGGCGACGGTCCATGCCGCCCGTGAGCACGGAGGCTCCTTCGCGGCGGTTGCTGGAGCTAGCAATACCGGCCTGTCGGTCACCGACTCCGAACGCCCCCTAAATCCTTTGATGCGGCAGGTCACCGCGGGGTGGTTCGAAATGCTCGGTGCCCAGCCAGCCCTCGGCCGCACCTTTACCGCTGAAGAACACCGTCAGGGCGCCCGTGTTGTCCTACTGCACCACAACTTTTGGCAGAGCTACTTTGGCGACGACCCGGAAGTCATCGGCAAAACGCTCGAGCTCAATGACGAGACCTACGAAGTGGTGGGTGTCATGCCGTCTTTCTTTCGCAATGATGCCTTCCCAAACGAACCAGTGCTGTGGTTGCCGTTGGCGGAGAACGCCGCGCCCGATCCACGCCGCGCCAACTTTGTGTTGATCGGCCGGTTAGCGGACGACGGGACCTTGGGGCAGGCGCGGGAGGAGGCCAGCCGGCTGATGGGGGATTTGGCGGCGACCTATCCCGAAACCCATGCGGTTCGCGGATTGCGGGTCGAGACGTTGCACGGCTCTCTAGTAGAACGGTTCGAGCCGGCTTTGATTGTGCTGTTTGTGGCAGTGGGTTTTGTGCTACTGATCGCGTGTTCCAATGTTGCGCACCTGTTGTTGACTCGAGCGCTCGGCCGCGGTCAGGAGATTGCGGTGCGGCAGGCACTGGGAGCAGGTCGACTGCATTTGATGCGCCAACTGCTCACCGAAAGTCTTTTGATCAGTTTGGCGGGTGCGGGCTTGGGGGTATTGGCGGCTTTCTGGAGTATCGGCCCGCTGGGGCGATTGATGCCCTCGAACACACCGGTGCCGCTGATCGATCGCGTCCAGGTCGAGCCGGGGGTGATGTTGTTTTCTCTCGGGTTGGCTTGTTTGACGACTCTGTTTTTCGGCTTGCTGCCCATGCGACAGCTCTACCAGGATGCCGCCGGCTGGTTGTCGGCGGGCTCATCGCGCGCCATCGGTGGGCGGTCTCGTAGCCGACTGCGGTCGACCCTGGTGATTACCGAGCTAGCGTTGTCGATGGTGCTCCTCGTAGGCGCCGGCTTGACCGTACGTTCGTTGCAGCATCTGCGTGGGATGGATTTAGGCTTCGAGGAAGAAGGCCTGTTGGTGGGTCGAATCGGCGCTCGTGGTGCGGGTTTCGATGCACCGGAGCGCTGGGCCGACTTCCATGCTCAATCCTTGGACAAGCTGCGCCAGCTGCCGGGGGTCGAGTCGGTCGGAGGGATCGAGTTTCTACCCACGTTTGCTGGCGGTTTCGGCGCGACCTCGCCAGTGGCGGCACAAGGAACCGAGTTGTCCCCGGACCAGCGTCCACGGGCGGTGTTGTTGAGTTCGTTGCCGGGCTACTTCGAAGCCGCCGTCCAACCGATCCTCAGTGGTCGCGACTTCAATGCCCATGACACGGTGGACGGCGAACAGGTGGCGGTGATCAGCCGGTCTCTGGCGCGTCTGTTGTGGGACGACGCGGATCCGTTGGGGAAGATGTTGGTTGTTGGTGAAGGTGAAGACCTGACGACGGTCCGGCTGGTTGGTCTGGCCGAAGATCTGCGAGGGGTGGCTGACAATCCGTTGCCGTCGCCCATTCTCTATCGTCCGCAAGCCCAGCGACCGACGATCAACTTTTCGGTTTACGTACGGCGCTCGGGAGCCACCGAGACTCAGTTGCTGGCTTTGGTGCCCAAGATCGAGGACGCGGTATGGTCGCTTTCTCGCGATGCACCTGTTTACGGTTTCGCCACCATGCAGCAGATTGTGCGCAATGTGGAATGGCAGCCACGGTTCCTGGTCCAACTGTTGACGGGTTTTGCCTTGCTCGCTCTGGTTCTTGCTGCCACCGGGGTGTACTCGGTGCTGGCTTACGCTGTGCGTGAGCGCAACCGTGAAATCGGTATCCGGATGGCGGTGGGTGCGGGCAGCGGCGATATCGTGCGTATGGTCGCCCGCGAGGCGCTGATTTTGGCGACGGTGGGAGTGGGCCTGGGTATCGTTGGTGCTTTGGCCGCCAGCCGTGGCCTCGAAAGCCAGCTGCTTGGCGTAACGGCCCGTGATCCCCTCACCTATGGTGTCTTGGCGGTCGGGTTGACCGCCGTCGCGCTGATCGCGAGTTATCTGCCGGCACGCAAGGCGACGCAGGTGGATCCGGTCATCGCACTGCGTAGCGAATAAGACCAGTAGCGAATGAGACCAGCGTAGCGAATGAGACCAGCGCAGCGATTGAGACCAACTTGCCTGCTACTCTCGATGTTCGACCTCCGATCTAGGGGCTCGAATCTCGAGGATGCCACGATGGACCCATCGCTGCGCCGCGTGCTCCGTGGCTCGGTCGCCGGAGTTGGCTTGGTCTCTATCGCTGTGACTATGAAGGCTGAGAGCTGAGTTGGCTCAGCTGCTGCGTTTTAGATACTGCTCGTAGAAGCGCTGAGAGTCCTTGCCAAACGACAGGAAACGCAGACCGATGCCGTGCGTCGATTCGCGTTCGGCGAGGGTGTGGCGGATCACTTCACCCCGACCGGTCACCGGTTTTGCAATCGCCGGCAAAGTGAATTCAAAGTTGACCAGAGTGCCGGTTGGAATGCGGCGATCGGTTTCGAGCAGCACGCCGGTGGCCGAGCCATTCAGACTGCGACACAACACCCAGTCACGACTGTGACCATTCTTGATCTCGAGCTGGGCGATGAACTCACAGTTCTTGCGGGGGGCGACGCGCAGCAGGCGAGCCACGGTATCTTGCAGTTTTTGACGGTCGCCGTCGAGATCCAGCACTCGATTGGCTCCGCGGCCGAGGTAACGCCGCGCCTCTGGAAGCTCGTCACCGCGAGCCAACAAGACCAGCGGCGAGTGGCGACAGGGGCTCGATTTATCACGCACCGCCTGCAGAAAGGCGCGCAGACTGGCGTCGTGCAGCGCAAAGCGCACCAACAGCACATCGATCACATGGCACGCGACCAGCTCGAGAGCACCGCGCGTGGTGGGGAAGCGATCAACGTCGAAGTGTTGGGAATCCAGGCAGGGGGCAACCTGCACAAATTCCTCGACTCCGAGGCCGACGGTCAAGACTCTTCGTCTGCGTTTTGGCATGAGCGTTTTCTAGACTCGTCTCGATTCTTCGCTCGACGCATTACGTGCTGGACTCAATACTCTACTACCGATCGCGCCGGATCGGGAGGGGGTCCGGCGGATCAATGGGAAGCTTTCTGTTGGCCATTTGATCTCGGGTCGGTGAGGTAGGATGGTTAGAGTTCTGTTTACTCTCGTTTGGAGGAGTTTGATGGCTCACACATATCGCCGTCTCCGCTGGATAGCCTTGTTTGGTGTGTTTGCGATTTTGTCGGGTTGGACCGGTTGTGCAGAGTTGGATCCAGCGTTGATCGAGAGCGTACTGGGGGGAGTTGCAAGCCAACAACCGCTCGACGAAGCCACCGTAGGTCGAGGCTTGCGTGAGGCGTTGCGGGTCGGTACCGGGCGAGCGGTCGAACGGACTTCCAAGATCGACGGTTTCCTCGCCAACGAGCTGATTCGTGTGCATTTGCCCGAAGAGCTCAACAGCATGGCCCGAGCCCTGCGCAAAATCGGTTTCGGTCGACAGATCGACGAACTCGAGGTGGCGATGAATCGAGCAGCGGAAAAGGCTGCCGGCGAGGCGAGGACAATTTTTGTCGATGCGATCGTCGACATGACGATTGCGGATGCCTTCGCCATCTTGCGAGGTAACGACAGCGCCGCCACCGACTACCTGCAAGCCCGAACCGCCGAGACCCTCCGCCAACGGTTTCGGCCGATCATCGAAAACAAAATGCGCGCTGTAGACCTCTATCGTGGTTACAACCGCCTGGCTGACACCTACAACGCGCTTTCGTTGGGCCAGAAGCCGGCGGTTCAGCTCGACAGCTACCTCACCGACCGAACGCTCGACGGGTTGTTCACGACCTTGGCTGAAGAAGAGAAGAAGATCCGCGACGATCCTCTGGCACGCACCACGGAGTTGCTGCGCCGCGTTTTTGCACGTCGCTAATCGACATCTCCCAGGCGCTCACATTCAGCTTAACGACGTCGACGTGGAGTCGATTCTGGATCGAGCTGATGGCTGAGCAGGGCGGCGAGGCCAGTTGAGGTCAACAAAGCGAGCGCGGCAAGCAGCAATTCGGCGAGGTTGTCTAGAGGGAAGGGCATAGGGAAACTCCCTTGCGTGGTGAGATGATTGAATGTTGGTAGGGCCTGATGAGAAAGGGGAGGGGCGATAGACATTCGGTTACGGTCAGCCATGAAAGAACCAACTGTCTATGCCCCTCCCTACGTGCCGGGGTTGGCAAGCGGATCGGTGACGGGTGAATCTAGCGTCTCAATCTTCGATCGGCCCAGAAGTTCCACTGACCGACTGTGCGCCAACAGCCGCGTCATCAGAGGGCTCGTCAACCCCTGGAGCGGTGGCCACTGAGACGGGCTCGTAGACTCTGCGGAATTCGAAGTCTGGTCGGCGTTCATCGCCTTCGGTTTTGACTGTCAACCATAACTGGCCGGCATCCGGAATCAACTCCCAGCTTTCGGTGATTTTGCCGCCTTCGTCGCGCTTCGACTTGATGAGGATGCGTTCTCGGCTTTTCCATTTGCCGCTGGTCTCGGCGATCTCGCCGCGTGCCAGGGTCCGCTCAAAGGAGCGACCATCGGTGTAGAGGACTTCTTCGCGATTGTCGGCATAACGAATTTTGAACGCTGGCTCCAGGTGGGATATTTCGAGCACATTAAAACTCTCCTGCCGGGCGCGAATGCGTTCGTGCATCTCCTCGTTGCCGCCGTCGGCTCGATCGCGACCGCCGCCAGGTCCACCACCTGCTCCGCCCAAGACCCCGCCGCCGCCAGGCCGGCCGCCACCTCCGGGCCGGCCACCGCCGCCCCCGAATCCGCCTCGGCCGCCGCCGCCACGCCCACCGCGCTGCTGCCGCATGGCCTCGCGCATCTTTTCGCGGGGATCGTCACTGAGCTCCTCATTGAGCTCCCAGGTACCGCTGAAGTCGGGGTGTTGATCCGAGGCTGAGGCAGGCTCTGCGGTCGAGCTGAAGAATAGGACCAACAAGGCTGTGAGAAGGCCGAATCGAAGGGTGGTCATGAAGTCTCTCCGCGGTTGAGTCGGGTGCGTAGGTTTGGATCTGAACCGTGGGTGTTTGCGTAACTACACGTGGGTGTTTGCGTAACTACAGAGTGAGGTCGCTTGAGCTGCAGGGTTGAATCGATGTGGGTCACGCTCTAGTGATCCTCAGCATAGAGATGCCTAATAGGTGAGTCTTTAATCCGCCGTAAGAGGTTTGTAAGGGATGTAAAGATTCACCATGGAGTCGAGAGCGACTTCCATCGAGACGCTAAGATCACAGTCGCTCCGCTGCTACCCTGTAGCTGCCACTCCATAGCTGCCACTCCCTATTGCCGCCACACCGTTACTGCCACACCTGTTCCTGCCACTGAGACAGGCTTCCACCTCCAGAGCCCAGCCTTTGAGTCCGACCGCCGACACGTCGAATCCAACCGAGCAACCCATCCATCCCATCGTGCGATTTGCTGTCGGACGCCGGGTGACTATGGGTATGTTGTTGTTGGCAGTGTTGGTGCTCGGTGTTTTGGCCCTCGGACGGTTGCCGCTCGAGTTCTTGCCAACAATCTCATCGTCCAACGTTTCGGTGCGAGTGTCCTATCCTTCGTCATCACCGGAAGAGATCTCGCGACTGATCGTGCGGCCGCTGGAGGATGTCCTTGGGACGCTGGATGGCCTCGAACGGCTATCTGCAACATCCTCAGCGGATAGTGCGCGAGTCAACCTGACCTTCGTTGACGGCAGTGATATGGACCTGGCGTCGGTTGAGGTGCGGGACCGGGTCGACCGAGTGCGTCACTTGCTACCGGCAGACTTGCGGACGTTGCAGATTCGGCGATTCCAGACGTCTGACATTCCAGCCATGAGTTTCCATGTCAGTGGCCAGGAAGGCTGGGACCGGGACCAGCTTTACGATTTTGTCGAGCAAACGCTACAGCAGCGGCTCGAGCGCATCGACGGCGTGGCTAGCGTTTCGGTGCGTGGTCTGCGATCGCGCCATGTCGAAGTGCGTCTCGATTCCGACCGGCTCGAAGCCCACGGCATCGATGTGCGACAGGTGTTGGGTCAGCTGCGGCAGAACCATCTCAACCTGTCAGCCGGTTCTATCGAGGAGGGTAGTCGTGAGCTGTTGGTACGCCTCCTGGGTGAATTGACGACCCTCGAGGAGATTCGCGACTTACCCCTCGACGCCAACGGCTTGCGACTCAGCGATGTTGCCGAGATTGCTTACGACTATCCCCGTCAAGACAACTACAACTTTTTGAACGGCACAGAGTCGTTGACCGTCAGTCTCTACAAAGCGTCAACCGACAATCTACTGGACGTTGTGGACCGCGCCAAGGTTGAGCTCGCCTCGCTGGCTGAGTCCGAGGGCTTCACTTACCGCATCTACCACGACTCCTCGGTCGACGTCCGTAAGGGACTCAGTCAACTGCGGGATACCGGCATTCTAGGCGGCGTCCTGGCGGTGCTGGCGGTGTTCCTCTTCCTTCGCCGATGGCGCACCACGTTGTTGATTGCGGTGGCAATTCCAGTGTCGGTGGTGTTCACCTTCGTGCTGATCTTTCTGCTGCGCCAGGCCGGCTTGTCGGACTTGACCCTGAACGTGGTGAGCCTGATGGGTCTGGTGCTCGCCCTCGGCATGCTGGTTGACAACTCGATTGTTGTGATCGAGTCGATTTATCGTCGCGTTGAGCGGCTGGGGGAAGACTCGACTACCGCCGCGCTGCGCGGGGCGTCGGAGGTTGCGCTACCAATTTTGGCGTCGACTACAACCACCCTCTGCGTGTTTGTGCCGGTCGTTTTCCTCAGCGGAGGCAGCGGCTTTTTTTCGCGTTATCTGGTGGAGATTGGCACCACGGTCTGTATTGTGATGGTGGCGTCCCTGTTGGTCGCGTTGACGGTGGTGCCGATGGCGGCTGCAATCTTATTGTCTCGAGAAACGCCTCGCGACTCGCCCTTCTTGGATCGCCTGACCGCTGGCTACCAGCGCGGCCTGCGCTTCACCTTGCATCACCGTGCGGTTTTTGTATTGGTGGCCGCGGGCATCCTTTACGGCTCGTGGCACCTGTTCAACACGATCGAGCGGTCGTTTGGCGATCGCACTCAGGCGAGGCAGATAACGCTGCACGTCGACACGCCGCGCAACTACACCCTCGATCAGACCCGTGCCCTATTCGAGCAGGTTGCCGTGACGCTCGGCGAGCAGCGTGAGGCCCTCGATATCGCCGACATCACTTACCGCTACTTCGTGGGTGGTGGCCGGGCCCGCGGACGTGATCGCCAACGCCGTTTTGAGCTCTACTTGAAAGACGAAGAGGAGAGTCAGCGGACCACCGTCGAAGTCCGCGATCGGGTGCGGGAGCTGTTGCCAGTGGTGGCCGGAGTCGATTTCCGTATCGCCCGCAGCCAGCGGGGGCCTCGCAGCTCAGGCATCGAAGTTGAGCTCACCGGGGACGATCCGAGTGTGCTCGAATTGCTCGGCCGTGAAGTGGGCGAGCGTATTGCCAGCCTCGACGGTATCCAGGACGTCGATCTCTCCCTCGAGAGCGGCGACGACGAGATCCATGTGCGAGTCGACAGAGAGCGGGCGATCCAGAGCGGCGTTTCGAGCCAAGTGGTGGCAGCAACGGTGCAGAGCGCGTTGTCGACTCGCACCCTGGCCTCGCTCAAAACCGCCGACCGCGAAGTGGAACTGGTGATGCAACACCGCGAGGTCGACCGTGAGACCTTGGATCAACTACGAGACGTCTCGGTCCGCGCCGGTGGTTCGCGCACTGCTGGCCAGCCGCTCGCTTCGCTAGCTGGCTTCGAGGTGGTGCCCGGACCGCGTTCGATCGAACGCGAGAACCGACGGTCCAAGATCATGGTCACCGCCAACACCACCTCGCCAACGGCATCGCGACGGGTGATGGCGGGTGTTGGCCAGATGATCGGGTCGATGGCTATGCCGCCGGGATACGAGTGGAGTTTCGGGCGTTGGAATCGCCTCGACCAGAGTGACGCCGACGGCGCCAACTTCGCCCTGATCTTCGCCATGCTGCTGGTCTACATGCTGATGGCATCGTTGTTCGAGAGCTTCGCCCACCCCTTGAGCATCATGGTGTCGATCCCCTTTGCCTTCATCGGTGTGGGCCTGGTGATGAAGCTTGCCGGGCAAGCGCGGGACAATTTCACCGAGCTTGGGTTGATCATTTTGATCGGCGTGGTGGTCAACAACGCGATTGTGTTGATCGATCACATCAACCGCCTGCGTCGCGGCGGCTTGAGCGCCTACGACGCGATCCTGCTCGGCGGCAGCCACCGCCTGCGAGCCATCCTGATGACCGCTGTGACAACAATTCTTGGTCTGTTGCCGATGGTGGCACCGATCCTCTTTCCCCAGTGGCTCGGTCCTCTCGAAGGACGAGCTGGCACCTGGGCGCCGGTGGGGCTGGTGATTCTCGGCGGCCTGACGACCTCTACCTTTTTGACCCTGATGATTATTCCGACGGTGTATTCGATGATCGACGACGCAACCCGATTCTTCAAGCGTGTAGCGAGGGCGGTATGACAGCTGAGCGATGGCCAATGTTTTTAGGGATGCTGGCGGCAACCCTTCTTCTGCTGAGCGCTTGTGGCGGCGATGACGAGGCCGCGGCCCCATCGTCGGGCCAGGGAGGGCCGCCCGGTGCGAGCCGTGGCGGCGCTGAAGACTCTGGCCGTGGTGGCGCGGACCGGGGTAGCGCAGGCGCTAGTGGCGCAGCCCGTGGTGGCGCAGGCGCTAGTGGCGCAGACCGTGGTGGCGCGGCGCGCGCTGGTAGACCAGGTGGCCCCCCCGGGGGCTCTTCGGGTCGTCCCAGTGGTTCTCCGGGCCGTCCCGGTGGCCCTCCGGGTTTCGGCCAGGCTGAGGACGACCGTGGCGTTCCGGTAGAGGTCGCGACGGTGGTGCGGCAGCCGATTGCCTCCTATCTCGAGACCCATGGCACCCTCGAAGCAGAGAACGAAGTGGACTTGGTAGCGCGTGCCGCTGGACCGATCGTCGAGCTGTCGGCAGAAGAGGGGATGCAAGTCCGTACTGGCCAGGTATTGGCCCGTATCGACGACCGCGAAATTCGCGCTCAGCTCGAAGTCTCCAAAGTGCGACTGGAAGAGACCGAGCTGGCCTACGAGCGTGCCAAACAGCTGAGCAACAGCCAACTGGTGAGCCAGGAAGTACTCGATCAGGCCCTCGCCAACTATCAGTCGGCCCAGGGTGAATTCGAGCGCCTAAAGGTGCAGATGCAATACACCGTCATCACCGCGCCGTTCAACGGCCTGATTGTGGAACGTTACGTCAAATTTGCGCAGCATCTGGCGAACGGTGCCCAGCTCTTCCGGATCTCCGACTTCGATCCCCTGCTGTGCCTAATTCAGGTGCCGGAACGTGAGCTCTCCCGCCTGCGGGTCGGGCAACTGGCGCGGCTCGAAGTCGAAGCCTGGGGAGACGAGTCGTTTGATGCCAAGGTCCTGCGGCTCAGTCCGGTGGTTGATGCCGCCACCGGTACGATTCGGGTGACCCTCGAGGTGCGTGGGCGAGGCAAGCTACAGCCCGGTATGTTCTCCAGTGTCTATTTGGAGATGGCGCGCAAGCCCAATGCCTTGGTCATTCCCAAATCAGCGCTTGCTCTCGATAGCCTCGGCGACACCGTGTTTGTCGCCGAAGAATCGGTAGCAGTGCGGCGGAGCCTCGAACTCGGTTTTCAGAACGACAACCTGTTGGAAGTCCGCAGCGGCCTGGCGGAGGGTGAGCAGGTTGTGGTTGTCGGCCAGGACGGACTCAGCGAAGGGACACCGATCGAGATTCTGCGCACCGTTGACATCGGCGGTGAACGTTCAGCTACTCCACAGGCAGAAGGCCCACGTGGCGAAGGTGGACGGGAAGGTGGTGGTCCTGGACGCGGTGGCCCGGGCGCTGGTCGCGGTGGCGGCTTCCGAGATATTGATTTTGACGACCCGAAGCAGGTTGGGCAGATCAAAGAGAGGATGCGTCAACGCGGCCTGAGCGACGACGAGATCGACCAGCGGCTGCAACAGATCAAGGCCCGTCGAGGCGGGGGATAGACCATGAAGTGGGTCGACGGGTCGATTCGGCGGCCAGTGACGGTGTTCATCTCCGCGCTAGCGGCGGTGGTGTTCGGAGTGGTGGCGTTTGGTGAGCTGGCGACCGATCTGCTGCCGGATATCACCTACCCGTCGTTGACCATCCGCACCACCTATGAAGGGGCGGCACCGATCGAGGTCGAGAGCCTGGTCACGCGACCGGTCGAGAACGCGGTGGGGGTGGTGTCGAATCTGGTGCGGGTGTCGTCGAGCTCACGACCCGGAGTGAGTGAAGTCACCCTGGAGTTTGCCTGGTCGACGGCGATGGACTTCGCCGCTCTCGACGTGCGTGAGCGTCTTGATCTGCTGCGTCTGCCGCTCGAAAGCGAGCCGCCGATCCTGTTGCGCTACGATCCGTCCCTCGACCCGATTCTTCGTATCGGGGTGGTCGGTGGGGATGACCTGGTGCGACTGCGACGGGTGGCCGAAGAACGCATCCAACGGCCGCTGGAACGCATCGAAGGGGTTGCCGCGGCACAGGTTGTGGGAGGCCTCGAAGAAGAGTTCCAGGTGCTGGTGGACGAACGTCAGTTGGCCAACCTCGGTCTCGGCATCGATGCTCTTGTCGCCCGGCTTGGCCAGGAAAACGTCAACGTCACCGGCGGTCGTTTGCGCGATGGCCAGACCGAGTATCTGGTGCGTACCGTCGGCGAGCTACAGCGTCCCGAACAGTTACGCCAAGTGGTGATCGATGCCGGTCGTGGGGCCATCGTTCGGTTGGAAGATGTTGCCGAGGTGCGGCGCGGCTTCCAGGAGCGCGAGATCATCACCCGCATCGATGGCCGCGAGAGTGTCGAAGTGGCGATCTACAAGGCCGGCGGCAGCAACACCGTCAAGGTCTCAGATGCGGTGCGCGAGGGCATCGAAGCGGTCAGGGAACGACTCGAGCAGATTGATCCTGAGCTCGAAGTGATCGTGATCACCGACCAAGCGCGCTACATCCGCCGCTCGGTGGAAGAGGTGCTCGAAACCGCCATGATCGGTGGTTTGCTGGCGGTGCTGGTGTTGTTCCTCTTCTTACGCAGTTGGAAGACCACCATGATCATCGCCATCGCCATTCCGATTTCGGTGGTGGCGACGTTCTTCCTGATGTACCTGTCCGGTATCTCCCTCAACATCATGTCTCTCGGTGGCCTCACCCTCGGCATCGGGCTGTTGGTGGATAACGCCATTGTGGTGTTGGAGTCGATTCAGCGTCGCCGTGACGATGGACTGGATGATGTGGAGGCGGCGCGGGTCGGCGCGGGCCAGGTGGCGACGGCGATCGTTTCGTCAACTCTGACCAGTGTCTGCGTTTTCCTACCGATCGTCTTTGTCGAGGGAGTTGCGGCGCAGTTCTTCTCCGATCAGGCCCTGACCGTAACCTACTCACTGATCATTTCGCTGGTGGTGGCCTTGACCGTCATCCCGATGCTCGCCTCGCAGCGATTCAAGGTGGACGTCGAACCGTCGAATGCAGAGCCTGAGACTAGGGACGGTACGATCAAAGGTCGACTGTCTGCCGCCGTCTTCCAGCTGTTTGTGTGGATCGGTCGCGGCCTGAGAGCCCTGGCCTGGGTTGTCACGCGACCGGTGGTGTGGTTGTTGGCGGTGCCGGCACGGCTGTTTCAGGCCGCATTCGAACGGCTTGCTGTGGGCTACGCTCGGCTGCTCGACGGCGCGTTACGTTGGCCGTTGGTCACGGTCGGCATCGCTCTGATGCTTTTTGCCGCCAGCCTCACCCTTTACCCACGGCTCGGCAGCGAGTTGGTGCCGGAGCTCATCCAAGGGGAGTTTTTCCTCGATGTCGAGCTGCCGCCGGGCACTCACCTCGACGTCACGCAACGTCGCCTTGCCCGGGTCGAAAGCCTGGCCCGCGGTCTCGAGGGTGTCGAAACGGTGTATGCGTTGGTCGGCAGCTCGAGCCAACAGGGCGGGGTTTCAGGAGACAGCCGCGAGAACCTCGGGCAAATCACGCTTACCGTTGCACCACCCTTTTCTCGCGAGCGAGAAGAGCAGCTGATGGCCGAGCTGCGGTCCACCCTCGAAGCCGAAAGTGCTGCTACCGAGCGCCTCGACGTACAATTTGGTCGACCCAGCTATTTCAGTTTCAAGACACCGATCGAAGTCGAGATCCGAGGCTACAACCTCAAGCTGTTGCGTCGGCTGTCGGATCAACTAGCGGCGGGGATGCGCCAGCTGCCGGGGATCACCGACGTCGAGTCCTCCGCCGAGGGTGGTACCCCGGAGTTGCAAGTCCGCTTTGATCGTGACCGGCTGGCCAGCCTGGGGTTGAGCGTGCAGCAGGTCGCTTCGGTTGTACAGTCCAAGGTGTTGGGGACCGTGGCCACCGAGGTCCAGCGGGAGGATCGCACGATCGATATTCGAGTGCGTTCCGAGGAGCGGTTTCGATCGAGTGCCGCCGATCTCGCCAACCTGGTGGTTTACCAAGACGGCAAAATCGCCTTACCGTTGTCGGCGGTAGCCGACGTGATCGAAGACGAAGGCCCGGCCGAGATCCGCCGTGCCGACGGTGAACGGGTCGCCGTCCTCACTGCCAATCTCGCCGGCAGCGACCTTGCGTCCGCGTCGGCGGCGATTACCGGCTTGATCGACGATATGGGCTTGCCTGCCGGTTTCGACTGGCGCATGGGCGGCCAGCAGCAAGAGATGGAGACTTCCTTCGAATCGATGCGCCTCGCCTTGTTCCTCGCCATTTTTTTGGTCTACATCGTCATGGCGTCCCAATTCGAATCCTTGATCCATCCCCTGGTCATCCTATTCAGCGTCCCGCTGTCGCTGATTGGCGTGCTTGTCACCCTCACCCTGTTTGACGTCCGGGTGTCGATTGTGGTGTTGATCGGTGTTGTGCTGCTCGCCGGTATTGTCGTCAACAACGCCATCATCCTGGTCGACACCACCAACCGTTTACGGCGCGAGGGCCAATCCAAGCTCGACGCCCTGCGTCGTGCCGGCCAGACCCGTCTACGACCCATCCTCATGACCACCGCCACCACCGTCCTCGGCCTGTTGCCGATGGCGAGTGGTCTCGGCGAAGGCAGTGAGCTGCGCGCCCCGATGGCCTTGGCGGTGGTTGGTGGTCTGATCAGCTCAACGGCATTGACGCTGCTGGTCATTCCGGTGATCTATCGACTGTTGGCTCGGGGTCGGTAGAAGCGCTGTGGTACGCTGTTGGGGCCTGGATTGACGGTGTATTGATGGTCGAGAGCACCTCGGAGAATCCATGTCGATAGCAGTTGCTCAACAGCCTACTGATTACCACATTGAGATGACCCCCGAAGTGCGCGGCGGCAAGCCGCGGATCGCCGGCACGCGCATCACGGTTGCGGATGTGGCGCTCATGTACGGGCGATTAGGGCACTCCCTAGAAGAGATCGCAGGTACCTATGATCTGTCCCTGGCATCGGTTTATGCAGCCATGGCGTACTATCACGATCATCGGTCCGAGATTGATCAGGCGGCCGAAGCGGACAAGGCGTTTGTCGAAGCCTTCAAGCGCGACAACCCGTCTCTCTTGCAAGCGAAGCTAGCCGCTTTGAATCGTGCCTAATCGTATTCGGTTCAATCTGGACGAGCCGGTGAGCGCCAACAAACCTGAGATCTACGTCTCGACCGATATCGAGGCGGACGGGCAAATCCCCGGCCCGCACTCCATGCTGAGCTTCGGCTCCGCTGCCTATTTCGCCGACAAGACCCTGGTCGATACCTACTCCGCCAACCTCGAGTTGTTGCCGGGCGCCGAGGGTGACCCACGGACGATGCGGTGGTGGCGATCTCAGCCCGAGGCCTGGGCGGCTTGCCGGTCGAATATCCGGCCGCCGGAAGAGGTCATGCCCGAATACGACGCTTGGGTACGTCACCTGCCGGGTAAGCCAGTGTTTGTCGCCTATCCGGCAGGCTTCGACTTCACCTTCGTTTACTGGTACCTGATGCGATTTGTCGGCCGTAGCGCCTTCTCGTACTCGGCCCTCGACATCAAAACCTTCGCGATGGCGGTGTTGGGATCACGCTTCCGCCAGACCACCAAACGCAACATGCCGCGTCATTGGTTCGACGATCTACCCCATAGTCATATCGCGTTGGATGACGCGATCGAACAAGGGGCGTTGTTCTGCAACATGCTGGAGGAGACTCGAAAAGGGTCAGCCTAATTGAACGGGTTGACGGCTAGGGCTAGTCTCGGCCGTGGTGAGGCGAGACTCAACCCGCCATCAGCGACCCGTACGTTCCAGTGTCGATGTTGGAGCCGCAGACGATGACGCCGACCCGTTTGCCGGCGAGACGTTGCTTCAGGGGCCCACAGAGGGCAGCGGTGGCAGCGGCGCCAGCGGGCTCGACGGCGAGCTTCATGCTGCTGAAAAGCAGGTGCATGGCCTGGCGCATTTGGTCGTCGGTGATTTTGACGAGGTCGTCGACGAAACGGTGGCAGAGGCTGAAGCTGTAGGGGGCGGCGTAAGGGGCCCCGAGGCTGTCGGCGATGGTGCGGACTTTGTCGATCGACTGTGGCTCGCCAGCGGCGAAGCTGCGGTGCATGGAGTCGGCGCCTTCGGGCTCGACACCGATGACTTGGCAGCTAGGCTGGGCAAGCTTGACCGCCATGGCGACGCCAGCACAGAGCCCGCCTCCGCCGATCGGCACGATGACAGCGTCCAGGTTTTCGACTTGATCGGTGAGCTCTAGACCGACGGTGGCGGTACCGAGAGCGGTGCGAGGGCCTTCGAAAGGATGGATGAAGGCGCGACCTTCGTCCCGTTCGATGCGGTGGACCTCGTCGAAGGCTTGATGGACATCGGGCATCGGGACCACTTCGGCGCCGTAGTCGGCGCAGGCCTGGACGCGGGCCGGGTTGGCGGAAGCCAACATGACCACCTTGGCGCTGGTGCCGAGCGCCTGGGCGGCGTAGCCGACGGCAATGGCGTGGTTACCGGCACTGACGGCGGTGACACCCCGGGTCAACTCGTCGGGAGTCAAGGCGAGCATGTTCAGCAGCGCGCCACGGGGTTTGAAGGTACCGGCGTATTGGAACAGTTCGAGCTTGAGGAACACCTCGGTGCCGTCACCCACCGCTTCAGCGATGTCCCGGCCACGCCATGCCCACACAGGGGTATGGCGGATACGGTCGCCGAGTTGCGCGCGGGCGGCTCGGATGTCGTCGATGGTTGGAACAGCGTCGGTATGTTCGGTGGTCATGGTCGAATCTTAACCCGATCGAGCCTCTCTAAGGGGGGCTGGAACAGCCCCGCCGTTCGCCTCAACCACCCAAGGAGACCTTTTCGAGCGGATTGGCTCGCCCAAGTCCGTCAATCATGGCCCGAGCACCGCGGTGCGGGCCCAAATGTCGGCCGACATTGGAGGAAACACCCAGGTGTTTAGCTAATTGTCGGTCGGCAAACGCGCTAACACCGCGTGCTAACGCAATTGTCGACCGACAAACGCGTCTGCACCGCGGTACTAAGGCAAAAGTCGGCCAACAAACTCGGCCGCACCGGGGTTTGGAGCTTTGGTAGCCGAATTCGAGGTGTTGGCACGTGGGGATCAGTCCGTGATGGTGTGGATCCACCGGTGTTCCCGCCCGGTTGGAGCCATCAGAGCTGGATCGATCAGGCCTCGACCAGGGGAAGCGGAATGAGGAGCCAGGGGTTTCGGAAGAGGACGTAAACTGACCAAAAATCGAAGCCTTATCTCAAGGTTTTGGCTCGCTGAAGCACTGTTCCCGGAGCACGAAGCACGACTTCGGAGCCAACAAAGCAATTCGGTAGCTACCAAGTTGCCTTTAGCTTGAATTCTCTGGAATCCCGACTACATGAAGGTACACCTCTCCAAGCAGGCGCAGATATCAGAATTCAATCAACGCCTCGTAGCCAAGCTGGTGCAACTTGCGACTCGGTTCAGCTAGCCGCTGGCGACCAAGTTGCCCAGCGTACAGCCCCACCCGCGTCAGCGAGCGGATCGATCGCATCACCGGTGCGAACAAAAGGCAGGCTCGGTGGAAAGCAATGTTTGGGGAAGATCGCCTCAGTGACTCTGCCAAGTTTTACGTTGAGTGAAGCCTCTTGGAACATCTCGACGAAGGCGCTATAGGCGAGCTTCATGCGGTCGCGCATGGTTTTGCTGGCAGCGTGACAAAGTGGTTTGGGACTGCGCTTGCTGTGGACGGCCTGGGTGAACGGATCTTGGTTGCGGATAGCATCCATACCAAGGGGTTCGATACCGAGTTCGGCGCGCTGGGTCGCTGCTTCGGCCTCGATCTCGACGATCATTTCGGTCACATGCTGTCGACGGGTAGCGAGCGATAAGTCTTTCCAACAGGGGAGCGGTGCTAGCTGGACGGTGTAGAGTTCCATAAAAGCACTACGGTCGAGTTCTTCGACCTCGGTCCCTCGTCGAGCTGCTCGACGTTGTGCTTGGCGCCTAGCTTCGTATTCTTCGGAACGGGCATACCAAACCCCTTGCAACGGTATGCCGTCCATCAAAGCCTCT